>NZ_CP120997.1:5900000-6500000 GCF_030719295.1 Streptomyces sp. Mut1 | reverse complement strand
TCGAGCGATGGCTGGACGAGCGGATGCTGGTCGGCAAGTCCGCCGACGGCTTCACACCCGGCCCCGGCTTCGTCGCCGACACCCTGGAGATGGCCGCGTCCTGGGCCGGCCTCCCGGTGATCTACGACGAGGTGGTCGCCGCGATCCAGTCGGTGCCCGGCACCCTGGCGGCGTCGGCGCACCAGTCGCACGCGTACACCGACGGCGCCTGCGTGTACTTCTCGCTGCGCGGCGAGGTGGCGCCCGAGGCGCGCCGCGACTGGTACCGGTCGGTGTGGGACGCGGCGAACGCGGTCCTCATCAAGCACGCGGCGGCGCTCAGCCACCACCACGGCTGCGGACTGCTGCGCGGCCCCTACCTGGCGGAATCCCTGGGCGCGGGCTTCTCGACGTTCGTGGCGGTGAAGGCGGCCCTGGACCCGGCCGGGATTCTCAACCCTGGCAAACTGGGTCTTCCCAGCCGATTCGGTACGTCTCCGCTGAACTGACCCAGCAGCAGCCGCGCACCCTCTTCCCAGTCAGGGCCTGCCATGACCCCTTCCCCGCCCCGGTCCGGCGCTCCGCTCGATCCCCGGCTCACCTCGGCGTTCGCCGAGGTGCCCGTCATCGCGTCGGTCGTCGGTACCCAGCCGCTGCGGCAGTTCCTGACCGCACCGGCCAGGGTGTGCATCCTCGCCTCGTTCGCGGTGGGGCAGCTGCCCCAAGTGGTGCCGGCGCTGGGCCGGGCGGGGAAGGTCGTCTTCGTGAACGTGGACAGCAGCCCCGGTCTCGCGCAGGACCGGGGCGCGCTGGAATTCCTCAAGAACATGGGCGCGCACGGCGTGGTCAGCACCCGGCTCCCGCTGATAGAGAAGGGCCGCCCGCTCGGCCTGCTGACCATGATGAAGGTGTTCGTCACCGACCGGTCCAATCTGCGCCGCTCCACGGACGCGATCTCGCGCGGGGCGCCGGACCTGGTCGAAGTCATGCCCGCCCCGATCATCGCCCGGATGAGCGCGCAGGCACAGCGCGCGATGTCCCCCTCGGTGGCCGCGGGCTTCGTGGAGACCCCCGCGGACGTGGCGCTCGCCCTGGCCCTCGGCTCGGCCGCTGCCGCCACGTCCGACCCCCGCCTCTGGCACCTGCGCCGCGACCAGCTGCCGCCGGTCCCGCCGGCCGCCCTCAAGAGGCCCGCCCCACCCCAGGAGTAGTACCGACATGACATACGTGGTCGTAGCCCGCTACCGAACGAGGCCCGGCGAGCAGGACACCGTCCTCCCCCTGCTCGACACCATGGCCGCCGCCTCCCGCCAGGAGCCCGGAAACCTCGCCTACCGGGTCCACCAGGGCACCGAGGACCCGCGGGCGATCGTGCTCTACGAGGAGTACGCGACGGAGGCCGACTTCACCGCGCACTGCGCGACCCCGCACTTCCAGGAGATCGTGCTCGGCAAGGTCGTCCCGCTGCTGGAGAGCCGCGACGTGCTGCGCTGCGCACCGCGCGACGGGGTGAGGGCGTGAAGACCCGCGCGGTGGTCCTGCGCGGCATATCAACGGCCCGCCCCTACGCGCGGACCCGCCCGGTCGAGGTGGAGGAGCTGACCCTCGCGGCCCCGCGCGAGGGCGAGGTCCTGGTCCGGGTCGCGGCCGCCTCCCTGTGCCACTCGGACCTGTCGGTCGTCAACGGCGACCGGGTCCGGCCGCTGCCGATGGCCCTGGGCCACGAGGCGGTCGGCGTGGTCGAGGAGACCGGCCCCGGCGTCCACCGGATCTCCCCCGGTGACCACGTCGCCCTGGTCTTCGTGCCGAGCTGCGGCTTCTGCGCCGACTGCGCGGCGGGCCGCCCGGCCCTGTGCGCGGCGGCCGCCGCGGCGAACGGCTCCGGCGCCCTGCTGCACGGCCCCTCCCTCCTGACCGACGCCTCCGGCGCCACGGTCCACCACCAGCTGGGCGTCTCGGCGTTCTCCTCGTACACGGTGGTGGCCCAGGAGTCCGTGGTGCCGATCCCCCGCGACATCCCGTTCACCGTGGCCTCGATGTTCGGCTGCGCGGTCCTGACGGGCGCGGGCGCCGTCATCAACACGGCCGCCCTGCGCCCCGGCCAGTCGGCGGTCGTCTACGGGCTGGGCGGCGTGGGCCTGTCGGCGGTGCTCGGGGCGCGGGCCGCCGGCGCGTACCCGGTCATCGCCGTGGACCCGGTCCCGGAGAAGCGCGCGCGGGCGCTGCGCCTCGGCGCGACGCACGCGTACGCCCCCGACGAGGCGGTCGCCGCGATCCGTGAACTGACGTCCGGCGGGGCGGAGGTGGCGGTGGAGGCCGTGGGCAGCCCGAAGGTGATGGCCGCGTGTCTGACGGCCGTGGCCCGGGGCGGCAAGGTCGTCTCGGTGGGCCTGCCCTCCCCGGACCGCGTGCTGGAGGTCCCGGCCCTGGCCTTCGCGGGCGAGGGCAAGTCCCTGCTGGGCTCGTACATGGGCGACGCGGTCCCGCGCCGGGACATCCCCCGCTTCCTGGACCTGTGGCGGGCGGGCCTGATGCCGGTGGAGGAGATGCACACCGGCACCCTCGCGCTGGGCGAGGTCAACCACGCGCTGGAGGAGCTGGCGTCGGGGCGGGCGATCCGTCAGGTGCTCGACGCCTCGGGGCTGCTGGGGGCCGGGGGCGCGGCCGGCCCGGCTTGACCACCGCGTCGTGATGGTGCGACATGTACGGAGCGGGCGCGCCGGACCGGTGCGGCGTCTCCGCGCCGCCACGGTCCGGATCCGCCCGAGGAGTCGCGCACATGAGAGTCGGAACGGCACGCGCCGCCGCGGTCCGCTGGGTGGCCGCCCACGCCCGCTCCGTCCCCGGATACCGGGGGGCGTACTTCAGCGGGTCGACGGTCGGCCGGGCGGACGACGCCGAGCTGGCGGCCTCCTCGGACGTCGACGTCGTGGTCGTCACGGAGGACGAGGACCCGCCCGTCAAGCCCGGAAAACTCCGGTACGGGGGCGCCCTGCTGGAGATCAGTTACGTGCCGTGGGCGGAGCTCCGCGACGCGGAGACCGTCCTCTCCTCGTACCATCTGGCGGGCAGTTTCCGCGTCGACACCGTCATCGACGATCCGACCGGCGGGCTGCGCGCCCTGTACGCGGACCTCTCGCCCCGCTTCGCCGAGCGCGAGTGGGTCCGGCGGCGGTGTCTGGACGCCCGGCGGCGCGTCGAGGGACGTCTCGCCGCGTTCGACGGCACCGCACCCTTTCACGAGCAGGTGCCGGCCTGGATGTTCCCCACCGGGGTCACCACCCACGTCCTGCTCGTCGCGGCGCTGCGCAACCCCACCGTCCGACTGCGCTACCCGGCCGCCCGTGAGGTCCTCACCGCGTACGGGCGGCCGCGGCTGTACCGGGAACTGCTGGAGCTGCTCGGCTGCGCCGACGTGTCCGCGGAGGTGGTGCGGCACCACGTGGGCGAGATGACGCGGACGTTCGACGCCACGGTCCCGGTGGCGCGCACGCCCTTCTTCTTCAGCAGCGACCTCACCGAACGGGCCCGCCCCATCGCGGTCGACGGCAGCCGGGAGCTGATCGACCGGGGCGAACACCGCGAGGCCGTCTTCTGGATCGTCGCGACGCTCGCCCGCTGTCACACCGTGCTGGCCGTGGACGACCCGGCGCTGCACACCGCGCGCCTGCCCGCGTTCGAGGCGGCCGTGGCCGACCTGACCGGGATCACCGGCACCGCGGACATCCTGGAGCGGCGCGAGGAGGTCATCCGGTTCCTGCCCGGGCTGTGGGCGGTCGCCGAGGACATCCTGGCGGCCAACCCGGACATCACCTGACCGGCCGCTCTGCTAGCTTGCCCGCATGACTCTTCCTCGTGCGTAGGACCCCGAGACGTCCGCACCCGTCGTCACGGGTGCGGCACTCCGGTGTCCCCGCATACCCGCAGCGCCGGGTCTCCGCGCTGCCTCACGAGGAATGTCGTCGTGCACACGTCTTCTCCCACGCCCTCCTACGCCGCCGTGCTCCGAACACCCCATGCCGCGCGCCCCTTCGCCGCCGCGCTGCTGGGACGGCTTTCGTACGGCGTCGCCCCCCTCTCCCTCCTGCTCGCGCTCAAGGACGCCACGCACGCGTACTCCGTGGCCGGGGCCGCCATGGCCCTGTTCGGGGCCGCGAGCGTCACCCTCTCCCCCGCCCGCGCCGCGCTGATCGACCGGTACGGACCGCGCCGGGCCGTGCCGCCCATGGCGGGGCTGTACGCGGCGCTGCTCACCGTGATCGCCCTGGCCACCTGGAGTCCCGGTGCCCCGGCACTGCTCCTGAGCGGGCTCACCACGGCGGCGGGTGCCTGCACTCCGCCGCTCGGTCCGGTCATGCGGGCGCTGTGGAGCGACCTCGTCCCCGACCGGGAGCTGTTGCAGCGCGCGTACAGCCTGGACGCGGTGGCCGAGGAACTGATGTACGTCACGGCCCCGTTGCTGGTCGGGATCGTGGTGACGGTCACCGTGCCGGCGGCCGGTGTGCTGGCCGGTGCGGTGCTCGTGTTCGTGGGGGCGGTGGCGCTGGTGACGTCCCCGGCGGTGCCCCGCGCGGCGCGCGCGAAGCAGCCCGCGGCCGGCGGACCGGGCGCGCCCCGGCTGCGCCTGCGCGGCATCGTCGACCTGCGGCACGCGGTGCTGGTGACGGCGGCCGTGGGGCTCTGTCTCGGGGCGCTCGATCTGCTGGTGGTGGCGTTCACCGAGCGGCTCCACCGGGCGGCGGCCGTGTCCTGGGTGCTGGCCGCCCTCTCGGCCGGAAGCGCCGTCGGCGGGCTGGCCTACGGGGCGGTCCGGTGGAGGTCGGCAAGCCGGGTGCGGCTGCCGGTGGTGGCCGCCGCGCTGGGCGCCGCGCTGCTGGCGGCGGGGATGTCACCGCGTCTGTACGTACTGGTCGCGCTGGTCGCGGTCGCCGGGCTCTTCGTCGCGCCCGCGCTCACGACCGCGTATCTGATCGCCGACGAGTCGGTGGACGCCTCCCGGCGCACCCAGGCGGGCGCCTGGGTGAACACCGCGTTCAACGCCGGGTCGGCGGGCGGCACCGCCGCGGTCGGTCTGCTGGTCGACCGGCTGCCGCTCGCCCTGTGCTTCGCGCTGGCGGCGGCTCCGGCACTGCTGTGCGCCGCTGCGGTGGCGGGGGCGCGGGGCGCCGCCCGCCGCCGTCGGATCGCGGAGCGCCCGGGGGTGGAAGCCGCGGACGAGGTGCGCGGAGTCTGATCGCGCCGGGCCGGCGCGGCTCGTGTCAGCCGCCGCTCCAGGACTCCCAGACCGCGGTGAGTTCCGCGTCCACGGCCGGGACGACCGTGTCCAGCAGCCGGACCTGCGCCCCCGGGCCCGCCAGGTCGGTGCGGTAGGGGTGCGGCGGGCCCGGTGGGGTCCTGCCGAGTGCGGTGACGGCGCCGATGACGCGGTGGGGGCCCAGGATGCCGGGCAGTCCGCGCAATCCGGGGTCGGTCAGGTCGAGGTCCTCGACGAGGAGTTCACGCCCGTCGTACGTCACCCGGGTCGTCGCCCGCACGCTTCCGCCGCGTTCGCCCGAGCGGCCGAGGACCAGGGTGTCGCGCCACAGCATCCGGGCCCCGGCGGCCAGCCGGACGTCCATGTCCCGCTCGACGTCCGCCCCGCCGGACACCACGAATGGCAGCCCGCACCAGAGGAGTTCGCCGCCCTCGGCGACGTCCACCCGGGCCTGCCAGCGGGAGCTGCCGCCCCGGTGGTCGTAGGCGACGAGCCCGGCCGGTTCGACGAGTTCCAGGCGGGCGCCGGGGCCGACCGAGATCCGCAGCCCGAGTGCGTCGCCCGCGAGCAGTCCGGCCCGGGTGCCGACGAGGGCGACGCGGATCCGGCCGGCCACCGGCAGCAGCGGGCGCGGGGCGAGGAACGCGCCGGGCCGCAGTTCGCGCGCCAGATGACGGCCCGTGGCGTCGCGCTCGACGCCGATGACCACCGGTTCGTTCACGAGTGGCTGTGGCTGTGGGGCGCCATCGGGCCGGGGTCGGTGGGGACATGGCTGCCGGAGCGGTGCCGGGCGAGCAGGGAGCGTACCCAGTCGGCGAGTTCGGCCGTGGAGGCCGGGTCCTTCCTGGACAGGGCGAGCACGGGGAGCCCGCCGCGGGCCGCCTCGGCGTCGGCGACCATGGCGGCCACGTCCACCTCCACATGGGGTGCGAGGTCCGTCTTGTTGATGATCAGGAGGTCGGCGCCGGCAATGCCGGGGCCGCCCTTGCGAGCGACGTCGCCGCCGCCCGCGACATCGATGCAGAACAGCTGGGCGTCGGCGAGGGCCGGGCTGAAGGTGGCGGTGAGGTTGTCGCCGCCGCTCTCGATGAGGACCAGGTCCAGCGGCCCGTACGCCTCCTCCAGATCCTCGACGGCGTCCAGGTTGGCGCTGACGTCGTCGCGGATCGCGGTGTGCGGGCAGGCTCCGGTCTCGACCGCGCGGATGCGTTCGGTGGGCAGGACGCCCGCCGAGCGCAGGAAGCGGGCGTCCTCGTCGGTGTAGATGTCGTTGGTGACGACGGCCATGGACAGTTCGCCGGCGAGCGCGCGGCACAGGGTGGCCAGGATGGAGCTCTTGCCGGTGCCGACCGGTCCCGCGACGCCGAGGCGCAGGGCGCGCGGCTGGTTGAGCGGCTCGTGGAAGTGGGGGTTGTTCAGCGGTGCGGGGGTGGTGGCGCTTTCGGGCAGGGAGTTGTCAGGCAAGGAAGAGTCTCCGTTCGCGTCGTGCGTGTTCGAGCGCCCACTGTTCGGTGAGCGGGGCCGTACGGGCGGGAAGTCGGTCCGGGCTCCGTACGGCGAGGGCGGTGGTCACCGCCCGGGCCGCTTCGGGTTCGGCGGCGAGGATCCAGGCGACCGCGTCGAGCGGGTCGCCGGGCAGGAGTTTCAGTGCGGCCGACGCGATGGTCTGGAGCTCGTCGTAGACGACGGCGTGCGCCAGTTCCTCCTCGGTGACCTTCAGTACGGCTCCGAGGGCGCCGAGCGTGACCGGCCGCAGGGGCCGGGCGGGCAGGGCCGCGAGCGCGGTGACCGCCGGGTGGTCCGGGGCGAGCCGGCGGGCCAGCCTGCGCACGCCCCGGCCGAGCGTCGCCGACGCCTCCCGCTGCGGGGCGGCGGGCGTCCGGGCGGTCAGCGCCTCCTGCACGGGCCCGTAGTCGGCCGGGTCGCGCCCGGCGGCCCGCAGCGCGAGGACGGCGGCTGCCGCCTCGGTGACGGCCGTGGTGTGCAGCCGGGCCCTGAGGAGAGCGGGAATCCGGTCGCGGGTGAGGCCGGCGGCGACGGCCGGTTCGAGGCCCGCGCTGTAGGTGTACGCGCCGACCGGGAGCCGTCCGTCACCGAGCAGGAGCGAGGCCAGGGACACCATCAGAACATGGAGTACCGCTGGGTCAGCGGCAGTTCGGTGGCGGGCGACGGCTCGACCGGTTCCCCGTCGATGTGGATGGCGAAGGTCTCCGGGTCGACGTCGATGGCGGGCAGCGCGGTGTTGTTCGGCAGATCGGCCTTGGTGAGGTGGCGGGTGGGGCGCACGGCGACCAGTTCGCGTACGAGTCCGAGGCGTTCGGCGAGACCGTCGGACAGCGCGGCCGGGGCGACGAAGCTGACGGAGAGGTGCGCGGTGGCTCCGGCGGCGGCCGTGGGGCGCAGCAGCACGGGCTGGGTGGTGGGGATCGCGGCGTTGGCGTCGCCGAGGGGCGCGTACACGACCATGCCGCCCTTGATGACGGCCGCGGGGCGGATGCCGAAGAACGCGGGGTCCCAGAGCACCAGGTCGGCGAGCTTGCCCGGTTCGACGGAGCCGACGACGTGGTCGATGCCGTGGGCGACGGCGGGGCAGATCGTGTACTTGGCGACGTAGCGGCGGGCCCGTTCGTTGTCGGCGGGCAGGGCGCTGCCGCGGTCCCCGAAGCGCTGCTTCATCACGTGGGCGACCTGCCAGGTGCGGCAGATCACCTCGCCTATCCGGCCCATCGCCTGGGCGTCGGACGAGGTGATGGAGAGGGCTCCGATGTCGTGGAGGATGTCCTCGGCCGCGATGGTGGTGGCGCGGATGCGGGACTCGGCGAAGGCCAGGTCCTCGGGGACGCGCGGGTTGAGGTGGTGGCAGACCATCAGCATGTCGAGGTGTTCGTCGACCGTGTTGACGGTGTGCGGGAGCGTCGGGTTGGTGGACGCCGGAAGGATGTGGGGGTGGGAGGCGAGGGTGATGATGTCGGGTGCGTGGCCGCCGCCGGCGCCTTCGGCGTGGAAGACGTGGATGCCGCGTCCGGCGATCGCGTCGAGGGTCCCCTCGACGTAGCCGGCCTCGTTGAGGCTGTCGCCGTGCAGTGCGACCTGGAGTCCGTAGGCGTCGGCGGCCCTGAGGGCGGCGTCGATGGCGGCGGGGGTGGCGCCCCAGTCCTCGTGGACCTTGTAGCCGCCGGCGCCGCCGAGCGCGGCCTCGCGCAGCCCCTCCGCACCGACGGTGGAGCCCTTGCCGAACAGCATGACGTTGAGGGGGACGTGGTCCAGGGACCGGTGCATCATCGCGAGGTTCCAGGCGCCGGGGGTGACCGTGGTGGCCTTGGAGCCCTCGGTGGCTCCGGTGCCGCCGCCGATGGCGGTCGTGGTGCCGGTGGCCAGCGCCTCGTGGAGGGTCTCCGGCATGAGGAAGTGGACGTGGGTGTCGACGGCTCCCGCGGTGAGGAGGCGGCCCTCGCCGGAGACGACGTCGGTGCCGGGTCCGATGACGAGGTCCGGGTGGACGCCGTCGGCGATGTCGGGGTTACCGGATCGGCCGAGGGCGACGATCCGGCCGGCCCGGATGCCGATGTCGGTCTTGACGACGCCCCAGTGGTCGAGGACCACGACGTTGGTGATGACCAGGTCGAGGGCGCCATCGGCGCGCGAGGCGGTGGCCTGGCCCATGGACTCGCGGATCGACTTGCCGCCGCCGAAGACGGCCTCCTCGCCGCCGAAGCAGCGGTCCTCCTCGACCTCGATCCAGAGGTCGGTGTCGGCGAGCCGGATGCGGTCGCCGGTGGTGGGTCCGTAGAGCGCCGCATAGGCGGCGCGGGTCAGCTGTGCCATGTCACACGGCCTCCTCTGCGTCGGATTCGGCACCCGGAGCGGCGGGGAGCACGATGCCGGGCACCGTCCCGCGGCCGCCGAGTGCGACAAGGGTGATCTCCGCGCCGACGCCGGGCTCGAAGCGCAGCGACGTACCGGAGGGAATATCGAGCCGGAATCCCTTCGCCGACGGGCGGTCGAAGGAAAGCGCGGGATTTACGTCGGGGAAATGGAAATGGGATCCGATCTGAATGGGCCGGTCCCCGTCGTTCACCACGGTGAGCTGAATCCTCGGGCGGCCGGAATTGATGTGCACCACGCCGGGTCCGGTCCGCACCTCGCCGGGGATCACGGGATCGGCGAGGTGATCGTGACGAGCTTGCGCCCGTCGGGGAAGGTGGCCTCGACCTGGACGTCGCTCAGCATCTCCGGGACACCTTCCAGCACGTCAGCACGGGTGAGAACGGAGCGGCCCGCGGTCATGAGATCGGCGACGCGGGCTCCTTCGCGGGCCCGTTCCATCGCCCAGCAGGCGAGCAGCGCGACGGCCTCCGGGTAGTTGAGGCGGACGCCCCGCGCCCGCCGGTCACGGGCGACCATTCCAGCAACACTCAGCAGCAATTTCTCCGTGTCGGACGGAGTCAGAAACATGGGAAACCTCCATGGCGGCAGTCCCCGGAATTCCCGGAATCGCCTCGGCCACGCTCCTCTTATAAACCTCCCGGTGGCGCCGTGGCAACTTCCGTCGCACCGCAAAAAGTCCCTTTCTGCCGTTATCACCTGCCATATACGGGCAAACAAGACAAATTTTGATGATCGAAGAAGGGCGGAAGGAAGCGAAGAGGCGGCCGCGCAGCCCGTTCCCGGGGTGCGCGGCCGCCTCGGTGGCGATGCTCAGCAGGTCACTTCAGGCCGAAGGCCCGGATGATCTCCTGGTCCACCGCGAGACCGTTGCCGGCCTCCGCGTGCGCCTTGAGCGAAACCGCCGTGGCGCCCTTCTTCGGGGTCTTGAACCGGGCGGTCCAGGAACCGGCCCCGTCCTTCTTCAGCTGCACCGCGCTCCAGGTCTTCCCGTCGTCGTAGCTCACCGACAGCGCGGCCTTCTTCGCCTTCACGGCGCCTTCCAGCCACTCCTGCGTGGTGGACGAGAGACCGATCTCGGTCTGCTTTCCGGCCTTCACGTCACCGGCCAGGTCGGTGTGCACGTCGTAGTCCAGCTGGAGCATCGGGATGTCGGCCTGGTACGGGCCCTCGGGGTCGAGTGCTCCCGAGACGAACGACCACTCCGAGTGGGTGCGCACGGACGTCTTCCAGGTGTCCGCGTCGCGCGAGGCGTCGAGCACCAGCCGGTAGGGCAGCTCCTCGGCGGGCAGGTCCCCGACGGATCCGGCGCGGCCGGGGGACTCGTCGAGCAGCGTGTCGCCCTGGTAGACCGCGGCCTTGCCGGTGTCGTACTCCTTGTCCGGCATGGAGCCCGAGTGACCGGCCCCGCCGTCCGTCCACGGTGTGACGTTGTACTGGATGTCGCCCCACTGCGAGCGGAACGGCCCCCAGTAGCCGGTGCCGAGGCGCGGCCGCGTGACGGGCGCGAACCACTGGGCCCTGCTGCTGCCGCCGGCCCGGTAGTCCAGCTCGCCGCTGCGCTCCTCCAGCGCGGTGTCGGTGCCCTCGGCGTTGTACTGGGCGTGGTCCTCGTACCAGTACGAGGCGCCCGGCAGCGGGGTGACCCACTCGGTGCGGGTCGCGGGGTACTTCTCGTACTCCGGGAAGCCGATGCCGAAGCCGTAGTCGGGGATGTCGTAGCGGTAGCCGGCGCCGACGACGTCACGGTGGCCGTAGAAGGTGTTCTCCACCTTCGCCAGCTGCCGGGTGGCCGGGGCGAAGGCCAGCGAGCGGTCCGGGACCGTGCCGTCGTGGCGGTCGACCAGGTCGTAGACGTAGCTCGCGTACTTGTGCTGGTCGACGGTCAGCTTCTTGCCGCGCCGGGCGGCCTTGATCAGGCTCTCGCCCGCGATACGCTGGACCGAGGCGACCGGGATGGCGAGCGTGGTGCCGTAGTCGGCGTAGGACTCCATCAGCCGGCCGTCGCCCGGGTTGACGACGAACAGCGCCTTCGCGCCTGCGGCGACGGCGGCGGCGGCCCGGTCGGCCGGGGTCACCGCGTCACCGCCGCGGATGACGACGGCCTTGCCCCGGGCGTCGACGTGCTTGTAGTCGGCGGCGGAGCCGTTGCCCGCGAAGACGCCGCGGAGCTTCTTGCGGCTGTTCTCGGCAACCGGCGAACCGTTCTGCACGGCCACCGGGACGTCCCGGCCGTCGGCCGTCAGGTCGATCAGCTTCTCGCCCTGGCGCCAGCGGGTCAGGAACGAGAAGCTGCCCTGGGTGACCTTCTTGGTGGGGCTCGCCCACAGCTGGTCGTACGTCAGCGGGATCTGGTAGGCGTCGCGCTGGACGGTGCCGTCCGGAGCGGTGCGTGCCATGTCATACCGCAGCTGGCGGGTCTCGGTCTCCTTCGGCGTGCGCACGCTGACCTTGTGGGCCTTCGAGGCGTCGAGCGTGACCGTGACCGGCTTGTCGAGGACGACCTCCGGGGCCGCCAGGAAGGCGATGGCCTGCGAGTCGGCGGTGTCGCCCTTGATGTCGGCGGCGGACCAGGCGGTGTAGTTGCCCGGGGGCAGCCGCAGCGTGGTGTCACCCGCCACCTGGACCGGCGTCAGGTTCGGGTCGCCGAGCGCGCCGATCACGACGACACCGTCCATCGGCTTGCCGGCGCGGTCACGCAGCCGCAATGTGAGGTTGTACAGCTCCTGCTCCTTGCTGAGCGCGAAGCCGGTGTGCGCGACGACGGTGCCCGAGGCGTCCTTCGCGAGGACCTGCCCGGAGAACGTGGTGCCCGGCTCCGTCTTCGACGGGTCGAGCGTGAGGACGGCATCGGCGGTCGAACCGGCCGGGACGGTCAGCCGCTTCACCGACAGCGTGTACGCGTCCGGCGCGCCGTCCGTCGTCAGGTCGAGGGTGACGTCCCGCGCCCCCGTGTTGCGGTAGGTGATGGTCCGCTCGGTGACCGGGTCCGACGCGCTGTGCGGCCAGTCGTACGCGGCGACCGCGACCGAGCCCGTGGCCTCGATGGTCGTGTCGATGGCGGCCTTCACATCGAGCCGGCCGGTGCCCTGCTCGTACGGGGTGTAGTCCGGCAGCACCTTCGACGAGGTCATCAGCGCGTCCTTGACGCGCTGGCCGCTCCAGTCGGGGTGACGCTGCTTCAGGATGGCCGCGGCGCCCGCGACATGCGGGGTCGCCATCGACGTGCCCGACATCGACTGGTACATGCCCTCGATGCCGGGGACCGACTGCGAGGCGGCGGCGTTGATGTCGACGCCCGGAGCGGAGAGGTCCGGCTTCAGGCCGTAGGAGCGCACCAGCGGGCCCATGGAGGAGAAGTCCGCGCGGCCGTCCTGCTTGTCGACGGCGGCGATGGTGAGCGCCTTGTCCGCCGAGCCGGGCGAGCCGATGGTGCCGGCGCCGTACGCGTTGCCCGCGGCGATCACGAAGAGCGGGCCGCCGTCCTCCGAGAGGGCGTCGACGGCCTGGGACATCGGATCGGTGCCGTCGTCCGGGATGCTGGAGCCGAGGCTCATGGACACGACGTCGGCGCCCTCGGCCTTCGCCCACTCCATGGCCTCGATGATGCCGGAGTCGGCGCCCTCGCCCTCGTCGCTCAGCACCTTGCCGACGATCAGGCCGGCCGCCGGGGCGACGCCCTTGTTGACGCCGTCGGACGCGGCGCCCGAGCCGGCGATGGTGGAAGCCACGTGCGTGCCGTGGCCGTTCTTGTCGTCGACCTCCTGGCCCGGCACGAAGCTCTTCGTCTCCAGGATGCGGTCCTTGACGTCCGGGTGGTCGACGTCGATGCCGGTGTCCAGGACGGCGACCTTGATGCCCTTGCCGTCGTAGCCGTCGGCCCACGCCTGCGGGGCGTTGATCTGCGGCACGGAGTCCTTGAGCGCGGCCTCGGCACGGCCGTCGAGCCACAGCTTGGCGATCCCGTTGTCCAGCGAACGGGCCGTGGTGGTGCGCGCGATGTCGTCCCAGAAGGCCCGCGCGGTGTCCTTGGCGGTCTTGAGGGCGGCGCCGTGGATGGACTCCAGCTGCCGGACCGCCTTGCTGCCGCGCGGTGCGGCGGGCAGCGAACGCGCCTTGCTCGCCGGGTAGGTGGCGATCAGCGGGATGCCCCCGGTCCGCTCGTCGTCGTAGCCCATCTTCGCGAGCGCCGAGACGTTGAAGAGGCGGCGGTCGAGCCGGCCGGCCGCGAGGAGGCTCTGCGCCTCGTCGGGCAGCACGTAGATGTCGTCCCCGGCCTGCTGGACGTGGACGCCACCGGTCGCGCCCTCGGGGCGGTCCACGGTGACCGTGTCCTGGCTGCCCGCGCCGTCGGAGAAGTGGACGACGTCGCCGGTGACGAGGGTGATGTCGTAACGGTGGACGGGCTTCGCGGCGGGGGCCGTTCCGGCGGGGGCGGTGGCCGCGGAGGCGGTGCCCGTGACGGGGAGCAGGACGCCGCCGACCAGGGCGGCCGAGGTGGCTATGAGGAGGGCTCTGCGTCCGGCGCGGGCTGGTCTCACCCGGCCGGAGGCGGTGGAGGGGGTGAATGTCATGCTGCTGATCTACCGGTAAACCGGGGACCGCGGTGCCGTCCGAGCCTGGCGTGAATGTGCCGTGGCGGCAACCCGCCGATTGACGCCGCCTCCCGCGAGGGACGGGTTCAGGCCACGGAACCGATGCGACCGGCCGGCGGCAGCCCTCCGGGGTGGTGGATCGGGGTGTGGGCGCCGGTCAGCGGCGTACCGCTGCCGCCGCGCCGGACGGCGACGATCTCGGCGGCGATCGACAGGGCGGTCTCCTCCGGCGTACGGGCTCCGAGGTCGAGGCCGATCGGCGAGTGCAGGCGGGCCAGCTCCAGTTCGGTGACGCCGGCCTCGCGCAGCCGCTCGTTGCGCTGGAGGTGGGTGCGGCGCGAGCCCATCGCGCCGACGTAGGCGACGGGCAGTTTCAGCGCCGCCTCCAGCAGCGGGACGTCGAACTTGGCGTCGTGGGTGAGGACGCACAGGACGGTGCGGGCGTCGACGCCGGTCGCGGCCAGGTAGCGGTGCGGCCAGTCGACGACCAGTTCGTCGGCCTCCGGGAAGCGGGCCTTCGTGGCGAAGACGGGGCGGGCGTCGCACAATGTGACGTGGTACCCGAGGAACTTCCCCGCCCGTACCAGGGCCGAGGCGAAGTCGATGGCCCCGAAGACGATCATCCGGGGCGGCGGGACGCTGGATTCCACGAGCAGGGTGAGCGGCTGCCCGCACCGCGAGCCGTCGGCCCCGATGGTGAGGGTGCCGGTGCGGCCGGCGTCGAGCATGGCTCTGGTCTCGGCCACGGCGGTGCGGTCCAGCTCGGGGTGGCCGCCGAGCCCTCCCTCGTACCCGCCGTCGGGGTGGACGAGCAGGGGCCGGCCGAGGAGTTCGGCGGGCCCTTCGGTGATCCGGGCGACCGCCGCCGCCTCCCCCCGTGAGGCGGCCGCGAGCGCGGCGGCGAACACCGGCCGGGCGGGATCCTCCGCCCGGACCGGGGTCACCAGGATGTCGATGACACCGCCGCAGGTCAGGCCGACGGCGAAGGCGTCCTCGTCGCTGTAGCCGAAGCGCTCGACGACGGTGCGGCCGTCGTCCAGGGCCTGTTGGCACAGCTCGTACACCGCGCCCTCCACACACCCGCCGGAGACCGATCCGATCACCGTGCCGTCACGGTCGACGGCCAGCGCGGCCCCCGGCTGCCGGGGCGCGCTGCCACCGACGGCGACGACGGTGGCCACGGCGAAATCGCGTCCCTGCCCGGCCCAGCGGGCGAGCTCTTCGGCGATGTCCAGCATCTCGGTCTCCTTGGCGGGTGCGGGAGGGGCGGGTCAGCTGACTCCGAGCCAGCTCTCGATCGGGTGCAGGGCGAAGTAGACGAGGAAGATCACCGTCAGGCCCCACATGAAGGCGCCGATCTCGCGGGCGCGGCCCTGGGCGGCCTTGATGGCGACGTAGGAGATGACGCCCGCCGCCACACCGGTGGTGATGGTGTACGTGAACGGCATCAGGACCACCGTCAGGAACACCGGGATGGCCACGGAGCGGTCGCCCCAGTCCACGTGCCGGGCGTTCTGCATCATCATGGCGCCGATGACGACGAGGGCGGCGGAGGCCACCTCGGCGGGCACGATCGCGGTGAGCGGGGTGAAGAAGAGGCAGGCGGCGAAGAACAGGCCGGTGACGACGGAGGCGAGGCCGGTCCTGGCCCCCTCGCCGACGCCGGTCGCCGACTCCACGAAGACGGTCTGGCCCGAACCTCCGGCCACGCCGCCGATCGCCCCGCCCGCGCCGTCGATGAACAGCGCCTTGGACAGGCCCGGCATCCGGCCCTTGTCGTCGGCGAGCCCTGCCTCCGTACCGACACCGATGATGGTGGCCATCGCGTCGAAGAATCCGGCGAGCACCAGGGTGAAGACGATGAAGCCGACCGTCATCGCGCCGACGTCGCCCCAGCCGCCGAACTCGATGTCGCCGAAGAGCGAGAAGTCCGGCGAGGAGACCGCGGAGCCCTTGAGCTCGGGCGGGCCGCTGCTCCAGATCTTCGGGTCGACGCCGGCGGCCTTGTTGATCACGATGGCGACGACGGTGCCGACGACGATGCCGATCAGGATCGCGCCGGGGATGTTGCGGGCCTGGAGCATGAAGATCAGCAGCAGGGTCACCGCGAAGACGAGGACGGGCCAGCCGGCCAGTTCACCGGCCGGGCCGAGGGTCACCGGGGTCGCCGTGCCCTTGCCGACGAAGCCGGCCTTGTAGAGCCCGATCAGGGCGATGAACAGGCCGATGCCCATCGTGATGCCGTGCTTCAGCGGGAGCGGGATCGCGTTCATGATCAGCTCGCGCAGACCGGTGACCACCAGCAGGCAGATCACCAGCCCGTACATCACGCACATGCCCATGGCCTGCGGCCAGGTCATTTCGGGGGCGACCTGCGAGGACAGGACGCCCGAGACGCTGAGGCCCGCGGCGAGGGCGAGCGGGACCTTGCCGACGAAGCCCATCAGCAGGGTGGTCGCCGCCGCCGCGAGCGCGGTGGCGGTGATCAGGCCCGGCTGGCTGAGCAGGTTGTCGTCGACGTCCTTGCCGCCGAGGATCAGCGGGTTGAGCAGGAGGATGTACGCCATGGCCATGAAGGTCGTGACGCCGCCGCGCACTTCACGCGCGACGGTCGAGCCGCGCTCGGATATGTGGAAGTACCGGTCGAGCCACGATCTGCCGGCGGGGACGCGCGAGCCGGGGCCCGCGTCCTCCGCACCGGTTTTGGGCTGCACTGACTGCTGGGTCATGATGCCTGACTCCCAAGGTTCACAGGGGCACCCGCGATGGAGAATCGATATGCGGGATTTGGGATGACTGCGCTGGCGGCACGACCCGGGGGACGGCCCGAGACGAACTGTTCATGCAGGAATTGAGCGGAACGGATGCCGCCGTTCCGGTGCGGGGGGTCGGGGGCCGCGAGCGGAGCGGAACCCTGGACTCCGGGCGGTGCGGGCCGGGAAGTGTGACGTTCACCGGAGGCGTGCACCGCCCGGAGAGCTGTGGTGGAGCCGCGGTCAGAGGCCGGTGAGGTGTTCGGGCCGCACCGGCGTGCGGTTGAGCTCCAGGCCCGTCGCGTTCCGGATGGCCGCGAGGACGGCCGGGGTGGACGACAGGGTGGGGGCCTCACCGATGCCGCGCAGCCCGTACGGGGCGTGGTCGTCGGCGAGTTCGAGCACATCGACCGGGATGGTCGGCGTGTCGAGGATGGTGGGGAGCAGGTAGTCCGTGAAGGAGGGGTTGCGCACCTTCGCGGTCACGGGGTCGACCATGATCTCCTCCATGACGGCGATGCCCATCCCCTGGATGGTGCCGCCCTGGATCTGGCCGACGACCGACAGGGGGTTGAGCGCCTTGCCGACGTCCTGGGCGCAGGCCAGTTCGATGACCTTGACGAGCCCGAGTTCGGTGTCGACCTCGACCACCGCGCGGTGCGCGGCGAAGGAGTACTGGACGTGGCCGTTGCCCTGTCCGGTGCGCAGGTCGAAGGCCTCGGTGGGGCGGTGGCGCCACTCCAGCTCGATGTCGACCGCCTCGTCCTCCAGCACGTCGGCCACGTCGGCCAGCACCTCGCCGCCGTCGGTGACGACCTTGCCGCCCTCCAGGAGGAGTTCGGCGGTGGCCCAGGCAGGGTGGTACGTGCCGAACTTGCGGCGCCCCATCTCCAGGACCTGTTCCCGGACGGCCTCGCAGGAGTTCTTGACCGCGCCGCCGGTGACGTACGTCTGGCGGGAGGCGGAGGTCGATCCGGCGGAGCCGACCTTGGTGTCGGCCGGGTGGATGGTGACCTGGGCGACGCCGAGTTCGGTACGGGCGATCTGGGCGTGCACGGTGACGCCGCCCTGTCCGACCTCGGCCATGGCGGTGTGCACGGTCGCGACGGGTTCGCCGCCGATGACCTCCATGCGCACCCGGGCGGTGGAGTAGTCGTCGAAGCCCTCGGAGAAGCCGACGTTCTTCAGGCCGACCGCGTAGCCCACACCGCGTACGACGCCCTCGCCGTGGGTGGTGTTGGACAGGCCTCCGGGCAGCGCCCGTACGTCGGGGTGCTCGCCGGCGCTCTCCCACTGGCGCTCGGGCGGCATCGGCATGGCCTTCACCCGGCGCAGCAGTTCGGCGACCGGGGCGGGCGAGTCGACCTGCTGGCCCGTGGGCAGCAGGGTGCCCTGCTCCATGGCGTTGAGCTGCCGGAACCTGACCGGGTCCATGCCCAGTTCGGCGGCGAGCTTGTCCATCTGCGCCTCGTAGGCGAAGCAGGCCTGGACCGCGCCGAAGCCGCGCATCGCGCCGCACGGGGGGTTGTTGGTGTAGAGGGCGAGCGCCTCGATGTCGACGTCCTCGATGACGTACGGGCCGACGGCCAGGGAGGAGGCGTTGCCGACGACGGCGGGGGACGCGGAGGCGTAGGCGCCGCCGTCCAGCACGATGCGGCACTTCATGTGCGTGAGCTTGCCGTCGCGGGTGGCGCCGTGCTCGTAGTGGAGCCTGGCGGGGTGGCGGTGGACGTGCCCGAAGAAGGACTCGAAGCGGTTGTAGACGATCTTCACGGGCTTGCCGGTGCGCAGGGCCAGCAGGCAGGCGTGGATCTGCATCGACAGGTCCTCGCGGCCGCCGAAGGCGCCGCCGACACCGGAGAGCGTCATGCGGACCTTGTCCTCGGGCAGGCCGAGGACGGGCGCGATCTGGCGGAGGTCCGAGTGCAGCCACTGGGTCGCCACGTACAGGTCGACCCCGCCGTCCTCGGCGGGTACGGCCAGGCCGGACTCGGGTCCGAGGAAGGCCTGGTCCTGCATCCCGAAGTAGTAGTCCCCGGTGACGACCACGTCGGCGCGGGCCTTCGCCGCCTCCGCGTCGCCGCGCACGATCGGCTGGCGGTGGACGATGTTGGGGTGCGGCACGTGGCCGATGTGGTGGTCGTCGCGGCCCTCGTGGATGAGGGGTGCGCCGGGGGCGGTCGCGGAGGCCTCGTCGGTGACGACGGGCAGTTCGCGGTAGTCGATCCTGATCTTCGCGGCGGCACGGCGGGCCGTCTCCGGGTGGTCTGCGGCGACGAGCGCGACGGGCTCGCCGTGGTGGCGGACCCGGCCGTGGGCGAGGACGGGGGTGTCCTGGATCTCCAGGCCGTAGTTCTTCATCGCGGTCGGCAGGTCGTCGTAGGTGAGCACCGCGTAGACGCCGGAGGTGGCGAGCGCCTCGGAGATGTCGATCGAGGCGATCTCGGCGTGCGCGACGGTGGAGCGCAGGGTGTGGCCCCAGAGCATGTCCTCGTGCCACATGTCCGAGGAGTAGGCGAACTCGCCGGTGACCTTCAGGATTCCGTCGGGGCGCAGCGTGGACTCGCCGATGCCGCCCTTGGTGCGGGTGCCCTGGTTGATGTTGGTGGGGGAACCGGTAACGCCCATCGTCTAGACCGTTTCTTCCGCGCGGGCGGCCGCGAGGCGGACCGCGTCGAGGATCTTCTCGTAGCCGGTGCAGCGGCAGAGGTTGCCGGAGAGCGCCTCGCGGATGTCCGCGTCGGAGGGCTGCGGGGTGCGCTCCAGGAGTTCGTCGGCCGCGACCAGGAGGCCGGGGGTGCAGAAGCCGCACTGGACGGCTCCGGCGTCGATGAACGCCTGCTGGATCGGGGAGAGTTCCCCGGTGTCGCGGGTCTCCTCGCCGGCCGGTGCGGCCTTCCATCGCCGGGCGCTGTCGAGCGCGGTGCCGCAGGCGCCGGGGGCGCAGCCGGTGCCGGGGTGGGCGTCGGAGCGGTGGGCGGCGAAGTCGGCGAGCCCTTCGACGGTGACGACGTCGCGTCCCTCGACCTGTCCCGCGGCGACCAGGCAGGAGCAGACGGGCACGCCGTCGAGGCGGACCGTGCAGGAGCCGCACTCGCCCTGCTCGCAGGCGTTCTTGGAGCCGGGCAGCCCCATCCGCTCGCGCAGGACGTAGAGGAGGGACTCGCCCTCCCAGACGTCGTCGGCCTCGTGGCGGCGGCCGTTGACCGTGAAATTGACGCGCATGATCAGGCGGCTCCTTCGGTGCTGCGGCCGTTGCCGCGGTACGACTCCCAGGCCCAGCCGAGGGTCCGGCGGGCCATGATCCCCACGGCGTGCCGGCGGTAGCTCGCGGTGCCGCGGACGTCGTCGATCGGGTTGCAGGCGCCGGCGGCGAGCGTGGCGAACTGCTGGGCGAGGGACGGGGTGATGATGGTGCGGCTGTCCCAGAAGCCGCCCTCCTCCAGGGCCGCGTTCAGGAACTCCTCGGCCTCCTTCGCCCGTACGGGTGTCGGGGCGGCCGATCCGATTCCGGTGCGCACGGTGCGGGTCTCGGGGTGCAGGGCGAGGCCGAAGGCGCAGACGGCGATGACCATCGCGTTGCGGGTGCCGACCTTGGAGTACTGCTGGGGTCCGTCGGCCTTCTTGATGTGCACGGCCCGGATCAGCTCGTCCGGTTCGAGGGCGTTGCGCTTGACGCCGGTGTAGAAGGCGTCGATGGGGATCAGCCGGCTGCCGCGTACGGACTCGGCCTCCACCTCGGCGCCGGCGGCGAGCAGGGCGGGGTGGGCGTCACCGGCCGGGGAGGCGGTGCCCAGGTTGCCGCCGACGCCGCCGCGGTTGCGGATCTGCGGCGAGGCGACGGTGTGCGAGGCGAGCGCGAGCCCCGGCAGCTCCGCGCGCAGGTGGTCCATGATCCGGCTGTACGGGACCGAGGCGCCGAGCCGTACGTTCTCCTGGCCGACCTCCCACTCGGTGAGCTCACCGATGCGGTTCAGGTCCAGGAGGTACTCGGGCCGCCGGTGGTCGAAGTTGATCTCGACCATCACATCGGTGCCCCCGGCGATGGGAACAGCCGTCGGGTGCTCGGCCTTGGCGGCGAGCGCCTCCTCCCAGCTTGCGGGGCGAAGGAAGTCCATGCTGGCTCTCTTCTTCTCATCGGGTTGTGCGCCGGGGCTGGGTGACGGCCGGCCCTCGAACTTGTTCATGATGTGTTCACGCGGTGTGCGGCCCAGTACACAAGCCCTGCTCCACCTGGTGCAGTCACCGAACCCATGAAGGAGTTGGCTGCTCTCCGCTCATGTCTTGTAGATTCGAACGAATGGCGGGGATCAACAGCCTCACCACAACAACCAGACTCCCCCCGTACCAACGAAAGAGATCGGCGGCGACGAGATGCGGCTGCGCGCACTGCTGGAGAACGACGCGCTGGGCCTGCGGCTGCTCGGCGGCGACGAGGAGCTGGACCGGTCGGTCCGTGGCGTGATGACCACCGACCTGCGCGACCCCAGCCGCTACCTCACGGGTGGCGAGCTGGTCCTGACCGGTCTGGTCTGGCGCCGGGACGCCCAGGACTCGGAGCCGTTCGTCCGCATCCTGGCGGGCGCCGGGGTGGCGGGGCTCGCGGTGGGCGAGGCGGAGCTGGGCGCCATCCCGGACGATCTCGTCGAGGCGTGCCGCCGGCACCGGCTGCCGCTGTTCGCCGTCCATGAGACCGTCGCTTTCGCAATGATCACCGAGTACGTGGTCCGCCAGGTGTCCGGCGAGCGGGCCGGCGATCTGGCGGCGGTGGTGGACCGGCACCGCAGGCTGATGACCTCGGGCCCGGCGGGCGGCGGCCCGGAGGTGGTCCTCGACCTGCTCGGCTCCGACCTGGACCTGCACGCCTGGGTGCTCTCCCCCACCGGCCGGCAGATCGCGGGCGCGGGCGCCCCGCTGCCCGCTTCCCTCGGCGCGGAACTGGCCGGGCTGCACCTGGCCGCGGTCCGCTCCGGCCGCCGCGCCCCGCACCGGGCGGCGCTCGCCGGGACCACGTATTCGCTCTTCCCGATCCGGAACAACGGCCGGGGCGCCGCACCGGCCCCCCGCGATGTGCGGGAGTCGGTGCTCTCCGACTGGCTGCTGGCCGTGGAGGCGGACGCGGGCGACTGGCCGGCCGCGCGGCTCGACCTGCTCCAGGGCGTCACCCAGCTGATCGCCGTCGAACGCGACCGGCGCGACGCGGCCCGCACGGTGCGCCGCCGGCTCGCCCAGGAGGTCCTGGAGCTGGTCCAGGCGGGCGCCGCGCCCGCCGAGATCGCCGCCCGGCTGCGCGTCGCCACCCCGGTCCTGCTCCCCGGGCTCGGTACGGCACCGCACTGGCAGGTGGTGGTGGCCCGGGTCGAGTGGGAGGAGGGCGGCGCGCCCGGCGGCGCCGGCTCCCGGATCGAGGGCGGCCCGGTCGCGCAGGCGCTGCTGGAGGAGATCCTGGTCGACCCGGCGGTGACGGGTCCCGACTCGGCGGACCGGATCGCCGTCGCCCACACGGATGACGAGGCCATCGCCCTGGTGCCGCTGCCCGCCGCCCCGGAACGGCCGGCCGACGCGGGGGAGGCGGAAGGCGGGCCGGAGGCGGCCGCCGCGCAGGAGGGGCCGGCCCTGCACGCCGACGCCCTGCTCGCCGCCGTCCGCGCCCCGCTCTCCGCCGGGCTCGGCGACGACGGCCGGCTGACACTGGGTGTCAGCGCCTCGGTGCACTCGGCCGAGGGGCTGCGCGGCGCCCTGGAGGAGGCCCGGCACGCCCGCCGGGTCGCGGCGGCCCGCCCCGGCCGGGTCTGCGCGGCCGGGCACCACGAGCTGGCCTCGCACGTGCTGCTGCTGCCGTTCGTCCCGGACGACGTGCGCCGGGCGTTCACCGCACGTCTGCTCGACCCGCTGCGCGAGTACGACCGGCGCCACCGCGCGGAGCTGATCCCGACCCTGGAAGCGTTCCTGGACTGCGACGGTTCGTGGACGCGCTGCGCGGCCCGGCTGCACCTCCACGTCAACACGCTGCGCTACCGGGTCGGGCGAATCGAGCAGTTGACGGGGCGTGATCTCGCGCGGCTGGAGGACAAGCTCGATTTCTTCCTCGCCCTGCGTATGAGCTGATCTCCGGGCCGGCGGGGCCCTCGCGCCCTCCCGTCGATTGTGAAAAGTTTCACCTGACATTGCCTCGCCCTCTTGGCCCGGCGTGCCAATCCATGCTGTGATGCGGGTCATACCCAAGAGCATCCGGTCCTCATGACCGGACGCTCTCCACAGCTCGATGGCGCGCTCGGGGAGGGCAATGTGGCGCAGACCGCCATGTCTGGTTCCGGAACGACAGCCGATGACGATCCGCCGCTCCAGACCGCGGTATGGCGGCTGCGCTCACGCGGCTGCTGGACGGACGCAGCGGCCCTGCTCGAACACGACGCCGCCACCGACCCGGCGGCGGCCCTCCAGCGGACGGCCCTGCTGACCGAGCGGTGCCTGTACACCGGGCAGGGCTGGACCGAGGCCGAGGACGCCCTGCGCACCGCGGAGGCGATGGCCCACGACGACGCCGAGCGCGGCGCGGCCGCCTGCGAACGCGGCCATCTCGCGTACGCCTCGACCCTGCTCGGGGTGCGGGACCGGGCCGACGAGGCGCGCGTGGCGCTGAGCCGGGCCGCCGCCCTGCTCTCCCCCGCCGCCCCGGGCCGGCCGCTGCTGGACTTCCGGCGGGGCCTGATCGCGCAGAACATCGCCGACTCCCCGCAGGCCGCCCGCGCCGCCTACCGCAGGGCCCATGCCGGCGCCACCGCGCAGGGCGACGCGCTGCTGCTCTCCTCCACCTGGCGCCATCTCGCGCTGATCGCCCTGCGCGAGGGCGAGCTGGCGGAGGCCAGGCACGGCTTCGCGGAGTCCCTGCGGATAAGGGAGGAGCTGGGCTATCTGGTCGGTACGGCCCCGGCGCTCATCGCGCTGGCCGACGCCGAGCCGGAGCCCGAGGCGGCGACCCGGCTGCGGGCCGAGGCGGGCCGTCTCTTCCGGCTGCTGGGCGGCGTCCCGACCTGGCTGGGCCCGCATCTGGACCCGCCCCCGCCGCAGACCGCCGAGGCGAACTGAGACCGGGCGCCGGCCCGGCCCGGCCGGGTCAGCCGTCGGCGCCCGCGAAGTGCTCCCGTACGAGCGACTGCACGACGGTCACGTCCTGGGCGATCAGGGCGTCGAGCAGCGCGGTGTGCTCGGAGGCGTCGGCCAGCAGGTCGGCGCGGCGGGTGACCCGGTTGTCCACCAGGGGCCACTGGGAACGGCGGTGCAGGTCGTCGGCGACCATGACGAGCCGGCTGTTCCCGGCGAGCGCGAGGACCGCGCCGTGGAACGCCCGGTCCGCCTCCGCGTAGCTCGCCCGGTCGCCGACCGCCGCTGCGGCCACGGTGGCGTCGGCCAGCGGGCGCAGCGCGCACCAGTGGGCGGGCGGGACGGTGCGGGCGAGCCGCAGCATGACGGGGACCTCGATCAGGGCCCGCACCTCGGCCAGCTCGGCCAGCTCGCGCGGTCCGCGTTCGGCGACCCGGAAGCCCCGGTTCGGCACGACCTCCACGGCCCCTTCGCCGGCCAGCTGCTGCATCGCCTCGCGCACGGGCGTCGCGGAGACCCCGAAGCGGGCGCCGAGCGCGGGGGCGGAGTAGACCTGTCCGGGGGCCAGCTCGCCGTCGACGAGGGCGGCGCGCAGGGCGTCCAGGATCTGGCCGCGCACCGAGTGGCGGCGCACCTGGATCCGGGGGGCGGGGGGCGGTTCCTCGCAGTGGGTGTGCTCGCCGCGGGCCTGCTCGGGCACCCGGACGGGCGGGGCGGCGGGCACGGACGCGGCGGCCCCGTACGGCGGCCGCACCTCCTCACGCGCTCTGCCCTGCTCCACGGGCACCTCCTCGGCCGGTCGGGGGCACGGCTCGCGCTTCCCGCACCCTGTGTGCACGATAGGCGCAGGAGGCCGCAGTTCAAACATCGATCCGGTCGGGTAAGGTAAGGCTTACCTGCTGACGATCGTGATTCGGTGGTCCCCGCATGACCCTGCCCGCCCTGCTCCCCGCAGCGACGGCCTCGGCCCTGGCCGACGCGTACGCGCGCCTGACCGAAGTCTTCCCCGGTATGCGCGCCGACATCCTCGCCGAGGGCGAAAGGGCCCCCGGGGGCCCCGGCTGGGTGGGCGCGCACGAGCTCGCGGCCGGCGGGGACGCGCTGGACACCTTCCTCGCCTTCGACGACGCCCAGGTCCAGCGGGACTACGGGCAGCAGGCCCGCCCGGACGTGATCGCCAGTTTCGGCCTCCATCGCTACGCGTGGCCGGCCTGCCTGCTGGTGACGGTGCCGTGGTTCCTGTACCGGCGGGTGCCCCGCATCCCGGTCGAGGACGTCTCGTTCCAGCGGGCGCTGGGGCATCTGACGCTGCGCGTGCGGGAGTTCGCGTGCCTGCCCGGTGACCCGGCGGCCTCGCTGCCGGGGGCCCGGGTGGTGGCCGACGAGGCGGCGCTGCGCGCCGAGGTGCTCGACGCGGTGGCGGGACACCTCGGTCCGGTGCTCGACGGCTTCCGGCCGCGCATGCGGCGCGGCAAGCGGGCCCTGTGGGGCATGGCGACCGACGAGATCGTCGAGGGCCTCTGGTACATCGCCCATCTGCTGGGCGAGGAACAGCGCGCCATGACGGAGCTGGAGGCGCTGCTGCCGGGCACGACGAAGCCGTATGTCGGCACGGCGGGCTTCCGCGAACTGACCGGTCCGAACGGGGAGTCGCTGCCCACCCGCGACCGGGCGAGCTGCTGCCTGTTCTACACGCTGCGCCCCGAGGACACCTGCGTCACCTGCCCGCGCACCTGTGACGCGGAGCGGATTCGCAGGCTGGCGGCCGTTCCCGCCGCCCAGTAGGTGAGCCGGCGCGTCCCGGTGTCACCCGGACCCTTGCCGGGCCGGCCAGTGCCCGGTGCGGGCGAAGCGCTCGATGACGGCCTCGTGGGGCGCGGGATCGAGTCCCCGGGCCCGCACCCATGACGGGTCGAGGTGGGTCTCCAGGTACGGGTCCGCGCTGTCGCCGATGAGAGTCACGATGCTCCCCCGCGCCCCCGCCTCGTGCATCCGGGCCGCCAGGTGGCACGTGCCCCAGAGGTTGGTGCCGGTCGCCGGGCCGGCTTCGGTCCCGGCGGTACGGAGCCACCGCATCGCCGCGACGGACGCCGCGTCCGGCACCGGAATCACCAGGTCGATCAGCGCGGGGCGGAAGCCGGGTTCGGTCCGGGGCCGGCCGATGCCGGGGATCCGGGACGGCATTCCCGTCGTGTAGTCGTCGCACCCGCTCGCCCACGCGGGGAAGTAGGCGGAGTTCTCCGGATCCACCACGGCCAGCCGGGTCGGGTGGCCGTGCGCGCGCAGGTGGCGTCCGACCACCGCGGAGGTCGCCCCGGTACCGGCCCCGGTGACGATCCACTCCGGAACCGGGTGCGGCTCCCCGCTCAGCTGCTCGAAGACCTCGTCGGCGATCGTCGGCTCCCCACACGCGGCGACCGCCCGACCGGCGTCGGTGAAGTGGTCCAGGAAGTGGGCGCCGAGCCGTCCGGCCACCGCCCTCGCCTCGTCCTGCACCGCGGCGGGCGGCAGCTCACCCCGCTGCCACCGCCCGCCCTCCTCCTCGATCCCGGCCAGGGCCCGGACAGGGGTTCCCGCCGGTACGACAGCGGTGAAGGCCAGGCCCAGCAGGCGGGCGAAGCGGGCCCCCGCGACGGCGACCGCCCCGCTCGTCGCCGCGACCACCGGGGTGCCCTCCGTGAGGGCGCCGCTCGCGAGCGCCTCGGTGAACATGGCCCGCACCAGGCGGTACTTCATGCTGCCCGTGGGGTGCGCGGACTCGTCCTTGAGGTAGATGTCGATACCGCGGACCGCGGGCAGCGAAAGCCGCCGCAGGGGCGTGGGGGTGTGGTGCGGGCCGTCCGCGCGCACCCGCCGGATCGCCTCGGCGGCCCATGGGTCGGAGTACTCCTCGGTCATGACCGGACCCTACGGGACGGGTGATTCGATTCGAACGCAATGCGCGCATCAATGACGGGTGTTCGATCAGATCGCGGATATCGGCGGGCTCCGCCACCCCATTGGCGTTCACTTGCCCCGAAACCCTCTGGACGCGAGGAGTTCTCCGCCACGATGGCGCGGAAATCGCCCTACGCAACGCAAGGGACCGCGCATGAGAATGACCGACATATCGCTTGACTGGCTGCTTCCGGGCGCCGTACTGCTCGTGGGGGTCATGGCGGCGGTTGCGGTTGTCGCGCGCGGCAAGCGCGCCTCTGACACATCCGCGGCGGACGACTCCTGGGAACGCAGCGAGGAGCGGCGCCGGCGCAAAGAGACCCTCTACGCCACCGCGTCGTACGTGCTGCTGTTCTGCTGCGCCGCGGTCGCCGCCGCGCTCTCCTTCCACGGGCTCGTCGGCTTCGGCGAGCAGAACCTCGGGCTCTCGGACGGCTGGGAGTACCTGGTGCCGTTCGGCCTGGACGGGGCGGCGATGTTCTGCTCGGTCCTCGCCGTACGGGAGGCCAGCCACGGGGACGCGGCGCTCGGCTCCCGGCTGCTGGTGTGGACCTTCGCCGGTGCCGCCGCCTGGTTCAACTGGGTGCACGCGCCGCGCGGGGTGAACCACGCGGGCGCCCCGCACTTCTTCGCGGGGATGTCCCTCTCGGCCGCCGTGCTCTTCGACCGTGCGCTGAAGCAGACCCGGCGGGCCGCGCTGCGCGAACAGGGCCTGGTGCCCCGGCCGCTGCCGCAGATCCGGATCGTGCGCTGGCTGCGCGCGCCCCGGGAGACCTTCGGCGCCTGGTCGCTGATGCTCCTCGAAGGCGTACGCTCGCTCGACGAGGCGGTCGACGAAGTACGTGAGGACCGCAGGGAGAAGGAGCAGAACCGTCTCCGCAGAAGGGACCAGGAGAAGCTGGACCGGGCGCACATCAAGGCCCTGAACCGGCAGAACCGGGCCTGGAGCCGGGTGGGCCGGGGCGGCGCCCCGGTGGACGTACAGGCGCTCGCGCCCGCGACGGCCTCATCGCAGTCCGTCGCGGAGCCCGCCATATCCGAGCCGGGTCAGCTGCCCCTGCGACCCCGGCCATCCCTGCGAGCCGCCAGCCACTCGAACTCGGCGAGCGTCCCTGAACTGGGCGCGAGTGAGCCGCAAGCGGTGGATCTCACCGCCGAGGACGACACCCAGGCCCTGCCCCGGCTCGATTCGCTGGAGCAGAAGCTGAAGGACCTGGAGCAGCAGTTCGGCTGACAGGCGGGACGCGGTGTTGCGGGAAACGGCCCTGACGGTCCGCGAGGGCTGTCAGGGCCGTCCGCCGTCCAGCTCGAACCAGACCACCTTGCCCAGGGCGTGCGGTCTGACGCCCCAGGAGTCGGCGAGGCTCTCCACCAGGATCAGCCCCCGGCCGTGCGTACCGTCGTCGGCGGGCGGTACGTGCGACTCGGGCGGCATTCCGGTGACGAAGTCCCGCACTTCGACGCGCAGGCGCCGCGGGGCCACGCTCACGGCCACGACCGCGCCGTCGCCCGTGTGCACCAGGGCATTGGTCACCAGCTCGCTGAGCAGCAGCTCGGCCACCTGGGCCGGCTCATCCCGCCACCGGTAGCGCAGTAACTCCCGTACGGCTCCGCGGACTTCGCCCACGGCTGCCAGGTCGGACCGGCCCACCCTGCGGTGCATCCGGGCCACTTCGTGACGCTCCATCGTTTCCCCCGCCCACATGGCCATTCGCCCCCTGTCTCGAAGGTGCTCACGCAATGCATGCCCCGCCTACGGGCTGTCACGCTTGCGGAGCCCCGTGGAACGGGGTGAATCCAGTGCGGCTCAGGGTCGCTTGTAGTAGTAGCCGTTGCCGTTCCCGTTGCCGTTGATGAAGTGGCGGACGCCGCTGCCGTCGATGTCGAAGTAGGACGCGGCGATCTGGCTGTAGCAGTAGCCGGGGTTGGGTCCGACGAGCTTGGGGGCACCCACGTTGAGGCGCCTGCCTCCGTTGGAGGTGGAGGTCACCTTGGCCTCGTAGGGGCAGTTGTTGTACGGATAGTCGTTCATGCGCACCACGCCGGACGTGGAGATGGTGATGGTGCCCGGCATCCCCACGTTGTACAACTCGCCGTACTTCCAGGTGCCCGCGAACGACGCCGGGACCTTGTTGCCGCCGCCGGAGCCTGCGGTGGAGCCGCCGGACGTGGTGGTCGATCCCCCGCCGCCCGAGGTGCTCGTGGACCCTCCCGAGCCGCTGCCGCCCGAACTGCCGCCGCTGGTGGTCGAGCTGCCCCCTCCGCTGCTCGAACTCCCGCCGCCGGAGCCGCTGGTACCGCCGCCGCCCGTGGACGAGCCTCCTGCGGACGAGCCGCCGGAACCGCCCCCCGCGTCTCCGGAGTCCCGGCCGTCCTTGCCCGGCTCCCCGTCCCTGCCGTCCTTTCCGTCCTTGCCGGCGCCGTCCTTCTTCTTCTTGCTCGGGGAAGCCTTCGGGCTCTTGTCGCCGGTGGGGGACGCGCTGCCGGCCGCCGACGGCTCCGGGGCGGCGGCCGTCGGGCTCGTCGCCGTGGCGGCCGGCGGCGCCGCGTGCGCTCCGCCGCCGTCATGGCCGAACGGCTGGAGCACGGCCAGCGTGCCGCCTCCCCCGCCTATGACCAGCACCAGCGGGACGGCGACCGCCCACGGGCGGCGGCGCCTCTCCCGTTTCGGCTTCGCAGCCGTCCCCTCGCCCGCCACCAGCGCCAGGGCGGCCTCCGGCTCCCCCCGCAGACCGAGCGTCGCACGGTCGCTCTCCTGGCGCAGCGGCTTCGCCTCGGCGTCGAGCAACTGCGCGGACTGGCGCGCCAGATGGCTCACGACGGCGGCAGGAAGCCATGCGGAGGCCGCGGGCCCGGCCTCGTACCCCGGCTCGGCGAGCAGCTCGTCCACGGACGGCCGGTCCTCGATCCGCTTGGCCAGAAGCCGCGTGATCAGGGTCTTCAGGCCCTCGTCCCGGACCCGCGAGAGGTCGGGCTCGGCCTCCACGATCTTGTACATGATCGCGTGCTGGTTGCTCACCCCCTGACCGAAGGCGAGCGTGCCGGTCGCCGCGTACGTCAGCACACAGCCGAGGGCGAACACGTCGCTCTTCGGCACCGCGCTCTCCCCGCGCACCTGCTCCGGAGCCATGAAGCCGGGCGAGCCGACGATCATGCTGGCGCTGGTGAGCAGGGACTCGATGGTGGTCCCGACAGCGCGGGCGATGCCGAAGTCGATGACCTTGGGGCCCTGAATCGTCAGCATCACGTTGGAGGGCTTGAGGTCGCGGTGGACGATGCCGGCCTCGTGGATGTCCTTGAGCGCGTGCAGCAGCCCGGTGGCGAGGGCCCGCACGGATTCGGCGGGCAGTGCGCCGTGGCCCCGGACCACCTGTTCCAGGGAGAGGCCGGGGACGTAACCCGTGGCCACCCAGGGGAATTCGGCGTCGGGTGCCGCGTCCAGGACGGGCGCGGTGTAGTCCTCGCCGACGCGCCTGGCCGCTTCGACCTCGCGTCGGAAGCGGGCCCTGAAGTGCGGGTCCGCGACGTGTTCCTCGTGCACGACCTTGACCGCGACCGTGCGGCCGCCGTCGGAGCGGGCCAGGTAGACCCGGCCCATGCCGCCCGCGCCGAGCCTGCCGAGCAGCAGATGGGGCCCGATGCGCGCCGGGTCGGCCGGTGTGAGCGGTTTGATGCCTCCGTCGAGGTAGTCCTCGTTGTCCGCGTGGTCGTCGTTGTTCACGCCGGTCATGTTCGAGCGCTCCCCGTATGTCCCGAACAGCAGTCCCCCGGACCGCCTCCGTCACCTGAAATCCCCCTGCCGCCGCGCGACTTGGCGCGGCGAACGTTCAGTGTGAGGCAGACCGGGCACCAATTGGAACAACTTCCGGAAAAAATTCCGGAAGTTTCTTCTACCCTGGTCCCGGCGGCACCATGAGGAGCCACCACTTCCGGAAGCTGGGGCGGCGTCGATGAGTCCGAAGCAACAACGCGGTGAGGCCACGGCCGCCCAGGTACTCGACCACGCCCTGGAGCTGTACGCGTCCCGCGGTGAGGCCGGTCTCACGCTGGGCGCGATCACCTCGGCGAGCGGGGTGAGCGCGGGAAGCATCTACCACCACTTCGGCAGCCTCCAGGGCGTCGTACTCGCCCTCGCGCAGTCCTGGCTGGGCCGCCTCCTCGAAGAGCTGGCCGGCGCGCTGGAGCCGGTGGAGGGCGCGCGCGACGGGGTCCACGCGGTCACCCGGGCCTACCTCCGCTTCGTACAGAAGCACCCCGACGCGGCCCGGCTCATGCACTCGGTCACCGCCGACCGCGAGATCACCGAGCACGCCCGGCAGATCCGCGGCGCCCAGGAGGCCCGGCTCGCCCCGCTCGCGGCCTGGCTCCACGCCCACCAGCAGTCGGGGGAGCTGGTCGCGCTCCCGCTGCCCGTGCTGGAGTCCCTGATCCTGGGCCCGGTGACCGGCATCGCACGCCGCTGGCTCTCCGTCGGGGACATCGACATCGAGGAGGCCGCCCGCACGGTGCCGTACCACATCTGGCGTTCCGTCAGCCCCTGAATCCGCGCCGGACTGACGTTCGAGCACCGCACTCCCGTGGGACCGCATCGCCCCCGGAAGGGGGATGTGTTCCCTCTCCCCGGTTAACTCTCGAAAAATTCACCCGAGTTGGCGTTGACGCGGCGGTGTCTACGCGCGTCATCATGATGGGTATGCGAATCCCCCCACGGATCACCACGCTGGGCGGTACGGCCGCCCTCCTGTCCGCTCTCGTCGTCGGCGGCCCCCTCACGGCGACCGCCACCGCCTCGGCCACCTCGGTCGGCAGCGTCTGTTACTCGGACCTGCCCTCCCAGGCCCACGACACCCTCGACCTCATCGACGCCGGCGGGCCGTTCCCGTACGACCAGGACGGCACCGTCTTCCAGAACCGCGAGGGCGTGCTGCCCTCGCAGAGCACCGGCTACTACCACGAGTACACCGTGATCACCCCCGGCTCGCCGACGCGCGGCGCGCGCCGCATCGTCACGGGTGAGGAGAGCCGGGAGGACTACTACACGGCCGACCACTACGAGACGTTCGACCTGGTCGACCACGACTGCTGACCCGCTCCCCCGGTCCGGTCCGCGCCGCAGTCCCCCACCTGCGGCGCGGATCACCGGACCGGCCGGCTTGTACGCTCGCCCCATGACCGTGACCTATGTGATCGAAGGTTCCCGGGTCACCGGCCCGGAGAGCTTCTGGACCGTGATCGGCGAGGCGGTGAACGGGCCCGGCGGCTACTTCGGCCGGAATCTCGACGCCTTCGCGGACTGCCTGGGCGGCGGCATGGGCACACCGGACGACGACGACTACGTCATCGAGTGGCGCGACCACGCCCTGTCGGCCCGCGCGCTGGGGCACGAGGAGACCGCCCGCTACCTGGACCGGCTGGCCGGTCGCGCCCATGAGAGCAACCGCGGCCGCCTGCGCGAGGAATCCGCGCAGGCGGCTCTGGGGCTCGGTCCGACCCTCTTCGACCGGCTCGTGGAGATCATCCGGGAGCGGACGGGGCCGGACACACTGCGTCTGCTGTGAGCCGCGCCCGGCCGTATCAGTACCGCGTGGAGACGCTCACCTGATCGAAGTCCTGCACGGCGTACAGGCTGATGTAGTGGGCGCCTTCGGCGGGGTGCTCGACCGTGAGCGTGTGCGCGTTGCCGCTGCCGGTGGCCCGGGAGGTGTACGAACCGGTGGTCGCCCAGCCGTCGGCGCTGTAGTAGAGATCGGCGTCGCCCGTGCCGCCGCTGGTGGTGACGGTGAGCCGGTCGGTGCCTGCGGGTATGTAGACGTAGAGGTAGGCGTAGTTGCCCCGGGTGGCCCGCTGGCCGTCGCGGGCACAGTCCTGGCCCAGCTCCCGGACGTCACTACCGGTGCACTGGGTGGTGGGGTCGGTCGGGTCGGTGGGATCGGTGGGGTTGGTCGTGGTGCCGCAGCTGCCGGCCGCGCACGCCGTCAGCCAGGTGTTCCAGTCGGCGTCGTAGCGGCTGCCGATGGTGGAGGTGAGCAGGGTGCGGGCGCCGTTCCAGTCACCTGCGCGGTAGAGGCCGAGGAGCTTGTCCACGTCGGCGCGGTGCGACTGGAGCATGTAACGCACGGCCAGATAGCCCCAGTTGTAGACGCGGGTCTGGTCGGCGTTCTCGTAGGTGGTGTCGAACAGCGTGCGCAGAGTGTAGGTGTGCGCGGCGGCCTGGGTGACGGCGTCGTCGTAGGTGACATCCCGGTAGGAGTAGGAGACGTACTCCGCGAAGCCCTCGATCCACCAGATGGTCGGGGTGGTGACACCCGCCTCGAAGTCGCCCGCCATGTCGAAGCGGCCGTCGAGGTAGTGCGTGTACTCGTGGTTGAGGTTCCAGATCTGGAAGTCGGGCCGGACCCACTCGGCCTCGTACGCGATGAAGCGCGGCTGGTTGCCGGCCGCCGCCGGGTCGCCCTCCAGGTACATGCCGCCGTTGTTGGTGTCGATGCCGTAGATGGCTCCGGCGTAGGTCTGGTAGTCGGTGCTGGAGTCGAAGACGACCACCTCGATGGTGGTGTTGTGATCGTTGGCCACGGGCCCGTTGTCCTTGGCGACCTGGTGGAAGTAGGCGTCCTGGCCGCGCAGGCTGGTGCAGGCCTTCGTCAGGTCGGCCGACGTCATCTGCTGGGCGAGGATGCGGATGCTGTCACTGCATGTGTACGAGACCGGCAGGACGGCGCTCTTGAGGCGTGCGGCCAGGTCGCAGGTGCCGTACGCGGAGCAGTTGGCGCTGTCGTAGTAGTCGGCCATCTCCGCGAGGCCGACCCACAGCGGTGCGGTGCGCCCGGTGAGGGAGCTGCGGCCGAGGAGGTCGGTGACCAGCGGCCGGACCTTGGAGCGCAGCGCGTCCTCCTGGAGGAAGCGCGCGAGTTCGCGGCCCGCGTTCGAGGTCAGGTACGACTGGTCGGTGCCCAGCAGGTCGAGGTGGTCGCGGGCGAAGCCGGCGAGCGCGTCGAGCAGGCTCGGGTCGGCCTCGACGGCGCTGACGAACTCGGGCAGCTGGTGGCCCCGGAACGTCACGGTGTAGACGTTGTTGACCGCGTTGAGCATGTACCAGGAGCTGTTGTACGAGGAGTTGTAGCCGGCCAGCAGCCGCTTCACGACGTCCAGGTAGCGGGCGTTCTGCTCCGCGCTGTCGATGAGGATGACGGCCTCGGCCAGGGTCTCGCCGTTGGCGTCCGTGACGTCACGGGAGTGCGCCGAGGCGAAGAAGGCGTCCAGGCCGCCCTGGATGGCGGTGCGCAGCGGCGCCCCGTAGCTGCCGACGGTGCCGGGGTCGTAGTACTGCACGTAGTAACCGGCCCGCAGGAAGAGCACCAGTTGCGGCATGCCGGTGCTGCTGTCGCCGGGGTAGGCGGCCGATCCGTCGCGCAGGGCGTTGGCGACGCTGACCATCTGCGCCTCGCGGAAGGCGAGGTAGCCGTCGTTGCCCTTGACGGCGAACAGGGTGTTGACGCAGTCGCTGGTGGAGGCCTTGATCTGCTGGACGAGTGCGCTGCCCGTGCGGCTGGTGAAGTCGGCCACGGAGCAGGCGGCGGCGGTCCCTGCCGCCTCCGCCGTGGTGCGGGCCTTGGCCTTGGTCCGGGCCTTGGCCTTCATCGAGGGGGCGGGGTGGCTCGGCGCCGCGGCGCTCGGGTCGTCGTAGTCGCGTTTCAGCGCGTCCTTGGAGGCGCTGAGCGGGGCCCGGTCGGCGGGGCTCAGTGCCGCGTCGCCCAGGTGGGCGGCGTCCTGGACGGGCGCGGTGAGGGCCTGCGCGGTGGGGCCGCCGGGCTCGGGGGATCCGGCACCGGCCGCCCGGTGCTCGAACGCGGTCGCGCTCGCGGCGGCCGGGGCGGAGGGCCGGGGTTCGGCGGCCCGGCCCGGGGCGGCGAGCATGCCTACGCCCAGACAGGCCGCCAGGGCCGCGGTGGATAGTCCGGTGACTCTCTGTCGGACCGTACGGTTCTTCACGTGCCGCCTCCCAGCGGTGTGGTGGCCGCGCGACGCTGCGCGGCCGTGGGGGATGGTGCGCGGAGGGGCCGGTGGGGATGAACGAACCGCCGGCCGGAGTGGCCTGGCATGAACACGACCCCATCCGCGACCGCCTGTACAATGGCACATGTCACATGTTCTTAGGAAGGCGTGGTGCCCACATTCATTTGCCCGTCAACTCCGTGCGGGCCGGAAGGACGTGACATGACGACATATACGGCTGAGGGCCCGCGTCCGGGTGGACGCGGGCCCTCAGCGGTATGCCGGGCGGTGAGCGGGCTTGTGAGCAGGTGCCTTCCGGGCGGGGGCCTTCGGGGCGGAAGGCTTCGGGGCGGGGGGGGCCTCCCCGGCGGGGGGCCTTCGGGCGGGCAGGCCCTAGCCCTGGACGCCCCCGTGCGTGGCCCGTTCGATCGTGAGCTGGGCGGGTACGTCGCCGCTCCGGTTGTCGCCCGCCCACAGGGAACGGACATGTGACATATGGGCGAGCATGCACGACTCAGCACCCTCGGCGTCACCCGCGACCACCAGGTCGAGCAGCTGTACGTGTTCCTCGGCCGAGGCGGTCAACTGGCCGGACTCGGCGAGGCGGTTCAGCCCGAAGAGACGGGAGCGCTTGCGCAGTTCACCGACCTGCTCGACCAGCCGGCGGTTGCCGGCCAGCCCCAGCAGGGCGAGGTGGAAGCGCCGGTCGGCCTCCAGGTAGCCCAGGATGTCGTGGCGTCCCGCGGCCTCGACGATCTCCAGCGCGACCGGCCGCAGCGCCTCCAGCTCGCGCGTCCGGCCCATCCGCGCGATCCGGCCCACGGTGGGGACCTCGATCATCGCGCGCAGCTCGGTGAAGTCGTCCAGGTCCTGTTCGGTCAGCTCGGTGATGCGGAAGCCCTTGTTGCGTACGGCCTCGACCAGGCCCTCGCGGGCCAGGTCGAGCATCGCCTCACGGACGGGTGTCGCGGACACACCGAATTCGGCGGCGAGCGCGGGCGCCGAGTAGACCGTGCCGGGTTCCAGCTCGCCCGAGACGAGTGCCGCCCGCAGCGCGTGCGCCACCTGGTCGCGCAGGTGCTCCTGCGCCGAGATCACGTTGAGCGACGTCAGGCGGGCCATGTCTGTTCCTCCAGCACCGTGCGGAGCCCCAGACTACAATGTCACGTTGCCTGCGACGGGCGTGCGGGCTCACAGCAGGAAGCCCTCCGGGAACGGGTCGGCGGGGTCGAGGAAGTACTGCGCGGTCCCGGTGATCCAGGCGCGCCCCGTGACCGTCGGGACGACCGCCGGCAGCGTGCCGACCGTGGTTTCCCCGACCAGCCGGCCGGTGAACCTGGTCCCGATGAACGACTCGTTGACGAAGTCCTGGTCCAGGGGCAGTTCTCCCCGGGCGTGCAGCTGGGCCATGCGCGCGGAGGTGCCGGTGCCGCACGGCGAGCGGTCGAACCAGCCGGGGTGGATGGCCATGGCGTGCCGCGAGTGGACGGCGTCGGATCCGGGCGCGATCAGCTGGACGTGTTTGAGCCCGTGGATGGCCGGGTCCAGCGGGTGGACCGGCCGGTCGCCGGACGCGTTGACCTCCTCCATCAACGCCAGCCCCGCCGCGAGCAGTTCGTCCTTCCGTGAGCGGTCGAACGGCAGCCCCAGGTCCTCCAGGCGCACCATCGCGTAGAAGTTGCCGCCGTAGGCGAGGTCGTAGGGCACGGTGCCGTGTCCGGGGACCTTCGCGGTGAGCCCGAGTCCGGCGCTGAACGCCGGGACGTTGGTGAGGGTGACGGAGGTCGCGGCGCCCGCCTCGACGCGGACGTCGACCGTGACCAGTCCGGCGGGGGTGTCCAGCCGTACGGTGGTGACCGGTTCGGTGACCGTGACCATGCCGGTCTCCACCAGTACGGTGGCCACCCCGATGGTGCCGTGCCCGCACATCGGCAGGCAGCCGGAGACCTCCATGAACAGGACCCCGAAGTCGGCGTCGGGGCGGGTCGGCGGCTGGAGCACGGCACCGCTCATCGCGGCGTGGCCGCGCGGCTCGTACATCAGCAGGGTGCGCACCGCGTCCCGGTGCGCCATGAAGTGGGTGCGGCGCTCGGCCATGGTGGCGCCGGGGAGCGTACCGATTCCGCCTGTGATGACGCGGGTGGGCATGCCTTCGGTGTGCGAGTCGACGGCGTGGAAGATGTGGCGGCTGCGCAAGGTGGGCCTCCTACGGCTTCGGTGCGGGGTGGCCTGCGGGATTCAGTCCAGGCCCTCGGCGAGCGCCTTCTCGGTGGCGGCACGCACGGCGGCCAGGGCGTCCCCGCCGAGCGGCAGGCGCGGCGGCCGGGTGGGGCCGCCGTGTCTGCCGGCGATGTCCATGGCCGCCTTGATGGCCTGGACGAACTCCGGTTTGGAGTCCCAGCGCAGCAGCGGGTGCAACTGCCGGTACAGGGGCAGCGCCGTGTCCAGGTCCCCGGAGACCGCCGCCCGGTACAGGGTGACGCAGCCGGCCGGAAGCACGTTGGGGCAGCCGGCGATCCAGCCCACGGCCCCGGCCAGCGCGAGTTCCAGCAGGACGTCGTCGGCGCCGGCGAGCAGGTCGAGGCCGGGCGCCTCCTCGGCGATCTCGTACGCCCTGCGCACGTCGCCGCTGAACTCCTTGACGGCCACGATCGAACCGTCCGCGTGCAGTTGGGCGAGCAGCCGGGGCGTCAGGTCCACCTTGGTGTCGTACGGGTTGTTGTACGCGACGACAGGCAGGCCCGCCCCGGCGACCTCGGCGTAGTGGGCCCGGACGGCCGCGTCCCGGCAGAGGTAGCCGTTGGGCGGCAGCAGCAGGACGGAACCGGCCCCGGCCTCGGCGGCCTCCTCCGCCCGGCGCCACGACTGTGCGCTGTCGTACGAGGAGACCCCGGGCATCACCCGGGCCCCGTCCCCCGCCGCCTCGACGGCGACGCGCACCACGTCCCGGCGTTCCCGGTCGCTGAGGGTCTGGTACTCACCCAGCGAACCGTTGGGCACCACGCCGTCGCAGCCGGCGGCGAGCAGGTCCTGGACATGGGTGGCGTACGCGTCGAAGTCGATGGACCGGTCCTCGCGCAGGGTGAGCGGGGTGGCGACCATGACACCCCGCCAGGGGGCCGTGCTGCCGGTGGAGGTGGTCGTCATGAGAGCTCCTTGAGAGATGGGGTGCGGGGTGCGGGCGGTGTACGTGCTCACGCGTCCTCGGGCCCGGCGGCCCGCGCGAGCGTGGAGAGGGTTACGGGGCAGGCGAGCGGGCGCCGGTCGGGGGCGGCGCCGTCCGTGGCCCCGCCGGCGAGTTCCCGGACGGCGAAGCCGCAGGTCCGGCCCTGGCACCAGCCCATGCCGGCGCGGGTGAGGAGCTTGGCCGTACGGCTGTCGCCGGCGCCCAGCTCGTCCACGGCGGTACGGACGGCGCCGGCGGTGACCTCCTCGCACCGGCAGACCTCGGTGTCCGGCGCGAGCCACGCGCTCCACCCGGGGCCCGGCCGGTGCACCGCGCCCATCAGCCCGGCGAACCGGCGCATCCGGCGCCGTGCGCGGCGCAGCCGGGCCACCCGGGCGGTGGTCCGGCCGGGGCGGCCGTCCCGGGCGTCCGCGATCACCGAGAGGGCCGCCAGCTCGCCTTCGGCCAGGGCCAGCCGCACGCCGCCGATGCCGCCGGTCTCACCTGCGGCCCAGACCCCGGGCACGGTGGTGCGCAGTTCCTCGTCCAGGAGCAGCGCGGCCGAGCCGTCGGTACCGGGCCGGGTGGAGCAGCCGAGCCCGAGGGCGAGGTCCAGTTGCGGGACGAGGCCGTGACCGACGGCCAGGGCGTCGCAGTCGACGCGCCGCCCGGTCCCCGGCACGGGGCGCCACGCGCGGTCGAGCCGGCTGACCGTGACACCTTCCACGCGCTCGGTGCCGTGCACGGCGGTGACGGCCCGGTGCGTAAGCATCCGCACCCCGTGCCGGGCGAGGCCGGCGCGGTGGCGTACCCCTTCCCCGAGCCGGTCCGGGTTCGCGGCCAGGACCAGGGGCGCGCGGGCGTACGCCCCGTACCCGGCGGCCTCCACCAGCGCGGGCACCTCGGCTCCGGCCCGGGCCAGGGAGAGGGCGACGGCCTGGAGCAGCGGCCCGCTTCCGGCCACGACGACGCGCCGGCCCGGCAGCACCAGGCCGGACTTGAGCATGGCCTGCGCCCCGGCCGCGCCCACCACTCCCGGCAGGGTCCATCCGGGGAAGGGCAGTTGGCGTTCGTGGGCACCGGTCGCGACGACGAGGCGGCGTGCGCGCACGGCGGCACCACCTCGGCCGTCGGGTCCGGTGACCAGGTGCAGGGTCCAGTCCTCGCCGGTCCGCCGCACCGCCCATACCTGGTGACCTGTGACATGGCACAGGCGCCCGGCCTCACGCTGCCGGCCGAGGCGCGCGGTGAGCGCGGTGAAGGCGGCCCAGCCGTGGTGCAGGGCTTCGGGCCGGGTGGCGCCGAGGCCGGGGGCGGGCGCGCGGTAGAACTGGCCGCCGGGGGCGTCGGCCGCGTCGATCAGGACCACGTCGAGACCTCCCTCGGCGGCGGTCACGGCGGCCGCGAGCCCGGCGGGTCCGGCGCCGATCACCGCGAGTCCGGCGCGTTCAGGGGCGGGGGGCGGCATGTCCGGTCCCTTCCTGGGTGGTGACGGCGTCGCCGGGGCGGGCGGGCAGCAGGCAGGCGCGCAGGCCGGGTTCCCCGTTGACGGTTGCCAGGCAGTCGAAGCAGGAGCCGATGCCGCAGAAGGCGCCCCGGGGGCGGCCGTTGACCCGGGTGGTCCGCCAGCTGAGGACGGACGCGGCCCACAGCGCGGCCGCGATGCTCTGGCCGGGCAGCGCGCGGACCGGCCGGCCGTCGAAGGTGATCTCGAACCCGGACCCCGGCTCGGCGCCGGCCAGGCCTGCCGGGGTTCGTGCGGGACCACGTCGGCGTGCTCGTCTCACCGGGGCTCCTGTCTCGTCGGTCGGTCGGGGCGAGGGGGTGCGGGGGTGGTGGGTGCGGGGCGGCGGAAGGCGCGGCGAGGGCGGAGCTGTGCCATGTCGCATGCCACGAAGGGGGCGGCCGGGGGCCGGTTCAGTCTGGGGGCGGTTCAGCCGGATCCGGTCCGACCGGCGGCCCCGCCCCGCCCGCCGACGGCGCCCCGCCCAGCGGCCGCGCCCCGCCCGGTCCCGCCTCGCCGAACCGCCCGGGGTTGAAGGGCGTCGGGTCGAGGGGTGGTTCCTCGCCCCGGATCGCCGCCGTGACCAGGACAGCCGTCGCGGGGGCGAGGCCGATGCCCGCGCCCTCGTGACCGCAGGCGTGGAAGAGGCCGGGGACGCGGCGGTCGGGGCCGATCGCGGGGAGGTGGTCGGGCAGGTAGGGGCGGAAGCCGTGGTAGGCGCGCAGTACCCGGGTGTCGCCGAGGACCGGGAAGAGCGCGGCCGCCGCGGCCGCCAGCCGGCTGATCACCGGCACGGACAGGGTGCGGTCGAAGCCCACCCGTTCCCGGCTGGCGCCGATCAGTACGGGCCCGGACGGGGTGCCCTCCACGACCGGCGACGTCTGGAGAGCGGCCGAGGCGCTGGACACATCGGCCACGTACTCCGCGGCGTAGACCTTGTGCCGGATCAGGGGCGGCAGGGGCTCGGTCACGAGGACGAAGCCGCGCCGGGGCAGGACCGGGAGTTCCACCCCGGCCAGTGCGGCGAACTCCCCGCCCCTGACCCCGGTCGCGTTGACCACGGCGGGCGCGAGCAGGTCCCCCGCCCCGGTGCGCACGCCGCGCACCTCGCCCGCCGGGCCGGTGAGTACAGCGGTGACCGGCGTGCCCAGGCGCACGATCGCCCCGGCGTCACGGGCCGCGCGGATCAGGTGGGCGGCCGCCAGGGCGGGCTGGACCTGAGCATCCTGGGAGTAGAGAACACCGCCCGCCAGTCCGGACGCCAGGTGCGGTTCGACCTCGGGCAGTTCGTGCGGGGCGACGGCCGTGACACGCACCCCTGCCCGGCTCTGACCGGCGGCGGTCGCGGTCAGGGTGGCCAGGGACGCCTCGTCCGCCGCGACGACCAGTCCGCCCTTCTGCTCGAACTCGACAGCCCTGGGCAGTTCTTCGGACCACTCGCGCCAGAGCGAGGAGGAGAGCAGCGCGAGGGACAGCTCCGGACCCGGTGGCTTGTCGGAGACCAGGAGGTTGCCCTCCCCTGCCCCCGTGGTGCCGCCGGCGACCGGTCCACCGTCCACCACAGCGACCGAGAGTCCGGACCGGGTGGCGTGGTAGGCGCAGGCGGCGCCGACCACTCCGGCTCCGACAACGACGACATCCAAAGGCTGTCTCGTGAACACGCCAGTAATATGTCACATGGCGCCGAGGGTGCCAAGAGGCCGACTGTCGCGCACAGATGACGCTCCCTCACTCCCGAATCGCACGCACGTGCCCCACCGGAATTCCGGTGGGGCACGTGCGTATGGGGGCGATATCTCCGGTCAGAAACGGATCGGGACCGGGGCTGGGCAGGATTCAGATGTGGACGCGGAAGCCGGGTGCCCCGGTACCGGTGGCGATCACCCCTTGGTCGGCCCACTTGACGGTCCCATCCGTGCCGGCCGTGTGGAGGTAGGCGCGGACGGCGCCGTTGTCGTCGAGGACGAGGTAGTCGGCGCGGCCGTCGCCGTTGATGTCGGCGAAGCGGACCTGCCCGGCGAGCCAGCCGGCGGAACCGGTGGCGATGACGCCGTTGTCCTGCCAGCCGCCGTGGCCGTCGCCGCCGTTGTTGACGTAGGCGTGGACGGCGCCCTGCGCACCGACGACGAGGTAGTCGGCCCTGGCGTCACCACCCACGTCGGCGAAACGGACCTGGTCGCCCGTCCAGGCGCTCGAACCGGAGGCGATGACCCCCTGATCGGCCCACTTGATGGCGCCGGTGGAAGCGTTGGTGGTGTTGAGGAGGGCGCGGGTGGCACCGTTGGGGCCGACGACGAGGTAGTCGGCCCTGGCGTCCCCGCCCACGTCGGCGAAGCGGACCTGGTCACCGGTCCACGCGCTGGAGCCGGTGGCGATGACGCCCTTGTCCTGCCAGCCGCCGCGGCCGTCGCCGCCGGTGTTGATGAACGCGCGGACCGCCCCGTTTCGGGGGTCCACCACCAGGTAGTCGACGCGGGCGTCGCCACCGACGTCGGCGAAGCGGACCTGGTCACCCGTCCAGGCACTCGAACCGGAGGCGATGACCCCCTGATCGGCCCACTCGACGGCGCCGGTGGTGGGGTTGGCGGTGTTGAGCCAGGCACGGACCGCCCCGTTGTCCTCCACCACCAGGTAGTCCGCCCGGCCGTCGCCGTTGATGTCCACGTCGTAGTCACCGTGGTTCGGTGCCTGACGCGGCGGTGCGGGCTCGACCTCGACCGTCTCCTTGATCCAGCCCCTGTCGGCGACGGTCGCGATGCCGCCCAGGAACGCGTCCGCCATCTTGGTGTAGCCGTTGTTGTTGGGGTGCAGGTTGTCGTTGAGGTCGCCGGTGGTCAGTGCGTCCATGCTGACCCAGGAGATCTTGTAGCCCCGCCCGACCCGGTCCGCGACGATCCCCGGGATCGCCTTGTTGTAGGTGTCGACCCGGGCCTGAACCGCCGCGTCGGTGGCGGGCACCAGTGAGGCGACCACGACGACGGTATCGGGCGAGGCGGCGTGAATCTGGTCGATGAGCGCACCCAGTCGCTGCGGTGCCGTCGCCACCTGGTAGTCGCGGTTCATGTCGTTGGTGCCGATGTGCAGCGTGATCAAATTGGGTTCGGCGGCCGCGAGCCAGGTCTCGATGTTCGCCTGCAACTGGTCGATGAGCCAGCCCGAGTGCCCCTCGTGGTGCGTCACACCGTCGGCGTCGGTCTGCGAGCCCACGAACTCCAGCGCGCCCGTGTGCTGGGCGAGGCCGCCCGCCAGTGCGGGCCGGTAGCCGGTCCGGGTACTGCTGCCCACACCCAGGGTGATGGAGTCGCCCAAGGGCATGACCGCGATCCGCGGAGTCTGCCATGAGGGGGCGGTCCATGGCCGGTTCGCGCCGATGATGGTGTTGATCATCGCGTAGCCGGGATAGTCCATCAGCACTTCGCCGGTACGGGACCTCATGGCTCCGAGCAGGGGAAGGACCTTTTCGTTCACCCGGTCCGCGACGGCCTTGGGATAGGCCCACATGCTGGAGCCGCTCGTGTAGTTCAGGTACATGTGCCTGGGGTCGGAGTCCAGGTCGGCCGCAGTGAGGTGGTCGACAACCTTCCGGACCTTGTCATTGATGGCCCCGTCCAGGATGTTCGCCACGTTGTAGTCGTCCTGAATGAAGTAACTGTCGCCGGTGAGACCGTACTTGCCGCTGTACTCGCCCACGTTCCGGAAGCGCTCCAGGACGATCTTCTTGCGCACGTCACCCAGGTTCGGAACATCCGCCTGGCGTTCCCCGCTGACCGAAGGCCCCCAGAAGAACTGGGCGTTGGGGTCATCCGCGAGGTACTTGCGGAACGTGTCGGCGCGGTCCTTGTCGGTCGTGCTGGTCGGCTCGTCCCTGCAGTCGAAGCTCGTGGAGGAGCTGTTGTTGTCGCACTCGGCCCGCAGATGCATCATCACGGTCTCGCTGGGATGCGCGGTCAGGAACTCGCCCAGCACGCGCAGGACATCCGCGAAGTTCGCGTCCTGGTACACCTTGCCGTGGTGGATCGTGAACGAGCCGCCGATGACCCGCACCCGGATGTCGATGGCCCTGATGCCTGCCTGGAGCTGAGCCGCCAGGGTCCGGGCGCTGGGGCCGCCGTTCTGTTGCGTGTAGGTGCTGTCGCCGCCTCGGATCGACAGCGTCTCGTGCGTTCCGGGCACGGACAGCCGGCCGAGTGGGGTGCTGTCGCCGATCCCGCTCATCCAGTCGGGGTTGTCCGCCTTCCCGAGCGACCGGTACGCCGGATTGTCCGTGTCGTCATCCAGCGCCCAAGCCGGCCCGGGGCTCAGGGCGGTAAGGACTGCGGCCATGGCTATGAGTGCGGTGAGCAGAGCGGCGACTCTGCGCCACCCGGTCTTCTCCGCAATATGATGTCTCACGCAGGGTCTCCAAGAGAGTCTTCACACGTTTCCTCTCATGAGCCTCGCGTGTCGTGCTGCCGTCTCCATAACGCGCCGCTAACCCCGTCCACGTTAGCGGTGTCCGGATCAAGGCCGGGGCATGTTACGGAGGTTGGAGCGGGCCATCTGGACCATCCGGCCCACCCCGCCGTCCAGCACGATCTTGCTGGCGGACAGGGCGAATCCGGTCACCATGTCCGCGCTGATCTTCGGCGGGATGGACAGGGCGTTGGGGTCGGTGACGACGTCGACGAGCGCCGGCCCCTTGTGCTTGAAGGCGTCCTTCAGGGCGCTCTGGAGCTCCTTGGGCTTCTCGACGCGCACGCCGTACGCGCCGGCCGCGCGGGCGACGGCGGCGAAGTCCGGGTTCTTGTTGGTCGTACCGAAGGACGGCAGGCCGCCGACCAGCATCTCCAGTTCGACCATGCCCAGCGAGGAGTTGTTGAACAGGACGACCTTGACCGGCAGGTTGTACTGGACCAGGGTCAGGAAGTCGCCCATCAGCATGGTGAATCCGCCGTCGCCCGACATCGAGACGACCTGCCGGTTGCGGTCGGTGAACTGCGCGCCGATCGCCTGCGGCAGCGCGTTGGCCATCGAGCCGTGGCTGAAGGAACCGATCACCCGCCGCTTGCCGTTGGGCGTCAGATAGCGGGCCGCCCATACGTTGCACATGCCGGTGTCGACGGTGAACACCGCGTCGTCGTCGGCGATCTCGTCCAGCACCGAGGCCACGTACTCGGGGTGGATCGGCACGTGCTTCTCGACCTTGCGGGTGTACGCCTTGACCACGCCCTCCAGGGCGTCGGCGTGCTTCTTGAGCATCCGGTCGAGGAACTTGCGGTCGCTCTTGACCTTGACCCGGGGCGTCAGACAGCGCAGCGTCTCGCGGACGTCGCCCCAGACGGCCAGATCCAGCTTGGTGCGCCGGCCGAGGTGTTCGGGCCGCACATCGACCTGCACGATCTGCACGTCGTCGGGCAGGAAGGCGTTGTACGGGAAGTCCGTGCCGAGCAGGATCAGCAGATCGCACTCGTGGGTGGCCTCGTAGGCGGCGCCGTAGCCGAGCAGCCCGCTCATGCCGACGTCGAACGGGTTGTCGTACTGGATCCACTCCTTGCCGCGCAGGGCGTGCCCGACCGGGGCCTTGACCCGCTCGGCGAACTCCATGACCTCGGCGTGCGCACCGGCCGTGCCGCTCCCGCAGAACAGCGTCACCCGTTTGGCCCCGTCCACCATCCGGCAGAGTTTGTCGATCTCGTCGTCGCCCGGCCGTACGGTGGGCCGCGAGGTGACCAGGGCGTGTTCGACGGCCTTCTCCGGAGCGGGCTGCCCGGCGATGTCGCCCGGCATGGTGACGACGCTGACGCCGCCCTGGCCGACCGCGTGCTGGATGGCGGTCTGGAGCAGCCGGGGCATCTGCTGCGGGTTGGAGATCATCTCGTTGTAGTGGCTGCACTCCTGGAAGAGCAGCTCGGGGTGGGTCGCCTGGAAGTAGTTGAGGCCGATCTCGCTCGACGGGATGTGCGAGGCGAGCGCGAGCACGGGGGCCATGGAGCGGTGGGCGTCGTAGAGGCCGTTGATGAGGTGCAGGTTGCCGGGACCGCAGGACCCGGCGCAGGCCGCCAGGGTTCCGGTGATCTGTGCCTCCGCGCCGGCCGCGAACGCGGCGGTCTCCTCGTGCCTGACCTGGATCCACTCCACGCCCGGGTGGCGCCGGATGGCGTCGACGACCGGGTTGAGACTGTCGCCGACGACTCCGTACAAGCGTTTGACGCCCGCCCTGGCGAGGATGTCGACGAACTGCTCCGACACGTTCTGCTTGGCCATGGGTGTCGCACTCCCTCTGCCTGGGCTCCGTGCTCGTCCGGCTGTCCGGAACCCGGGGCGCGAAACCCCGGACGGACGGCTCTTCGGAGTCCATCAACCCATGGTGTGCGCGGTTACGCCTCCCAGACGCCGACCGCCGTACGGTCGTCGGCGTACCCCGTCACCCGGATCTGGGTGTCCGCGAGAAACGCTCCGAGGCCGGGCGCCGCCACGGGCGACCAGCGCGCGGCGAGTTCGCCGGCGAGGGCCGGTTCGCCCCGCATCGGCTCGGCGAGGCCCGTGCCGCACAGCAGCAGGGTGTCGCCCGGCCGGGCGACCGAGGCCCGGAAGCGGAACGGTTCGGCGGGCGGGGGCAGCGGATTCTCGACGTACGGGGCCGGCCCGGTCGGAATACCCAGGTCCATGGTCAGCCGGTCGCCGTCGGGCCCGCTCTCGGGCACGGGCGAGCCGAAGCCGACCACAGGGTCCCCGGCGAGCCGGTCCGGCGCCGGCACGGCCGGTTCGAGGTCCTGCCAGTTGCCGTCCCGCAGCCGGAAGAGACCGCCGTCGCCGACGCCGAAGAAGACCCGGGTGCGGCACTCGGGATCGGCGGACAGCAGCAGGCAGCGCAGGCTCGCGGTGTACGCGCCGGGTCCCAGGCCGAGTTCGGCGGCGCGGGCGCGCAGCTTGCCGTAGCCCCGGTCGGTGAGCCGGTGCAGCCCGGACTTGAGGTCGGCGCGGCGGCCCGCCCTTATGTCGTCGGAGAGCCGGCCGTGGCTGCGCCCGACGGCTTCGCCGATCCAGCGGCAGGCGTCGGCCGCCGCCGTGTGCACCCCCTCCGCGCCCCGGGCGGCTCCGGCGACGGCGACGAGGACCAGGGCGTTGTCCCCGGTCCCGAAGCGCACCGTCAGCAGCGCGTCGCGGCGCGGCTCGCCCCGGAACCGTGCGGAGTCGCCGCGCACGGACGCGGCCCGCAGGGTGTACGTGCCGTACCGGGCGCCGTCCAGCACGGTGTCGGGGACGAGGCTGTCCAGCTCGTACGGGTCGGTGGCGGGCAGCGCGGTGGGCTCGGCGTCGTAGGTGGGCGGCCGGGGGCCCACATGGGCGACCAGGGGCCGGGGCGCGAGGGCCTCGTCGGCGGCCGGCCCGTCATCGGCACGCGCCCCGGCCTCCGCCGGCCGGTCGGCGAGGGGACGCCCGGCGGCCCCGGCGACGCGCGGGTCGGCGGGCGGCTCGGGCTCCGGTTCGGGTTCGGGAGGCGGCGGGCCCGGGAACGTACGCGGCTTCACCGGGCCGGCCTGCGGCTCCCAGGGGGCGCGCACGGACTCCGTCCGGGAGCCGTCCGCCGTCCGGGTGACGAGCGGCGGCGGCACGGACGCGGGCGCGACAGCCCTCGGCGCGGGCGGCGCCGTCCTGGGCCCGGGTCCCGTCTCCGGCACGGGTACCGCCCCGGACTCGGACGCCGACCACGGCTCGGGCTCGGGTGCGGCGGCCCCCTGCGCGGGCGCCGACTCCGCCTCGGGCACCGCCCCAGGCGCGGGCACCGTCCCGGGCCCGGAACCCCTCCACGGCTCGGGCACCGTCCACGGCTCGGGCACCGGCTCCGACTCCGGCGCAGACTCCGCCCCGGCCTCCGGTCCCGCCCACGGCTCAGGCGTCCCTCCCACCTCCGGGTCCGGCGCCTCCCTCGGCTCCGGCACCTCCGGGGCCGTCTCGTAGGCCGGGCCGGCCGTCTCGTAGGCCGGGCCCCCACCGGGTGCCACCGTGCCGGATGCCGAGTCGAAGCGGTCGTCGAGGCTGTCGGCCGTCCGGCTCGCCCCGGTGTCCGGCGTGGATTCGTCGTACAGCCTGCGCCACCAGTCGTCCTCGTGGGCTGCTGGCCTCTCCCCCTGCTGGCTCATGCCTCTATTGTCCACCGCACGGGCCGCGCGAAAACGGGCATCGGGAAATTGATCCGCCGGGCGGCCCCACCCCCCACGGGAAGGACGCCCGGCGGACCGGTCGGTGATCCGGCGTCAGCACCCGGCGAGAGCAGCGGCCCTGAGGCGGGCGAACGTATCGGATTCCTCTTCCCGAACCGGGCGAGGCAGGCATAAACGCGCGCGTTCCCGGGGTTATTGGGGCCACCGTGCCGCCACTTTGGCAGAGTGATGGGTGGTACGGGAATGATGGGCCACGGCGGGTTTGCGCCGTGGCCGCTTTCCGCCACGGGCGGCGGACCTGCCGAGGGCATGCCATCACAGGGGAACACTGCGTCCGGGAGGGGTCGGGGATGCTGGGAGCCATAGGTCTCGACGAGAGGCAGGAGTCGGCCTACCGCGCGCTCGTGGCGCTGGGGGCGGCCGAGGTCTCCGATCTCTCGCACCGGCTGGCGCTGCCCGAACGGGAGACGGAACGGACGCTGCGCCGGCTGGAGCAGCACGGCCTGGCCGCCCAGTCATCCGCCCGCACGGGCCGGTGGGTCGCGGCGCCCCCGGGGGTCGCCCTGGGCGCGCTGCTCACTCAGCAGCGCCACCAGCTGGAGCAGGCCGAGCTGGCGGCGGTGCTGCTGGCCGAGGAGTACCGGGCGGACGCCGCCGAACCGGCCGTCCACGACCTGGTCGAGGTGGTCACCGGGGCGAGCGCGGTGGCCCACCGGTTCCACCAGCTCCAGCTGGGGGCGACGAGCGAGGTGCGCGCCCTGGTCACCGGCAAGCCGATCGCGGTCAGCGGTCTCGACAACGAGTCGGAGGAACAGGCGGCCACGCGCGGGGTGACGTTCCGGGTGGTGGTCGAGCGCGAGGTGCTGGGCCTGGAGTCCGGAATCCTGGAACTGTCGGCGGCGCTCAGCCGCGACGAGCAGTGCCGGGTCGTCGACCGGGTCCCGACCAAGCTGGTGATCGCCGACGGGGCTCTGGCCATGGTGCCGCTGACCGGCCGGGGCGCGGAGCCCGCGGCGCTGGTCGTGCACGGCTCGGGGCTGCTGGAGTCGCTGGCGGCGCTGTTCGAAGCGGTCTGGCGCGAGGCGATGCCGCTGCGGCTCGGCGAGAGCGGGGCGGTGCTGGCACGGCCGGGCGGCCCGGACCCGACGGACCTGGAGATCCTGTCCCTGCTGCTGGCCGGCCTGACCGACGCGAGCGTCGCCAAACAGCTGGACCTCGGGCTGCGGACCGTGCAGCGCCGGGTCAAGGGCCTGATGGAGCTCACCGGCGTCTCGACCCGCCTCCAGCTCGGCTGGCATGCGTACGAGCGGGGCTGGGTCGCCCGCGAACCCCGCCGGCGCCCGCTGCCGTAACAGCCTCTGAGCTGCGCCGACGGCCGCGAGTGCGGCTGCGCGGACGGGCGGGACCGGCCGGTCTCCGGCAGGCTGGTCAAATGGGTGTGTGGCAGCTCGTCGTCGTCGCACTGGTCATGCTGCTCGGCCTGATCGGTGTGCTGGTGCCGGGCGTGCCCGGACAGGCGATCGTCTGGGCCGCCGTCCTGTGGTGGGCGCTCACCGACATGACGCCGCTCGCCTGGGGTGTCCTGATCGGGGCGACGGCGCTCCTCCTGCTCAACCAGGCGCTCAAGGCCCTGCTGCCGCCGCGCAGGCCCCGCGAGTCGGGGGCACCGCGCCGGACGCTGCTGCTGGGCGGGCTCGGCGCGATCACCGGCTTCTTCGTCGTCCCGGTCGTCGGCGCGGTCATCGGCTACGTCGGCGTGATCTACGGGGCGGAGCGGCTGCGCCTCGGCAGCCGGGGAGCGGGGTGGGCGTCGGTCCGCTCGGTGATGCGGGCGACCGGCTACTCGGTGCTGGTCGAGCTCTTCGCGTGCCTGCTGGTGACGGGTGCGTGGCTGGGCGCGGTGGTCTGGGGCTGACCCCTCCCCCGCCGCGCCCTGCGTACGCCGTAGGAGCGCCACGGCCGCCAGCGGTGCGCGCCGGGTGTGGCGTACGGGTCGACGTCGGGGTCGCCGAGGCCACGCATCCGGATCAGCGCGGCCTCGGCCGGGCCGATGCCGGGCAGCCGCAGGAGTGCCTGTTCGGCCTCGTCCCGGTCGGCGCCCGCGTCGAGACGTACGCCGCCGTCGGCGAGCGCCGCCGCGAGCGCGCGCAGCTCCCGGCCGACATCCGCGCCGGCGAGCGCGCCGGGCTCGGGGAAGACATGGGTCAGCCCGCCGCACGGCACGTCCAGGGCCTTGCCGTAGGCGGCGGCCAGCTCCCCGGCGGCCGCCTCGCCCACCAGGACCCGTACGGCGAACTCCTCCGCGTCCGCGGCCCCCGGCGAGCGCACTCCGGGCCGGGCCGCGACGTCCGGTGCGAGCCTCGGATCGGTGGCCAGCAGCTCGTCCACGGCGTACGGGTCGGCGTCCAGGTCGAAGAGGCGGCGCAGTCGCTGCACCGCCGTGGTCAGGTCGCGCAGGTCGGTGAGGTGGATGCGGGCGTCCAGCCAGTTCCCGGCGGACCGCTCGTCCACGGAGGCGACGGCGGTGCCGTACGGGAGGCGCAGCGTACGCCGGTAGGTGCGGGCGCCGGGCTCTCCGCAGACCTCCTCGACGCGGGCGACGGTGCCGGCGGCGAGCAGGTCGAAGACGTCGCCGGCCGCGTACGGGCCCCGGTGGGCGAGGCGGAGCGGGACGCCGGCCGTGCGGGCCTCCCGGGCGGCCGCGCCGAGCCCGGTCCCGGCCTCGGTGCGCAGGGCGCTCGGGGTGCGGGCGTAGATCTGCCGGACGGTGTCGTTGAACTGCCTGAGGCTTCCGAAACCGGCCGCGAAGGCGATCTCGGTGACGGGCAGCGCGGTGGTCTGGAGCAGGACCCGGGCGGTGTGCGCGCGCTGCGCGCGGGCCAGTGCCACGGGCCCCGCGCCGAGTTCGGCGTTGAGCTGGCGCTGCACCTGGCGGGAGCTGTAGCCGAGCCGGTGGGCGAGGCCGGGGACGCCTTCCCGGTCCACCACACCGTCACCGATCATGCGCATGGCGCGCCCGACCACATCGGCCCGTACGTTCCACTCGGCGGAGCCGGGGACTGCGTCCGGGCGGCAGCGGCGGCACGCCCGGAAGCCGTTGCCCTGGGCGGCCGCCGCCGTCGGGTAGAAGCGGATGTTCTTCCGCTTGGGCGTGACGGCGGGGCAGCTCGGCCGGCAGTAGATGCCGGTCGTCTCGACGGCGAAGAAGAACTCGCCGTCGAAACGCGCGTCGCGGCTGCTCACCGCCTCGTACCTGGTCTCTTCGTCCATCACACCGTCCAGTGTGCGCCCGCCGGGGCGTGCTCACTCGCGGTTTTCGGACGTCGACCAGGTCGCCGCGGACACGGCCCGGACAGGCCCTACCGGATCCGGCCGCGCTTGGCCTCCATCGCGGCCCGGCCCTCGGCCCCCTTGCGCTTCCAGTCCCGCCGCATCTCGGCCCGGACGCGGGCATCGGTCTTGGCGACGATGCGCTGGTTCTCGCGCAGCAGCTTGCGGTAGCTGTCGAAGCGACGCTCGGGCAGTGTGCCGTCCTCGATCGCGGCCAGCACCGCGCATCCGGGCTCCGCCTCGTGGGCGCAGTCGTGGAACCGGCAGTCCTCGGCCAGCTCCTCGATCTCGGAGAAGACCTGCCCGACGCCGACGCCCGCGTCCCACAGGCCGACCCCGCGCAGGCCGGGGGTGTCGATCAGGACCCCGCCCGACGGCAGGACGAGCAGGTTGCGGGTCGTGGTGGTGTGCCGGCCCTTGCCGTCGACGTCCCGGGCGGCCCGCACCTCCATCACCTCCCTGCCGAGCAGTGTGTTGGCGAGGGTGGACTTGCCCGCGCCGGAGGCTCCCAGGAGCACGCTCGTACCGCCGGAGACGATCGCCGAGAACACGTCGACGCCCTCCCCGGTGGCGGAGCTGACCGGCAGCACCTGCACCCCGGGGGCGATGTGCTCGATGTCCTGGACGAGGTGGGAGAGGGTGACCGCGTCCGGGACCAGGTCGGCCTTGGTCAGGACGACGAGCGGTTCGGCGTACCGTTCCCCGGCCCCGGTGGCGTCGCCGAGCAGCGCGTCGCCGCCGGCGCTGGACATGGCCAGGGCGAGGAAGCGCTCGACCCGGCCCAGGTCGAGCTCCACGGCCAGCGAGACGCAGATCGCGATGTGATCGATGTTGGTGGCCAGCACCTGGCCCTCGGAACGCTTGGACGAGGTGGAGCGGACGAAGGCGGTGCGCCGCGGCAGCAGCGTACGGACGAACCGCGGGTCGCCTTCGGCGTCCACGGCGGCCCAGTCGCCGGTGCAGATGATCCGCATCGGGTCACGGGGCACGACGAACGCGGTGTCCGCCCAGACCGTGCCCTGCGGGGTGACGATGTCGCACCGGCCGCGGTCCACCCGCACCACACGGCCGGGCACCAGCCCCTGGGCGGCGTACGGGGCGAACTCGGCCGCCCAGTCGTCGTCCCAGCCGTACGCGGCCAGCGGATGCGAGGCGGTGGAGGAAGCGGAGGAAGAGGAGAAGGAAGAAAGGGAGGAGGACGGGAAAGACAAGGGAAACCCTTCACAGGGTGGCCCGGCGGTGCGCACGTCGGCGCGAAAAGGTCCCGAAGGAGGAGGTCAGCCGGTGGCCACGGGGGTGAAAACAGGGAACTTCGGCTCGTGGGCAGCGCCCACCACAACGACCGTCGCCAATGTCCTCACCTCCGCACTCTTGCGTGTCCGGCACCGGCAGCCTGTCCGCCGTCCGTCTCGTCGCACACGATATCCCCGGTCCTCCGGCGGCTCAACGCATTATTCGGCCCGATCCGGGTTGCCACCGGTCATCCCTCGATCGGGTGATACGCATGGAGTTCGACCGGTCACGGGCGGTTAGGGTGCCGGACATGACCTCCCCCCAGACAGCCACCGGCACGTTCACCCAAGCCCAGTTGGGCACCCTCACCCTGATCGGCTGGAGCGGCGAATACCAGCAGAGCGGCCGTGACGCCGCCTTCCTGCTCGCCTACTCGCTGGGCGACGGATCGGACGGCCCGGCGGCCGGCGAGCACGCCATGCACCTGGCGCTGCGGCGCAGCGGGCTCACCGTCGGCGGCGCCCCGGTGCGCGCCGACGAGACGCCCGGTCTGCCCGTGAAGCTCCTCGTCCAGGCCGGCCAGGCGGTCCTGACGCTCCCCCACTTCACCGCGCAGTACCCGGTGCCGCCGGAGTGGCTGGCGGCGGCGCGCGAACAGGGCGAGGTGCACGCGATGTTCGCCACCCGCCCGTGGCCGCAGGGCGCCCCCGGCCTCCCGATCGGCGAGGCGGAGCTGCGGGCCTACGCCGGCGACCCGGAGGTCATCGCGACCTCCGCCCACTGCGTCCTCCCGGTCCGCAGCCTCGGCTGACCTCCGGCCCCGTCGAAAAGGCCCACCACCCGCGAAGGGTGGTGGGCCTCGGTCATGCCGGATGTACACACACGTCGCACAGGACGGACGACGCGCGGCGGGCGGCCCGGAGGCCGGACCGCCCGCCGCAGGTGTACGGAATCAGTTGTTGCCGATGCCGTTCCCGGAGAGGACCGGGATGTCGTCCACCAGGTGCGACAGGGGCTCGTCGCCCTTGGCCTGGGTGGAGTTGTCGGCGCACTGCTGGTTCTGCGGGTTGGACAGGACGTTGACGTCCTGGACCGCGACGGGAACGAGCAGGCCCACGAGCGAACCCACGTTGGCCTTGACCGGGGCGCCCACGCACAGCTTGTTCAGCGAGCCCTGGATGAGCTGCGCCTGCGGGCTGCCGTCGCCCCGGGTCACGCTGTTGCCGAACGAGCTGGCGGCGCCGTTGCCGTTGACCGACGTCGTGCCCCCGTCGTTACCGATCGCCATGGCCGCGGGGGCCGCGGCGGCGGACAGACCGACCAGGGACACGGCCACAGCCGCGCCGGCCATCATCTTCTTCATCACGCTTCACCTTTCGGAGCGTTCCGTTCTGGAACGTACTGATCAACCCCGTGCGGACGTTTCGGTTCCGCTGATCCACTCAAATGGGTTCGATCCCGCATGAGTTCGACGGGCTTCCGTTACCTTCGGCCCGCCTCGCCGGAGCTTCGCGCCGCGGGCACGAACCCGCCCGCACGGGAGGGGCCGGGCACCTCGCGCTCCTCCGCGACCGGACCGGCCCGTGCGGCCCGCCAGTCGGCGAGGAGCCGGTCGTAGATCGGGGTGGAGCCTTCGGGGTGCCGGCTGTCGTGCTGGTCCATGAGGAGGCCCTACCCGTTACGGCGGAGACCGGCCGCCCCGGCTACGGCAACCGGCCCAAGGGCCGTCCCGTACGGGCGAGCGGACGGCCACCGTGTCCGGGCGCGCGCGTGGGGCCGGCGGGTCGGGGCGGCCGGCGATGCGGCTGCTCGGGCCCACCGGCCCCACAGGTGCGTCAGGAAGGGCGTGGCACTCGGGGAACTACCCGTGCGTCAGGACCCGTTCAGTTGTTGGCGGCACCGTTGCCCGAGAGGATCGGGATGTCGTCCAGGATGTGCGAGAGGGCCTCGTCACCCTTGGCCTGGGTGGAGTTCTCGGTGCACTGCTGGTTCTGCGGCGAGGACAGGACGTTGATGTCCTGGACCGAGATCGGGACGACGCCGAGCAGCGAACCGACGTTGGCCTTGGCCGGCAGGGCGATGCAGGGCTTGTTGAGCGAGCCCTGGATGAGCGCGAACTGCGGGCTCCAGTCGCCGTGGGTGGCGGAGTTGCCGTACGACTGCATGGCACCGTTGCCGTTGACCGTGGTGGTGCCCTGGTCGTTACCGATGGCCATGGCCCCCGGGGCGACGGCGGCGGAGACGCCGACGATCGATGCGGCGACGGCTGCCGAGGCCATCATCTTCTTGATCATGAAACTGCCCTTCTGGTTTTCTCTGTGTTGCCCGCCGGTGCCGAGCGCACTGATCAACTCGGTGCGGCGGGAATGGTTGTGGCACGTCACTCGAAAGGTGCGCGCACAGTCGAAAGGTGCGTACGCACTCGAACGGCGCGGGTGCCACGGCGCCGTCGTGGCGGGGTCAGCGGGCGAGCGGGAGGCCGCCCAGCAGGGGCGCCGCGTCCTTCGCCGCTCCGGTGGCCTGGTCGGCGACCTTGGTGACGGTCCCGTTCCGGTGCAGACTGTCGGCGGCGCCGCTGACGGTGTCGAGGACCGGGTCGACCGCCTGCGGGGCGGCCTCCACCACCTGGTTGACACCTGAGTCGAGGCTGAAGCTGGGGGCCGTGGGCGTGGTGACGGCGAAGGCGGGGGCAGCCGTACCGAGCGCGACCACGGAACCGGCGACGAGCGCGGCGGACTTCGCGTACTTCACTTTCGGGTTCCCTTCTGCAGCGGCATCTGTTTCGGTCGCGTCCCCGCGCCGCACGAGCCTTCTTTAGCCGTGACTTCTGCCGCTTTCCCACTGACTAACGACGCGATTGCGGCCGGGCAACTGGGAGGGCCAGTCTTTCTCGGAATCCCGACCGCACGGGAAAGCCCCGGAGCGCGGGGAGTGCGATCCGGGGCTTTCTGTGCCGAGAGGAATTCGGCGGTGGTGAATCAGGCGTTGACGCAGGCGTTGCCGAAGGCCGGGTTCAGCAGGCCGATGACGTCGATGGTGTTGCCACAGACGTTGACCGGGATGTGAATCGGAACCTGGACGACGTTGCCGGAGAGAACGCCCGGGGAGTTGACGGCGGCACCCTCGGCACCGGAGTCGGCGAAGGCCGGGGCAGCGGCGCCCATGGCCATGAGCGTACCGGCGGCGACGGCGGCGATCTTGGTGTACTTCACTTGAGACCCTTTCTTCGGCGGGGTCCGGAGCGGCCACGGCTTTCGTGCCGCACGAGCGCGGATTCCGATCACTCGTAACCCCACCTTGTCATTCGTAACGATTTCGGACGGTATGCGAAACTCTTCGACGCGAAGATTCCGCCAAGACCGCCCGAATGGTGCAGTTTCGTTCAGCACACGCCGTTCCCAGCGGAATCAGCCGATTCCACTGGTCACGTGCGGAGGGCAGCAACAGGCCCGGCCCGCTCGGAGGAGGAACGCCGGCGGGCCGGGCCTGGTGACGGCCGGATCAGCTGTTGCCGGCGCCGTTGCCCGACAGGACCGGGATGCCGTCCAGGATGTGCGACAGCGGCTCGTCGCCCTTGGCCTGGGTGGAGTTCTCGGTGCACTGCTGGTTCTGCGGGTTGGACAGGACGTTGACGTCCTGGACCGCGATCGGGACGAGACCGATGAGCGAACCGACGTTGGCCTTGAGCGGCAGGCCGACGCAGGGCTTGTTCAGCGAGCCCTGGACCAGGTCGAACTGCGGGCTGCCGTCGCCGTGCGTCTCGGCGTTGCCGAACGACTGCGAGGCGCCGTTGCCGTTCACGGAGGTCGTGCCGCCGTCGTTGCCGATGGCCATCGCCTGCGCGGCGCCGAGACCGAGGATGGAGGCGGCGACGGCACCCGTAGCCAGGACCTTCTTGATCACGATGAACCCTTCTCGTACTGGAAGCCCCGTACCGGAGCCCCCTGCCCAACTCGTCCCCGGGCGTTTGGTTATTGCCATTCACTCGAATGCCGGGAAGTGGCGGACGCCCGTGCGAAAGCGATCGAGACATACTGACGGAAATCGACAACTCGACCCCTGTGGGTCCCTCGTACGGGTGGTCACAGGAAATTCACTGGTTTCACGTTTCTCACGCACCCAGGCGTCGTTATGGGTGTCGTCAAGCTCGCCCGCCGGAAGTCTCACCCAGCACCACGGTCGGACCCGACGGCTGCTGCACCGCCTGATGTATGAACTGCGGGCCGCGTGTCCGCGAGAAATGTCCCAAGGAAGGGCACCAATGCGAAAAGCCTTGAGTAAAAGCATGCTCGTCATGGCGGCGGCGTCAGGCATCCTGACCGCCTCCGGCGGCTACGCCTTCGCCGATGCCTCGGCCGACGGCGCCGCGATCGGTTCGCCCGGCGTCGGGTCGGGCAACGTCGTGCAGGTTCCCGTGCACGTCCCCGTCAACATCTGCGGCAACACGGTCAACGTGATCGGCGCCCTGAACCCCGCCTTCGGCAACGAGTGCGAGAACGAGAGCGGCGGCGCGGCCTCCGGCGACGCACAGGGCGCGAGCGCCGAAGGGGTGGCCGTCGGCTCGCCCGGCGTGCTCTCGGGCAACGTGGTCCAGGCCCCGGTCGACATTCCGGTGAACGTCTGCGGCAACACGGTCAACGTGGTCGGCCTGCTGAACCCGGCCGCCGGCAACAAGTGCGAGAACGAGAGCGAGGCCGAGACCCCGCCGACTCCGCCGACCCCGCCGACGCACAAGCCCCCGCACCACAACGGCCACCACAAGCCGCCGACGCACAAGCCCCCGACGCACCACCACAAGCCGCCGAAGGGCCACGACGAGGACTGCCCGCCCGGCCACCAGCACAAGCCGCCGACGCCGCCCGTGCACCACAAGCCGCCGAAGCACCACAAGCCCCCGACGCACAACCCGCCCACGCACAACCCGCCGACCCACGTGTCGCACCCGCACAAGCCGCCGACCCACACCTGGCACCACACCCCCAAGCACCACAAGCCGCCGCAGATGGCGCACACCGGTGCCAACCGCAACCTGGGCATCGCCGGTGGCGCCAGCGCCGCGATGGTGCTCGGTGGCGGCCTGCTGATGCGCCGCGCCCGCGCCGCGCAGAAGTGACCTGACGCTCCCTCACGCACCAGAGGTCCGGCCGGACGGCGTTCGCCGTCCGGCCGGACCTCTGTGTGTGTCCGGTGGCGTCGCCCCGTCAGACCGTGGCGATCCCCGCGCGCTCCAGGCAGGCGGCGACCGCGGCCGTCTCCTCGGCGTCGAGCCGGCGCATCGGCGGGCTCATCACGTTGGTGGCGATGATGCCGCGCAGCATCAGCGCCGTCTTGAACGCGCCGAGACCGGCCGCCGTGGCGGAGGCCGTGCCGGGGCGGGCGGCGCGGATGATGTCGAACAGCGTCACCAGGCGGTCCTGCTCGGCACGGGCGGTGGCCCAGTCACCGCGCACCGCGGCCTCGTGGAGACGTACGTACCCGTGCGGGTCGACGTTGCCGAGCCCCGGCACGGAGCCGTCGGCGCCGCCGAGCATCATCGCGTCGACGACCAGCTCGTGACCGGTGAGCACGGAGAAGTGCGGCAGCTCACGGGCGCCGATGGCCAGCCGCCGGAACGAGCCGTCGTCGCCGCTGGAGTCCTTCACACCGGCCAGCACACCGTCGGCGGCGAGCGGGAGCAGCAGTTCCGGGTCGAGCTTGCTGTGGACGCAGACCGGTACGTCGTACGCCAGGACCGGCAGGTCGAGGGCGGCGGCGATGTCCCTGAAGTGCCGGTCGATCTCGGTGTCGTGGGTGCGGGTGTAGAAGGGCGCGGTGACGACGACGGCGTCGGCGCCCAGCTCCGCGGCGCGGCGGGCGCGCTCGATCGCCCGGTTGGTGGTGGTCTCTATCGCGCCGACGAGGACGGGCACCTGGCCGCCGGCGGCCGCGGTGATGGTCTCGATGACACGGTCCTGCTGTCCGGGCGTGAGGTAGGCGGTCTCGCCGGAGCTGCCGAGGGCGAAGAGACCCGTGACACCGCCGTCGATGAGGTGCCCCACAACCCGCTCCAGGGAGGGGACGTCGAGCTCGCCGTCCGCGGTGAGCGGGGTGACGACGGGCGGGATCACTCCCGTGTAGCGGGGGGTTCGGGCGGTCATGCGGTGCTCCTTGCGGACGGTACGGGGGACGGGTCCCCGGAGGGGGACGCGGGGGTCTGGGGGTGGACGCAGTGCCAGCGGTGCTCGCGGGGTCCGAAGGTCTCCACCGGGAAGGCGGTGGCGCACGCGTCGTCGGCCTTCCAGCAGCGGGTGGTGAACGGGCAGCCGGGCGGCGGGTTGGTGGCGGAGGGCACCGGGCCGGTGAGCACGATGCGTTCCGTCGCCTCCATCAGACTGGGCGTGGCGGAGAGCAGTGCCTCGGTGTACGGGTGCGAGGGGGCGCCCGCGACGTCGGCCGCGCGGCCCTCCTCGACGATGCGGCCGAGGTAGAGGACGGCGATGCGGTCGGCGAGGTAGCGCACGGTCTGGATGTCGTGCGAGATGAACACCATGCCGAGGCCGAGGCGCTCACGCAGGTCCACCAGGAGGTTGAGGACCTGGGCGCGGACCGAGACGTCGAGCGCCGAGGTGGGCTCGTCGGCGACGATCAGCTCGGGTTCCAGGGCCAGGGCGCGGGCGATGGCGACGCGCTGGCGCTGGCCGCCGGAGAGCTGTCCGGGCAGGGCGGCCAGGGTGTGGCCGGGGAGGCCGACGAGGTCGAGGAGTTCCTCGACGCGGGCCTCGCGCTCCTCACGGGTGCCGCGGCGGTGCACGTCGAGCGGGTCGCGCAGGATCTGGCGGACCGTGAGCCTCGGGTTGAGCGCGGTGGAAGGGTCCTGGAAGACGACGCCGACGGCGGAGCCGAATTCGTCGCGCCGCTGGGCCGCGGGCATCTCCCACAGGTCCTTGCCGTGGAAGGTGACGTCGCCCTCGGTGGGCTTCTGAAGGCCGGTCAACACCCGGGCCATCGTGGACTTGCCGCAGCCCGACTCGCCGACCAGGCCGACGATCTCGCCGCGCTTGACCTCCAGCGTGGCGTCGGTCAGCGCGTGGACGGCGTCGCGGCTGAAGATGCCTCCGCTGCGTGCCTTGTGGCGTACGTGAACGCCGTTGAGCCTGATCACAGGGCGCTCCCTTCGAGCTTCTTCGCGGCGGCCTCGGCCGGGTGGTGGCAGGCGAAGCCGTGGTCCTTCGCGGTGCCGCGTCCCGTGATGACGGGGGTGGTGGTGCGACAGAGTTCGGTCGCCGCGCCGCAGCGTCCGGCGAAGCGGCAGCCGGCGCCGAAGCCCTGGGGGGCGGGGACGACGCCGCGGATCTGGTGGAGCCGCTCGGCACCGGCCTCCAGGGAGACGACGGAGCCGAGGAGGCCGCGGCTGTAGTGGTGGGCGGGGTCGGTGAGGACCGCCCGGGTGTCGCCGACCTCGGCGAGCCGTCCCGCGTACATGACGGCGACGCGGTGCGAGAGGTCACCGACGAGGGCGAGGTCGTGCGAGACCAGCACCATGGCGAAGCCCAGCTCGTCGCGGAGCCGGATGAGGAGTTCGACGACCTGGGCCTGGACGGTGACGTCGAGGGCGGTGGTCGGCTCGTCCGCGATCAGGAGGCGGGGGCTGCGGGACAGGGCCATGGCGATGAGCACGCGCTGGCGCTGGCCGCCGGAGAGCTCGTGCGGGTAGCTGCGCAGGGTGCGCTCGGGCGAGAGGCCGACGAGGTCCAGGAGTTCAGCGGGGGTCTTCGTACCGCCACGCGAGGTCAGCTGCTTCAGCTGGGTGCCGACGAGCACGGAGGGGTTGAGGGAGGAGAGCGCGTCCTGGTAGACCATCGCGATCTCCGGTCCCATCAGGGCACGGCGTTCCTTGGGCGGGAGCTTCAGCAGGTCCCGGCCGCGGTAGAGGATCTCGCCGCTGACCTCGGCGTTGCGGGCGAGGAGGCCCATGACGGCGAGGCTGGTGATGGACTTGCCGCAGCCGGACTCGCCGACCAGGCCGAGGGTCTCGCCCTCGTGGACGGTGAAGTTCAGCCGGTCGACGACCGGGGTCTCGCCGTAGCGGTCCGGGAAGCGGATCGCGAGGTCGCGGACGACGAGGAGTTCGGCGGCGTCCTCGCGTACCGGTGTGATGGTGGGCTCGGTGGCGTTGATGTGCCGGGCGAGCTTGGCGAGTGCGGCGTCGATGTCGACGGTGGCGGCGGCCTCGACCGGGTCCGGTGCGGTGGCGGCCGTGGGGTCGACGGCGGCGCGGGCGCTCTTGGGCGCGGCGGAGGCGTCGGTGAGGCCCTCGGAGAGGATGTTGAGGGCGAGGACCGTGATCAGCAGGGCGAGGCCGGGGAAGAAGGTGGCCCACCAGCCGCCCGCCAGGAGGATCTGCCGGCCGTAGGCGAGCACGCTGCCCCAGCTGGGGTCGGGGTCCTGCACACCGGCGCCGATGAAGGAGAGGCTCGCCTCGAAGATGATCGCCTCGGCGACCATGACGGTGGCGAACACCATGACCGGGGCCATGCAGTTGACGGCGACGTGGCGCAGGACGATGTAGCCGCGCCGGGCGCCGATGACCTTCTCCGCGGCGACGTAGTCCTCGCCGTACTGGGAGAGGACGTTGGCGCGGACAACGCGGGCCAGCGAGGGCGTGTAGACGAAGGCGATCGTGAAGATGATCACCGGGATGCTGGTGCCGAACACGGCGACGAGGACGGCCGCGAGCGCGATCGGCGGGAACGACATGATGACGTCGAGGGTGCGCATGACGGACTCGTCGCCGAGCTTGCGCGAGGTGGCGGCGAGCGAGCCGAGGACGGCTCCGGCGACCAGGGCGCAGGCGGTCGAGCCGAGGCCGATGATCAGCGAGTAGCGCGAGCCGTGCACGACGCGGGCGAACACGTCGCGGCCGGCCCGGTCGGTGCCGAACCAGTGCTCGCCGCTCGGGGCCTGGACGGGGTTGCCCGTGGCCAGTGGGTCCTGGGTGAGCAGGGGGGCCAGTACGGCGCCGAGCAGGACGAGGATCAGGACGCCGAGGGCGACGCGGGAGGTTACCGGGAGGGCGCGGAAGGCGACGCCCGGTCGGGAGAGCTTCTTGGCCAGACGGCCCGTGGCGAACATGTCACACCGTCCTGATGCGCGGGTTGACCAGCAGGTAGAGCAGGTCGACGATGACGTTGACCACCAGGAACGCGATGGCGATGGTCAGTACGGTGCCCTGGACCAGGGCGATGTCGCCTCCGGTGACACCTTCGAGGATGAGCTTGCCCATGCCGGGCAGGTCGAAGATCGCCTCGATGACGACGGCGCCGCTGAGCAGGTAGCCGACCTTGACCCCGAGCACGGTGAGCGGGGTGACGAGGGCGTTGCGCAGCACCGAGCGGATGACGAGGAAGACCGGCAGGCCGTTGCCCTGGGCGGTGCGCACGTAGTCCCGGTCGAGTTCGGTGACCATCGCGGTGCGGATGAGGCGGGCGAGGGACGCGGCGACGGGGACGGCGAGCGAGACGGCGGGCAGGAACATCGTCCGGAGCCACCCGCCGAACGAGTCGGCGATGTTGGTGTATCCGCCCGTCGGGAAGATCTGGCTGTTCAGGGCGAACTGCTGGATGAGCAGGACGCCGAGCCAGAAGGACGGGACGGCGACGCCGGCCATGGACAGCACCCGGAAGAGCTGGTCGGGCCAGCGGTCGCGGTACATCGCGCCCAGGACGCCGCCGGCGACGGCGAGGACGATGGCGATGATGAGCCCGAGAATGGTGAGCTGGAGGGTGAGCGGGAAGGCGGCGGTGATCCGGTCGGCCACGGGCTGGCTCGGCGGGACGGTCGAGCCGAGATCCAGGTGGATCAGCCGGCCGAGGAAGTGGACGTAGCGGATGGGCAGCGGGTCGTTGAGCCCGTTGGCCTCGGCGAAGGCCTCCCGGGCCTCCGGGCTGGCGCTCTCCCCGAGCGCGTTGTAGGCCGGGTCGACCGGCGAGAACTGCAGCACCACGAAGACGAGCAACGCGATACCGAGGATCATCACCGGCATCATCGCGACGCGGCGCAGCGCGAGCCGGAGAAAAGCAACCATCGTCGGGTTCCTTGCGGTTGGGCGGTCGTCCGGTCCGGGACACCGGGGTGGTCGGTGTCCCGGACCGGGGTGTGGGGCGCGGGCGGGCCGCGCCGTTCGGGTGGCCGGGGCGCGGTGGCCGCCGGCCCGGCGCCGGTCAGGCGGGGCCGACGTCCAGGAAGGACAGACCGGTGGTGGGCAGCGGCTTGAAGCCGGGGAGCGCCTTCTCGTTCCAGGCCGTGGGCAGCTTGCGGTGGAGGATCGGGTAGAGCGGGACCTCGTCGGAGAGGAGGTCGGTGATCTGGCCCCACAGCTGCTTGCGGTCCGCCTCGTCGGCGGCCTGGGCGGCCTTGTCGAGGAGCTGCTTGACCTTCTTGTACTCGGCGGTCCCGGACCAGCCGTAGCGGTTCTCCGGCCAGAAGCCGTAGTAGAACCAGCGCAGCAGCAGGTCGACGTCGTTGCCGAAGACCGAGGGGTCACCGGGGGCGACGAGGACCTCGAAGTCGCCCTTGTCGACCTTGGCGTACTGGGCGGCGGACTGGGCGATGCCGAGGGTGGCCTCGATGCCGGCGGCGGCCCAGCTCTCCTTGATCAGCGGGGCGATGTCCTTGACCCAGCCGGTGTCCACGGTCAGGACGGTGAACTTGAGGTTCTTGATCCCCGCTTCGGCGAGCAGCTGCTTCGCCTTGGCCACGTCGTGCGTGTAGACCGTGGCGGCCTTCTGGTAGTCGGGGTGCGTCGCGGGGACGTAGCCCGTGGCGGCCGTCGCGTTGCCGACCATGGCGGTCTTGATGATCTTCTCGGTGTCCAGCGCGTAGTGCAGGGCCTGGCGGACCCGCTTGTCGGCGAACCGCTTGTCGGCGGTGTTGAACATCAGGAAGAGCAGGCCGAAGGACTGCACGGACTCGGTCTTCGCGGAGCCCGAGAGTCCCTTCACGTCGATGTACGGGACGTCCTCGATGGCCTGGACGCGACCCGACTGCATGGCGCTGACCCGGGCCGACTGGTCCGATATCAGGCGCCAGATCATCTGCTTGGCCTTGGCGGGGTGCGAGCCGTTGTACTTGTCGTACTTCTCGAAGACGATCTTGTCCTCGCGGGTCGCCGAGACGAACTTGTACGGGCCCGAGCCGACGGGCTTGGCGTCGAAGCCCTTGACGTCCGCCTCGACGATCTTCTTCGGCACGATCCGGGCCACCGCGATACGGGACGGGAAGAGCGCGAAGGGGTACTTGAGCTTGAACTCGACCGTGCCCGCGTCGACGGCCTTGACGGTGTCGATGAAGGGCACGAACTGCGCCATGAGCGAGGCGTTCTTCTCGTCCAGGATGCGTTCGAAGCTGAACACGACGTCGTCGGCGGTGACGGCCGATCCGTCGTGGAAGGTCGCGCCCTTGCGCAGCGTGGCGCGGTAGGTGGTGGCGTTGATCTTCTTCGGCATCTCGGTGGCGAGAGCGGGCCGTGCCACGAGCGTTGCCGGATCGAGATCCACCAGGCCCTCGAAGATGTGCATATTGGCGGCGTACGGGGTCGCGCCCGAGGTGATCATCGGGTCGAAGCCGGTCGACAGGGGGTAGGACAGACCGGCCTCGATGAGGTCGCTGCCGCTGCCCTTGCCCGTCGAGCCATTGGCGGTCGAGGACGGTCCGCCGCACGCGGACAGGCCTGCCGTGATGGCGGCCGCGGCGCCGACGGCACTGGTGTAACGCAGGAAGGTGCGGCGCTCGACACCGGCTGATCTCAGCTCGGGCACGGGTCCTCCAGGGACTTGAGGTGGGGCGTTGTGGACGGGAACAGGGGGCTGGCGCAGGTTCACGGGGGGCCGCGGAACCTGAAGCGTCAGACGTCAGATGTCTGATGCCTTGATAGCGTGGGAACGTAGCTTGACAATCGAGAGGGGTCAAGAGGTGGGGAGTTCACATATGTCCGGAACGAGGCCCGGCCGGCAGCTGCTCCGGCAGGAAGTCGTCGACGGCATCAAGCGGTACATCCTTGAGGAAAGGCTCCGTCCCGGGGACCCGCTGCCCACCGAGCCCGCCCTGTGCGAGGCGCTCGGAGCCAGCCGTTCCAGCGTCCGCGAGGCGGTCAAGATCCTCAACGCGCTGGACATCGTGGAGGTCCGCCACGGCCACGGCACCTACGTCGGCCGGCTGAGCCTGTCCGCGCTGGTGGAGAGCCTGACCTTCCGGGGCCTGCTCTCCCCCGACGACGACTTCCAGGTGATGGCCGACCTGGTCGACGTACGCGAACTCTTCGAGCGCGGGATGGCCGACCGGATCGTCTCGCGGCTCAGCGCCGAGCAGCTGGACGCACTGGACGCCCTGGTGGCCACGATGCGCGAGACGGGCGCCCAGGAGGGCCACGGCTTCGTCGACGCCGACCGCGCCTTCCACGCCCTGCTCGTCGCCCCGCTGGGCAATGAGCTGATCGGCCAGCTCTCGATGGCCTTCTGGGACGTGTACTCGATCGTCGCACCACACCTGGACGGCTTCACGCAGGCCGACGAGACCGAGACGATCACCGCCCACCAGAACATCGTGGACGCCGCACGGGCCGGCGACATCGCCGGGTTCCTCAAGGCGCTCGGCGAGCACTACGCGCCCGTGCGGCGCCGGATCTCCGAGGCCCGCGCCCGCCGCTGAGCCGCCGACCGGCTCCTCTCACGGCCGGCGCGGCCCACGGACGGACCCTGGAGCGACCCTTGACGGCCGCCGCAGGCGGTGCCTAGGGTCCGTGTGCCGAGAGGACATCTGACGTCAGCTGTCTGATGTCCGGTGCGCGACTCGCACATGGCACTTCCCACCGCGCCCCCAGGAGGGCACCCCCATGCCGTTGACGGACCTCTCGCTCGCCGACTGCCGCGACTACCTGCCGCCGCTGCCCGTTCCGGCGGACTTCGACGCCTTCTGGCTCCGGACGCTGGAGGAGGCCCGCTCCCGCGCGACACAGAAGCCGGTGTTCACCGAGGTGGAGACCGGGCTCACCCAGGTCCGCACCTACGACGTGACCGTCCCCGGCTTCGCCGGACAGCCGGTGCGCGGCTGGCTGCGGATGCCGGCCGGAGCCGCCGAACCGCTCGGCTGCGTGGTGGAGTTCCTGGGGTACGGCCGCGGCCGGGGCCTGGCGCACGAGAACCTGCTGTGGGCCTCGGCCGGCTACGCGCACCTGCTGATGGACACCCGCGGCCAGGGCTGGTCGGCGGCCGGCGGGGACACCCCCGACCCGGACGGCGGAGCCCCAGGAGTGGTGCCCGGCTTCCTGACCCGGGGCATCGAGAGCCCCGAAACGTACTACTACCGGCGGCTGTTCGCCGACGCGGTGCGCTGCGTGGACGCGGCGCGCGAGCACCCGGAGATCGACCCGGACCGCATCGTGGTGACCGGGGTCAGCCAGGGCGGCGGCATCACCCTGGCCGTCGCCGGACTCGTGCCGGGGCTCGCCGGGGTGATGCCGGACGTGCCGTTCCTGTGCAACATCCCCCGGGGCGCCCGGATCACGGGCCGCCCGCCGTACACCGAGATCGCCGAATACCTCAAGCTGCACCGGGACCGCACCGAGTCGGTCTTCGCAACCCTCTCGTACTTCGACGCCGCGCTGCTCGCCACCCGGGCGACGGCCCCCGCGCTGTTCTCCATCGCGATGATGGACGACATCTGCCCGCCCTCCACGTGCTTCACCGCCTACAACGGCTACGCCGGTCCCAAGGACGTACGGGTCTACGAGTTCAACGGGCACGAGGGCGGTGCCGAGCACCAGCAGCGGGAACAACTGGCCTGGGTGGCCTCGCTGTTCGCGGGCACGGCCGCGGTCTGACGGATACGCCGCGGCGCCGGCCGGGTGCGCGCGCACCTCTTGACGGCCGCCCGGGGCGCTGCCTAGGGTCCGTTTGCCGGTAGGACATCTGACGTCATCCGTCAGATCACTCGGTGTTCCACTCGCTCCGCCGGTGGGCCGGCGGAACACCTCCATGCCTTGCCGGACCTCTCGCTCGCCGACCCCCCGCGACCGCCTGCCACCCGGGCAGGCCGGCCACTCCCGACCGGAGGCACCTTCCGTGCGCAGACGATCCATGCTTTTCGCCGCGGGCGCGGCAGCGCTGAGCACGCAGCTCGGCGGCCGCGCCTTCGCCGCTGCCACGGGCAGCGGTCCGATCCTGGACCACACCACCCCGGTGGACCTGGACGGCAGCGAGTACGTCGACCTGTCGAACCGGGCCGGCGTACTCGCCCCGCTCACCGCGGGGACCATCGTCGTCACCTTCCGCACCACCAGCCACAACCAGGCGATGACGCTCATCAGCGCGTCGGACCCGACCGCCCCCTCGTCCAACATCACGCTCAACCTGAGCGGGGGCGCCCTTCAGTTCTCCGTACGCGAGAACGGCGCCGTCCTCGTGAATGTCATGACCCGGACACGGTATGACGACGGGGAGCTCCACACCGTCGCCGTCACCGTCGATGCCTCGGGCACCCGCCTGCACGCCGGCGGCCGTACGGTCTTCGAGACGGCCGCGCACCCCTTCTTCGGCAGCGTCTCGAAGCTCACCGCCCTGTCGCTGGGCCGCAACACCGACAGCGACCACCCCGGCGGCGAGTGGTTCTGCACCGGCACGATCGAGCGGGCCGCCGTCTGGGACCGGGTGCTGAGCGAGAGCGAACTCGTCGCGCAGTGCCCGCGCCCCGACCTCGCCGACCTGGGCCGGCTCTCCGTCGTCCTCAACAGCGACACCCCGGCCACCTGGGTCATCACCGGCGACAGCATCACGCACGGCGCGCTGCACACCAACGGCCGGCGCAGCTACCCCGAGCACTGGACCGAGCGGGTCCGCTGGGAGCTGGGCAAGCCGAAGAACCGGGACTTCGTGATCGACTCCGGGGTGAGCGGCGCGACCAGCGCCGAACTCGTCGCGCAGTTCGCCCAGCGGGTCACCGCGTTCGCGCCGCACGTGGTCTCGATCATGATCGGCACCAACGACATCGCGACCTCGGGCCTCGGCCCGGACACCTACCGGTCCAACCTCGTCTCGCTGGTGCGCTCGGTGCGCGCCCTGCCCGGCTCACCCGTGCCGGTGCTCCAGGCACCCAACCCCGTCGACCCGGCGAAGTGGCCGGGGCGGGTGGAACTCTCGGGGTACGCACGAGTGATGGGCGAGGTCGCGGCCCAGGAGAACACGGTCTTCGTCGACCACTACAACGACTGGCTGACCGGCAACGGCGGCCAGGTCCCCCTGTCCCTGCTCAGCGACGGGCTCCACCCCAACGAGCGGGGCCACCACCGCATCGTCCTGAAGATGATCAGGGCGCTGCGGATCTTCGAGGCGGACAGCCGGGTCTGCTCCCTGAACATCCCCTAAGGGCTGTCCCGCAGCCGTCGAGTCCCCAGCAATCTCCCACCCTTCGAGAAGCAGCAACCTTCCGAGAAGAGAGATCGTCCATGCAGCGAACCGTCCCAGTCGCACTGATCGGCGCCACCCTGATGGTGGTCGCCGCGACCGGTACCGCGCAGGCCGCCACGCCCGCCCCCGGCACGCTCACGTCCCAGGACCTGACCGTCGACGGAGTCGGCTCCCCCCACTACCGCATCCCCGCCCTGACCACGTCGAACAAGGGCACCCTGCTCGCCGCGTACGACGCCCGCCCCACCCTGGGCGACCTGCCGTCCCACATCAGTGTCGTGCTGCGGCGCAGCACCGACGGCGGCACCACCTGGCAGGAGCAGAAGGTCGTCCGCTCGGACGCCGCGCCCAAGGGCTTCGGCGACCCGAGTCTGCTGGTCGACCGCACCACCGGCCGCGTCTTCCTGTTCTACGCGGCCGGCGAGAACCAGGGCTTCTTCGGCTCGGCCACCGGCAACGACGAGAGCGACCCGAACGTCCTCCAGGCCGACTACAGCTACTCCGACGACGACGGGCTCACCTGGACCCACCGCCGCATCACCAAGCAGATCAAGAACCCGGCCTGGGGCGGCATGTTCGCCGCGTCGGGCGAGGGCATCCAGCTGCGCAACGGGCCGTACAAGGGCCGGCTGATCCAGCAGTACGCCATCCGCGACAACGGGGCCAACTACGCGGTCAGCGCGTACAGCGACGACCACGGCGAGACCTGGAAGATGGGCACCCCGGTCGGTCCGGGCGGCGACGAGAACAAGACCGTCGAGCTGAACGACGGCAGGATCATGCTCAACAACCGCTCGGCGCCCTACCGGACGATCGCGTACTCCTCGGACGGCGGGGTCACCTACACCCCGTTCGTCCAGGACACCCAGCTCCCCGACCCGGCGAACAACGCCTCGGTCATCCGTTACGCCCCCGACGCCGCGGCATCCGACCCGCAGTCCTCCTGGCTGCTGTTCAGCAACACCGAGGCCACGTCGCGGAAGAACCTCACGGTCAAGATGTCCTGCGACAACGGGAAGACCTGGCCGATCAAGAAGGTGGTCGACTCCGGCGCGGCGGCCTACTCGACGCTGACCCGGCTCCCGGACGGCCGGCTCGGCCTGCTGTACGAGCGGGGCAACGCCGAGCACATCACGTACGACTCCTTCGACCTGAAGTGGCTCGGCGGGACCTGCGCCGACATCACGATCACCCCGCCGGCCGCCCTGAAGGCCGGCACCACCACGGAGGTCACCGTCCGGGTCGTGAACCGGATGGACGTCACCCGCAGCGCGGGCACCCTGGACCTGACCGTGCCGAGCGGCTGGACGACCGAGCGGGTGGCGTTCCCGGCGACGCGTCCCGGCGAGGGCGCCAACATCAAGGTGCCGGTCACGATCCCGGCCGGTGCCTCCGGTGACGCGACGCTGACCGCGACCTTCCGGTCGGACGGCAAGGCGGCGTCGGGCAGCAGGACGGTGACGGTCACGCCGTAACCGCGGGGGCGGTGCGCGCCGCGACGCCGTCCGCCTCCGCCGGCCGGCCGGGCGCTCAGGCGGGCAGCGCGCCCGTCAGCGTGGCCATGTCCACGACCCGGCCGGCCGCCTCGGCCACCACCGGGTCGTGGGTGGCGACGACGGTGACGCAGCGGTCCTCGCGGGTGCGCGCGGCCAGCAGCCCGGCCAGGTCGCCGGCCTGGGACCGGTCGACGGCCGCGGTCGGCTCGTCCACGAGCAGCAGCCGGGGCGACAGGAAGAGCGCGCGGGCCAGGGCGACGCGCTGGCGTTCGCCGCCCGACAGCTGCTCGGGGCGGTGGCGCAGCCGGTGCCCGAGACCGACCGCGCCCAGCGCCTCCTCGGCCCGCGAGCGGTATCCGCGGGGGCGCCGGCCGCTGATGTACGCGGCGGCCAGGAGCTGTTCCACCGCGGGAAGCCCGGAGAGCAGGTTGCCGCTCTGGAACATGTAGCCGATGCTCTCGCGGCGTACCCGGGCGCGCCCGGCGTCGGTGAGGGCCGCGAGGTCCTCGCCCCCCAGCAGGACCCGGCCCGCCTCGGGCCGCAGCAGGGCGCCCGCCACGGCCAGGAGCGAGGACTTGCCGGAGCCGGACGGGCCCACGAGGGCCGTCATCACGCCCGGTTCGAAGGTGAGGCCGAGGCCGTCGAAGACGGTGGTACGGGTGTCGCCCCGCCCGAAGGAGACGGTGACGCCGTCCAGTTCGAGGGGCCCGGGTCGCGTCGGCTCGTTCATCGGTTGGCTCCCAGCATGGTCAGCGGGTCGGCGGAGGTGACCCGTCGCAGGGTCAGTGCGGTGCCGGCGAGCCCCACGGCCGCGACGGTGCACATGGTGGTGACGAGGGTGGTGGCGGGAAGGCTGAACGGCACCTGCTCCCCCACCAGGAGCCCGACCGCCGCGGCGAGGACGGCGCCCCCGGCGGTGCCGGCCACCACGACCAGGGCCGCCTGGGCGACGGTGTGGGCGAGCAGCCGCCTGCGGGAGGCCCCGAGGGCGCGGAGCAGTGCGAGTTCGGGGCCGCGCTGTACGGTCCACACGGCGAAGAAGGCGCCGACGACGAGCGGGGCGATCAGGTAGAGGAAGACCTGGATCGAGCTCATGGTGACCCGTTCGCCGGTGTAGCCGGGGGCCGCCTCGTACGCCTCTTCCTTGGTGAGCGTGGTGGTGGAGTGGCGCTCGTCCAGGTCCGCCGCCGATGTGTGGGCCGGTGAGCGCAGGGCGAGGGCGCTGAACTGGTCGGGGACGGCGGTGGCGGCGGGTGCGCCGGGGGTGCTGAACCGGATGCGCTGCCAGGTCTTCAGCGGGACGTAGGCGGCGGGCACATGGCCGTAGCTGAGGCGTCCGGTGGCCCCGACGACGCGCAGTTCGATGCCGAGCCGGTCGATGACGAGGGTGTCGCCCACGGCCACTCCGTCGTCGGCGAGGGCGGCGGAGATCACGACGGTGCCGGCGTCGGCCGCGGTGAGGCGGCTGCCGCTGGTGACGTCGGGGCTGAGGAAGCCGGTGGGCTGCACGCCGAAGGCGGCGAGGTCGACCTCGGTGCCCCGGTCGGTCGTGCCGCGGGTGATCGAGACGCCCAGGGGCGTGGCGTCGGTGCCCGCGTCCTCGCGCCAGGCGTCGGCCGTCTTCGTGTCGAGGAGGCTGCGGGCGAACTGGTCGGACCGGGCGTCGGACGAGAAGACGAGGTGCGAGGCGGGCAGGCCGCGCAGGGCGGAGACGGTGTCGTCGCCGAGGCCGGTGGTGAAACCGGAGACGATGCCGACGAGTGCGGCGACGAGCACCACGACGGATCCCATGAGTGCGAAGCGCCCTCGGGCGGCACGCAGCTCCAGCAGAGCGAGGAACACGGCGGTTCCCTTCATGGAAGGTTTAGGGACGGTGCGTCGCTAACTTAGATGATGGGGACACCGCGTCCCCAAGTGGGGGGTCCTTGGGGCCGAAGGGGCTTCTAGACTGGGCGGATGCCCCGGATCAGCGCCGCCACGGTCGCCGAGCACCACGCCCAGCAACGGCTGGCTCTGGTGCGGGCGGCGCGCGAGCTGCTGGAGGGCGGCGACGCCGACGCGGTGACCTTCGCGGCGGTGGCCCGGTCCACCGGCCTGGCGCGCAACAGCGTCTACAAGTACTTCCCCGGCCGGCCCGAGCTCCTCGCTGCCGTCGTCGAGGACGCGATGCCCCGCTGGACCGACGCGATCCGGGCGGGCATGGCGGCCGCGCACACGCCCCGGGAGCGGATCGCCGCCTATGTGACCGCACAGCTGGAGCTGGTGCGGACCGGTGAGCACCGGATCGCGCAGGCGCTGGCCGGGGTGCGCGACGCGAACCTGGTCCGGGAGAGCGCAGGCCGGGCCCACGCGGAGCTGCTGACCCCACTGATCGGCGCGCTCGCCGAGCTGGGCGAGGACGATCCGCGCCGCACGGCGGTCCTGCTCCAGGGCATCGTGAACGCCGCCACGACGGCGATCGAGGCGGGCGACGACTACGCGGCGGTGTCCGGGCGCGCGGTCCGGATGGCGGTCACGGCGGTCACGGGCACCCCCGCCTGACGCCGCCCGCTCAGCCGGCGTTCAGCCGGTCGCGGATGCCGTCGAAGTGGGTGCGCATCGCCCGTACCGCGCGGTCGCCGTCGGCCGCCGCGACCGCCTCCACGATCTCCCGGTGCTGGGAGCAGGTGACCCAGGGGTCCTGGTGGCCGTCGTCGAAGTCCTCGCGCACCCGGTCCATCGCCGCCCAGAACGCGTCGAGCACCTCGCTGAGCAGGTGGTTGTCGAGCGAGGCGTAGAGGGCGAGGTGGAAGGCCCGGTCCGTGGCGCGTGCCACCCGGCCGCCGCCCGCGTCCGCCTCCATCTTCTCGACGAGCCCGCGCAGCACGTCGATGTCCTCGTCCGGGACGCCGGCCGCGACGGTCCCGACGAGTCCGGCCTCCAGCGCCTCGCGCACCCTCATCAGCTCGGCGAGGCCCGGCTCGCCCTGGCGGTGGCGGACGGCCGCGCGGAAGGCCAGCCCCTCGGCGAACGGTGACAGCGAGAGCGAGCCCACGAAGGTCCCGTAACCCCGGCGGATCTCCACGACATTGACCGCCTGGAGCGACTTCAGGGCCTCCCGCACGGAGACCCGGCCGGCCTCGAAGAGGTCCATCAGCTCGGCCTCGGTGGGCAGGGCGTCGCCCGGTGCGAGGCGGCGCTCCAGGATGAGTTCCTTGATTCTGCGCTCGATGTCCTGAGCCATGGTGGGCCGCGCCACAACGTCCTCCCGAGGTGCCTTTGCCCCTTGACCGGTCGCAGGAGCATCTGATTAAGGTGAAGCAGACATAGGACATCTTACGTCTCACGTCTCGATCCGGGTAGCCGTTCGGCCCCGGACCGGCATCCCGAACAGCTGGAGCCTTCCACCATGTCTCTGACCGCACCGCTGCGCGGCGTCGTCCCGCCGGTCTGCACCCCGCTCGACCCCCGGGGGGAGGTCGACACCGCGTCCCTCGTCCGGCTCGTCGAGCACCTCATCGGCGGCGGCGTGCACGGACTGTTCGCGCTCGGCTCCACCAGCGAGGTCGCCTACCTCACCGACGAGCAGCGTGCCACGGTCCTGGAGACCGTCGTCAACGCCACCGACGGCCGCGTCCCGGTCCTGGCCGGAGTCATCGACACCACCACCCCCCGGGTCACCGAGCACGCCAGGGCCGCCGCCGCACTGGGCGCCGACGCCCTGGTCGCGACCGCGCCGTTCTACACCCGCACCCACCCCAGGGAGATCGCCGCCCACTTCCGCCGGCTGCGCGCCGATGTGGACCTGCCGCTGTTCGCGTACGACCTCCCGGTCTCCGTGCAGAGCAAGCTCTCGGCGGCCCTGGTCCGTGAGCTGGCCGAGGACGGCACGCTGGCCGGGCTCAAGGACAGCAGCGGCGACGAGGGCGGGCTGCGCAGGCTCGTGGTGGAGCTCGGCGGCCGCGAGGGCCGCGCGCACGGCCCGGTCCCGGAGTTCAGCATCCTCACCGGTTCCGAACTGACCGTGGACGCGGCCCTGCTGGCCGGCGCCGACGGGGTCGTCCCCGGTCTCGGCAACGTGGACCCGGCCGGTTACGTACGGCTCTACGACGCCGCGCGCGCCGGGGACTGGACGCCGGCCGCCAAGGAGCAGGAGCGGCTGACCGAGCTGTTCGCGATGGTCGACGCCGGCCCCGAGGCGGACATGGGCCGCAGCTCCTCGGCGCTCGGCTCGTTCAAGGCGGCGCTTCAGCTGCTCGGCGTCATCGCGTGCGGCGACACCGCCTTCCCGCAGATCCAGCTGTCCGCGGAGTCCGTCGCGTTCGTCTCCGGACGGCTGCGCGACGCCGGTCTGCCGCCGGTCCGATGACGCGTCCGGCACCGGGCCCCGTCGTCGGCCTCGACCTGGGCGGTACGAAGATCGCCGCCGCGCTGTTCGGCGCGGACGGCGCGGTCCTGGCCCGGCACAGCAGGCCCACCCCGGCCCAGGAGGGCGCCGACGCGGTGCTCGACGCGCTGGCGGCGGCCGCCGCCGAGGTCGACCCGGGCCGCCGCGCCGCCGTGCTCGGCATCGCGGCGGCCGGGGTGATCGACCCCCGCAGCGGCATGGTCACCAGCGCCACGGACTCGCTCCGCGGCTGGGCCGGCACCGCGCTGGGCGCCGGCCTGGCCGACCGTACGGGCTACGCGGTGGCCTGCGACAACGACGTACGCGCCACCGCGGGCCCCGAGCTCGACGCGCTGCGCGCCGAGGGCAACGAGCACGCCTCCCTGCTGTTCGCGGCCATCGGCACCGGCGTCGGCGGCGCCCTCGCGTCCGACGGGCGGATGCTGCACGGCGCCTCCGGCATCGCCGGGCACCTCGGCCATCTGCCGAGCCCGGAGGCGGCCCGGCTGCCCTGCACCTGCGGGGCCACCGGCCATCTGGAGGTCATCGCGTCCGGGCCGGGCATCGCCGCCCACTACGCCCGGCTGACCGGTGCCCCCGTGGACCGTCTGGAGACCGTCGCCGCCCGCGCCGCCGAAGGCGACGCCGACGCCGTCACCGCCATCACCACGGGCGCGGCGGCCGCGGGCCACGTCCTCGGCGGGCTCGCCAACGCGCTCGGCCCCGACCGGGTCGTCGTCGGCGGCGGCGTCCCGCGCATCGGCGCGCTGTACGAGGACGCCCTGCGCGCCGCCTTCGCCGCCGAGCTGATGGGGCCGCTGCGCGGGCTCGTACCGCGCGCCCCGCTGTTCGGCCACGACGCGGCCGTGCTCGGCGCCGCCGCCCTCACCACCACCCTTCCCCTCCACCACCCGGGAGCTCTCCGATGAGCGCACAGGAACTGGCCACCACTCTCCAGGGCAAGCTGATCGTGTCCTGCCAGGCGCCCCCCGGCGACCCGATGCGGGAGACCTCCACGCTGGTGCGGCTCGCGCGGTCGGCCGTCGCCGGCGGCGGCGCGGCGATCCGCGCCAACGAGCCGGAGGTCGTCGCCGCGATCGTCGCCGCCGTCGACCTGCCGGTCATCGGCCTGTGGAAGGACGGCGACGTCGGCGTCTACATCACCCCGACCGTCCGGCACGCCCTGGCGGTCGCCGAGGCCGGCGCGGCCGTGGTCGCCGCCGACGCCACCGACCGGCCGCGCCCCGACGGTTCGACCTTCGCCGAGCTGGTCGAGGCGGTCCACGCGGCCGGCGCCCTCGTCATGGCCGACGTCTCCACCCTCGCCGAGGGCGTCACCGCCGCGGGGCTGGGCGCGGACTTCGTCTCCACGACCCTGTCCGGCTACGTCCCGGGGCAGCCGAAGCAGACAGGCCCCGACCTCGACCTGGTCGCCCGGCTCGCCGCCGCCATCGACGTACCCGTCGTCGCCGAGGGGCGCGTCAACACCCCCGAGGAAGCGGCCGAGGCCCTGGCGCGCGGCGCGCACAGCGTCGTCGTCGGCACGGCCATCACCGCCCCCACGGCCCTGACCAGCCGCTTCGTCGCGGGTATCGCCCGGCCCTGATCTGCGCCCACCCAGCGGGGCGGCTGTTCAACGACGAGCGCCGTCCCGCATCCTGGAGTCACCGTGCACACCACCACACCCCCCACGCTCCCCTGGTACCGCCAGGTGAGCCGCACCCAGTGGAAGTCGTTCTTCGCCGCCTGGATCGGCTACGTCCTGGACGGCTTCGACTTCGTGCTGATCACCCTCGTCCTGACCGAGATCAGTGACGACTTCGGGCTGAGCACGGTGCAGGCCGCCAGTCTGATCTCCGGCGCGTTCATCACCCGCTGGCTCGGCGGTGCCGTGCTCGGCGCCCTCGGCGACCGCTACGGCCGCAAGCTGTCGATGGTGGTGAGCATCCTGCTGTACTCGCTGGGCACCTTCGCCTGCGGATTCGCGTGGAACTACCACAGCCTGTTCGCCGCCCGGCTGGCCATCGGCATGGGCATGGCCGGGGAGTACAGCGCCAGCTCCACATACGTGATGGAGAGCTGGCCGCCCGCGCTGCGCAACCGGGCCAGCGGCTTTCTGATCTCCGGCTTCTCGGTGGGTTCGGTGCTGGCGGCCCAGGTCTACGACTGGGTGGTGCCCTCGCTCGGCTGGCGCTGGATGTTCTACCTCGGCCTGATCCCGATAGCGGTCGCGCTGTGGATGCGGCGGGCGCTGCCGGAGGCGGAGGAGTGGACGGAGTCGGTCGCGGACGAGGGTGCCAGGCCCAACCCGTTCCGGCCGCTGTTCCTGACCCCGCGCCGGGCCACCGCCAACACGGTCCTGGTGGCCGTCGCCACGCTCTCGCTGTTCCTCGTCTTCACCCCGGGCGGCTCCGGCATGGTCCCGGTGCTCTCGGTGGTCGCCGGGCTCTCGCTCGCCGCACTGGCCGTGCAGCTGGGCGGCAGGCGCGGCTGGGTGCTGTACCTGTCGATGATCGTGACGCTGTTCTTCGCGTTCCTGTATTCCTGGCCGATCCAGGCTCTGCTGCCGACGTATCTGAAGACGGAGCTGGGCTACACGACGGGGCAGGTCACCGACGTCCTGTACTTCGCGGGCTTCGGCACCATGGTCGGCTGCTGGACGGCCGGCTTCCTCGGCGACCGGATCGGTACGAAGAAGGCGTACGCGCTGACGCTGCTGGCCTCGCTCGCCTTCGTCTACCCGGTCTTCGCGGTGGAGAACAACCTGCTGCTGCTCGGAGTCCTGCTCTTCCTGCTCCAGGCGACGAGCTTCGGCATCTCCGGCCTGCTCCCCCGCTACATCGGCGGCCACTTCCCGACCCGCAGCCGGGGCGCCGCGCTCGGCTTCACGTACAACGTGGGTGCTCTCGGCGGGGCCGTCGCCCCGGTCCTCGGGGCGCATCTGGCCTCCGGCATGGACCTGGGCCGGGCGCTGGCGGTGCTGACGTTCGCCGGCACGGTGATCGTGGTCCTGCTGGTCGGCTTCGACGTACCGGCCCGGCTGAACCGGCTGGCCGACCCGGACGCCCGGGACGACCACCTGGCGGCGGGTCCGGCGGCGGACGGGCCGGTCGCCGTGGAGCGGTAGGGCCGGCCGGTCCGGGCGCCGCCGGGGCCGTCCGTCCCGGCGGCGTCCGCGGGTCTCAGACCGCGACGCGCTCGAAGACCGCGGCGAGGCCCTGGCCGCCGCCGATGCACATGGTCTCCAGGCCGTAGCGCGCCTCGCGGCGGTGCAGTTCCCGGGTGAGGGTGGCGAGGATGCGGGCTCCGGTGGCGCCGACGGGGTGGCCGAGCGAGACGCCGGAGCCGTTCACGTTGATCCGCTCCTCGTGGTCCTTCTCGCCGAGGCCCAGCTCCCGGGTGCAGGCCAGCACCTGGGCGGCGAACGCCTCGTTGAGCTCGATCAGGTCGAGGTCGGCGAGCGTGAGGCCGGCGCGGCCGAGCGCGGTGCGGGTGGCGGGGACGGGGCCGAGGCCCATGGTGGCGGCGGGGACTCCGGCCCTGGCGAAGGAGACCAGCCGCGCCAGCGGGTTGAGGCCGAGGCGTTCGGCGGTGGCGGCGCTCGTCACCAGGCAGGCGGCCGCCGCGTCGTTCTGGCCGCTGGCGTTGCCCGCGGTGACGGTGGCCTCCGGGTCGGACTTCAGCATGACCGGGCGGAGCGCGGCGAGTTGTTCGGCGGTGGTGTCGGGGCGGGGGTGCTCGTCGGCGCCGACCACCGTCTCGGCCTTCCTGGTCCTCACCGTGACCGGGACGATCTCGGCCTCGTACCGGCCCTCGGCCGCCGCCCGGCCGGCCCGCCGCTGCGAGCGCAGGGCCAGCGCGTCCTGGTCGGCTCGGCTGATGCCGTACGCCCGGCGCAGGTTCTCGGCGGTCTCGATCATGCCGCCCGGTACGGGGTGGTGGAGGCCGCCCGCGGTGACCCGGCCCCGGGCGAGCGCGTCGTGGAGCTGGAGTCCGGGGCCCTTGATGCCCCAGCGCCCGTCGTGCGTGTAGTAGGGGGCCGCGCTCATCACGTCCACGCCGCCCGCGATGACGACCTCGCTGAACCCGGCGCGGATCTGCATGGCCGCGTCCAGGACCGCCTGGAGCCCGGAGCCGCAGCGGCGGTCGGTCTGGATGCCGGTGACCGTCTGCGGGAGCCCGGCGTCCAGGGCGGCGACCCGGCCGATGGCGGGGGCCTCGGCCGAGGGGTAGGAGTGGCCGAGGATCACCTCGTCGACCCGGTCGGGGTCGATGCCGGTGCGGGCGACGACCTCGGCGATGACACGGGCGGCGAGGGCGGCCGGCCGCTGCCCGGCGAACACCCCGCCGAAGCGGCCGATGGGGGTGCGCAGGGGTTCGCAGATCACGACATCGAGAGGGTCGGGCACGGCGGGGGCCTTTCCGGGGGCGGCGGGGCGTCGGTGGACAGGGGTCCGGCACGACCCTCGCACCCGGCGACCGAGCCGGTCCAATACCCAGTTTCCCTGGCATCGAGACGCCCGGCGTCTCAATCGGCCGGCCCGGCCGCCGCGGACGGCCTCAGGCGCGGACCTGCGTCGCGAGCATCAGGCGCAGGGCGCGGGTGAGGGCGTTGTCCGCGGTGAAGTCCACGCCCGCGGGCACCTCCACGAGGTCGCCGTGGGCGAGGACGAGGACCCCGCAGGAGCCGGGGCGGGCGGTGCCGGTCCCGTCGAGCCATTCCCCGTAGCCGCCGGATGTGGTGTCCAGGTGCTCCCGGCTGCGACGGCTGACCTGCGCCATCAGGTCGTCGACACCGGTCAGCCCCTCGATGGAGGCGAACGGGATGGTCACCACCGGTTCCTCGACCAGGCGGACGCGGGGTTCTTCGTCGCGGCCGGGGCCCTCGGGGGCCTCGGGCATCAGTCCCCGGCCGAAGCGGGCGTGGTAGAGCAGGGTGTGCGCGGCGTCGATGCCGCCGACGAAGGGGCGGTCGAAGCTGGTCCTGCGGAAGCCGGCGCTGTGTTCGCGCGGGACGCGGGGGTCCTCGGACTCCGGCCAGTGCACCTCACCGGACGTCCGGTCGCGCCAGGGCACATAGCGCCGGATGTCGTCGGAGGCGGAGGTCGGCAGGAGGTCGATGCCGAACCGGCCGGGGTCCTTGGCGACGATGGAGCCGGGGGTCAGCGCGAACAGGCCGATGCCCGCCGTCGTCCACAGCTTCTCGTGGTCCTGGAGGAACTCGTACGTCGCGAGCGCCTCGTCCCGGGTCTCGGTGGGGAAGCCGGTGAAGCCCATCATCTGCGCGGCGATGCCGTTGCGCGCCAGCTCGGCCAGGACGTCCGGGACGGCGTCGATCTTCACCCCCTTGTCGATGAGGTCGAGGACCCGCTGGCTGCCCGACTCGTAGCCGAAGGAGACCGCGACGCAGCCGGAGGCCGCGAGGAGTTCACCGACGGCGCGCTTGGGAAACGTCCGCTCCAGCCGCAGTTCGGCGGACCAGCGCAGGTCCAGGGAGGATTCGGCGAGGGCGGCGGCGAGGGTGCGCAGATAGCGCGGGGACATGGCGTCCACCGCGAAGTAGAGGGTCCTGCCGTAGCGGCTCACCTCCCGCAGGTCCTCAAGGACGGCGGCGACGGGGCGTTCGCGCGAGGGCGAGGTCGGCCGGTCGGTGTTGAGGCCGTAGTCGCAGAAGGTGCACTTGTTCCAGTAGCACCCCCGGGTCGGGCTGTAGAGGATCACCGGTTCGGGCGCCCAGTACCGGTCCCAGTCCCACACGTCGTACGCCGGGGAGTCGAGCGTGTCCACGCTGCCGTACGCGATGACGGGGTCGGGCCGTTTCCTGGTCATCACGCCGCCGATGCCCTCGAAGGCGTCACCGCCCCGGACCGCGCCGTTCCCGACCGCGTCGAGGATGCCGATGAGGGCGGTCTCGCCCTCGCCCGGAACGATCAGGTCGGCGTCCTGGAAGACCCGCCACGCGGCCGCCGGGTCGGAGGCGTACTTGACCACGTCGCCGACCTCGGTGCCGCCGAAGACGATCACCGTGTCGGGCAGTGCGGTCCGGATCAGGCGGGCCATCCTGAGGGCGACGGGCAGCTGACTGGTGTAGTTGACGGAGAGTCCCACCACAGCCCAGGGGCGTTCGCGCAGCCTGGGGACGAACTCGTCGGCGAAGTAGCCCTCGAAGGGGCGGGCCACGGCCGCCGGGACCTCGGGGTCGGACAGGTCCGCCGTGCTGCACAGGTTGACGGCGGACTTCACCCGCATCGAGAAGCCGTCCGCCGCGCCGGGCGGCATCTCCAGGGCGATGAGCTCCCACCACCGGCTCGTCACCGCGACCGCCTGGGCGTAGGTCGGGGGGTGGTAGAAGAGGTCGGGGTCCTGGAACACACGGATCGCGTCGCGCGCCGATGTCGCGGTCAGGCCCTCGGCGGCCAGGGCCTGCCGGTAGCGGATCTCGTCGTGGCGGCGGGGGGCGGCGGACCTGGCCTCGATCTCGGCGCGCAGGGAGCGGGCGGCCGCGAGCGTGGCGCCGAAGCGCAAGGGGTCGGCGAGGTGGGTGAAGGCGTCGAGATTGGCGTCCACGCAGGCGTACTCGGTGTGGCCGGCCGCCCTGGCGGCGCCCACCAGGTACGGGATCGAGTGGTAGGCGGTCGTCGGGTCGGTCACGGGCGGATTGACCAGCAGGTACGCGGTGTTGACTGTGCCCCGGCCCGGCCGCGGGCCGTGGTCCGGTTCGCCCTCGAACCGCGGCATGCCCAACGGGACGAACACGCTCATCGCTGCGACTCCTGACTGTCGTCCTGCCCGGGATGTGTGGAGCGGGCGGCCGGTACGCCGGGTGCGGGCCCGACGGCCGGGGCCGCGGCGGGTACGGGCACCGGCGGGGCGTACTCGGTGTCGGCGCGGTGGTCGCGGAACACCCGCTGGGTGAGTGCGCCCAGCACGGTGAGGGCGATGGCCCCGCCCGCCACCGGGAAGAAGGGGGCCGCGCCGAGGTGGCGGACTCCGAAGCCGGCCACCGCGACGGAGATCGGGAAGGTGCCCATGACGGCCAGCATGACCAGGCTCATGACCCGGCCGATGAGCGCGGACGGCGCCCAGACCTGGAGCATCGTCACCACGACGATGTTCTGCCAGCCGCTGGCCAGGGCGTAGACGCAGACGCACACCGCCGCGCCGATCAGGCCACCGGCGTACGGGACGGCGCCCAGGGCGATGCCCATGACGACCGCGAGCGTGGCGAACAGATAGGCGGGCGACTCCACCGGACGGCTGCGGGCGGCGACCAGGGAGCCGGCCAGACCGCCCAGGCTCAGGCAGGTGAGCAGAATTCCGTAGCCGGTGGCGCCCATGCCCTGATGGGCCAGTTCGGGCAACGCCACCTCGATCGTGCCGTTGAAGCCCAGGTTGCAGACGAGGGCCACCACCAGCACGATGTGCAGCAGCCTTCCGTGGCGCAGAAGTTCACGGAAGGACGTCTTGCGGACCGCGGTCTCGTCGGTGGCGACGGGCCCGTCGTGTTCCGGCGCGTCCGCGCCGGTGCGTATTCGGGCGAGGACCAGCGCCGACACGAGGAAGGACGCAGCGTCGACCGTGAGCGCAGGACCCGCGTCGAAGGCGGCCACCAGGGCGCCGCCCGCGGTGGGTCCGAGGAGTCCGCCGACCTGGTTGACCATGGTCGACAGGGCGTTGCCCCGGCCGAGGTCCTCCTTGCGCAGCAGGGCGGGCAGGAGGGTGTACGAGGCGGGGATGAACATGCCGGAGCAGGCGCCCAACACGACGGCGATGGGGGCGAGCTGACTCAGTGTCGGTGTTCCGGCCGAGGCGAGCACCGCGAGGGTGCCGACGGCCGCGGCGCGCACCAGGTCGGCCATGAGCATGACGCGCCGGCCGCCGATCCGGTCGGCCACCACCCCGCCCAGCGGAATCGTGACGACGCGGGGGATGCCGTAGCAGGCCAGGACCGTGCCGAGCAGGACCGGGCCGCCACCGCCGGAGAGGATCAGCCAGGGCAGCGCGACGGCGTAGCAGTAGTCGCCGACCGTGGAGGAGAGCTGCCCGGCGAGCAGCAGCCGGAAGCCGCGCACCGACATGGGTCCGCCCGCCAGTGCCGTACGGAGCCGGTGTCCGGCTGCTGCCACGTCTCCCCCTTGTGCTGGATGGTGTGCTCAGCCCCCGAGCGGGCCGACCGGCAGGTCCAGGAACTCGCCGATCACCGCCGTCACGGTGGCGGGCGGCGGCAGCCCGAGGTTCTTGCGTACGTCGCCCGCGGCGATCAGCCAGCCGGTGGCGGGCACCGGGTCCACGACGGCATGCCCGTCCGCGCGCAATCGGTCCACGTTGCGGCGGACGGCGGGGCGCTCCCACATTAGGCTGTTCATGCTCGGAAAGAACACCACTGGACGGTCATGGGCGAGCAGCGCAGAGCTGAGGAGTCCGGAGGCGAGTCCGTTGGCGGCCTGGCCGAGCATGTTGGCGGTGGCGGGCAGGACGACGAAGCGGTCCGCCCAGACGGCGGGGGCGACATGACCGGTCGTCAGTTCGTCCTCGCCGTCGCAGTACACGTCCCGGCACAGTAGCCGCATGGTCGCGGCCGGAATGAGCGCGGCGGCGGAGCGGGTCATGGCCATACGGATCTCGACGCCGGGTCCGAGGCCGGTGCGCAGAGCCATGAGGTACTGCGGAACGGCGAGTACGTTGCCGGAGCCGCACACTCCGATGAGCAGCCGGCGCGGGGCGTCCGGGCCGGTCCGCGCCGTCATCAACGGGCTCCGGCGGGCTCACCGGCCACGTCGCGCAGGCCGCACTGGGCGGCGATGAGATCGAGCCTGTCCTGGACGTTGTACTTGTAGCCGGGGCAGGGCGGGTGGCCCTCCTGCCATGCCTTGGGGCAGGAGCCGCCGCAGGTGGGCATGAAGACGCAGCTCTTGCACCAGGTGGTGCCCTCGGCGATCTGGTCGTTCCAGCCGTCGAAGGGGCCCAGCGGCCGGACCGGTTCGGTACCCGCCCGGTCGATGTGCGTCAGCGCGAGGGTGCGCTCGGCCTCGGGGACGAGGGGGTACTCGCTGCACGAGAAGATGTTGCCGGTGCTGCTGATGATCTCGGACGAGCGGGTCGTGGCGGGGCAGAGGACCTTCCGCGCGGTGGTCGGCAGCAGTTGGGTGTGCAGCCCGTGCTCGGAGAGCAGCCGGAGCCACCCCGTCTCGCGCTCGGCGAACTCGTACTTGGACACCTCGATCGCCGATACGTCGTTTCCCCACGAGTGGACGGGAGCGATCGAGAAGGACACACGTGGGTGGCTGAAGCCCAGCTCCGCCATCAGCTCGACATAGCGGGGTACGGAGTCCTGGTTGTGCACATCGACATTCGTCCGGAACGCGAAATGGGTGGGACCGAGATCCGGTTCGTCGAGTACGGAACGCACGGCGCGCACGATGTTCCAGAAAGATCCTCGTCCGCTTTTCAGCGGCCGGTGTTCATTGTGTATATCCGGCGGTCCGTCGATCGTGATCTCGAAATGGGTGACCCCGCAGGAGCGGATGAGCGTGTTGATTTTCGCGGGGGTGAGGAGGGAGCCGTTGGTGACGATCACCGAGGAGTAGGCGACCCCGTGCTCGGCGGCGGCGGCGACGAAGCGGGGGGCGAGGTCGCGGATGACCGCGTAGCCCATCATCGGCTCGGCCCCGAACCAGTCGATCCGGGCGCTGCGGGTCCCCGGGGCGGTCACGGCGCGCAGCACGCGGTCGCGGACCCGGCTGCGGTGGTCGCGGGACAGGCCGCCCCGGGTGTGTTCCTGGCCGCAGTAGGCGCAGCCCATGTTGCAGTAGGAGGTCGGCAGCAGAGCGATGTGCACCGCCGAACGGTCCGCGGACGCGCGCCGGTTGCGGTCGAGTACGGCGGACAGCTCGTCCTCGCCGGCCGGTACGAGCAGCTGGGCCGCGCGCAGGGCGCCGGTCCAGGCCGGGGCGAGCGCGGCGGCGTCGCCGGCCTCCAGTGCCCGCGCGGTGGGGAGGTCCACCGCGACGGTGCTCGCGGTGCGGGTGCTGTAGGCGAGCCGTACCGGGACGCCGGTGGTGTCGGCGTACGCGCGGTCACTGAGCACCAGGTATCTGCTGACTTGGTCCATCATCACGCTCCCACTGGGTGTCCGGACGCACGGCGGTCCGGCGCGTCCCCTCCGGCGGGCCCGACGGCCGGTGCCGCCGGACCCGCCAGGGCCGTTATCAGCAGAGGACGTTGACCTGGTTGTCGTTCACCTGGCCCTCGACCGCGGCGGACACGGCGTTGAGCCGGGCCTGGATCGAGCCGAGGACCGCGACCTCGTCCGGGCTGAGGCCGTTGAAGATCTCGCGCTCGGAGTCCGACAGCAGGTCGACCGGGGTGCCGGCGCTGCGCAGCGCGTCGAGAGGTGCTTGCGACATGGGTCACTCCTTCAGGGAGACAGTCACGGGCTGGTGCAACGGCAAGGCTGCTCCGGCGCCCCCCGGCTTCATATCCCCCGATCGACTATGAATCCAGTGGTCCTGTGATCCCGTTCGCGGCGTTCTTGTCCGGAACATGCCCCGCAGCTACTCTGACCCCCGGGAGTGAGGTATTTCCCTGCCGGCCCACGCTTCGCTCACCACAATGGGGGTAAAGGGTTTGACCAGGCGTGAGATTCTTATCGCTTCGCTCGTGGCCGCCGGCTCCTCGAACCGGGATATCGCCGAAGCTCTCTGCATCAGCCCTCACACGGTGGCGGCCCACTTATGCAACATGCTCCGAAGAACGGGCGCGTCGAACCGTACGGAAATGATTGCGCGGCTGTACGCCCAGGGCGTTCTGGTCCAGGGGATATGGCCACCGCTGCCCGCCGACGAGCGCAGACGGCAGGAGGCTCCCGAGACCATCGGCGCCCTCGCGGCAGCGGTCGCGGAGTGCTCCATCGGACCGGCGGGCGTCACGCTCGACTGGCCGCACTACGGGAACGAGGTACCGGTAGCCATGACCTTCGACGCCCTGCACGCACTACGTGAGGCCGGCCACCCGGTGGACCTGCTGGCGGTCGAGCAGCGCTCGGTCCTCTCGGGGCTCAGCGAGCACGAGGTCCGGGTGCTGAACTCCGTCAGGGAGCGGCTGGAAGCGGTGTCCGGTGAGGTGGAGGGACAGGACATCAAGCTCCTGTGAACGGTGGCGCGCGGTGCGGCGGTTGCCGTGCCACGGTGCCGGACGGAGCACGGTTCTGCCCCGAGTGCGGCACACCGGTGGTCGCGGGGGCGCCGTCGTCGGACAGCCGCAGAATCGTCACGGCTCTCTTCATCGACCTCGTCGGCTCGACCGTGCTGGCCGAGACCCTGGACCCCGAGGCGCTGCGGCGCACGATGGACCGGTACTACCGGGCCTGCACCACGGCGGTCACCGAACACGGCGGCGTGGTCGAGAAGTTCATCGGCGACGCCGTGATGGCCGTCTTCGGGGCGTTCGTCACCCATGAGGACGACGCGCTGCACGCGGTCCGGGCGGCGTGCGCCGTACGCGAGTCCGTGGCGGCCATCGCGACCGGTCCCGGGGTGCGGCTGGACATCCACTGCGGGATCGCCTCGGGAGAGGCCGTGGTGGCGGGGGTGCTCGGCGGCGCGGCCAGGGTGGTCGGGGATGTCGTGCACACGGCCGCCCGCCTCCAGTCGCACGCCGATCCGCACGAGATCCTGATCGGTGAGGAGACGGCCGGGCTGGTGGGCGGCCGGGTCCGTATGGAGGCCGTCGCCCCGCTGCGGGTGAAGGGCAAGCGCGAACCGGTCGCCGCCCGGCGGGTGTTGTCCGTCCTCGACGCGGCGAGCCGCGAGGACCTGGTGCCGCTCGTCGGGCGCGAAGGCGAACTGCGCGTCCTGTGGGCCGAGTTCGCGGAGGCCCGGGACGAGCGCCGTAGCCGCCCGGTGACGGTCGCCGGTCCCCCGGGCATCGGGAAGTCGCGCCTGGTGCGGGAGTTCCTGGACCGCGTCGGGGAGGACGCCGTCGTCCTGCGGGCCGGCTGCCAGGCGTTCGGTGCCGGGCTCGCCCACCGCCCGCTGGCCGAGGCGGTCTGGTCGCTGCCCGGCGGCTGGGAACAGGCGCAACGGGCACTGGAGACGCTGCGCCCGGGCGCGGACCGCGCTGTCACCGCCCTCGCCGTCGCCCTGGGCGTCCGCACCGGGAGCGGGCTGCCGGTGAGTGTCGACGAGATCGGGTGGGCGTTCCGGCGGCTCCTGGAGGCCCTGGGCCGCGACGCCCCGGTGGTCCTGGTCCTGGAGGACTTCCAGTGGGCGCAGCCGACCCTCTCCGACATGGTCGCCGATCTCGCCGAGGGCGCCCGGGACACCCCCCTGCTGATCATCTGTGTGACGCGCGCCGAGACGGGTGCCGCGGTGCCGGCCGGGGACCTCGCACTGCGCCTCGACGCGCTGCCGCCCGCACAGACCGAGCGGCTGGTGGAACTGCTCGCGGACCGGGCGGAAGTGGCCGCGCAGGAGGCGGTCGCCACCGACGACCTGGCCCGGGTGGTGCGGGAGTGCGACGGCAATCCGCTGTTCGCCGAACTGCTCCTGGAGAACCTGGCCGGCCACCGGGCCGTGGACCAGGGCGTTCCCACGTCGATCCGGGTCCTGCTGACGGCCTGGCTGGACCGGCTGCCGGCCACCGACCGGGCCGTGCTGGAGCGCTCCGCGGGGGTGGGCGGGTCGTTCACCGCCGAGGAGGTGCGCGCGCTCGCCGAGGACGAGCCGGCGCTGGCGGACGGGGTCCTCGATGACGCCCTGGGCCGGCTGCTGCGCTCCCGGGTGATCCATCCGTACGGCCCGCCCGGCACCTACCGGTTCACCCGGGCGCTGGCCCGGGACACCTTGTACGAGATGACCTCCAAGGCCCGGCGCGCCACCTGGCACACCGTGCTCGCGGACCGGCTCGAAGGCGGGGCGCCGGGCCCGGCCGCGGAGGGGGACGCCGCCCACCACCTGGAGTCCGCGTGCCGGCTGCGGTCCGAGGCCGATCCGGGCGACCCCGGGCTGCCCGCGCTGACCGGGCGTGCGGCCCGCGCCCTGGTGACCACGGGGTACGGGGCGCTGCACCGCCGCGACCTGCCCGCCGCCGTCTCGCTGATGGAACGCGGGCGCGCCCTCACCCCGGACGGCGACCCCCAGCACCGGGTGCTCGCCGCCCGCATCACCGACGCGTATGCCGCGCTGGGCCGTTGGGACAGCGCGCGGCGGGCCGTGGCGGAAGCGGAGCGCAGGAACGGGGGCGACGCCCCGACCCGGGACACCTGCGCCATCCTGCGCCGGCTGATCGCCCTGCGCTCGGGCGGACCGGAGCCCGCCGGCGCCCCGTACGCCCCCGGCGGCGGGCCGGCCGTGCCCGGGCCGGCGGACGACCTGAGCTGGTGCAGGCTGCACCAGCTGTCCTCGCTGCGGAGCTTCGCGGAGGGCCGGGTCGGCGCGGCGGAGGGCTCCATGCGCGACGCGCTCTCCCGGGCGCGCGGGCTCGGCGACACCTACGAGGGCAACCGCATCCTCGCGTCGATCTGTGAGCTGACGCAGTGGTCGCCGACCCCGCTCACCCAGGCGATCGTGCTCTGCGAGGAGTTGGTCCGGCGGTTCGACGGCGACCGGAGCCTGCTCGTGCCGGTGCTCCTGACCCGGGCCCGGCATCTGGCCCTGTCGGACCGGGTGGACGCGGCCCGTGAGGACATCGCGCTGGTCCGTGTCCACTGCGACGACCTGGCGCTGGCCCTCGGCACGCTCGCGGCCGACCAGACGGCGGGGTTCGTCGAGTCCCTGGCCGGGGCGCACCTGACGGCCGCCGGCCATTACGGGGCGGCGGCGGACGGGCTCGCCGCCCTGGGGCAGACGCGGACCGCGGCCACCTTGCGCCTGTACGCGGCCCGGGAGCGGTTCTGCACCGGGCACGGCCCCGGTCCGGACGCGGCCGAGCTGGCCGACCCGCCCGCGGACCAGCCGGAGGAGACCCGTACCCGGGCCGTCCGGCTGGCGCTGCGGGCACGGGCGCGGGCGCGGGCCGGGGCGTACGGGGACGCGGTCGGGGACGCCGGGCGGGCCGTCGCCGCCCTGGACGGCACCGACGACCCGTGCCTCATCGGTGACGTCTGGTTCGAGGCGGCGCGGGTGCTGGACGCCGCCGGTGAACCGGAGCGGGCCCGGCACGCCGCCGGGCGGGCGCTGGACGCCCTGACGGCGAAGGAGGCGGTGCTCCCCGCCCGGACGGTACGGGCCTGGAGCACGGCGGGACCGGAGGAGGACCGATGAGCGATCCACCCTGGAGACGGCCCTCGCGGCCCTACACGCCGGGCGTGCCGGCCTGGGGCGCGACGAGGGCGCAGGCTCGTGAGGGGTTCGCTTCCATCCCCATGGACTCGGTCTCGCCTCAGTGGGCGTGGGGCGGGGCCGACGGCTCCGGGGTCCGGGTGTGCGTCGTGGACAGCGGGGTCGAGGGCGGCCATCCGATGGCCGGCCCGGTCGACCTCGCCGTGACGGCCGTCCCGGACGAGGACGGCGAGGTGGAGATGGTGCCGTGCGAACCCACCGACCGCGCCGGACACGGCACCGCCTGCGCCGGGGTGATCCGGTCCGTCGCACCGGGGGTCTCGGTCTCGTCCGCCCAGGTGCTGACCGACGGCAAGACGGGCAGCGGCCCGGCCCTGATCGCCGGGCTCTCCTGGGCCATCGAGCAGAACTTCGACGTCATCAACCTGAGCCTGGCGACGACCCGGCCCGCGCTGACCGCCCAGCTCCACGAGCTCGCCGACCGGGCCTACTTCCGCCGGTGCGCGCTCGTCGTCTCCGCGCACAACCGGCCGGTGCCCAGCTATCCCTGGTCGTTCTCCTCGGTGATCTCCGTCGCGAGCCACGACGAGGACGACCCGATGACGTACTACTACAACCCCGCGCCGCCCGTGGAGTTCCACGCGCGCGGTGTACGCGTGCCCGTGGCGTGGCCGGGGGGCGGGACCATCCGCTCGACCGGCAACAGTTTCGCCGCGCCGCACATCTCGGGCCTGTGCGCGCTGATCCTCGGCAAGCACCCCTGGCTCACGCCGTTCCAGCTGAAGACGGTGCTGTTCCTCTGCGCCGGGAACACCACCGGTCGACTTGGAGGTGCGCATGACGAAACCTGTTGACGCCGCGACGCCCGTGGGGCGCCGCCTGCTGCAGTCCATCGTGGAAGTCGCGCGCCATGTCTTCGGCGCGGCGGCCTCCTCGATCTTCCTGATCGACCCGGCGACCGGCGACCTCGTCTTCGAGGCCGTGGCCGGTGAGGGTGACGGGCAGCTCGTCGGTACGCGGTTCCCGGCGGGGACCGGCATCGCGGGCTGGGTCGCCGCGTCCGGTCAGTCGATGCTCGTCGACGACCTGCGCGAGTCGCGGCACTTCTCGGGCGAGGCCGCCGCCTCCACCGGGTACGTGCCCGACAGCATCATGGCCGCGCCGCTGTTCGGCGACGACGAGTGCGTCGGCGTCCTGGAGGTGCTGGACCGGGGCGCCGACGGCGTACGGGAGATGGCGGACGTCGAACTCCTCGGGCTGCTGGCCGACCAGGCCGCCATCGGCCTCGAACTGCTCACCCGGCTGCGCGCCGCCGAGCCCAGCAACCGTTCCGACAAGGCCCTGCGGCTCCTGGAGATGGCGGAGTCGCTGCTGGCCCCGACCCATGGCTGAGCGGTGCGTCCTGCTGCTCACCAGGCAGGGCGACGGGGAGGCGACCGAGGCGTCGGAGCTGCTGCGCCGGATCGGGGTGCCCGTGCACCGGCTCGACGCGGACCACCTGGCGGAGGTCCGGGCGGTGCGCGGGCCGGACGGTGTACTGGCCCTGGACGGGCACCGGTTCGCCCCGACGGTGACCTGGCTGCGGCACTTCTCGCTGCGCGCCGCGCTCCCGGCCGGCCCGGCCGGCGGGCGGATGGTGTACCGGGACGCGTGGACCGCGCTGGTCCGGCAGCTGGCCGCCGCCTCCCCGGCCGCCATCGGCGCCGCCGATCCGGGGCAGCTGGTGCAGCTGGACCTGGCCCGGGCGCTCGGGGTGCGCGTACCGCGCGGACTGGTCACCACCGACCCGGCGGACGCGGCCGGGCTCCTCCCGGCCGAGCGGTACGTGCTCAAGGTCCTCGACCGGCATTACGTGGAGCCGGAGCCGGGCCGGCTCGACTGGCACCTGCCGCGGGTCGTCGACCGGGTCCGGCTCGCCGGACTGCCCGGCCTGCCGCGCGGCACACCGGTGGTGCTCCAGGAGTACGTGGAGCACGACACCGAGTACCGGGTCTACCTCGCCGGGGACGAGCTGCACGCCTTCGAGGTGGCCAAGGAGCGCCCCGAGGACATCTGGACGCGCCCGGACGAGGTGGGGGTCCGTCAGGTCCGGCCCCCGGCCGCCGTGGCCTCGGCCGCACGCGCCATCGCCCGGAAGACCGGTGCCGTCTACGGGGCGTTCGACTTCCTGCGGGGGCGGGACCGGGGCGAGCCGGTCTTCCTGGAGATGAACGCCCACGGCGACTGGCGCTGGTTCGAACGGAAGGCCGGCGTCGACGTGGTGACCCGGGCCGTGGTGCGGACCGTGCGGGACCTGCACCGGTCCGCGGTCGGTGACACGCGCCCGGCGGCGGTCAGTCTGCTCGCCTTCCTCGGCGCCGGCCGGGACGGGTGACGGGGCCGGCCGGCGTGGGCAGCGCCCGCTCCGCGACGGCGAGCACGGCGTGCAGGGCGGCCGAGGGGTTGTCCGTCCGCCAGGCGAGCGCCGCCTGCCGTCTGATCGGCGGTCCGGCGAGCGGGCGGTGGACGAGGCCGCCGAGCTGGATGTGCTGGACGGAGGTGACGGTCAGCGTGACCCCGACGCCCGCCGCGACCAGCGCCAGGATGGTGTACGAGTCCGGCGCCTCCTGCACCACGCGCGGGTTGAATCCGGCCGCCTCGCACGCCTCGACCATCGCGTCGCGCACGGTGGAGCCGGTGTTGGCCGGGAACGCGACGAACGGCTCCCCGGCCAGCGCGTCGAGCGGGATCTCCGGACGGGCGGCGAGCGGATGGTCGACGGGCAGCGCGCAGACCAGCACCTCCTCGTCGATCACCCGGCAGCTCACGCCCGGCTGCGTCACCGGCAGCCGGACGAACCCGAGGTCGAGCGAGCCGTCCGCGACCCGGGCGAGCGCCACGTTGGCGTAGGTCTGGCCGGTCATGACCAGCTCGATTCCCGGGTGGGCGGCCCGCACCGCCCGGGTGAGCAGCGGCAGGGTCTCGTGGCTTGAGGCGCCCGCGAAGCCGATGCGGACCCGCCCGTACGCGCCCTGTCCGGCCGCGCGCGCGGCCCGTACCGCCGTGTCCAGGTCGTCCAGCACGGTCCGCACCGGCTGGAGGAAGGACTCACCCGCGCTGGTGAGCCGCACCGAGCGGGTGTTGCGTTCGAAGAGCTGGACGCCGAGTTCCTTCTCCAGGCGGCGGATCTGCTGGCTCAGCGGCGGCTGCGCCATCTGGAGCCGCTTGGCGGCGCGGCCGAAGTGCAGTTCCTCCGCCACGGCGAGGAACGCGGAGAGGTGGCGCAGCTCCATGCCGTCCCCTCCCCCGGGTCCGCCCGCATCATTGATTCGTCCGGCGTCCGGGTCTGAGCCTAATTCGGTATTGGACGGGGATCAAAGGCCGCTGGAAGCGTCGGCGGTGCGGGCACCCTGCCCGCGCCCCATCGAGAGGACCGTGACCCGCATGCGTATCAGGATCGTCGGCGCCGGAGCCATGGGCCGCGGCATCGCCCAGTGGGCGGCCGCGGCCGGACACACCGTGGAGCTGTGCGACGTACGCACCGAGGCGGTGACGGACGCGGTCGCCTTCGTGGGGTCCATGCTGGAGCGGGCCGTGGCCAAGGGCCGGATGGCCGCCGGGGACGCGGCGGCCGCGCTGGAGCGGCTGGTCCCGCTGGATGACCCGTGGGCGGCGGGCCCGGACGTCGGCCTGGTGATCGAGGCCGTGCGCGAGGACCTGGACACCAAGGCCGAGGTCTTCGGCCGCCTGGAGCGGGCGCTGCCCGCCTCCGCCGTCTTCGCGACCAACACCTCCTCGCTGTCCGTGACCCGGATCGCCGCCACGCTGAAGGACCCGGCGCGCCTGGCCGGGCTGCACTTCTTCAACCCGGTGCCGCTGATGCGCATCGTGGAGGTGGTGCCCGGCGCCGCCACCCGGCCGGACATCCCGCCGCTGCTGACCTCGCTCGTGGAGAGCTGCGGCCACCGCGCGGTGACCGTCGCCGACACCCCCGGCTTCCTCGTCAACCACGCCGGGCGCGGGCTGGTGACGGAGGCGCTGGCGTTGCTGGAGGAGACCGTCGGCGAGCCGGCGGACATCGACCGGATCGCCCGGGACGTGCTGGGGCTGCGGATGGGCCCGTTCGAGCTGATGGACCTCACCGGGCTCGATGTGACCGCCGCCGTCATCGACTCGATCTGGACGGGCTTCCGCCACGAGGACCGGCTGCGTCCCTCCTACCTGACCCCGAACCGGGTGGCGGCCGGCCTGCACGGCCGCAAGACCGGGCGCGGCTGGTACGCGTACGGCCCCGAGGCCGCCGGCCCCGCGCCCGAGCCGCCGGTCACCGGGGACGCGGACCGCCCGGTGCACGTCTTCGCCCCGGACCCCGCGCAGGAGGCCGACGCCGCCGCGCTCCGCGAGGCGCTGGCCGCGGCGGGCGCGAGGGTCGGGAGCGGGGCGCGGCCCGCGGGCGACGCGCTGGTCCTGGTCCCGGTCTGGGGCACCACGGTCGCTTCGGCGGTGGCCGCGCACGGGCTGCCCGCCGCCCGCACCTTCGGCGTGGACCCGCTGCCGGCGGCCGGGCGGCGCCGGGTGCTCGCGGTGACCCCGGCGGCGGACCCGGCGGCGGCCGGGGACGCCCGCGCGGTGCTGGCCCGGCCGGCGGACGGCGGCGAGCCGTTCGCGGTGTCGGTGGTCCGGGACACGGCGGGGTCGGTCGCGCAGCGGCTGCTCGCCTCGATCGTGTCGGTCGCGGCGTCCATCGCGGAGCGCGCCCTCGCCGCCCCGGCCGACATCGACGTGGCGGTGACAACCGGGCTCGGCTATCCGGTGGGCCCGCTGGCCTGGGGCGAGCGGATCGGGGCGGCCCGCGTGCTCCGGCTGCACCGGGCGCTGCACGCCACGACCGGCGACCCGCGCCACCGCCCCACCCGCTGGGTCACCGAGCGCGCCGCGCTGGGCCTGGCGCTGACGGACCCGGGCACCTCGCCCGCGGACGTGGACCGCGTTCCTCGCGACGGGGCATGACCGATTCGTTCAAGACCGTGGGCCGGGGCCCGGCCTACGGTCGGGGCATGACTCCACGACTCGACGCGATCGGCATCACCACCGCCGATCTGCCCGCATCGCTCGCCTTCTACCGCCGGCTCGGCCTCGGCATCCCGGCCGGCGCGGAATCCGCGCCCCATGTCGAGGTGACCCTGCCGGGCGGCGGGCGCCTGCTGTGGGACACCGAGGACACCGTCCGCTCGTTCGACCCCGGCTGGTCCCCGCCGTCCGGCGGGGACCGGCTCGGGCTCGCCTTCCTGTGCGACAGCCCGGCGGAGGTGGACGCGGTCTACGCGGAGCTGACCGGCGCCGGATACCGGGGGCACCTGAAGCCGTGGGACGCCGTGTGGGGGCAGCGGTACGCCGTCGTCCTCGACCCGGACGGCTGCGCGGTCTCGCTGTTCGCCGCCGCCGGCTGAGCCCCCGGCTCCTCAGGCGCGGCCGAAGTAGGCGGTCAGGGTGGTGCCGGCCAGGTCGCGCATGTCCCGGGCGAGGTGTGCCTGGTCGGCGCAGCCCGCCGCGAGCGCCGCGTCCGCGTACGGCAGCCCGGAGCGCACGAGGGCCAGTGCCCGCTGGAGCCGCAGCACCCGGGCGAGCGTCTTGGGCCCGTAGCCGAAGGCGGCCAGGGAGCGGCGGTGCAGCTGGCGGGCGCCGAGGCCGGCGGTCCCGGCCGCATCGGCGACGGTGGCTCCGGCCTCCAGCCGTGCGGCGACGGAGCGCATCACCGGGTCGGGCGGCCCGGTGCCGGCCGCCCGGTCCAGGGCGATGTCCTCCAGGGCCGTGGCCGGGTCGTCCGCCTCGGCGACCCGCTCGGTGAGTTCGCGGACCGGGGCGCCGGGCCACAGGGCGGCCAGCGGAACCCGGCGGTCGCGCAGTTCGTGGGCGGGCACGCCCAGCAGGGCGGGCGCGGTGCCGGGGGCGAAGCGGACGCCCGCCCAGGCGCCCCCGGTCCCCGCGGGCGGCTCGGCGTGGGTGTCCGGTCCCGCGACGAGCAGCCGGTCGCCGCTCCAGAGCAGGTCCATGCAGCCGTCGGGCAGCACCGGATGGGCCGTGCCCGGCGGGACGGTCACGGTCCACACCTTCGCGCCGTCCAGTCGCGACGCGCGCTCTTCGTAGCTGACGCCCATGGCACTAGTCTCGTGCACGGACACGACCACGTGCGTAATCGGCTACCCGGGGGCGGTCATGGCGTCACTGATGGAGTTCACCACGGACAGCGGGGCGACGGTGACGGTGGAGGTCGACCGTCACGCGCCCGGTGCGCAGTTGGTGGCGCGCGACGGGCACCACGCCCTGGCGCGGGCCGGGCGCACCTTCGACAGCGCGCTTGAGGGCATCAGGTCGGCCGCCGAGTCGGCGCTCAACGTGTTCCGGGACGGGGCGCTGAAGCCGGACGGGGTGGAGCTGGAGTTCGGCGTGAAGATCACCTCGGAGGCCGGAGCGGTGATCGCGAAGAGCGCCCTGGAGGGGCATCTGACGGTGAAGCTGTCCTGGTCGCCGGGGGCGCCGGACCGGGCGGCCGGCTGAGCCTCACTCGTCGTGCGGGTGCGGCTTGTCCGCGTCCTTGTCGCGGCCGGGCTGGAGCCGGGACTTCACGTCGTCCGGCGGCAGGAACCGCGACCAGCGCTCGGGGAACTCGGACGGCATGTACGGGCTGTCGCCCACATCGCCCTCCTCGTCGTCCTCCTCCTCGTCGTCCTCGTCGTAGTCCTGCGGTCCGCCGTGCCAGCTCTCCGCCTGGGTGCGGGCCACGAACTCGGCGGCCTGGGCGGCGCGCACCCGGTCGTTCGCGGCGCGGGCGGCGGCCGTCGCGACCGAGGGCCAGACCCGGTCGATGGCCGCGTTCACCGCGGCGCCCACCAGGACCGCGAACGCGGAGACGCCGATCCACAGCAGCACGGCGATGGGGGCGGCGAGCGATCCGTAGATCGTGGGGCCCTCGACCGTACTGGTGAGGTAGATCCGCAGCAGGAAGCTGCCGACCACCCACATCGCGAGCGCCACCAGGGCGCCCGGCATGTCCTCGATCCACGGCGAACGCACCGGCACGGACACGTGGTAGAGGGTGGTGAGGAAGGCGACCGACAGCAGTATCACCAGGGGCCAGTACAGGACGGCGATGACCTCGGTGCCCCACGGTATGAGCTCGACGACCCGGTCGGGACCGACCACGAGCAGCGGCAGGACCACCGCGCCGAGCAGCAGCGCCACCACGTACAGCAGGAAGGCGAGCATCCGGGTCTTGACGATGCCGCGCTGCCCGTCGAGGCCGTACATCACGGTGATCGTGTCGATGAAGACGTTGACCGCGCGGGAGCCGGACCACAGGGCGATGGCGAAGCCGATGGAGATGACGTCCGGCCGGGCGCCGGTGGTGACGTCCGACAGGAGCGGTTTGGCGAAGTCGTTGACGCCGCGCTCGGAGAGCACGGTGTGCGCGGCGCTGAGGATGTTGCGCTCGATGGAGGCGACGGTGGTGGTGCTGGTCCACTCGTCGACGTAGCCCAACAGGCCGATCAGGCCGAGGAGCAGCGGAGGCAGGGACAGCAGGGTGAAGAACGCCGCCTCGGCGGCGAGTCCCAGGATGCGGTACTCCATGCACGAGTTGACCGTGTCCTTGAGCAACTGCCAGGCGAGCTGCCGCTTGGATACGTTGCGGTAGAGCACTCGGGCCCGGTGGAGCCGGCCCGGTGGCCGCTCGGGTGTTTCGTTTGCTGCCTGCACGTCCTTACCGTATCGGCATGGCAGCCACCACCCACACCGTGTCCAACCAGCCCCCTCCCCTCCTCGGCTACGACGTCTTCGGCGCGGACCGGGTGCTCGGCGAGGCCGTGGAACGCCACCTTCCGGCCGAGGTGCTGGACGAGGCCAGACAGGGGCTGGCCCGGCTCGGGCGCTCCGCGGGCTCGGCCCAGGCGGCGTCCTGGGGGGCGCAGGCGAACGAGAACCCGCCGGTCCTGCGCACGCACGACCGGTACGGACACCGCGTCGACGAGGTGGAGTTCCACCCCGCCTGGCACCGGCTGCTGGGCCATGGCGTCGGCGCGGGTCTGACCGCTGCCTGGGACCGGCCGGGCGGGCATGTGCGCCGGGCGGCGGGCTTCCTGGTGTGGACGCAGGCCGAGGCGGGGCACGGCTGCCCGCTGTCGATGACGCACGCCGCGGTGCCGGCCCTGCGCGCCGAGCCCGAGGTGGCCGCCGAGTGGGAGCCGCTGCTGACCTCGCGGGCCTACGAGCAGGGGCTGCGGCCGGCCGGGCGGAAGGCAGGGGCGCTGCTGGGCATGGCGATGACGGAGAAGCAGGGCGGCTCCGACGTACGGGCGGGTACGACGCGCGCCGAGCCGCTGGCCGGCGAGGGCGAGTATCTGCTGACCGGGCACAAGTGGTTCTGCTCGGCTCCGATGTCCGACGGTTTCCTGGTGCTGGCGCGGGCCCCGGACGGGCCGACCTGCTTCCTGCTGCCCCGGGTGCTGCCGGACGGCACGCGCAATCCGTTCGCGATCCAGCGGCTCAAGGACAAGCTGGGCAACCGGTCGAACGCCTCGGCCGAGGTCGAGTTCGACGGGACGTGGGCGCGCCGGATCGGTGCGGAGGGGCGCGGGGTACGCACCATCATCGGCATGGTGGCGGCGACCCGGCTGGACTGTGTGACGGGTTCGGCGGCGCTGATGCGGCAGGCGGTGGCGCAGGCGGTGCACCACACGACGTACCGCTCCGCGTTCGGCGGGCCGCTCGTGGAGAAGCCGCTGATGCGCAATGTGCTGGCCGATCTGGCGCTGGAGTCGGAGGCGGCGACCGTGCTGGCGATGCGGCTCGCGGCGGCGTACGACGACGGGGGCGAGAGCGAGTCGGCGTTCCTGCGGATCGCGGTGCCGGCGGCGAAGTTCTGGGTGACCAAGCGGTGCGCGTCCGTGGTGGGTGAGGCGCTGGAGTGCCTGGGCGGCAACGGCTACGTGGAGGAGTCGGGCATGCCCCGGCTGCTGCGCGAGGCGCCGCTCAACTCGATCTGGGAGGGTTCGGGGAACGTCCAGGCGCTGGACGTGCTGCGGGCGTTGCGGCGTGAGCCGCTCGCGCTGAACGCGTTCCTCCAAGAGGTGGGGCGGGCCCGGGGCGCCGATCACCGGCTCGACGCGGCGATCAGGGACCTGCTGACGGAGCTGGCCGATCTGGCGGGGATCGAGGCGCGGGCCCGCCGGGTGGTGGAGCGCGTCGCGCTGGTGCTCCAGGGCTCGCTGCTGGTGCGCTGGGCGCCGCCGGAGGTGGCGGACGCGTTCTGCGCTTCGCGCCTGGGCGGGGACGGGGGCGCCGCGTTCGGGACGCTGCCGCACACCCTGGATCTGGCGTCGGTGGTGGAGCGGGCCCGGCCGGTGGAGCACTGACCCGGGACAGCGACGGGGGGTGATGCTGCGCCGACACGGCACCACCCCCCATGCTGTACACACCGGACTTGGGGGCCGGAGCCCCGCCGTGCGGTGTACCGCCACTCTTGTACGGGCCCGGGGCCCTCGCCAGAGTTGCAGAGGGTTGCAACCATTGTGTGGAGTTGCGGTATCGGGGGTCCTGTGACGGCAGGATGAGGGCGCGGCCCCGCGAACGGGCCGGGCACGGGTGTGAGGGGGAACCGGCGTGGAGACGACTCCGGTCGATGTGGTGCGGCTGACCGCTCAGGAGACCGCGCAGACCAGGCGCCTGGCGCACCGGGCCCGGGAGGCGCGGATGGCGGGCGACCGGATGCCCGCGACGCCCCGGGCCGAGATCGGGGCGTCCTGGGACCGGGTGCTGCGCAGCGGCATCGATCCCGAGCAGACGACGCAGAGCCGGCTGCTGGAGGCGGACGAGATCGAGCACCGGCGCCGCAGTTCGGCGCTGGGCGAGGTGATGCCGCTGCTCAGCGACGGGCTGGCGAGCATCGCGGACGCCTCGCAGCAGATCATGGTGGTCACCGATGTGGAGGGCCGGGTGCTGTGGCGCCAGGGCAACACGGGGGTGCTGCGCCGGGCCGACGGCATCTGTCTCGCGGAGGGCGCCGCGTGGTCGGAGGAGAGCACCGGGACCAACGCGATCGGTACGGCGCTGGCCTCGCGCGCCCCGGTGCGGGTGCACTCGGCGGAGCACTTCGTGCGCAGTCTGCACGGCTGGACGTGCGCCGCCGCACCGGTCCGTGATCCGCGGGACGGGCGGCTGATGGGGATCGTCGACATCAGCGGCCCCGCCTCCACGTTCCACCCGGCGACGCTGGCCCTGGTGGGTTCGGTGGCCCGGCTGGCCGAGAGCGAGATCCGGGTGCGGCATCTGGAGGCGATCGACCGGCTGCGTTCGGTGGCCGCGCCGGTCCTGTGCCGGCTGGGCGGGCGGGCGCTGGCGGTGGACGCCCACGGCTGGACGGCGGCGGTGACGGGGATGCCTCCGGTGGACCGGCTGCCGTTGCCGAAGTCGCTGGAGCCGGGGCGGGTGTGGCTGCCGTCGCTCGGGATGTGCCGGGTGGAGCCGCTGGCGGGCGGCTGGCTGGTGCAGGTGGCGGACGGGGCGATGGACAGCCCGCCGCGCCGGGTGGTGCTCGATCTGAGCCGGCCGCGCACGCTGGCGGTGAATGTGGTGAGCCCGGTGGGGACGTGGACGCAGCGGCTCTCCCCGCGCCACGCCGAGCTGCTGTACGCGCTGGCGGTGCGGCGCGAGGGCCGTACGGCGTCGGAGCTGGCGCAGGACCTCTTCGGTGACGCGACCAGGACGGTGACGGTGCGGGCGGAGATCTCGCGGCTGCGGCGCCATCTCGCCGAGGTGCTGGCGCACCGCCCGTACCGGTTCGGCGAGGGCGTCGAGGTGGAGGTGATCCATCCGGAGGACCCGGCGGATCTGCTGCCGCGTTCGAAGGCCCCGGTGGTCGTGGCGGGGCGCGGCAACCCCTGAGCGGGGGTGGTGTCCGCGCAGGTCCCGGGCGCCGGCGGCGGTGCGGGACCCGGCTTGGGCGCGGGCGGCGGGGCATGGTTGTCTGGCAGCCATGAGCAATCCCGTACGCCCCGCAGGCCCCGCCGTCGACGAGGTGACCATCTGGTCGCTGGAGCAGACCTCGCCCGGGGATCTGCGGCCGTCAGCCGTGCCGGACGCGGACGTCCGGATCGTACGGTCCGGGGTGCCGCTGCCCGAGTTCAGCCGTTTCCTGTACACGGCGGTCGGCGGTGACGTCCGGTGGACGGACCGGCTGTCGATGTCGTACGCGCAGTGGCAGGAGGTCCTGGACCGGCCGGGTGCGGAGACCTGGGTGGCGTACGCGGACGGGACCCCGGCCGGCTACATCGAGCTGGACCCGCAGGACGACGGCGTGGTCGAGATCATGTACTTCGGGCTGATCCCGGCCTTCCGGGGCCGGCGGATCGGCGGTCATCTGCTGTCGTACGGCACGGCCCGCGCCTGGGACCTGGCCGAGCGGTGGCCGGGGCGGCCCGCGACGAAGCGGGTGTGGCTGCACACCTGCTCGAAGGACGGTCCACACGCGATGGACAACTATCTGCGGCGCGGCTTCCGGCTCTTCGACACCCGCACGGAACTGGAGGAACCGGTGACGACGCCCGGCCCCTGGCCCGGCTCGGGCCGCGAGCCGCTTCCGTAGCAATTCCCCGTGCTTGTCCGGTTTTACGCTCCGCCCCGGCGCCCGTCACTCGCGTGACGGGCGCCACATCGTCTCACCCACCGGGACAGTCTCGTCCACATCATGGATAGTGGTGGACTGCCCAGAGATCCCCATGACACGCTTCCGTCATGTCCGGAACTGGAATTGCCTTGGTGAGTCGACGCCACGTCGACCTCGGCCGCATGTCCAGCGCCATCTGTCCGGTGAGCTGAGAGTCCCAGCACCGCCGAGATCCCCCTTTGCTTCAGTTCAGCCCTGCGCACCGCCGCGCCAGACGCGAGTGTGCAGTTCAGAGCCGCCCTCCTGCAGTCCCGAAGGACGTATTTGCCATGGCCTCCAGCCCGGAGAAAACCGCTACCGCGACGCCCCGCCGCAAGGTCGGGCGCCATCGTGGTGAGGGCCAGTGGGCCATGGGACACCACACGCCTCTCAACGGGAACGAGCAGCTCAAGAAGGACGACGACAGTCTCAATGTGCGGACACGCATTGAGACGATCTACTCCAAGCGCGGGTTCGACTCGATCGACCCCAACGACCTGCGCGGACGCATGCGCTGGTGGGGGCTGTACACCCAGCGCAAGCCCGGGATCGACGGCGGCAAGACCGGGGCCCTGGAGCCGGAGGAGCTCGAGGACAAGTTCTTCATGATGCGCACCCGCATCGACGGCGGCCGTCTGACCACCGCTCAGCTGCGCGCCATCGGTGAGGTGTCACAGCAGTACGCCCGTGGCTCCGCCGACATCACCGACCGGCAGAACGTGCAGATGCACTGGGTGCGGATCGAGGACGTGCCCGCGATCTGGGAGAAGCTGGAGGCCGTCGGGCTCTCCACCACCGAGGCGTGCGGCGACTGCCCGCGCACGATGATCGGTTCGCCGGTGGCAGGGATCGCCGCCGACGAGATCATCGACGGCACCCCGGCCCTGGAGGAGATCCACGCCCGCCACATCGGCAGCAAGGAATTCTCCAACCTGCCCCGCAAGTTCAAGACCGCCATCTCCGGCTCCCCCGTGCAGGACGTCGTCCACGAGATCAACGACATCTCGTTCGTCGGTGTCGTGCACCCCGAGCACGGCCCCGGCTTCGACCTCTGGGTCGGCGGCGGGCTCTCCACCAATCCCCGGCTGGCCGAACGCCTGGGCGCCTGGGTGCCGTTGGACGAGGTCCCCGACGTCTGGGCGGCGGTCACCAGCCTCTTCCGCGACTACGGCTACCGGCGGCTGCGCAACCGCGCCCGGCTGAAGTTCCTGGTCGCCGACTGGGGTGTCGCCAAGTTCCGCCAGGTGCTGGAGGACGAGTTCCTGCGGCGCCCGCTGCTCGACGGCCCCGCCCCCGAGGAGCCGGTCTCGCGCTGGCGCGACCACGTGGGGGTGCACCCGCAGCGGGACGGCCGGTTCTACGTGGGCTTCGCCCCCCGTGTCGGCCGGCTGGACGGCACCGCCCTCACCAAGATCGCCGAGCTGGCCGAGGAGCACGGCTCCCACCGGGTGCGGACCACGGTGGAGCAGAAGATGATCATCCTCGACGTGGAGCAGGACCGCGTCGACTCGCTCTCCGCCGGCCTGGAGGCGCTGGGTCTCCAGGTGAAGCCCTCGACGTTCCGGCGGGGCACGATGGCCTGCACCGGCATCGAGTTCTGCAAGCTGGCGATCGTCGACACCAAGGGCCGCGGCGCCTCCCTCATCGAGGAACTGGAGCGCAGGCTCCCGGACTTCGACGAGCCGCTCACCATCAACATCAACGGCTGCCCCAACGCCTGCGCCCGCATCCAGACGGCGGACATCGGCCTCAAGGGCCAGCTCATGCTCGACGCCGACGGAAACTCGGTCGAGGGCTTCCAGGTGCACCTCGGCGGGGCGCTCGGGCTGGACGCCGGGTTCGGCCGCAAGGTGCGCGGACTGAAGGTCACGTCCGAGGAGCTGCCCGACTACGTCGAGCGGGTCATCGGCCACTACCTGGAGGAGCGCGAGGAGAACGAGCGCTTCGCCACCTGGGCGGCCCGCGCCAGTGCGGAGTCCCTGTCATGAGCGAGCGCGCCGCGCCCTTCCACTGCCCCTACTGCGGTGACGAGGACCTGCGCCCGCACGAGGCGGGGCACGGGGCATGGGAATGCGCCTCCTGCAACCGGGCGTTCCAGCTGAAGTTCCTGGGGCTGCTGAGCCGGGGACTGAAGTCCAACGACGCGGGAGGGGACGGAATATGACGGTCGATCAGGAGATCGGCGCGCTCACCGACGAGAGCCTGAGGGAGCTCGCCGAGCAGGCCGGACGCGAGCTGGAGGACGCCTCCGCGTCCGACATCCTCCGGTGGGCGACCGAGACGTTCGGGACCCGGTTCTGCGTCACCTCCTCCATGGAGGACGCGGTCGTCGCCCACCTCGCCTCCCGGGTGCGGCCCGGGGTCGACGTGGTGTTCCTCGACACCGGCTACCACTTCGAGGAGACCATCGGGACCCGGGACGCGGTGGACGCCGTGATGGACGTCAACGTCATCACGCTGACCCCGCGCCGGACCGTGGCCGAGCAGGACGCCGAGTACGGGCCGAAGCTGCACGACCGCGACCCCGACCTCTGCTGCAAGCTGCGCAAGGTCCAGCCGCTGGAGGAGGGCCTGACCTCGTACACGGCCTGGGCGACCGGGCTGCGCCGCGACGAGTCCCCCACCCGGGCGAACACCCCCGTCGTCGGCTGGGACGAGAAGCGGCGCAAGGTGAAGGTCTCGCCGATCGCCCGCTGGACCCAGGACGACGTCGACGCGTACGTCGCCGAGCACGGTGTGCTCACCAACCCGCTGCTGATGGACGGTTACGCCTCCGTGGGCTGCGCGCCCTGCACCCGGCGGGTGCTGGAGGGCGAGGACGCGCGGGCCGGACGCTGGGCCGGGCGCGGCAAGACCGAGTGCGGGCTGCACGGCTGATGACGACTGATCAGGAGACTTCGATGAGCGTGACGGAGACGGGAGCCACCGTCTGGCTGACCGGTCTGCCGAGCGCCGGCAAGACCACCATCGCCTACGAACTCGCCGGGCGGCTGCGCGGCGAGGGCCACCGGGTGGAGGTGCTCGACGGCGACGAGATCCGCGAGTTCCTCTCGGCGGGCCTCGGCTTCTCGCGCGAGGACCGGCACACCAACGTCCAGCGGATCGGCTTCGTCGCCGAACTGCTGGCGGCCAACGGCGTGAAGGTGCTGGTCCCGGTCATCGCCCCGTACGCGGACAGCCGCGACGCGGTCCGCGGACGCCACCGGGCCGAGGGCACCGCGTATCTGGAGGTGCACGTCGCCACTCCGGTCGAGGTGTGCTCGGAGCGCGATGTGAAGGGGCTGTACGCCAAGCAGGCGGCGGGCGAGATCAGCGGGCTCACCGGGGTGGACGACCCCTACGAGGCGCCCGAGTCGCCCGATCTGCGGATCGAGTCGCACCGGCAGACCGTGCAGGAGTCCGCAGCGGAGCTTTACGCGCTGCTGAGCGAGAGGGGTGCAGCGTGACGACCGTCGCGACTGTGTCGGAAGACACCGGCTATCCGTACGCACTCAGCCACCTGGACTCGCTGGAGTCCGAGGCGGTGCACATCTTCCGCGAGGTGGCGGGCGAGTTCGAGCGGCCGGTGATCCTCTTCTCCGGCGGCAAGGACTCGATCCTGATGCTGCACCTGGCGCTCAAGGCGTTCGCGCCCGCGCCGGTGCCGTTCGCCCTGCTGCACGTGGACACCGGGCACAACTTCCCCGAGGTCCTGGAGTACCGCGACCGCACGGTCGCCGAGCACGGGCTGCGGCTGCACGTCGCCTCCGTCCAGGAGTACATCGACGCCGGAAAGCTCCGCGAGCGCCCCGACGGCACCCGCAACCCCTTGCAGACCGTGCCGCTGACCGAGGCGATCCAGCAGCACCGCTTCGACGCGGTGTTCGGCGGCGGGCGGCGCGACGAGGAGAAGGCGCGCGCCAAGGAGCGGGTCTTCTCGCTGCGCGACGAGTTCTCCCAGTGGGACCCGCGCCGCCAGCGCCCCGAGCTGTGGCAGCTGTACAACGGCCGGCACGCCCCCGGTGAGCACGTCCGGGTCTTCCCGATCTCCAACTGGACCGAGCTGGACGTCTGGCAGTACATCCAGCGCGAGCGGATCGAGCTCCCGGCGATCTACTTCGCCCACGAGCGCGAGGTCTTCAACCGCTCCGGCATGTGGCTGACCGCCGGCGACTGGGGCGGCCCCAAGGAGCACGAGAGCACCGAGACCCGTCAGGTGCGCTACCGCACGGTCGGCGACATGTCCTGCACGGGCGCCGTCGACTCCGACGCCACCACGCTGGACGCCGTGATCACCGAGATCGCCGCTTCCCGGCTCACCGAACGGGGTGCCACCCGCGCCGACGACAAGATGTCCGAGGCCGCGATGGAAGACCGCAAGCGCGAGGGGTACTTCTAAGATGACCACGTCCACCCAGTCGGCCGAGCTGCTCGCGGCCACCACCCTGCTGCGGTTCGCCACCGCGGGGTCGGTCGACGACGGCAAGTCCACCCTCGTGGGACGCCTGCTGCACGACTCCAAGTCGGTCCTCACCGACCAGCTGGAGGCCGTCGAGCACGCCTCGCGCAACCGCGGCCAGGAGGCGCCGGACCTGGCGCTGCTGACCGACGGGCTGCGCGCCGAGCGCGAGCAGGGCATCACCATCGACGTCGCCTACCGCTACTTCGCGACGCCCCGGCGCCGGTTCATCCTCGCCGACACCCCCGGCCATGTGCAGTACACCCGCAACATGGTCACCGGCGCCTCCACGGCCGAGCTGGCCGTCGTCCTGGTCGACGCCCGCAACGGGGTGGTCGAGCAGACCCGCCGGCACGCCGCGGTCGCCGCCCTGCTGCGCGTCCCGCACGTGGTGCTGGCCGTCAACAAGATGGACCTGGTGGACTACGCGGAGCCGGTGTTCGCCGCGATAGCCGAGGAGTTCACCGCGTACGCGGCCTCCCTCGGCGTCCCCGAGATCACCACGATCCCGATCTCCGCGCTGGCCGGCGACAACGTCGTGGAACCCTCCGCGCACATGGACTGGTACGGCGGTCCGACCGTCCTCGAACACCTGGAGACGGTCCCGGTCAGCCACGACCTCACCGGCTGCCACGCCCGCTTCCCCGTCCAGTACGTGATCCGGCCGCAGACCGCCGAGCACCCGGACTACCGGGGCTACGCGGGCCAGATCGCCGCCGGCGTCTTCCGGGTCGGCGAGCCCGTCACCGTACTGCCCTCGGGCCGCACCTCCACGATCGCGGGCATCGACCTGCTCGGGGACAGTGTGGACATCGCCTGGGCGCCCCAGTCGGTGACCCTGCGGCTGGCCGACGACATCGACGTCTCGCGCGGCGACCTCATCGCCCCGGTGGGCGACGCCCCGGCCGTCACGCAGGACGTCGAGGCGACCGTCTGCCACGTCGCGGACCAGCCGCTCACCGTGGGCCGGCGGGTACTGCTCAAGCACACCACCCGCACGGTCAAGGCGATCGTCAAGGACATCCCCTCGCGGCTGACCCTGGACGACCTCTCGCAGCACCCGGCCCCGGGACAGCTCGTCGCCAACGACATCGGCCGGGTCGTGGTCCGTACCGCCGAGCCGCTCGCGCTCGACGCCTACGCCGACTCGCGCCGCACCGGCTCGTTCCTCCTGATCGACCCGGCGGACGGCACCACGCTGTCGGCGGGCATGGCGGGCGCCTCGTTCGCCGCGGCCGAGGAACCGCCCGCGGCGGACGACGACGCCGAATGGGACTTCTGATGGGTATCGACATCTTCTCGACCTTCGCGAAGGAGGGCGGCCGCGTCGGCAGCGGCGCCCTCGGCAGCGGGCAGGGCGGGGTGGCGCGATGTGCGCGATGACGTACGCGCACTGCCTGCGCGCCCGGCAGCACCACCAGCACCGCCAGCACCGCCCGTTCAGACGAAGACCTGCCGACTGCCCGGCCGTGCCCCCGTTCCGGGGGACGTGAGCACCGGGCCAACGAGGGGAAAGCCTCCCGTGCCTGCCACCCGTACCACCCTGCGCCGCAGCATCGCCGCCGTCGCCGCCCTGCCCCTGCTGGCCGTGGCCCTGACGGCCTGCGGCTACGGATCCGAGTCCACGGACGACGACGCCAAGAAGGCGAACACCGCCACCGACGGGAAGAAGCTCTCCGTCGACACCGTGCGCGTCGGGTACTTCCCGAACCTCACGCACGCCACCGCGCTCGTGGGCGACCAGGAGGGTCTGTTCCAGAAGGAACTGGGCGGCACCCAGCTCAAGACCGCCACCTTCAACGCCGGTCCGTCCGAGATCGAGGCGCTGAACGCCAACTCGATCGACATCGGCTTCATCGGCCCCTCGCCGTCCATCAACGGCTACACGAAGTCCAAGGGCAAGAACCTGCGGATCATCGGCGGTTCGGCCTCCGGTGGCGTCAAGCTCGTCGTGAACCCGAAGAAGATCAAGACCCTGGACGACCTCAAGGGCAAGAAGATCGCCACCCCCCAGCTCGGCAACACCCAGGACGTGGCCTTCCTCAACTGGATCTCCGAGAAGGGCTGGAAGGTCGACGCCCAGAGCGGCAAGGGTGACGTCTCCGTCGTCCGTACGGACAACAAGGTGACCCCGGACGCCTACAAGTCCGGTTCCATCGACGGCGCCTGGGTCCCCGAGCCGACCGCGTCCAAGCTGGTCGCCGACGGTGCGAAGGAACTGCTCGACGAGTCGACGCTGTGGCCGGACGACAAGTTCGTGATCACCAACATCATCGTGTCGCAGAAGTTCCTCAAGGAGCACCCGGACGTCGTCGAGGCCGTGCTGCGCGGCTCGGTCACCACCAACGCGTGGATCAACGCCAACCCGGACAAGGCGAAGGAGTCCGCCAACGCCGCGCTGAAGAAGCTCACCGGCAAGGAGCTTCCGGCCGAGGTGATCGACCCGGCGTGGAAGTCGATCCTGATCACCGACGACCCGCTGGCCGCCACGCTCGACGCGCAGGCCCAGCACGCGGTGAAGGCCGGTCTGCTGGAGGAGCCCGACCTCAAGGGCATCTACGACCTGAAGCCCCTGAACAAGATCCTCAAGGCCGCGGGCAAGCCCGAGGCCGACGACGCCGGTCTCGGCGTCAAGTAACCAGCCGCCCGAAGACTCCCAGGAGGTGACGACCATGGCGAACACCCTCACCAAGGCCGAGGACCGTGTCGCGGTCGGGCACGCCGCTCGTCTCGCACATGTCTCGAAGTCCTTCACCGGGCCCGCGGGAGCGCAGCTGGTCCTGGACGACATCACTCTCGATGTCGCCCCGGGCGAGTTCGTCACCCTTCTGGGGGCCTCCGGATGCGGCAAGTCGACGCTGCTCAACCTGGTGGCCGGACTCGACCGGCCGACCGGGGGGACCATCGAGACCCCCGGCGGCCGGCCGGCCCTGATGTTCCAGGAGCACGCCCTCTTCCCGTGGCTGACCGCGGGCAAGAACATCGAACTCGCGCTGCGCCTGCGCGGCGTGCCGAAGCCGCAGCGCCGCCCGGAGGCGGAGCGGCTGCTGGAGCTGGTGCGCCTGGGCGGGGCGTACGGCAAGCGGGTGCACGAGCTCTCCGGCGGTATGCGGCAGCGCGTGGCGATGGCCCGCGCGCTCGCCCAGGACAGCCAACTGCTGCTGATGGACGAGCCGTTCGCCGCGCTCGACGCCATCACCCGCGATGTGCTGCACGACGAGCTGACCCGGATCTGGCGCGAGACCGATGTGTCGGTCCTCTTCGTCACGCACAACGTGCGCGAGGCCGTCCGGCTCGCCGAGCGCGTGGTGCTGCTCTCGTCCCGCCCCGGCCGGATCGCCCGTGAGTGGACGGTCGACATCGAGCAGCCCCGCCGCATCGAGGACACCTCGGTGGCGGAACTGTCCGTCGAGATCACCGAACAACTGCGTGGGGAGATCCGCCGTCATGGCCAGCACTGACATCGAGTCGGACAAGGCGGGGTCCGGCGGGAGCGGGCCCGGTACGGGAAAGCCGGACGACCTGGCCGGTCTTGAGGCCGGTCTCGACGCCCTGGACGCGGTGCAGGTGCAGCGCACCCCGGTGCGCGAGGTCCTGCTGCGCAAGGTCCTGCCGCCGCTGCTGGCGGTGGTCCTGGTCCTGCTCGTGTGGCAGGTGCTGGTCTGGGCCGAGGTGACCGAGGACTACAAGCTGCCCTCGCCGCTGGCGGTCTGGGACAGCGTGGGCGACATGTGGCGGCAGGGGACACTGCTGGAGGTGGTGTGGACCAGCGTCTCGCGCGGTCTGCTGGGCTTCCTGCTCTCCGTCGCCATCGGCACCCCGCTCGGCCTGCTGGTGGCCCGGGTGAAGTTCGTCCGGGCGGCGATCGGCCCGATCCTGTCCGGGCTCCAGTCCCTGCCCTCCGTGGCGTGGGTGGCGCCCGCCGTGATCTGGCTCGGCCTGAACGACTCGATGATGTTCGCGGTCATCCTGCTGGGCGCGGTGCCCTCGATCGCCAACGGGCTGGTCTCCGGCGTCGACCAGGTGCCGCCGCTCTTCCTGCGGGCGGGCCGGACCCTGGGTGCGACCGGGCTGCGCGGCACCTGGCTGATCGTCATGCCGGCCGCCCTGCCTGGCTACCTGGCCGGTCTCAAGCAGGGCTGGGCGTTCTCCTGGCGTTCGCTGATGGCCGCCGAGATCATCGCCTCGTCGCCGGACCTGGGCCTCGGGCTCGGCCAGTTGCTGGAGAACGGCCGCAACAACGCGGACATGCCGGGGATCTTCCTCGCCATCATCCTGATCCTGTTCGTCGGCATCGCGATCGACCTGCTGATCTTCAGTCCGCTGGAGCGGTGGGTGCTGCGCAGCCGCGGTCTCCTCGTCAAGAACTGAGCGCTCATGTCCTCTCCGGTCCTCCTCGTCATCGCCCACGGCAGCCGTGACCCGCGGCACGCCGCGACCGTGCACGCGCTGACCTCGCGGGTACGGGCGCTGCGGCCGGGGCTGCGCGTGGAGACCGGGTTCCTGGACTTCAACGCGCCCTCGGTGCCGCGGGTCCTGGAGCGGCTGACCGCCGAGGGGGCGGACGAGGTGGTCGCGCTGCCGCTGCTGCTCACCCGGGCCTTCCACGCCAAGTCGGACATCCCGGCGGTGCTGCGGGAGGCCCGCGCGGCGCTGCCCCGGCTGCGGGTGCGGCAGGCCGAGGTGCTCGGCCCGTCGCCGCTGCTGAACGCCGCTCTGGAACGGCGGCTGTACGAGGCCGGGGTCCGCCCCGGCGACCGTGGCTCGACCGGGCTCGTCCTGGCCTCGGCGGGCTCATCCGACCCGGAGGCGATCGCAGTGATCGCTGAAATCGCGCGGGAGCTGCGGCACACCGGTTGGTGTTCCGTGCGGCCTGCGTTCGCCTCCGCATCACAGCCCCGTACCGAGGACGCGGTACGGGCCCTGCGGGCCGACGGCGTGCGCCGGGTGGCGGTCGCCCCGTACGTGATCGCGCCCGGCCGTCTCCCGGACCGCATCGCAGCGGGGGCGGCCGAGGCCGGCGCCGATGTGCTGGCCGGGGTGCTGGGGCCGGCGCCCGAGCTGGCCCGGCTGCTGCTGGACCGGTACGACGCGGCCCGTGCGCGGTCCGCGCGCCCGGTCCCGCTCAGCGCCTGAGCTGCCGGGGGGCTCAGCCCACGTCGATGCCGCCCGTGCGGGTGCGCTTGAGCTCGAAGAAGTCCCCGTGTCCGGCGAGCACCCGGAAGCTGTCGAACAGCCGGGCCGCCTCCTCGCCGCGCGGGATCGCCCGCAGCACCGGGCCGAACCAGACCGTCCCGTCCACGTGGATGGTGGGCGTGCCGACGTATCCGCCCGCCTCCGGGTCCTGGCCCGCCTCGTGGCTGCGCCGCACGGCCTCGTCGTACGCCTCGCTGTGCGCGGCCTCCGCGAGCCGTGCGGGCAGGCCCAGTTCGGCGAGGGACTGGGCGACGACCTCGTCGAAGTCCTCGTTCTTCCGCTGGTGGATACGGCTGCCGAGGGCCGTGTACAGGTCGCGCAGGACCTCCTCGCCGTGCTCGTCGGCCGCGGCGGCGGCGACCCGTACGGGGCCGGTCGACCGGTCGACCAGGTCGCGGTACCAGTCGGGGAGTTCGTTGCCGGTGTTGTGCAGGTAGAGGCTCATGACGTGGAAGCGGAGCTCGATGTCGCGGTGCTGCTCGACCTCCAGCATCCAGCGGGAGGTGATCCAGGCGAACGGGCAGGCCGGGTCGAAGTAGAAGTCGACGACGGGCCTGCCCTGTTCCGGGGTGCGGTGGGTGCTCATGGTGGTGAGCCTAGCCAGCCGGTGGCGCACTCCCCCGGGCCATTCGGCACCCCGTGGACTGGGCCACTTTCAGCCCGCGGTCCACTGCGGGTCGCGTCCGCTCAGGGCCAGGGCGCGGGTGAACCCGGTGGCTCCCGGGACCTCCACCTCGTCGGTGAATCCCTCGTAGCGGCGGTAGAGCGCGGCGGTCTTCTCGACGGTCCCCAGCACGTGGGCGGCTGCCTCGTCGGAGAGCCGGAACTCCTGGCCGGTGGCGCGGGCCACGTCCCAGCCGTGCAGGGCAATCTCCTCGATGAGCATGGCCGCGGTGTCGGCGGCCGGGGACGCGGACTCGCCGGTGCCGATGGTGCCCTCCCAGACGGCCGGGTCGGACCAGGCGGCGACGGCCCGCTCCAGCTGGTCGGCGTACCGCTCGGCCCAGTCGGCGTCGGCGGTGAAGTCGCGGGCCACGAGCTCCTCGGGAAGCTCCGTGCGCCGGGCCCGGTGCTCCATGCCGTGCGAGGTGTAGAGGACCCAGTGATTGATGAGCGTGCGGAGATCCCAGTCCGCGCAGGGGGTGGCGGTCGCCTCCAGCTGTCGGGCGCTGACGCCCCGGGCCACACGGGCGGCCTCGGCGGCGCATTCGGTCATGTGGGTGTGCTCGTTCTTCATGCACACCAACGTAGGCGGGCAGGGCCTGGGCGGTATTGAAGAAAGGCGACAGGAGGCGGGCGAGGAGGGTGTACGGGACACGGATAGGCTTTCCGTGCGCAGGAAGGCGCTCGCGCCCGTACGAAGGAGCAGCCGCACGTGACCACCACCGCACCCCTGTCCCCCTCCGTCGCCACGGCCCCGGTGCCGGTCATCCGGGCCGACGGGGTCTCGCTCGTACGCGACGGGAACGTCCTGCTCGACTCGGTCTCGCTCACGGTGCGCGGCGGGGAGCACTGGGCGCTGCTCGGGGCCAACGGAGCCGGCAAGAGCACGCTGCTCGGGCTGCTCGGCGCGGTCACGCATCCGACCCGGGGTTCGGTCGAGGTGCTGGGCCGGACGCTGGGGCGGGTCGATCTGCGGGAGCTGCGGACGCTGCTGGGCCATGTCAATCCGCGTCATCCGCTGCGGTCGCCGCTGACGGTGGCCGAGGTGGTGCTGACGGGCCTGACGAACTCGGTCGAGCCGGTGCCGCGCTGGTCGCCCGGCCCGGGGCAGCGGGAGCGGGCGGAGCGGCTGCTGACGATGCTGGGCATGGGCGGAAAGACAGGGTCGCGCTGGCCGGCACTCTCGCAGGGCGAGCGGGGCCGGACGCTGATCGCGCGTGCGCTGATGCCGCAGCCGCGGCTGCTGCTGCTCGACGAGCCGGCGACCGGGCTCGACCTGGCCGCCAGGGAGCAACTGCTGGACAGTCTGGACGCGTTGCGCGAGGAGCATCCGGAGCTGGCGACGGTGCTGGTCACCCATCATCTGGAGGAGCTGCCCGCGTCGACCACCCATGCGATGCTGCTGCGCGGCGGGCGGTGCCTGGCCTCGGGGGAGGCGGACGAGGTGCTGACCACGGACCGGGTCAGCGAGTGCTTCGGGCACCCGGTGCACATCACCCGGACGGACGGCCGCTGGACGGCCCGTGCCCGGCGCTCGCCCCGTCGCTGACGTCGGGGGCGGCGTCGAAGAGGGTGGCCTGGTGGTAGAAGAGCAGCCAGCCCGCTTCGGTGAGCCGCCACAGCGAACTGCGGTGGGCGCGCCTGCCCCTGGCCTCGGTGTCGAAGGTGAGGTGGACCAGCTCGTCGGCGAGGTGGACGCCGTGCATCCGTGAGGCGGTGAGCTGGCCCGGCCGGGGGGCCCGGCCCGAGGTGAGCGTGTTGATGACCGTGGACCGGTCCCAGAGGCGGCCGGTGGTGTCGACCTCGTGGTAGTCGGGGTGCAGCACCTGGTCGAGGAGGTCGGCGGAGGCCCGGACCGCGGGGTCCAGGAGCCGCAGCTCGCCCTCGATGGCCGCGGCCACGCCCACCGCCGGCTCGGTCATGCCCCGCCCCCGCCCGGTTTCGTCGTCATGCGGCCCAGCGTAGGCGGGCCCGGTCCGGGCATGCGGCCGCCGCGCCCCGTGGGGGAGGGCGCGGTGGCCGCCGGCCGGTGGGGCCGTGTTACTCGACGATCTTCAGGAGCTTGTTCGCGGTGCCCGATGTGGCGTCGCTGATGGCGTCCGGGGTGGCGCCGTCGGTCAGGGCCGTGGCGACCTCGTCCGGGGTGGCGTCCGGGTGCTCGGACAGGTAGACGGCGGCGGCACCGACGACGTGCGGGGTCGCCATGGATGTACCGGAGATGGTGTCCGTGCCGGTGTCGCTGTCGTTCCACGCCGAGGTGATGTCCGAGCCCGGGGCGTAGAGGTCCACGAGCGAGCCGTAGTTGGAGAAGTACGACTGCTCGTCGTCCACGGTCGACGAGGCGACCGTGATGGCCTCCGGGACGCGCGCAGGGGAACTCGTGCTCGCGTCGGCCGACTCGTTGCCGGCGGCGACCCCGTAGGTGACGCCGGAGGCGATGGATTCCTGGACCGCCGCGTCGAGCGCCTCGTCCACGCCGCCGCCGAGGCTCATGTTGGCGACGGACGGGCCCTCGTGGTTCGCGGTGACCCAGTCGATGCCGGCGATGACCTGCTCGGTGGTGCCCGAGCCCGAGTCGTCCAGGACCCGGACGGCCACGATCTTGGCGTTCTTGGCGACGCCGTAGGTCGCACCGGCTATGGTGCCGGCGACGTGGGTGCCGTGGCCGTAGCCGTCGTCGGCGACGTCGTCGTCGTCCACGGCGTCGTAGCCGTAGCTGGCGCGGCCCTCGAACTCCTCGTGCGTGATGCGGACCCCGGTGTCGATGACGTACGCGGTGACACCCTCGCCGGCGCTGTCCGGGTAGGTGTAGGCGTTGTCGCCGGCGGTCTCGGTCTGGTCGATGCGGTCCAGGCCCCAGGACGGCGGGTTGGACTGCGTGGCGTCCACGTGGAACTTCTTGTTCTGGACGACCTTGGAGACGGCCGGGTCGGCGGCGAGCCGCTTGGCCTCGGTCTCGGTGAGGCCGCTGGCGGAGAAGCCGTTGATGGCGGAGCTGTAGTTGCGGTTCAGCTTGCCGCCGTACTCCTTGGCCAGCTCCGCCTTGTCCGCCTTGTGGTCCAGCATCACGATGTAGCTGCCGGAGACCGCGGTCGCCGCGTCGGCGCCGTAGATCTTGCCCATGGCGGGAGCGGGTGCCGCTCCGGCGATGGGGCTGCCCAGCAGGGTGACGCCGGCCGCGGCCGCGACAGCGGTGATGGCGGCGGTCAGCTTGAACCGGCGTGCGCGCTTGTGAATTGCCATGAAGAGGGATCTCCTCGTCATTCTTTGTGGGGGGATTGGCCCTCGGCCGGAAATTCTCCGGGGGTTGGTTCGAAACCTTTACCGATTGACGCGCGCAGATCAAGACCTTCATACGGCTCTGACGCAGTCGTCAAGCTTTCGTCACAAGAAGCCCTCACCTGCGTGCCGATACGCCAACCACCTTTACGTGTAAGGGGCTTCGATCCTCCTTCTCGGGGGCACAACCGGTCCGCAAGACGGAGAAGGGCCGCACCCGGCTCCGCAGAGAGCATGACGAGAAGCCTTTATTCCGCGCCTACCTTCGAAATCGGGAGGCGACGGCGGTGGGCCGGTGCCGGTCACAAGGGGGCAAGCCCGTCATGGGGACAGTGGATTCGGCGCGCACACGGGCGCCACGGGTGCGGGGCGTCGCGGCCCGCGCGGGCGGCTGGAGCGCACGGCACCGCTGGGCGGCGGTGACCATCTGGGTGCTGTTCGTCGTCCTGGCCATGGGGCTCGGCTCCGCGGCGGGCCGGGTCGATGTGAAGGAGAGCGACCAGATGTCCGGCGAGGTGGGCCGGGCCGTGCAGATCATCGAGGACGCGGGGCTCAAGGACCCGGCCGGCGAGACCGTGCTCATCCAGTCCGACGGCAAGGGCGCGGTCGACGCCGACTCGCGGGAGTTCCGGTCGGCCGTGGACGACGTGATCGAGGCCGTGCAGGCCACCGGTGAGGTCACCGCCGTCACCTCTCCGTACACCACCAGGACCATCTCGTCGGACAAGCACAGCGCGCTGGTGCAGTTCGAGATGCGCGGCGACCCGGAGACGGCGAGCGAGCGTGTCGAGCCGGTGCTGAAGGCCGTCGCGAAGGTGGACGGTGCCCACGAGGGGCTGCGGATCGAGGAGATCGGCGGCGCCAGCATGGGCAAGACGTTCGACGACGCCTTCGGCAGCGATTTCCAGCGGGCCGAGTTCTCCGCCGTGCCGGTCGCGCTCGGCATCCTGCTCATCGCCTTCGGCGCGCTGGTCGCCGCCCTGCTCCCGGTCGCCCTGGCCCTCACCGCGATCATGGCGACCATGGGTCTGATGGGCGTGGTGAGCCACTTCCAGCCGATGAGCGACACCGCCAACTCCGTGATGCTGCTGGTCGGTCTGGCCGTCGGCGTCGACTACTGCCTGTTCTATCTGCGCCGGGAGCGCGAGGAGCGGGCCAAGGGGCGGGACGCCAGGACCGCGCTGATGATCGCCGCCGCGACCAGCGGACGCGCCATCGTCGTCTCCGGTGTGACGGTCTGTGTCGCGATGGCGGGCATGCTCTTCACCGGCATCGCCGAGTTCGAGGCGATGGGGCTGGCCTCGCTGATGGTCGTCGCGGTCGCCATGGCCGGCTCCGTCACCGTGCTGCCCGCACTGCTCTCGCTGCTCGGCGAGCGCGTCGAGAAGGGCCGGGTTCCCTTCCTGGCCCGCCTGAAGCGCTCCCGGCGGGACGGCACCGACAACGAGAGCCGGGTCTGGCGCGCGGTGCTCACCGTGGTGCTCCGCCGGCCCTGGACCGCTCTCGTGGTCGCCGCCGGCGCGCTCGCCGCGATCTCGCTGCCCGCGCTCGGCATGCACACCCAGAACCTCACCCTGGACCAGGAGTTCGGCGACTCGCTGCCGATCGTGCGGACCTACGACCGGCTGAACGAGGCGTTCCCCGGTGGCGCCGACCCGGCGCGGGTCGTGGTCAGGGCCGACGACATCGGCGCGGCTCCGGTGCGCCAGGCGCTCGCGGAGTTCCGCCGGCAGGCCGTCGCCTCGGGCGCCTCGAAGGGCCCGGTCGACATCGTGACGCACGACGCGGAGAACATCGCGGTCATCGACGTACCGCTGGTCGGCGGCTCGGACCAGGACCGGGCCGTCAAGAGCCTGGACCTGCTGCGCGACACCGTGCGCCCGGCGACACTCGGCAAGGTCGCGGGGGTCGAGGCGCCGATCACCGGTCAGGTGGCCGGTTCGAAGGACTTCAACGACCAGATCGTCGGCTCGGTCGTGCCGGTCTTCGCCTTCGTGGTCGTCTTCGCCTTCCTCCTGATGCTGCTCTGCTTCCGTTCCCTGACGGTCGCGATCACCTCGATCGTCCTCAACCTGCTCTCGGTGGGCGCCGCCTACGGCATCCTCACCGCGATCTTCCAGCACGGCTGGGGCGCCTCGCTGGTGGGCGCGGAGGGGGTCGGCGCGATCATCTCCTGGCTGCCGCTCTTCCTCTTCGTGATCCTCTTCGGGCTCTCGATGGACTACCACGTGTTCGTGGTCTCCCGGATCCGTGAGGCGCGCCTCCAGGGCCGTACCACCCGGGACGCCATCGCTCACGGCGTGGTCACCACGGCCGGTGTGGTGACCAGCGCGGCCGTCATCATGGTCGCCGTGTTCGCGATCTTCGGCACGCTGTCGATGCAGTCCATGAAGCAGATGGGCGTGGGCCTGGCAGCGGCCGTGCTGATCGACGCGACGATCATCCGCGGGGTTCTGCTGCCGGCCGCGATGGCCCTGCTGGGCGAGCGCAACTGGTACTTCCCGAAGTGGCTGCGGTGGCTGCCGGACATGACCCACGACGAGTCGTACGACGAGGTGCCGAACGCCTCCGAGCCGGTCCGCGGTGGCGGGGAGCCGGAGCGGGTCGGCGTCTGACCCGCCCGGAGCGGGTCGCCCTCCGACCCCGGCCGCGCGCACGCGCCTGCCCTCCTCCCGAGCTCCGGGAGGAGGGCAGGCGCGTTCAGCGCTGGTAGCGGGCCAGGACCCGGTTGCCATCGGCCACCAGACGCTTCTTCAGCTCGGCGGCGTCGATCGCCCCGCTGTAGTACTCCTGGAGCGCGGGGGTGGCGACCTTGTCCTTCCACTCGGGGTAGCCGCGCACGGACTGGGCCGGTGCGGAGCGCAGCGTTCCGGCGAGGGCGGCTCCGGTCGCCCAGCCCCGGTCCGCGGTGTGCAGCGCGGGGTCGGCCAGCGCCTCGGTGCCGGTCGGCAGCATCCAGTCGCCCTTGGCCAGGCGCACCATGTTGGCGGGCCGCAGCAGGAAGTCGATGAACCGGACGGCCTCCTTCTTGTGCGGGCTGTCCTCGGCGACGGACAGGGTCTGCGGGCTCACCCCCTGGGCGAGGCCGTCCCGGCCGGCGGGGGCGGGCAGCACCGTCCACTCGAAGCCCTTCGGGGCCTGCTCGACGACCTGCTGGCGGTAGGAGAAGCCGAGCGGCACCATCGCGTACTTGCCGCCGAAGAAGCCGGGCAGGGTGTCGCCGCCGCCCATGCCGAGCGCGGTACGGGCCGCGCTGCGGTCGGTGTTGACCTGGTCGTGGATGGTGCCGGGAACCACCTGGTCGCCCTCCCCCATCGCGATCGTCACCTTCCCGTCGGCGTCCCGGTGGAAGAGTTCGCCGCCCGCCGAGAGGCCCAGGTTGAGGGTGACGGAGACCGGCTCCTTGAGCGGCCAGGCGACCCCGTAGCGGCCCTCACCGGTCAGCTCCTCGGTCACCTCCCGGAACTCCGGCCAGCTCCAGGGCTTCTCGGGGGTCGGGATTCGGACCCCCGACTCCTTGAGGATTCTGGTGTTGGCGATCAGGACCCGGGGCTCCTGGAGGAAGGGCACCCCGTAGACCCCGCCGTCGAAGGTGGCGGTCCGCCAGCTCTGCCGGGGGATGTCCCGGGTCAGCCGGTCCGGCAGGAGCGCGCGCAGGTCGGCGAGGTAGCCGCCGTACGCGAAGTCGGCGAGGTCGTCGGACGCGTCGTGGATGACGTCGGGCGCCTCGCCGCCCTCGAAGGAGGTCAGGAGCTGGTCGTGGACGCTGTCCCAGCTGCCCTGGACGTACTGCACCTGGATGTCGGGGTGGGCCGCGTTCCACTCCCCGACCAGCTGCTTGTTGATGTCGACGGACTCCTTCTGCCAGGCCAGCGACTGGAAGCGGAGCCGGATCTTCCCGTCCGTGCCGCCGTCGCCGCCCGTGCCGCAGCCGGTGAGCAGCAGGGCCAGCGCGGTGGCCGCCGCCGCTGCCGTGCGTACCAGTGCGCGCATCAGCTCTTCACCGCCCCGGCCAGCATGCCTCCGGTGATCCGGCGCTGGATGACGGCGAACAGGACGAGCGAGGGGAGGGTCGCGAGGAACGCGGCGGCGGCGAGCGGGCCGAGGTCGCTGGCGCCCTCCGCGCCGAGGAAGTGTGTCAGTACGACCGGCAAGGTCTGCTTCTCCGGTGTCTTGAGGAGGACCAGGGCGAAGAAGAACTCGTTCCACGCGGTGATGAACGCGAAGAGGGCCGTGGCGACGATGCCGGGGGCCAGCAGCGGGGCGGTGACCGAGACCAGCGTGCGCAGCCGGCCCGCCCCGTCGACCGCCGCCGCCTCCTCCAGTTCGGGCGGCACGGCCCGTACGTAGCCGACGAGCATCCACAGCGCGAAGGGCAGCGCCCACACCACGTACACCATGATCAGCCCCCACAGCGTGTTGATCAGGTGCAGGTGCTTGAGGACCAGGAAGAGCGGAATGATCAGCAGGACGAAGGGGAACGCCTGGCTGACCACGACCCAGCCGGTGGCCGCCGTGGCGAGCCGGGTGCGGTGGCGGGCCATCACATAGGCCATCGGGGTGGCGATGACGACGGCGATGGCCCCGGCCGAGAGCGCGGCTATCAGCGAGTTGGCGGCGGCCCGCAGCAGCGGCTGCTCGTCGAATGCCTGCCGGAAGTTGTCCAGCGTCGGGTGCTGGGGAATCCAGGTCGGGTGCAGCGACCCCAGCTCCGGCGCGGGTTTGAAGGCGGTCGAGATCAGCCACAGGAACGGGAACGCCAGGAAGACCAGGTAGCACAGCAGCGCCAGGTACTGCCCGGCGCGCACGGACCGCTTGGTGCGCATGCTCATCGGTCCTCCCCTCCCCTGAGCCGGCCAGCGAGGTACACGGCGAGGATCACGGAGATCACCGCGACCATCACACAGCCCATCGCGGCGGCGTAGCCGAACTGCCCGTAGCGGAACGCCTCCTCGTACGCGAAGAGCATGGGCAGCCGGGTGCGGCCGCCGGGACCGCCGTTGGTCAGGACGTAGACCAGGGCGAAGGAGTTGAAGTTCCAGATGAAGTTGAGCGCGGTGATGGAGAGCGCGACCGGTCTGAGGGCGGGCCAGGTGACGGTCCTGAACCGGCGCCAGGCACCCGCCCCGTCCAGGGCCGCGGCCTCGTGGAGTTCCTGCGGGGTGTTCTGGAGGCCGGCCAGCAGGGCGACCGTGGTCTGCGGCATGCCGGCCCAGACGCCGACGAGGATCACCGCGGGCAGGGCGGTGGCGAGCCCGGTCAGCCAGTCCCGGCCGTCACCGAGGCCCAGGTCGCGGATGGTCTCGTTGAGGATTCCGGCGTCCGGGTTGTAGACGAGCCGCCACATGATGCCGACGACGACCTCGGGCATCGCCCACGGGATGATCGCCAGGGCGCGGGCGAGCCAGCGCATCCGCAGGTTCTCGTTGAGCAGCAGGGCGAGGCCGAGCGCGAGTACGAACTGCGGGACGCTCACTCCGACCGCCCACACCAGGCCGATCCGGAACGACTCCCAGAACAGCCCGTCGTGCAGCAGGTCCTGGAAGTTCAGCGCGCCGACCCACTGGGTGGACCGGGTGCGGCCCGACTGGGAGTCGGTGAAGGCCAGCGCGATGCCGTAGAGCAGCGGGCCGACGCTCAGGACCAGGATGGGGATGAGGGCGGGCAGCACCAGGAACCAGGTGCCGGGGCCCCGGCCGGGGCGCGCGGACCGCCCGGTGCCACGCCCGCGCGGCGGACCGTCCCGGCCGGACCGCACGGTTGCACTCGCCAACGCCATGAATGCGCCCCCTTTGCGTCATTCGACCGGCTTCACACCGTTCTGGCCGCTCAGGTGGCCTCCGTCATCGTGCTGACGGGCCGCCGGTTCGTCAAGACAACCTGCACGGATGCGAAAATCGGATCCATGAACGAGATGGAAGCGCGCGAGGTGCTCACCGCCGCCGGGTTCTCCGGTGACGCCGAACTGCTCGCGCTCGGCGAGAACGCCGTGTTCGGGGCCGGCGACCTCGTCGTCAAGGTCGGCCGGGACGCGGAGCGCAGCCCCGAGCTGCGGGAGCGGGCCGAGCGCGAGGTGGCCGTCGCCCGGTGGCTCGCCGACCGCGGCGTCCCCGCCGTGCGGGCCGCCGAACCCGGGGCGCGGCTGGTCGGGGGCCACCCGGTGACCCTGTGGCACCGGCTGCCCGAGGCGGTGCGCCCCGCCGAGCCGCGCGATCTGGCCCCGCTGCTCACCGCCGTGCACGCGCTGCCCGCCCCGGCGGACTTCGCCCTGCCCCGCCGGGAGCTGCTGGGGGGCGTCGAGCGCTGGCTGACCCTGGCGGGCGACGCGATCGATCCGGCCGACGCCGACTATCTGCGTGAGCGGCGCGACGGCTTCGCCGCGGCGGCGGCGCGGCTCGTCCCGCATCTGCCCCCGGGCCCGATCCACGGCGACGCGCTGGCGCGCAACGTCCATGTCGGTCCGGAAGGCCCGGTCCTGGTGGACCTGGAGACCTTCGCCTCGGATCTGCGCGAGCACGACCTGGTGGTCCTCGCCCTGTCCCGCGACCGGTACGGCCTGGCGGCCGACGCCTATGACGCGTTCACCCGGGCGTACGGCTGGGACGTGCGCGAGTGGGACGGCTGCGGGGTGCTGCGCGGGGCGCGGGAGACGGCGAGCTGTGCGTGGGTCGCGCAGCATGCCCCGGCCAACGCGGCGGCTCTCACCGAATTCCGCCGGCGTGTGGCGTCCCTGCGGGACGGGGACACGGCGGTGCGGTGGTATCCCTTCTGAGCGTTTCGCCCCTCGCCGGGCGGGGTCGGTCGGGCGGCCGGGCGGGTGTCCTCGAACGCCGGACGGGCTGGATGCGGCCGGGCTCGGCTTCGCCTCAGCCGACGGACGGCATCGTCTCCGCGGCCGGCACCGGCTCGCGGACCGGCCAGCGGCCGTCGATCACCGCGTCGGCGGTGCCCTTGCGGCGCAGGAACCGCTGGAAGTCGGCGGCCCACTCCGCGTACCAGGCGATCTGGCGCTCGTGGAGCCGGCCGGCGTCCAGCTCGGCCACCGAGGGGTGCCGGCCGGCTATCGCGTACGCCACCCGCACCGCGGCCAGCGCGTCCGCCGTCGCGTCGTGCGCCCCGCCGTGGACCACGCCGTACTCGACGCAGACGGCCTCCAGATTCCGCTTGCCCTTGCGGTAGCGGTCGACGGCGCGGTCGATGGTGTACGGGTCGATGACGGGGCCGATGGGGGCGCCGCCGAGCCGGTCGCTGAGCGAGGGCAGCCGGTGGCGGCGCAACTCGGCGGTGAGCAGGGTCAGATCGAAGGCCGCGTTGTACGCGACGACCGGGACGCCCCGGCGCCAGTAGCCGGCCAGGGTGTCGGCGATCTCGTCGGCGACCTCACGGGCCGGCCGGCCCTCCGCCGCGGCCCGCTCGCTGCTGATGCCGTGGATCGCGGACGCCTGGGCGGGGATGCGGATGCCCGGGTCGGCCAGCCAGCTGTGCCGGTCGGCCGGCTCGCCGTCCCGCCCGTCCACGGCGATCACCGCGGCCGTCACGATGCGGGCCTCCAGCGGGTCCGTCCCCGTCGTCTCCAGATCGAAGCCGACCAGCGCATGCCGGTGCCAGCTCATCCCGTACCTCCTTCGTGGTGCTCCCCCGGATGACGACCACCCTCGCACGGGCCACTGACAACGCTCGTTCAGGAGACCGGCCGGGAGTCCGTCCACACGGACTCGAACTCCTCGCGGTAGGTCTCGAACAGCCCGTGCTCGTACCCCTGCCCCGCCCGGACCACCGCACGCCCGCCGCCGCGCAGCACCAGCACCGGCGCCTCCATACCGCGCGCCCGGCGCAGATAGGTCTGCACGACGCCCACGGCGTCGGCCCCGTCGCCGTCCACCAGGTAGGCGGTGAAGCGCGGGGTCTCGTCGAAGACGTGGATCTCGAAGGCGCCCGGGTCGCGGAGCTTGGAGCGGACCCGCCGCATGTGCAGGATGTTCATCTCCACCGACCGGCTGAGTTCGCCCTTCTTGAGGCCCAGCTCCCGCTCGCGGCGCTTGACGGCGCTGCTGGCGGGGTTGATGAACAGCAGCCGTATCCGGCAGCCCGACTCGGCGAGCCGGATCAGCCGGCGGCCGGAGAAGTTCTGTACCAGCAGGTTGAGTCCGATGCCGATCGCGTCGAGCCGGCGGGCGTCGCCGAAGAGGTCCTCGGCGGGCAGCTGGCGCTGGAGGCGGACCCGGTCGGAGTGGACGGAGACGACGTCCGCGTACCGGTCGCCGACCAGGTCCTCGACGGCGTCGACCGGGAGCCGGTCGGACGAGGGCACGGCCGCGCCGCTGCCCAGCATCTCCAGGAGCCGGGCGGAGGCCCGCTCGGCCTGGGCGAGCACCGCTTCGTTGAGCGCGCGGTTGCGGGAGACCACATTGCGCGCGACCTCCAGCTCGTCGAGCGCCAGTTCGACATCGCGGCGGTCGTCGAAGTAGGGCTCGAAGCACGGCCAGTGCTGGACCATCAGCTCGCGCAGCTGCGGCAGCGTGAGGAAGCTCAGGACGTTGTCGTCGGCCGGGTCGAGCAGATAGCCCTTGCGGCGGGAGACCTCGCGCACGGCGACGGCGCGCTGCACCCACTCCTGCCCGGCGGGGCCCGCCGCGGCCACCACCCAGTCCTCGCCGTGGACGGGCTCGTAGATCGGCCGGAGCACCGCCGCGACCACGGCACGCAGTCGCTGTTCGACCAGATTCAGCCAGATATAGGCCCGCCCGGCGCGCTGGGCGCGCGTACGCACCTCGCTCCAGGCGTCGGCGCCCCAGTCCAGTTCCGCGCCGATCTCCAGCGGCTGCGCCAGCGAGACCGCCCCGGGCGGGACATCGGCCACATCCCCCTCGTGACCCGCGTCACCCGGGGGCAGCTCGAACCCTCCCGAGCTCACCCACGCACCGCCTTCCACTCCCCCACCAACGATCAAGGAAGGGTACTCCGGGAGCGGGAGCCGGTGCAGCCGGATGCGCAGGCTCCTTTACCAACTCCCCATGGAATCAAACCTGTTCCCGCTGCCGTGTTCGGCTGGAGTGAGCGGATTCATAGTGATTAAACACCCCAGCAGGGGGCTCAAACCGGACAGAGGCGACCAAGGGAGGGCCGAAGGCCGTTCCCGGGCGACACGGAGAGGCACGAGGTTGACCGGGCCGGGCCCTCGCGCGGCGACTCCGCCCCCGCTTGGCGGCCGGGTCCTAGGTACAAGCCGGACTTTCGGGGAAGATCTGGCCCAGGTGGCCCGCATTCCCCAGGCGACCGCAGCAGAACTGGAAGAGTCGAATCCATGCATGTCTGGCCGGGACAGGCGTACCCCCTCGGTGCCACGTACGACGGCGCCGGGACCAACTTCGCGGTCTTCTCGGAGGCCGCCCACCGAATCGAGTTGTGCCTGCTGCACGACGACGGTTCCGAGACGGCGGTGGAACTGAGAGAGACCGATGCCTTCGTCCGTCACGCGTACCTGCCCGGGGTGATGCCGGGTCAGCGCTACGGATTCAGGGTGCACGGCCCGTACGAACCGCAGCGGGGCACCCGGTGCAACTCCGCCAAGCTGCTCCTGGACCCCTACGCGCGGGCGGTGTCCGGGCAGATCAAATGGGGCGAGGCGGTGTACGGCTACCCCTTCGGCAGGCCCGACGCGCGCAACGACCTGGACTCGGCGCCGCACACCATGAGCTCGGTCGTGGTCAACCCGTACTTCGACTGGGGCGACGACCGGCGGCCCCGTACGGACTACCACCGCACGGTGATCTACGAGGCCCATGTGAAGGGTCTGACGATGCTCCACCCGGGGCTGCCGAAGGAGCTGCGCGGCACGTACGCGGGGCTGGCGCATCCGGAGATCATCGCCCATCTGACGGAGCTGGGCGTCACGGCCATCGAACTGATGCCGGTGCACCAGTTCGTCCAGGACCACCGGCTGGCCGACGCGGGGCTCGCCAACTACTGGGGCTACAACACGATCGGCTTCTTCGCCCCGCACAACGCCTACGCCTCCTGGGGCGACCGGGGCGAACAGGTGCTGGAGTTCAAGCAGGCCGTGCGCGCCCTGCACCAGGCGGGCATCGAGGTCATCCTCGACGTGGTCTACAACCACACGGCCGAGGGCAACCATCTGGGCCCCACGCTCTCCTTCCGGGGCCTGGACAACGCCTCGTACTACCGGCTGACCGACGACCAGCGCTACTACATGGACACCACGGGGACCGGGAACTCCCTGCTCATGCGCTCGCCGCACGTGCTCCAGATGATCATGGACTCGTTGCGGTACTGGGTGACCGAGATGCATGTGGACGGCTTCCGCTTCGACCTGGCGGCCACGCTGGCCCGTCAGTTCCACGAGGTGGACCGGCTGTCGTCGTTCTTCGACCTGGTGCAGCAGGACCCGGTGGTCAGCCAGGTGAAGCTGATCGCCGAGCCGTGGGACGTGGGTGAGGGCGGCTACCAGGTGGGGAACTTCCCGCCGCTGTGGACCGAGTGGAACGGCAAGTACCGGGACACGGTCCGCGATCTGTGGCGCGGTGAGCCCAGGACCCTGGCGGAGTTCGCCGGGCGGCTGACCGGGTCCTCCGACCTGTACCAGGACGACGGGCGGCGCCCGCTGGCCTCGATCAACTTCACCACCTGCCACGACGGTTTCACCCTCCACGACCTGGTCTCGTACAACGACAAGCGCAACGAGGCCAACGGCGAGGGCAACCGGGACGGCGAGAGCCACAACCGGTCCTGGAACTGCGGCGCCGAGGGCGAGACGGACCGGGCCGATGTGCTGGAACTGCGCGAGCGCCAGATGCGCAACTTCATCGCCACGCTGATGCTGTCGCAGGGCGTGCCCATGCTCAGCCACGGCGACGAGTTCGGCCGTACCCAGCGCGGCAACAACAACGCCTACTGCCAGGACAACGAGCTGTCGTGGGTGCACTGGCCGGTGCCGGCCGGGGCCCGGGACGGCGACGACGAGGCGGCGGACGGGGAACAGGACGGCGACACGCCGGGCAGCAGTCTGCTGGAGTTCACCCGGGCCATGGTGTGGCTGCGCCGCGACCACCCGGTCTTCCGGCGCCGCAGGTTCTTCCACGGCCGCCCGGTGGAGGGCACCCACGACGAACTGTCCGACATCGCCTGGTTCACCCCCGAGGGCCAGGAGATGACGCAGCGGGACTGGCAGGCGGCGCACGCCAAGGCACTGACGGTCTTCCTGAACGGGCACGCCATCTCGGAGCCCGGCCCGCGCGGGGAGCGGATCTCCGACGACTCCTTCCTGCTGATGTTCAACGCGAGCGCCGAGACCCTGGAATTCGCCGTGCCGGTCAACCACGGGCGGCAGTGGCACGCCGTCGTGGACACCGCCCGCCCGGCCGGGGTACTGACCGGGGCGGGCCCGAAGGTGGCGGCGGGCGATCGGGTGACGCTGGTGGGGCGGAGCATGGTGGTGCTGCAACGGCCCGCGTGAGCGGCCGCCGGGACCTCCGGTGTCACCCCGTCGTGCCCTTGTGCCCGACGGGGTGACACAGGCGGCCCGGATGTGGGTACGAAGGTTCCCATGACGCCTACCGCCACCTACCGGCTCCAGCTCCAGCCGGAGTTCCCGTTCTCGGCCGCCGAGGACGCCGTGCCGTATCTCGCCGCGCTCGGCGTCTCCCATCTGCACCTGTCACCGGTCCTCGAAGCCGTGCCCGGCTCCCGGCACGGCTACGACGTCACCGACCACGGCCGGGTCCGCGCCGAGCTGGGCGGCGAGGACGGGCTGCGGAGGCTGGCGCGCACCGCGCGGGAGCACGGGCTCGGCCTGGTCCTGGACATCGTGCCGAACCACATGGCGGCCGACGCCCGGCACAACCACGCCCTGCGTGAGGTGCTGCGCGAGGGCCCGGAATCCCGGTACGCCCGCTGGTTCGACATCGACTGGGCGGCGGGCGGGGGCCGGGTGCTGCTGCCGGTGCTGGCCGGGCGGGTCGGCGACGAGATGGCGCGGATGCGGGTCGAGGGGGAGGTGCTGCGCTACGGCGAACAGGATTTCCCCCTCCGGGCCGGGACCGCCCACCTCGATCTGCCCGAGCTGCTGGACGCCCAGCACTACCGGCTCGGCTGGTGGCGGCTGGCCCGCACCGAGCTGAACTACCGGCGGTTCTTCACCATCTCGGACCTGATCGGGGTGCGGGTGGAGGACCCGGAGGTCTTCGACGCCACCCACGCCAAAATCCTCGAACTGGTGCGGGAAGGGGTCGTGGACGGTCTGCGGATCGACCACCCGGACGGCCTCGCCGACCCGGCCGGCTATCTGGAGCGGCTCTCCGGGGCGAGCGGCGGGGTGTGGACGGCGGTGGAGAAGATCCTCACCGGGTCCGAGCCGCTGCCGGCCGGCTGGGCCGTGGCCGGGACGACGGGGTACGACGCGCTGTACCGGATCGACGGCCTCTTCACCGACCCGGAGGGCGCGGCGGAGCTGCTGGGCCACTACCGCGAGTCCGCCTCACCGGAAGGCGACCGGGGCGGCTACTGGACGGCGACCGTGCGCCGGGCCGCGTACCGCGTGGTCACCCATGAACTGGCGGCCGAGACCGAGGCGCTGACCCGGCTGGCGTCCCGCGTCTGCGCCGAGGACCCCGCGCTGCGCGACCACGCCCCCTGGGCGCTGCACACCGCGGTGCGCGAGCTGCTGGTCCGCGTCCCGGTCTACCGCCCGTACGTGACAGCGGGCGGCCCGTGCTCCGAGACGGCGGGAGCGACATTCGACGCGACGGCGGTGAGCGACGCGAAGGCGGTGTTCGCGGTACGTGAGGAGGCGTCGGCCGTCGACGTGGTGCGGGACCTGGCGCTCGGGCGGCTCGGCGGGGGCGGGGACCGGGCGGCGTTCTGCGCGCGGTTCGCCCAGACGGCGTCCGCGCTGCGCGCCAAGGCGGTCGAGGACACGGCGTACTACCGGTACACGCCACTGATCTCGGCGAACGAGGTGGGCGGCGATCCGGGGCACCCGGCGGTGGAGCCGGCGGACTTCCACGCCTTCTGCACCCGGCTCGCCCGCGACTGGCCCGCCACCGGGACGGCGCTGACCACGCACGACACCAAGCGCAGCGCCGACGTACGGGCGGGCATCGCGGTGCTGTCGCAGTGTCCGGGCCGGTTCGCGGGGCTGGTGGCCGGGGCCGCGCGCTCGGCTCCGGCCGCGCCCGATCCGCAGCTGGCCTGGCAGGCCTGGCAGACCGCGATCGGCTGCGCCGGGATTCCGGCCGGCGAGCGCGCGGCACGGCTGGAGCCCGCCCTCCTGAAGGCGGTGCGCGAGTCGGGCCTGTTCACCAGCTGGACGGAGCCCGATCCGGTGTACGAGCGGCTGGCCTCGGACTACGTCGCCGCCGGGCCGGCCGCGGACACCGGCCCCGGTCTGGCTCTCGTGGAGGAGTTCGCCGCCCCGCTCGCCCCGCATGTGCGGGCCCAGGTGCTGGGGGCCGCGCTGGTGCACCTGACGATGCCGGGGGTGCCGGACCTCTACCAGGGCACCGAGCGCGTGTATCCGGCGCTGGTCGACCCGGACAACCGGCGGCCGTTCCGGCAGCCGCCACCGGACGCGCCCGCCGACGAGAAGGCGGAGCTGACGGCGGCGGCGCTGCGGCTGCGTCGCGAGCGGCCGGGGGTGTTCGGCGAGTCGGGTACGTACGCCCCGCTGGGCGCGTCGGGTCCGGCGGCGGCGCACTGTCTGGCGTTCTGCCGTTCGGGCCGGACCGTGACGGCGGTGACCCGGCTGTCGCTGCGGCTCGCGGAGTCGGGCGGCTGGCGCGGGACGCGGCTGGCGCTGCCGGACGACGGGGTGTGGCGGGACCTGCTGGCCCCGGGGCGGGAGTTCTCGGGCGGCACGGTCGCGGTGGCCGAGCTGTTCGCGGAGCGTCCGGTGGCGCTGCTCGTACGCGCCTGACGGGCCCGGTCCGCGAACCGCCCTGCCGCGCCGCTCAGCCGGGCCTGACGAGCAGCGAGCGGGGCCCCCGGGTGAGGAGTCCGGTGGCGGCGGGCCGGAAGCCCTCCGCCCAGCGGAGCCGGGGCATCGCGTCGAGCAGGGCGCGCACCCCCTGCTCGGCCTCCAGCCGGCCGAGCGCCACGGCGGGGCAGCCCGGGGGCCCGGTCAGCGCACGGTCCTGGTCGGGGCGGAAGGGATCGAACACGTCCGGGGCGGCGAACCGTTGCGGATCGCGGGCCGCAGCGCCGATGAGGCAGGCGACGGGCGCCCGCGCGGGGAGGGTGCCGCCGCTGAGGGTGACCTCGGCGACGGTGCGGCGCAGCACGACCTGGACGGGCGGGTCGCGGCGCAGGGTCTCGGTCCAGGCCCGGCCGGCGAGCGCGGGTTCGATGCGCAGGGCGGCCAGCAGGTCGGGGTCGTCCAGCAGGTTGGCGAGGAAGGAGGCGAGCGCGGTCTCGCGCAGGGCGGTGTCCCGGACGCAGAGCGCGTCGCCTGTGGGCGCGGCGGTCTTCCCCTGCGGGGCCCCGTTCATGTCACGGCCCAGCCCGGCGGGCAGCCAGCGGCAGAACTCCTCCACGAGGTCGGCGCGGGGGCGGCGGGCGATGCGCCGGGCCAGCACGTAGGCGGTGCGCTCCACGCGTTCGGCGTGGCCGGCGGGGACGGTGCCGGTCACCACGGTGTAGCGGTCGGTGGGCAGGCAGCGCGCGCTGCCGTGGCACAGGCCGAGGGGCGCGGGGCCGCCCCGGGGCGCCCCGTCGTGCGGGAAGCCGGTGAACCGGGGGTCGGTGAGGGCGGCGGTCACGTCGTCGTACCGGCTGATCAGCCAGGCGCCGAGCGGGGCGTCGTAGCTGAGCGGGTACTGCTCGCGCAGCATCCGGTAGAAGCGGTACGGGTCGTGGGCCGCGCCGCGCGCCAGGAGGCTGGGGCCTGTGCGGGTCCGCCCGGAGCGGCCGGCGGGGGTGCGGGGTTCGGGCGAGGTGGTCGGGGCCGGTATGTCTCGGGGCGCGTCGGCCTGCATGGCGTTCCCCCGGGGCGAGTCGGTGCGCCGGTGCGCGGCGCGGGTCCTCTCAGGGCATCACCTGAACGGGCCCGTCGCAGTCGGCGCGCGGCCGTTCGGGTGACGTGGCGGGTGGGGTGACGTGGCCGGTGGGGTGATGTGGCGGGTGCGGTGACGTGGCCGGTGGGGTGACGTAGCCGGTGTCGGCCGGATGGGGCAGGTCGCCGGGGGCGCTGGTGTCAACGGGTGCGGGCGGGCCACGGGGCGGGGGGCCACGGGCCGGGGTGGATGTGACATGTCACCGGGCGGCTCGCACGGTGACATGTCACATCCACCGACCGCGCGCGTCCGCGGCGGCAAGGCCGGTGTGTGACATGTCATCGTTCAGTTCTGCACGGTGACATGTCACCGCAGGGGGCTGCGCGGTGACATGTCACCGCGGGGCGCCGGGCGGTGACATGTCACACGCCGCCCCAAGGCGGCCGCTCAGCCGATGTCGTCGAGCACCGGCCGCCGGCCCGCGCGGCGGCGTACGAATCCGCGCAGGCCCGCCAGGAGGGTGACGCACGTCCAGCCGGCGGCGCCCATCACCAGCATGCCGAGGCGGTCGCCCGGGTCGACGTCGGACGCGGCCTCCAGCGGGACGACGCCCTTCGGGTCGCTGATGACCTCGATCCGGTCGCCCACCTTCCAGTCCGGGTCGTCCCCGTCGTAGTTCAGGGTCTCGTCCAGTTCACCCCTCGGGCCCTCCAGGGTGAAGCGGTGGTTGGACCGGCCGGTCCCGGCGGCGCTGTCGGCCGTGACGCGGACGGTCTCCCGCACGCCCCGGCTGTCGAGCGCGGCCTCCGGCGCGTACTGGACCGAGCCGACGAGCACCAGCAGCGCGGGCAGCACGGAGAGGGCGGCGAGCCACCAGGCGTGGTGGAGGAAACGCAGGACGATCACGAGGGCGAGGCAGCCGATGAGGCCGGTGACGATGGGGACGGCGTCCATGCCCAGGGCGAGGTAGGAGATGCCCGTGTTGACCGCGGCGACGACCCAGCCGAGCACCACCACGGCGAGGGTGATCAGGAAGTACCGCCCCCGGTCCACGGTCGGACGCGGCGCCTTCTGCATGTCCACGGCAGTCATCGGGGCAGCATAGACAACCGCCCCGCCACCGCCCCCGGCCGGTCCCGGTCAGTGTCCCGGCGGCGGTCCGGGCGGCCAGGAGGCGTCCAGCAGTTCGGTGAACGCGGCGGCCGCTCCGGTCAGTTCCACGCGGGAGAAGACCGCGAGCACGCGGGTCCACGGCGGGTCGACGGTGAGCACCGCGCAGTCCTCGCCGACGGCTCCCCGCACGACGTGCGCGGGTGCGGTCGCGATCCCGACCCCGGCCGCCGCCATCCGTACCGCGGTCGACGTGTGCTCCGTGCGGACCGCCGTACGGGGGACGAAGCCGGCCTCGGCGCAGGCCCAGTCCAGGAACGGCCGTCCGTGCACGACGGCCTCCATCGCGCACCGCACCCAGGGGCGGTCGGCGAGTTCCTGGAGGCGGACGGAGGCGCGTCCGGCGAGCCGGTCGTCGAAGGGGACGACCAGGACGATCTCCTCCTCGCCGATCGGGACGACCGGCCCCGGCCAGCCGGGGGGCGGCGGGCCGACGGCGAGGTCGGCGGTGCCCCGTTCGATCTGCTCCTCCAGGGCCTGCGTGGTGGCGTACTCGTGGAGCACGAGGCCGACCCCGGGGTGCGCGGAGCGCCAGCGGGCGAAGACCTCGGGGAGGATACCGACCGCGATGGCGTGCACGGTGGCGATGTGCAGTTCACCGCCCTCGGCGCCCGCCGCCGCCCGCGCGGCGCGCCGCGCCTGGGCGGCGCTGCGCACGGACCGTTCGGCGTGCGGCAGGAAGGCGCGGCCCATCGGGGTCAGCCGCACACCGCGCGGCAGCCGTTCGAGCAGCGGGCCGCCGACGGTCCGCTCCAGGGCCTTGATCTGGTGGGACAGCGCCGGCTGGGTGACGTGGAGGAGTTCGGCGGCCCGGGTGAAGGAGGACTCCTCGACCACCGTGAGGAAGTACTCCATCTGCCGAAGGCTCATCGCGCCGCCCCTCCCCCATCACCCGGTCCCGGCCGGCACGCGACATAAACGCTGTGCATCGGGTCCACACAAACATTGCCTTGGACTCATGGCAAGGGCCCGGCGGAGGGTGGGGACATGACACAGACGCAGGATGTGAACGAGGCCGATGTCGTGGTCATCGGCGGCGGTACCGGCGGCTACTCGACCGCGCTGCGGGCGGCGGCGCTCGGGTTGCGGGTGGTCCTCGCCGAACGCGACAAGGTGGGTGGCACCTGCCTGCACCGCGGCTGTATCCCGAGCAAGGCGATGCTGCACGCGGCCGAACTGGTCGACGGTATCGCGGAGGCCCGTGAACGCTGGGGGGTGAAGGCGGTGCTGGAGTCGGTCGACTGGCCGGCCCTGGTCGCCACCCGCGACGACATCGTGACCCGCAACCACCGGGGCGTCCAGGCCCATCTGGCCCACGCCGGCGTCGAGGTGGTGTCGGGGAGCGCGGAGTTGACGGGCCCGCGCGGTGTCCGGATCGAGGGGTACGGGGAGGTCGTCGCCCGGCGCGGCATCGTGCTGGCGACGGGGTCGCGGCCCCGGACGCTGCCGGGTCCGGTGACGGACGGGCGGCGGGTGGTGACCAGCGACGACGCGCTGTTCGCGCCCGGTCTGCCGGATTCGGTGCTGGTGCTGGGCGGCGGGGCGATCGGGGTGGAGTACGCCTCGCTGCACCGGTCGATGGGGGCGCGGGTGACGCTGGTGGAGGCCGCCGACCGGCTGGTGCCGCTGGAGGACGCCGAGGTGTCGCGCCATCTGACGCGAGGTCTGAAGAGGCGTGGCATCGACGTGTTGACGGGCACGCGCCTGCTGGACGCCGCCGTCCTCGATGACGGGGTCCGGGCCACGCTGCGCACCCCGCGCGGCGAGACCCGGACGGTGCGAGCGCGGCGGCTGCTGGTCGCGGTGGGCCGGGTCCCGGTGACGGACGGCCTGGGGCTCGTGGCGGCGGGCCTGGCCGCCGATGACCGGGGGTATGTGGCTCCGGCGGACTGGTCACGGCTGGAGACCGCGGTGCCCGGCATCCATGTGGTGGGCGATCTGCTGCCGCCGCCGTCCCCGGGCCTGGCCCACGCCTCGTTCGCCGAGGGGCTGCTGGTGGCGGAGACCCTGGCGGGGCTGCGGCCGGCCCCGGTGGACTACGACGCGGTGCCCCGGGTCACCTACTCGGCGCCCCAGACCGCGGCGGTGGGCCTGACCGAGGCGGGTGCGCGCGACGCGGGGCACGACGTCGTGGTCAACACGATGCCGCTGACCGCCGTGGCCAAGGGCATGGTGCACGGGCAGGGCGGCATGGTGAAGGTGGTCGCGGAGCGCGGGGGCCGGGTCCTCGGGGTGCACCTGGTCGGGCCGCACGTCTCGGAGATGGTCGCCGAGAGCCAGCTGATCGTCGGCTGGGACGCGGAACCCTTCGACGTGGCCCAGCACATCCACCCGCATCCGACGCTCTCGGAGGCCGTCGGCGAGTCCTTCCTCACCCTCGCAGGACGGGGGCTTCACCAGCAGGCGTGAGGCGGTGGCGTCAGGCGGGCGGCCGGAGCGCGGGGGCGGAGAGCCGGAACATCATCCGGCCGAAGCTGACCTGGTCCCCTTCGCGCACCGGGACCGTGCCGGTGACGCGCTGGCCGTTGACGCAGGTGCCGTTGGTCGAGCCGAGGTCGCGCAGCAGCCAGCGGTCGCCCTGCGCGGTCAGTTCGGCGTGCGTCCGGGAGACCGTCTCGTGGCTGAGGCGCAGTCCGTTGCCCGGGTCGCGGCCGATGCGCAGGGGGTGCGGGCTGGGGGCCGGCAGCAGCAGCTTCGGCAGCCGCTCCGCCCGCCACGCCCGGCGGATGCGCTCCGGGAAGCCGGAGACCCCGCCCACGACCCGCAGCAGTCCGCGCGACCAACGGCCCCCGTGCTCCAGGTCCCTGGTGAGGGCTTCCAGCTCCTCGGGGCGGCTCGTCGTCAGGGCCACCTCCATGCGCCGCATAAAGGTGTCCTGGGAAAGCCTGCCCTGGGCCGCGCCCTCTCTGAGCACACCCAGAACACGGTCGCGCTGGGCGTCCGACAGCCGCGCGGGATACGTGTGGGACTCGAAGGAGGACGTCACGTCTCCAATTGTCGGTCCGACGGCCCCGGGGTGTCCAGAACAACCCCGCTTTCCGCCCTCCTGACCTGCGCGGGCCGCACCCGGATTATCCGGGGGCGGCCGGCCGGGAGCGTTGCTAGGGTCGGCGGCCGTGCCTCCGGCGACCGCCGTGACGCACCCGCTCACCCGTGGGGGATTTGTGCCCGACGCACCACTCGGCCTGACCGTCCGACCGCTCAGCGGACCGGAGGAGCTGGACCTCTTCCGTCAACTGCCCTACGTCCTGGACCACGAGCTGGCGGACGATCTCGCCACGGGCCGCCGCCGCCCGGAGTGGATGTGGGTGGCGCTGCGCGGCGGGCGGGTCGTGGCGCGGATCGCGTGGTGGAGCAGGGACGGCGGTACGCCGCTGCTGCTCGACTTCTTCGACCTGGACGACGCCCTGCCGGTCCCCAAGCGCGAGGAGGCCGGGCTGCGGCTGGTCGAGGAGGCGACGGCCGCCGTCGTACCGGCCGGGACGCCCCGCCCCGAGTACGGGCGCTACGTGCCGGCCGACTGGCGCGAGGACCCGGCGGTCCGCGAAGCCGTCGAGGCCCGTATCCGGGTCATGGAGCGCACCGGGGCCCGGATGCTCGTGGAGCGGCTGCGCCTGGAGTGGCGGCGGGGCACGCCCGTCCCGGCCGGCAGCGGCCGGCTGCGGTTCCGCCCGGTCGACGGGCGCGAGGACCTGCTCGCCCTGATGACGCCGGTCATGGAGGGCACGCTCGACGCCCACGGCCGGGCGGACCTGGCGTCCGGACTCTCTTGGCGGCAGGCCGCGGAGAAGCATTACGACGAGGAGCTGGCCGGCTACGCGACGCCCCGGGAGTGGTGGCGGGTGGCCGAGCTGCCGGACGGTGAGCCGGTCGGTTTCGTGATCCCGGCCCGCAACAACTACAACCCGGTCATCGCGTACATCGGGGTGGTGCCCGCCCATCGCGGGCGCGGCTACATCGACGACATCCTGGCCGAGGGGACCCGGGTGCTCGCCGCGCAGCAGGACGTGGAGCGCGTCCGGGCGGCGACGGACCTCGGCAACCTGCCGATGGCGAAGGCGTTCGAGCGTCTGGGTTACGTCAACTTCGAGCGCGCCTTCGACATGGTGTGGGACGGCTGACCGCCCGTCACCGCCCGTCGGCGCGCTGAGCCTTGATGAGGTCGCGGTACCAGGCGTAGGAGTCCTTCGGGGTGCGGCGCAGCGTGTCGTAGTCGATGTGGACGAGGCCGAAGCGCTTGCAGGCCCCCTCGGTCCACTCGATGTTGTCGGTGAGGGACCAGGTGAAGTAGCCGCGTACGTCGACGCCCGCGTCGATCGCCTCGTGCAGGGCCCTGAGGTGGCCGTCGAGGAAGGCGATCCTGCGGGTGTCCTCGGCCGGTTCGTCCACGGCGCAGCCGTTCTCCGTGATGTAGAGCGGCGGGAGCCGGTCGCCGTAGCGCTCCCGCAGCTGTACGAGGGTGTCGCGCAGGCCCTCGGGGACGACGGGCCAGCCGAAGTCGGTCTTCTCGTAGCCCTCTATCTCACGGATGCCGAAGGGCAGGCCCTCGGGCATGCCGAAGCCGGCGAAGCTGTCGAGCGCGTCGGGTGTGGGGGCGCCGACGAGGGTCGGGTTGTAGTAGTTGACGCCGTACCAGTCCAGCCGGGTGGAGATCGTGCGCAGGTCGTCCTCGACGGGGCCGGGCATCAGGGCCGCGAAGTTCTCGTCGGGGTAGCGGCCGGTGAGGAGCGGGTCGGAGAACAGCCGGTTGGTGAGGGTGTCGTACAGCTCGGCGGCGAATCGGTCCTCGTCCGAATCGCCGGCCGTCCAGACCGGCGAGTGCGATACGGCGATGCCGATGTTCCCGGCGCCCGCCGCGCGCAGCGCGCGTACGGCCAGGCCGTGGGCGAGGAGCTGGTGGTGGGCGGCGGGCAGCGCGTCGAAGAGGAGGGTGCGGCCGGGGGCGTGCTCACCGAGTGCGTAACCCAGCAGGGTGACTTCGGCGGGTTCGTTGACCGTGATCCACATGGGGACGCGGTCGGCGAGGCGTTCGGCGACGATCCCGGCGTACTCGGCGAACCGGTAGGCGGTGTCCCGGTTCAGCCAGCCGCCCGCCTCGTCCAGCGGGAGCGGGGTGTCCCAGTGGTAGAGGGTGGGGGCCGGGGTGATGCCGTGGGCGCAGAGCTCGTCCACGAGGCGGTCGTAGAAGTCGAGGCCCTTCGGGTTGACGGGGCCGCTGCCGCCGGGGACGACGCGCGGCCAGCTCACCGAGAACCGGAAGGCGTCGGCGCCGAGTCCGGCCAGCAGCGCGACGTCCTCGCGGTAGTGCCGGTGGAAGCCGGTGCCCCGGCTCGTGTCGGTGCCGTCCTTGATGCGTCCGGGCTGCGCGGCGAAGGCGTCCCAGCCGGAGGGGCCCTTGCCGTCGGCGTCGGCGGCGCCCTCGGTCTGGAAGGCGGACGCGGAGGCTCCCCAGAGGAATCCGGGCGGGAAAGACGGCACGGTCATCGCGGCCTCCACAGCCGTAAGAGGGAGTGCGTAGGGCAGAACCTGGCAGGGCAGTGATCAGATTCAGACCTTAATCGCCAGTATCGAACTCGATCCAGTGTCGGGGCGCCGAAGATCGTGCTCGCTGCCGACCATGGGCCGGGGCGAACGGGCCCCGGAAGCGAGGGAGCGCCGCATGTTGTTCGAGGTATGGGCACCGGACGCGGGATCGGCCGGTCTGCGGCTGGCGGGCGAGCCGATGCCGATGGAGCCCGATCCGGACCGGCCCGGCTGGTGGACCGCCGAGGCCGAGGCCGCGGACGGCGACCGGTACGGCTTCGTGCTGGACGACGGACCGGTGCGCCCCGATCCCCGCTCGCGCCGCCAGCCGGACGGCCCTGACGGCGAGTCCGCGGTGGTCGACCACGACGCGTACACCTGGCGGTCCGACTGGGCGGGGCGCGGGCTGCCGGGCGCTGTCCTGTACGAGCTGCACATCGGCACGTACACCGACGAGGGCACCTTCGACGCGGCGGCGGCCCGGCTCGGGCACCTCGCGGAGCTGGGCATCACCCACGTCTCGCTGATGCCGGTCTGCCCCTTCCCCGGGGTGCACGGCTGGGGGTACGAGGGGGTGTCGCTGTGGGCCGTCCACGAACCGTACGGCGGCCCCGAGGGGCTGAAGCGCTTTGTCGACACGGCGCACGGTCTCGGGCTCGCCGTCGTCCTGGACGTGGTCCACAACCACCTGGGCCCCTCCGGCAACTACCTCCCGCTCTTCGGCCCGTACTTCACCGAGACGCACCACACGCCGTGGGGCGCCGCCGTCAATCTGGACGCGCCGGGCTCCGACGAGGTGCGGGCGTTCCTGCTGGGCAGCGCGCTGGCCTGGCTGCGGGACTACCGGCTGGACGGGCTGCGGCTCGACGCGGTGCACGCGCTGGCCGACACCCGGGCGCTGACGTTCCTGGAGGAGCTGTCCGCCGCCACCGACGCGCTCGCGGCGGAGCTGGGCCGCCCGCTCCCGCTGATCGCCGAGTCCGACCTGTGCGACCCGCGCACCACGACGCCGCGCGAGGAGGGCGGGCTCGGGCTGCACGCCCAGTGGAACGACGACTTCCACCACTGTCTGCACACCGCGCTGACCGGTGAGACGCAGGGGTACTACGCGGACTTCGCGGCGGCCCCGCTGGCCGGTCTCGCCAAGACGATGACGAGCGCCTTCTTCCACAACGGCACGTACTCCAGCTTCCGCGGCCGTACGCACGGACGCCCCGTCGACCCCGGCCGCACCGCCGCGCACCGCTTCGTCGGGTACGCCCAGACCCACGACCAGATCGGCAACCGGGCCCTCGGCGACCGGCTCTCCGCGTCCCTCTCCCCCGGGCTGCTGGCCTGCGCGGCGGCCCTCGTGCTGACGGGGCCCTTCACCCCGATGCTGTTCATGGGCGAGGAGTGGGGCGCCCGTACGCCGTGGCAGTTCTTCACCGACCACACGGACCCGGAGCTGGCCGAGGCGGTACGCACCGGCAGGCGGCGGGAGTTCGGGGCGCATGGCTGGGCCCAGGAGGACATTCCGGACCCGCAGGACCCCGCCACCCGGGCCCGCTCCTGCCTGGACTGGGACGAGCCCCGTCGCGAGCCGCACGCCCGGCTGCTCGCCTGGTACCGCGAGCTGATCGCGCTGCGGCGCGCCCTGCCCGACCTCGGCGACCCGGATCTGGCGTCGGTGAGGACGGCGTACGACGACGGGGCGCGCCGGCTGGCGGTGCGCCGGGGCGATCTGCGGATCGCGGTCAACCTCGACGCGAAGCCGGCCGCGATCCCGCTGGGCAACGGACGCCACCGGGCCGGGCCCGGCCGGGTGCTGGCGGCGTGGCTGCCCGTGGACCCGCCGGGCCCGGACGGGATGCTGCACCTGCCGGCGGAGTCCTGTGTGGTGCTCGCCGACGGCTGACCGGGGCTATTCCACGACGGCGAGTTCGCGGGCGGTGGCGTTCAGGCGGCGCCCGCCGTCCTCGGTGACGGTCACGATGTCCTCGATCCGGACGCCGAACCGGCCCGGCAGATAGATGCCGGGCTCCACCGAGAAGCACATGCCGGGCACCAGCGGCTGCTCCTCGCCCTCGATCATGTACGGGGGTTCGTGCGTGGTGACACCGATGCCGTGGCCGGTGCGGTGGATGAAGCGTTCGCCGTAGCCGAATTCGGTGATGACGGCGCGGGCGGCCCGGTCGATCTCCTGGCAGGCGACGCCGGGGCGCACCGCCGCGCAGCCCGCCTGCTGCGCCTCGCGCACGATGTCGTGGACCCGCTGCTCCTCGGCGGTGGGCTCGCCGACGTGGACGGTGCGGGAGGTGTCGGAGCCGTAGCCGTGTTTGAGCCCGCCGAAGTCCAGGACGACCATGTCGCCGCGCTCGATGGTGCGCTCGCCGGCCTCGTGGTGCGGGTTGGCGCCGTTGGGGCCGGAGCCGACCACGGTGAAGTCGACCTGGGAGTGCCCGTGCTCGGTGAGCAGCCGGGCCAGGTCGGCGGCGACCTCGGTCTCCCTGCGGCCGGAGAAGCGGACCCCCAGGATCTCCTCGTACGCGGCGTCGGCCGCGGCCCCGGCGGCGGCGATCCGCGCCAGCTCGTGGGCGTCCTTCACGGCGCGCAGCATCGGCAGCGCCTGGGTGAGGGAGGCGTAGGAGGTGTCGGGCAGGAGCTGCTGGAGGCCGAGCAGATGCATCGCCCAGGCGTTGTCGCTGATCCCGAACCGGCCCCGGGCGTCGAGCAGCGGGGCGGTGACGGCGTACGGGTCCTTGCCGTCCGTCCAGTCCCGCAGGGTCATGGCGGGGGCGCCGACGGCCTTCGCCGCGTCCGGGGCCTCCAGCGTCGGCACGACGAGGACGGGGTCCTGGCCGGCCGCGAGGACGAGGAGGGTGAGGCGTTCGGTGTCCGCGGGCGGCGCATAGCCCGTCAGGTACACCATGTCGGGTCCCGGCGCGACCAGTACGCCCGCGAGCCCGGCCGCCGCGGCGCTCTCGGCGGCCCGTGCCATCCGGGACCGGTAGTCGTCGGCGGTGAACGGCACGGGCTGGTTCGGGCTGGGCATCCGGGGCCTCCTGACGGTGCGGAACGGCTCTCCCATCCTGCCCGCCCGGCGCCGGGCGCGCGAGGGGTCAGGGGCGCGGGCCGCCCGCGTCCCGCACGACGAGGTCGGCGCGGTCGCGGCCGGGGGCGACGAGGCGTGCGTTGGCCTCGTCGGACCGGGCCACCCAGCGCTCGGCCTCGGCTCGCGACCTCCCGTACCGCACATGCCGGTCGACCAGCCCGCGCACGCGCACCTCGTCGTCCGGTGCGAGGAACCACGCCTCGTCCAGCAGCCCGCGCACCGGGGCCCAGGGCCCTTCCCCGTACAGCAGGTAGTTGCCCTCGGTGACGACGAGCGGGACGTCCGGCGGTACGGGGACCGCGCCCGCGACCGGCTCCTCCAGGGACCGGTCGAAGGCGGGGGCGTACACGACGGTCCCGGGCTCGGGGGCCCGCAGCCGCCTCAGCAGGGCCACGTATCCGGCGGCGTCGAAGGTGTCGGGCGCGCCTTTGCGGCCGGCCCGGCCGAGGCGTTCCAGTTCGGACTGGGCGAGGTGGAAGCCGTCCATGGGGACGAGGACGGCGAGCGGCCCGAGCGCGTCGACGAGCCGCTTCGCCAGGGTGGACTTGCCGGCGCCCGGCGGGCCGGCGATGCCGAGGAGGCGGCGGTCCCCGGCGAGGGCGAGGCGGCGGGCGCGGGCGGTGAGGCCGGTGAGGTCCATGCCGGATAGTGTCCCGTCACGGGCCCGGCGGCCCCGCGCTCCCCCCTCTCCCTCTCCCGCTTCCCCTCCCTTCTCCCCCTCCCCCTCCCCCTCCCGTGAGGAATCCCATGTCCCATATCGCCCTGGTCACCCTGGTCGTCCGCGAGTACGACGAGGCGCTCGCCTTCTACACCGGCGCCCTCGGCTTCGAGCTGGTGGAGGACACCGACCGGGGCGACGGCTCCCGCTGGGTCGTGGTGCGGCCCCGTGGCACCGAGGGCACGGGGCTGCTGCTGGCCAGGGCCAAGGACGAGCGGCAGGCGGCCGGTGTCGGGGCACAGACCGGCGGGCGGGTCGGCTTCTTCCTGCACACCGGGGACTTCGCCGGCGACCACGCGCGCATGCTGGCGGCCGGGGTCCGCTTCCTGGAGGAGCCCCGGCACGAGGTCTACGGCTCGGTCGCGGTCTTCGAGGACCTGTACGGCAATCGCTGGGACCTGCTCCAGCCCGCGTGAGGACGGTGGCCGTCCCCTGCCCGGTCCGCCCGGTCAGCGCGGGCCGTTGCCCTCCAGATAGGCGAGGACCGCGAGGACCCTGCGGTGGACCGAGCCGTCGTCCGCTTCGAGGCCGAGCTTGGCGAAGATGGAGCCGATGTGCTTGCTCACCGCCCGTTCGGTGACGACGAGTTCGGCGGCGATCGTGCCGTTGGCCTTGCCCTGGGCCATCAGTTCCAGCACCTCCCGCTCGCGCGGGGTGAGGCTCAGCAGGGGCTTCGCGGACGCCTTGCGGGTGAGGAGCTGGCTGACCACCTCGGGGTCGAGCGCGGTGCCGCCGCCCGCCACCCGGTCCAGCGCCTGGAGGAACTGGTCGACCCGGCCCACCCGGTCCTTGAGCAGGTAGCCGATGCCCTGCGCGCCCCGGGCCAGCAGCTCGGCGGCGTACGTCTCCTCGACGTACTGGGACAGCACGAGGATCGGCAGCTCCGGCATCTCCTCGCGGGCGGCGATGGCGGCGCGCAGCCCCTCGTCGCGGAAGGTCGGCGGCAGCCGTACGTCCAGGACGGCGGCGTCCGGGCGGTGCTCCAGCAGGGCGGGCAGCACCTCGGGGCCGGCCGCCGCGTCGGCCACCACCTCGTGGCCCGAGCTGGTGAGCAGCAGGATCAGGCCCTCCCGCAACAGGGCGTTGTCCTCGGCGATCACGATCCGCACGGCAGCTCCACCTCGATGTCCGTCGGCCCCCCGAGGGGGCTGCTCACGCGGGTGGTGCCGTCCAGAGCGGCGATACGCCGCCTGATCCCGACCAGCCCGCTGCCGCCGCGTTCGTCCGCGCCGCCGTGCCCATCGTCGCCGATGGCCACGAGCAGGGTGCCGGGGGCCCGGTCGATGCGGACGCTCGCGGCCGTCGCGCCGCTGTGCTTGCCGATGTTGGTGAGCGCCTCGGCGACCACGAAGTAGGCGGCCGCCTCGACGGCGGCCGGCAGCCGGCGCCCGTCGTCGACCGCGTCGAGTTCCACGGTGACGGGGACGGCGCAGTCCGCGGCCAGCGCCCGCACCGCGCCGGCGAGTCCGCGGTCGGTGAGGACCGGTGGGTGGATGCCCCGCACCACGTGCCGCAGCTCGGCGAGCGCGGCGTCGACGCCGTCCTGGGCCTCGTCCAGGCGCTGCCGGGCGGCGGCCGGGTCCTGGTCCAGCAGCCGCTTGGCCAGGCCGATGCGCATCGACAGGGCGACGATGCGGGCCTGCGCGCCGTCGTGCAGGTCGCGTTCGATACGGCGGAGTTCGGCGCCGTGCGCCTCGACGGCGCCGGCCCGGCTCTCGGTCAGCTGGGCCACCCGTTCGGCGAGTTCGGCGGCGGGCGGGGCCTCGAGCAGGGAGCTCGTCCACTCCGCCGAGAGCCGGGCGAGCACGGGGTGCCAGCGCAGGACCAGGCCGTGCCGTTCGGGCAGCGGCGTGCCGTACTCGTCGGCGGCCCGCCGGTCCAGCAGCCGCGTCACCGGCAGCGCGATCCCGTCCACCAGCAGCCCGACCGGCCACAGCACCATCGTGACGTAGCCGACGGCGTTGCCCGCGACCGCCTGGACGGGCAGCCACAGGGCCTCGCGCCGGGCGACGGGATCGGAGAGCACCAGCCGGACCCGTTGCCCGAGCTCCCCTCTGTCGTACGGCAGTTGCGGCATCGGCCGGTACGGGACGCCGAGGAGGGCCGCCGCCCTGCGCCGCTCGAACTCGGCGAACCGGTGCAGCGCCTTCGCCGCCTCGGGCAGCGCGGGCAGCCCGATGACCACGACGGCGAACAGCAGCGCCGCCACCACCAGGAAGGCGGCCACATAGGCCAGCAGCGCGACCGGGATGCCGATGAGGAGGTACTGCGAGGCGTGCCAGGAGCGGCGGATCGCGGTCGTCAGCGGGGCGGGGGCGGCGGTGCTCATGCCGCACCACGTTACGGGGGCGGGCCCGTACCCGGAGTGCGGCCGGCCCCCCGGGCCGTGGTGGAGCAGGCTGTACCCCCGCCCGGGAGCGCGCACCCTCCCCCGGCCGCCTCGCCGCTCCTACCGTTTATGCAGGTCAGGCGGTACGGGTAAACGAGCGAGGGGTTCACGGTGGAGACAACCACGACGGTGCGCGCGGCGGCGCTGGAGCTGGAGGCGGTGAGCCGGCACCACGGGCGGCGCGGCAGCGGCCGGGAGACCGTCGCCCTGGACGCGGTGAGCTGTGCGGTGCCGGAGGGGAGCTTCACCGCGGTCGTCGGGCCCTCCGGATCGGGCAAGAGCACCTTCCTCCAGTGCGCGGCGGGCCTGGACCGGCCGACGTCGGGAACGGTACGGATCGCGGGGACCGACCTCGGCCGGCTCTCCGAGGCGGCGCTGACCCGGCTGCGGCGGGACCGGATCGGGTTCGTCTTCCAGTCCCACGCGCTGAACCTGGTGCCGTCGCTGAGCATCGTGGAGAACGTCGTACTGCCGCTGGTCCTGGCCGGCGCCGACCCGCGGGGCGCGGGCGTGCTGGACCGGGGGCGGCTGCTGCTGGACCGGGTGGGCCTGGCCGGCCGGGGCGACGACCGGCCCGGCACCCTGTCCGGCGGCCAGCAGCAACGGGTCGCGGTCGCACGGGCGCTGGTCAACCACCCCGATGTGCTCTTCGCGGACGAGCCGACGGCCTCCCTCGACCCGGAGTCGGCGGCGCTGGTGCTCGGCCTGCTGCGGGACGCGGTACGGCTGGACGGCCGTACGGTCGTGATGGTCACCCATGACCCGGTGGCGGCGAGCTGGGCGGACACCGTGCTGACCATGGACGGGGGCCGGCTGCGATGACTTCCACCCCAAGCGGGACGGCCCTGCGGGCCGGGAGCCGGCGCGCCTCGGCGTTCCTGGCCCGCCGCTCGCTCACGGCCCACCGCCGCGCCTGGACCGCGGTGTTCGCGGCGGCGGCCGCCGCGGCGGCGCTGCTCGGCGCCTTCGCCCTGGTGCTCGGCTCGCTGCTGCTGGCGAAGCCCCCGGTGGAGCGCTACACCGGGGCCGACGCGGTCGTGGTGGCCGATCAGCGGGTCACGTACACGGCGAAGCCCTGGGGCAGTGAGCCGCAGACGGCCACCGCGTATCTGCCGGAACGGGTCCGGCTGGACCGCTCCGTGGTCGCGCGGGCGGCAGCGGCGGACGGTGTGGCGCTGGCCGTCGCGGACGACTCCGTCCCGGTGACCGTGGGTGAGGGGGCGCCGGCGGTGGGCCGCTCGTGGCCGTCCGCGGTGCTCACCGCGTACGAACTGTCCGAGGGGCGCGCGCCGAGGTCCGCGTCCGAGGTGGTCGTGGACGCGGCGCTGGCGGAGGCGGGCGGGCACATCACGCTGCAAGTGGGCGGCGCCGCACGGCAGTACACCGTCAGCGGGGTGGCGGCCACCGGCCACCGGGGCGGCGCGCCCGCCGTGTTCTTCACCGAGGCACGGCTCACCGCACTGGGCGGCCACCCCGGCACGGTGGACGCCATCGGTGTCATGGCCGAACCGGGCGTTTCCGCCGACGCGTTGCGGGCGTCGGTGGGCGAGGCCGTGGCGGGGCGGGCCGGAGGTGAGCGCGGTCCGCGCGTACTGACGGGTGCCGAGCGCGGCGAGGCGGAGCACGTCGACGCGCTCGGCGGACGCGGTGATCTGCTGGCGATGCTGGCTTCGGTCGCCGGAACAGTGGTCATGGTGGCGCTGCTGGTGATCGCCACCACGGTCTCCCAGGCCGTCCACCAGCGTTCCGGCGAACTGGCGCTGCTGCGGGCGGTCGGGGCGACGCCCCGGCAGCTCAGGTCGGCGGTCGGCCGGGAGGCGGGCCGGGTCGCGGACGTCGCCGCGGTGCTGGGCGCGGTCGGGTCGGTGCCGTTGGGGCTGCTGATGCGGTCGCTGCTGACCACCGGCCCGCTGCCGCTGCCCGTCCCGGTGTGGCTCCCGGTCGCGGCGGGCGTCGCGGGTGCGCTGGTCGTGGCACTGGCCGCCCGGCCGGTGGCGCTGCTCGCGGCGCGGACGGTGACCCGGACGCGGCCCGCGGTCGCCCTGAGCGCGGCGCGGGCGCCGGAGCCGGGCGAGCCGGGGCGGCTTCGCACGGGCGCGGGTGTGCTGCTGGCGGTCGCGGGGCTGGGTTCGGCCGGGACGGCGGCCACGCAGAGCGGTCAGGCCGCGGCGCTCGCGGCGTCGGGGGCGGCGACGTCGCTGATCATCGCGGTGGCGCTGCTCGGTCCGTGGATCGCCCGGGTGTCGATGCGGGTCCTCGGCGCACCGGTCCGGCGGGCGGGCGGGGTCTCCGGATTCCTGGCCGCCCGGTCCGCCGCCGCGCACAACCGCCGGCTGGGTGCGGCGCTCACCCCGATCGTGCTGGTCGTCGCGTTCGTGTGCGTCCAGCTGGCGGCCGGGACGACGCTGGAGCGGGCCGCCGGCCGGCAGGCGTCCGACGCGGTGCGGGCGGACCTGGTGGTGACGGGCCCCGCGTCGGGCATCCCCGGGGGCGCGGCCGAGGCCGTGCGCCGGGCGCCCGGGGTGGCGGCCGCGACGGGCCTGCTGCGGTCGGCCGTCGTCCTCGCCCATCGCGAGGCCGGTGATCCGGCGCTGGACCGCTTCCCGGTGCTGGGCGTCACGGCGGACCAGTTGTCCGGCACGCTCGACGCCCGGGTCACGGCGGGCGACCTGTCCGGTCTCACCGGCCCGGACACGGTCGCCGTCGGCAAGGACCGGGCCGACGACCTGGGCGTCGGCGTCGGGGACACGGTGGAGCTGCGTCTCGGTGACGGTACGCGGGTGCGGCCCAAGGTGGTGGCACTCTACGAACGGTCCCTGGGGCTCGGTGAGTTCATGCTGCCCCGCGAGGCACTGGCCGGCCATGTCTCGGCTGCCCGCGACCAGCAGATCCTGGTGCGCTCGGCGGATGACCGGGACGCCACGTCCGCCGTACGGCGTGCGCTGGCCCCGTACAAGGGACTCGATGTCCGGCCGGCGACGGCGGACGACGTGCGGATCAGCCCGTCGTCCTCGGACCAGGACGACGCCCTGATCGTCATCGGCGTCGGCGTGATCGGCGGCTTCGCGCTGCTCGCCGTGGTCAGCACCCTCGCGCTGATCTCGGCCGGCCGCCGCCCGGAGTTCCACCTGCTGCGGCTCGTCGGCACGGGGCGCGGTCAGCTGCTGCGGATGCGGGTGCTGGAGACGGGCCTGGTGACGGTGGCGGGCCTGGCCATCGGAACGGTGGTCGCGGCGATCCCCCTGCTCGCGTTCGCGCTCCCGGCGACGGGCGGCCTGCCGTATCTGCCTCCGGCGCGGTACGGGGTGCTGGCGGCGGCCGTGACGGCGGCGGCTGCTGTGGGCACGCTGGTGCCCGGCGGGCGGGGTGGCCGGCATCAGGAAGCGGGCACCCGTCAGTGACCCTTCGCGGCCTGCCCCGAGCCGGGTCAACAGCTCGCGTGGGGCAGGCTAAGGGCTGTCCTCCGTTTCGGTTGCCTGAACGTCGAACTCCTTGTGCGGAAATGCCTGCTTGAGGGACAGGCGCCAGGCGCGGGCGATCTCCCGGGCGAGGTCGAGGGCATTGAACCGGGAATCCGTGTCCCCGCTGATGTCCAGAACCTTGCCGCTGTCCTTGCCGTCGCCCACGCGTTCTGCCTCCCCCGGTGCCGACTACGACCCGCCACACTGCCGTTGCTGGATCACTGGTCTTCGGGCGGTTCGTCGTCGGGGGCCGGCCCCCGTCAGGCCCGGACGTCCGGACGTGCCACGCCACCCGCCGCCCCCGCCAGCGCCTCCAGCACCGGCTCGATCAGCGGGTGGGTCTCGGCGCCCCGGCGTACCGCCGCGAAGACCCGGCGGGTGGGGGCGGTGCCCCGGACCGGGCGGACCACCACGCCGGTCAGGGCCATGCCCCGCAGCGCGGAGCGCGGGACGAGGGCCACTCCGGCGTTCGCGCCGGCGAGTGCGACCACCGCGTGGAAGTCGTCGGATGAGTGTTCGAGGTTCGGGGCGAAGCCTGCGTACTCGCAGGCCAGGACCACCACGTCGTGGCACGGGTTGCCCGGGTACGGGCCGATCCAGGCGTCCTTGGCCAGGTCGGCGACGGCCACCTGCTCCTGGTCCGCCAGGCGGTGGCCCACCGGGAGCACCGCGTCGAACGGCTCCGAGTACAGGGGGACGCGGGTCAGGCGGCGGTCGTCCTCGCCGGGGGCGCCCCGGTATTCGACGGCGACGGCGACATCGACCTGCCGGTCCAGGACCATCGGGACGCTCGCGTCGCCCTCCGCGTCCTGGACGCGGACCTTGATGCCGGGTGCGATGCGGCTGAGGGCGGCGATGGCGGGGGCCAGGACCAGGCCTATGCCGGTGGCGAACGCGGCGACCGTGACCGTACCGGCGTCGCCCGAGCCGTAGGCGGCGAGCTCGGCCTCGGCGCGCTCCAGCTGGGCCAGCACCACGTTGGTGTGGGTGAGCAGGATCTCGCCGGCGGGCGTGAGGCGGGCGCCGCGCGAGCCGCGTTCGACCAGCCGGTGGCCGGTCTCCTGTTCGAGGGCGGCGAGCTGCTGGGAGACGGCGGAGGGGGTCAGGTACAGCGCGGCAGCCGCGGCGGTCACCGTGCGGTGGTCCGCCACGGCTCGCAGGACGCGGAGCCGCCGTGCATCGATCATGTGCCCCATTGTCCCAGGTCGCGGGGGCGCCCTGACCGCCCCCGCGACCGCCCGGGGTCAGCCCTCCAGTACGGCGCGGGCGGCGACGAACGCGTCCACGGCGCGGTTCACGTCGGCCGTGGAGTGCGCCGCGGAGAGCTGGACGCGGATACGGGCCGCGCCCTGCGGGACGACCGGGTACGAGAACCCGATCACGTACACACCGCGCTCCAGGAGCAGCTCCGCCATCCGGCCTGCCTTCGCCGCGTCCCCGATCATCACGGGGGCGATGGCGTGGTCGCCGGGCAGGATGTCGAAGCCCTCCTCGGTCATCCGGGTACGGAAGAGCGCGGTGTTGGCGTTGAGCCGCTCGCGCAGGTCGCCCGCGGACTCCAGCAGGTCGATGACCTTGAGGGAGGCGGCGGCGATGACCGGGGCGAGCGAGTTGGAGAAGAGGTACGGGCGCGAGCGCTGGCGCAGCAGGGCGACGATCTCGGCGCGGGCCGCGACGTAACCGCCGGAGGCCCCGCCGAGCGCCTTGCCGAGGGTGCCGGTGATGATGTCGACGCGGTCCATCACGTCGTGCAGCTCCGGCGTGCCGCGGCCGCCCGCGCCGACGAAGCCGACGGCGTGCGAGTCGTCGACCATGACCATGGCGTCGTAGCGCTCGGCGAGGTCGCAGATCTCGCGCAGCGGCGCGACGTACCCGTCCATGGAGAAGACACCGTCGGTGACGACGAGGCGGCGCCGGGCGCCGGACGCCTCCTTGAGCTGCTGCTCCAGGTCGGCCATGTCGCGGTTGGCGTAGCGGAAGCGCTTGGCCTTGGACAGGCGGATGCCGTCGATGATCGAGGCGTGGTTGAGGGCGTCGGAGATGACCGCGTCCTCCGGGCCGAGGATCGTCTCGAACACGCCGCCGTTGGCGTCGAAGCAGGAGGAGTAGAGGATCGTGTCCTCCTGGCCCAGGAAGGCGGAGAGCCGCTGCTCCAGCTCCTTGTGGACCTCCTGGGTGCCGCAGATGAAGCGGACGGACGCCATGCCGTAGCCCCAGCGGTCCAGCGCCTCGTGCGCGGCGGCGATCACATCGGGGTGGTCGGCGAGGCCCAGGTAGTTGTTGGCGCAGAAGTTCAGCACCTCGCCCGGACGGCCGCCCGCGGTGACGGCGACGGTCGCGGACTGCGGGGTGCCGATGACGCGCTCGGGCTTGTGCAGACCGGCCGCCTCGATCTCTTCGAGGGTGGTGCGCAGGTCGTCGCGTACGGAGTCGAACATGCCGGTTCCTTAGAGGTGAAGAGGTCAGACGGTCCAGTCGAGGATGACCTTGCCGCCGCGTCCGCTCGCCGCGTCGTCGAAGGCCGCCTCGAAGTCGCGGTAGCCGTACCGGCCGGTGATCACGGGGGCGAGGTCGAGGCCGCCCTCCAGCAGGACGGACATGGCGTACCAGGTCTCGTACATCTCGCGGCCGTAGATGCCCTTGACCGTGATCATGGAGGTGACGATCCGGGCCCAGTCGACGGCGAACTCCTCGGAGGGGAGTCCGAGCATGGCGATCCGGCCGCCGTGCGTCATGTTCGCGATCATGTCGCGCATCGCCTCGGGGCGGCCGGACATCTCCAGGCCGATGTCGAAGCCCTCGCGCAGTCCCAGCTTCTGCTGGCCGTCGGCGATGGTGTGCTCGCCGACGTTGAGCGCCAGGCTGACGCCGACCTCGCGGGCGAGGTCCAGGCGGGCCTCGCTGACGTCGGTGATCATGATGTTGCGGGCGCCGGCGTGCCGGGCGACGGCGGCGGCCATGATGCCGATGGGGCCGGCGCCTGTGATCAGGACGTCCTCGCCGACCAGCGGGAAGGACAGCGCGGTGTGCACGGCGTTGCCGAACGGATCGAAGATCGCGGCGACGTCGAGGTCGACGGGGACCCGGTGCACCCACACGTTGGACGCGGGCAGGGCGACGTACTCGGCGAAGGCGCCGTCGCGGCCGACGCCGAGGCCGAGCGTGGAGCGGCAGAGGTGACGGCGTCCGGCCAGGCAGTTGCGGCACTTGCCGCAGACGAGGTGGCCCTCGCCGCTGACCAGGTCGCCCACGGCGATGTCGACGACGTCGGAGCCGGTCGCGGCGACCTCGCCGACGAACTCGTGCCCGAGGACGAGCGGCGTGCTGATGGCCTGCTGCGCCCAGCCGTCGTAGTTGCGGATGTGCAGGTCGGTCCCGCAGATGCCGGTGCGCAGGACCTTGATCAGGACGTCCGATGGGCCGGTCTCGGGCTCGGGTACGTCCATCAGCCAGAGTCCGGGCTCGGCCTTCTGCTTCACGAGTGCCTTCACGGCTGCGGCTCCCTGTACCTGGTGCGGCGTTGATCTCCCCGGGCCGGGGGCGTGCCTGAGGAAGCCTGCGGCCCGGGGAAGGATGAGAGGGACGGCATGGCAGCGCGCTCGCACCGGCTGCCGCGCACCATCCTCCGCCGTCACGGAGAAATCTGCCGTACCCCGCGCCCCAGGTCCATCGAGGTTTTCTTAAACGGGGCCGCAGCTCCGCTTCACGCCGTGCCGTACGGGTCCGGTTCCTGCTCCGTTCGGCGGACCGGCGGGCTCACACCGAGGTGTGGAGCCCGAGGAAGCGGGCCCGTCCCCCGTCGACCCGGTGGAGGAAGATGCCCGTCTGGGGCTTCACCTGGTGTCTGCTGTAGAAGGACAGCCGCCGGGTGATGCCCCGGTATTCGGTGCTCAGGATTCTCCCGGCCACCCCGTCGCGCGGCGCGTCGACGGCGCTCGTGGTGCGGCCGGCCCGCGCGATCAGGCCCACCGCGTCGTACGCCTCGGCGGCCCAGGTGCCGGGCGCCGAGCCGAACCGTTCGCGGTGCGCGGCGGTGAACGCCTTGGCCGCGGGCAGGGCCGTCGGGTCGGTGTACGCCTCGCCGAAGACCCAGCCCTCGGCGGCCTTGCCCGCGTCCCGGAGGAAGGCCGGGGCGAGGACGGGGCCGAGCGACATTCCGGTGCCGGTGAAGCCGGCGGCGGCCAGGTCCTTGGCGCAGCGGGCGCCCCGGGCGGCGGACGATCCGGCGTAGACGACCGCGCCCGCCCCGGCGCCGACCGCGGCGCGGGCGGCGGGGGCGAAGGTGCGGGCGGTGGCCGCGACGGTCTCCGTGGTGTACCTGACCCCGTCGACCGGGGCTCTCGGCAGGTGGTCCCTGATCGCCCAGCTGCTCTGCGCGTCCGCGCGGTCCTCGATGATGACGACGTGGTCGGTCGGCCGGACCCGGGCCAGGTAGGAGATCAGCCCGATGGCCAGCGCCGGGTCGGACGGCCGCAGTACGCACAGGGAACCGGGGCCCGCCCCGGCGACGGTGGTGGAGCCCGCCGCGACGACGACCTGGGCGAGGCGTGCCTTCTCGTAGTGGGTCGCGACCTTGCCGTCGATGACTTGCGCGGTGGGGCCGATGACGGCGAGCACCCGGGAGTCGGCGGTGATCCGGTCGGCGGCACCGAGGGCGCGGGTGGCGTCCCCGGCGTCGTCCTCGGTGCGCAGCGTGAGCGTGAAGGTCTTGTCCGTACGGGAGTTGTGGGCGTCGATCGCGAGGAGGGCCCCGCGCTGGTGGGCGAGGCCGACGGATCTGCCCGCTCCGGTCAGGTCCGCGTGCAGGGCGACGCGGTACGCGGGAAGGGGGGCGGGTGGCTTTCCCGTGCCGCCGCGCCGGGTGGCGGCCACCCAGGCGGCGGTTCCGCCGCCCGCGAGGGCGACGGCGCCGGCCGCTCCTGCGGCCAGGAGGCGTCGCCGGGTCGGGCGCGGTGGTTCCGGGACCCCGGTGGCGGGGGTCGGTTCGGGGTCGGGGAGGGCGAGAGCGGCGGCCGAGCGGGCGGCGACCGTGGCGGCCAGGCCGGGCACCTCCCAGTCGGCGGGGCTTCCCGCGAGGGTCCGGGCGATCTCCCCGGTGCCCGGCCGGTCGGCCGGGTCCTTGGCCAGGCAGGCCGTGACCAGGGGCAGCAGCACGGCCGGCACCCCGTGCAGGTCCGGCTCCTCGTGCACCGTGCGGAAGAGGACCCCGGCCGGTGTTCCCGTCCCGAGCGGGCGCCGTCCGGTCGCCGCGTACACGAGGACGCAGCCCAGGGAGAACACGTCGCAGCCCGGTCCGAGCGGCCCCGCCACGGCCTGTTCGGGGGCCAGGTAGCCGGGGGTGCCGATCACCGCGTCGGTGGCGGTGAGCGCGGTGGCGCCCTCGTGGCGGGCGATGCCGAAGTCGATGAGGCGGGGCCCGTCGAGCGCGAGGAGGACGTTGCCGGGCTTGACGTCGCGGTGCAGGAGGCCCGCTCCGTGCACCGCGAGGAGCGCTTCGGCCAGCCGCGAGCCGAGTGCCCGGACCGTGTCGGCGGGCAGCGGTCCCCGGGTCCCGACGACTTCCGCGAGGGAGGGTCCCGGCACGAACGCGGTGGCCAGCCAGGGCTCCGGGGCCTCGGTGTCGGCCCCGGTCACCGGGACGACCCAGGGACCGGTGATCCGGGCCGCGGCCTCTGCCTCGCGCCGGAACCGGGCCCGGAATCCGGGGTCCGTGGCGTGCTCGGCGTGGATCACCTTCACGGCGGCGAGCGAGCCGCCGGACGTGCGTGCCAGGTAGACGACGCCCATGCCGCCCGCGCCGAGGCGGACAAGGGTGCGGTACGCGCCGATGGTGCGCGGATCGTCCGAGGTGAGCGGCCGCATGCGGGATCAGGCCGTGGCCTTCGGCGCGGCACCGAGGTAGACGTAGCGTCCGTCCCGCACCCCGTAGAGGTAGGCGTCGTCGCCCTTGATCCGGTGATCGTCGTCGAAGACGTACGTACGGGAGACGCCCTCGTACGTGGATGCGGCGATCTTCGCGACGAGCGCGCCGCGCGACGGGCGCTTCGGCCCGCCGGCCTTCGTCCCGGCGAGGGCGGTGACGGCGGCTATCGCGATCCCGGCCGCGTCGTACGCCTCGGCGGCCCAGTGCGCGGGGGCGGCGTCGAAGGCGGTGCGGTGGGCCGCGGCGAACTTCTTGGCCGCGGGCGCCGCCGGGTCGGTGAAGGGCGCGGTGAACTCCCAGTCCTCGGCGGCCTGTCCGGCGTCCTTGAGGAAGCGCGCGTCCATGGCGGTGTGCATGGCCATCCGGGGCCCCTTGAAGGAGGTGGCGGCGAGGGCGCGTGCGGTGCGGGCGGCTCCGGCCGCGTCACCCGCGTAGAAGAGGGCGTCGCTGGCGTGCGCGAGCATGTCCTCGACCACGGGGGCCAGGTCCTGTGTGCCGGCCGGGACGACGCGCGGGTAGGTGGTGCCGGTGGTGATCTGGCCGGTCAGCATGTTGGTCAGGTAGCCGGCCTGGTAGGCGGACTGCCCGCCGACCCGGTCGAGCAGGACCCCGAGCCGCTCGACATCGGGCCGCAGCACCAGGCGCCGGATGATCGGCTGGGCCAGTACGCCGTCGGAGGGGGCGGCCTGGAAGAAGGACTTCCTGGCGCGGGCGGCGTAGGTGAGCTGGAGCGAGGACACGGTGAGGACGGGCAGCATCGCCTCGTCGTAGGCGCCGAGCACGGCCTCGGTCGCGGCGTCACCGGTCGGGCCGACGACGGCGAGCACGTCACGGTCGCGGGCGAACCGGTCGGCGGCCTGCACCGCGCGGGCGGTGTCGCCCCCGTCGTCGCGGACCTTGACGGTGAGCGTGAAGGGCTTGTCCGCGCGGGCGTTGAACTGCTGGACGGCGATCCTGACCCCGCGCTCCTGGGCCCGCCCGGCGGCGCTCCGGGGGCCGGACAGATCGGCCTGCACCCCGATGATCCAGGCCCGTTCGCCGGAGGCGGCCGCATCGGAGCCGCTGTCGTCGCGCAGCCACTCCCGTACGGCGAACCCGCCGCCGGCCGCGACCACGAGACCGGCGCCGGCGAACAGCAGGGCCTTGCGCCGGCCCGGTGCGGGCGGGGCGGTGTCATCGGTGACCGTCGGGTCGATGCCGGGCAGGTCGAGCACGGCGGCGGAGCGTTCGGCCACAAGTGCCGCCATGTCCGGGGGCAGCCAGTCGGTGGAGCCGTCGGGCGCGTCCTCGGCGATCAGGGTGTCGAGTCCGGCGGCGGTGGGGCGCGCTCCGGGCTCCTTGGCCAGCAGGGTGGCCAGCAGGGCGCGGAGTTCGGGGTCGTCGATCCCCGCGAGGTCGGGCTCGTCGTGGACGGTCCGGTAGAGCAGCGCGTCGACGGCCCCGCTGCCGAACGGCGGACGCCCGGTCGCCGCGTACGCCAGGAGGCAGCCGAGGGAGAAGAGGTCGCTCGCGGGGTCCGCTTCGGTGCCGTCTCCGGTGGCCTGTTCCGGGGAGAGGAAGCCCGGGGTCCCGACCACCAGGCCGGTGGCGGTGAGCGCGGTGGCGTCGGCGGACCGCGCGATGCCGAAGTCGATCAGGCGCGGTCCGTCGACCGTGAGCAGGACGTTGCCCGGTTTGACGTCGCGGTGGACAAGGCCCGCAGCGTGTACGGCGGCCAGCGCTCGGGCGAGCAGCCGGCCGAGCACCCGGACGCCGCGGGCCGGCAGCGGCCCGCACCGGGCGACGGCCTCCGACAGCGCGGGGCCCGGCACGAACGCGGTGGCCAGCCAGGGCCGTTCACCCTCCGTGTCCGCGCCGGTCACCGGGACGGCCCAGGGGCTCTCCACCCGGCGGGCGGCCTCGGCCTCGCGCCGGAAGCGGGTCCGGAAGTCGTCGTCGGTGGCGTATTCGGGCAGGATCACCTTGATCGCGGCCAGGGCGCCGGCGTCCGTACGGCCGAGGTAGACGACCCCCATGCCGCCGGCGCCGAGCCGTCCGAGCAGCCGGTGCCCGCCGATCCGTGCGGGGTCGGAGGGGCGCAGCTTCTCCATCACGCTCTCCCTCTCTCAGCTCTGCTTCTCGACTGCGGTCTCAAGGTCCTGCAACATGGCGGAGTGGGCCTGGTTCGTCAGCGCGTCGATCTCCGCGTCGCTCCAGCCCTTGGCCCCCTTGCCGGTCACGGCCACGGTGAACTGGAGGGTCTGCGACAGGTACCAGGAGTAGGGGTACGGGCCGCCGCCGAGTTCCTCGTTCTGGTACTGCCCGGCCTCGAACAGCGCGTCCTCGGCGCTCTCCTGGGACTCCCCCCGGGCCAGTGAGGACGCGATCATCGACCCGATGAACTCGCCCTGGCTCAGTTGCTGCGTGGGGCAGCGCATCGTCTCCTCCACGGACTCGGCCATCTCCCACCGGGCGTCGTCCCGGGTGCGGTGCACGGTCACGACGGCGGAGAGCCGCAGCGGTCCCTTGCCGCCCGCCGCCGGCACCTCGAAATAGCGGCTCAGGGTGGCGAGGACATGGGCCTGTGGCTTCTTCTGCTGCCAGACGCAGTCGGTGCCCAGGACGGGCCAGGTCGCCGGATCGCTCTCGTACGGGCGGCGTTCGACCACTCCGGGGCCGAAGGTGGCGGGATTCGCGATGATCCGGCGGATGAGGCCGAGCGCTTCCTTGCGGGTCCCCGGCAGCCTGGCCGGGTCCGCGTCGATGACGCCGGTGTCCGCGGGCCCGGGACCGGGGGCGGCGCCGCCCGTCGCGGAGGCAGTCGCGGAGGCGCTCGCGGAGGGCCCCGCGCCGGGGCCGCCACCGCTGACACAGGCCACCAGCACCAGTGGCGCCAGCAGCAGCGCCCCGTATCCCCGCAATCCGCGTATCGCCCTTGCGCACGCCACGATCGGCCACCCCGTCTCCCCGAAGACCGCCCCGATCCTATGAGCGCGGCCCGTTCGGAGGCGGGGGACGCCAAAACTGTTGCGCCATCAAGACGTTGGGGCTGCCGCCGCCGGGCCGCCACCACCGATTTCGTTGACATGAACAGGTCTTGACCACTGACACCGCAGCTCTCTAATGTGAGCAGGCGTCAGACGTCTGCTGTCCGTTTTCAGCCAATGGAGTTGTTCCATGCCCGGAAGACGAACCCTGCTCCTCTCGACCCTGTCGCTCCCGCTGGCCACCCTTCTGGCCGCGGCCCCCACCACCGCGGCGCGGGCCGCCGCACCGGCCTCGCAGGCCTTCTACGTCGACTGCGGCGCCACCGCCGCGGGGGACGGCAGCGCGGGCTCACCGTGGAACGCGCTGGCCCCGGTGAACGCCCACACGTTCCAGCCGGGCGACTCGGTCCTGCTCAGGCGCGGCTCCACCTGTACCGGCCAGCAGCTCTTCCCGAAGGGCTCGGGCGCGGCCGGGTCGCCGATCGTGATCGACGCGTACGGCACGGGCGCCAAGCCCGCACTGGCCGGAGCGGGCCAGGTCACCGATGTCGTACGGCTCGCGGACCAGCAGTACTGGGAGATCCGCAACCTGGACATCTCCAACCGGGGCACGGCGGCCGACACCCGGCGCGGCGTCCATGTCACCCGTACGGATTCGGGCACCGGCACCTACTACCGGATCGCGGGCCTGGACATCCACGACGTCAACGGGAACCAGACCCGGAAGGACGACGACGCCAGCGCCGGCATCTTCTTCGAGGTGCTGGGCAACACGACGCCCACGAGGTTCGACGACGTCGCGATCACGGACAACACCGTGCGGACCGTCGACCGCTACGGCATCCACTTCTGGACCCGCTGGATGCAGCGTCCCGAGCTGAACAACCCCAACTGCGGTTCCGCCTGCGGAGCGTGGACCCCGCAGACCCGGGTGGTCATCCGGGGCAACACGGTCTCGGACATCGGCGGCGACGCGATCGTGCCGCATCACACCGAGGGCGCGCTGATCGAGTACAACAAGGTCGACGGCTTCCGCGAGCGCGAGCCCGCGCACTGCGCGGCCGGCCTCTGGGGCTGGAACACGCAGGACGCGGTGTACCAGTTCAACGAGGTCAGCGGCGGGAAGAGCGACTGCGACGGGCAGGGACTCGACCTGGACGAGGCCAATATCCGCACGATCTACCAGTACAACTACAGCCACGACAACGAGGGTGGCTTCATCCTCCTGTGCAACGGCGCCGGCTCGACGACCGACGGCAACATCGTCCGGTACAACATCAGCCAGAACGACGGCGGCCAGCTCTTCGACATGGTCTGCGCGAAGACGACCAACACGCAGATCTACAACAACACCTTCTATCTGGCCGATCCGGTCCAGATCATCAACAACGCCAACGGCTCGGCGGCGGCGAACGCCACGTTCACCAACAACGTCTTCCAGGTGGCGACGGCCGAGGCGAGCTACGTGAACGCGGCCGGTCTCGGCTTCGACTCGAACGTCTTCCACGGCACCCACCCGGCCGGTGAGCCGGCCGACGCCCACAAGGTGACGGCCGACCCGAAGCTGGCGGCCCCCGGCACGGCCACCTCCCGCACGGACGCGGACGGCTACCTGCTCGGGGCCGGGTCCTCCGCCCTCGCCAACGGGGCGGTCGTGGCGGACGCGGGCGCGCGCGACTACTTCGGCAACCCGGTCGCGGCCGGCTGCGTACCCGACCGCGGCGCCCACCAGTCGTCCACGGGCTGCGTCCGGCCGGCCGGCCCGTCGGCCGGGGTCAACCGGATCTCCGCCGGCACCCAGGCCATCGACGTACCGGCGCACTCCACGGCCCCGGGCACCCAGCTCAACGGCTGGGCCTGGAACGGCGGCGACAACCAGAAGTGGGACGTGACGGCCAACGCGGACGGCACGTACACGCTCAGGAACGTGGAGAGCGGCCTGTGCGCCGAGGTCTACAAGAACTCCAGGGCCGCGGGCGCCGCCATCGACCAGTGGACGTGCAGCGGTGACGCGAACCAGCGGTGGACCGCCACGCCCACGACCGGCGGCCACACCCTGACGAGCAAGTCCAGCGGACTGCTCCTGACCGCACCCTCCCCCGCGAATGGGGCCCTGCTCACCCAGGAGGCGGCCTCCGCCACCGCGGTCCAGGCATGGGCCTTCACCAAGCTGTCCTGACCGGGGCGCCCTCCCGGCTCAGTCGCGCGGCCAGGGCCGCCCGTCGAGGCGCTCGATGTCCCGGTTGAGCCGGGCGAGGTCGTCCGCGAAGCGGGCGGCCTCCTGCGGCGACCAGTCGGCCAGGACGCGCTGAAGGCCCTCCCGGTTCTCGGCCCGGTCCTTGTCCAGCCGGCGTTCGCCCTCGTCCGTGATGACGAACTTCCGGGCGATCCCGCCGTCCGGGTCGGCGATACGCTCGACCACACCCGCACGGAGCATGGCCGCGGTCTGCCGGTTGAGCGTGGAGGTGTCCAGGCCGAAGGCGTCGCGCAACTGGCCGATGGACATCGGCCCCTGGACGCGGATACGGCTGAGCAGGATGTAGGCGCTGCGGTCGAGTCGCCCGTCGCCCCGCGAGGTCAGCAGACTCATGTGCCGGCCAAGCAGCATCGTCTCGAACTCGATCCGGTCCACGGGCATGTCCACGCGAGGCTTCCTTCAGTTGCCGGGCTCGCCTCCTGGCGGGGCGGGCTACCTCTTTTGTACATATATACCATAGATATGTACTATGCATTAATTATGCATAGTACATTGCTCATGCATGATACATATCAAAAGTGGCCGACGAGCGCCTCACGGACGGGTTTCCCGTCCCCCGAGGGGTGGAACTACGCGCCATCGCCCCGAACCTGCCACCGCCCCGACCGTAGACTCGCCGGATGGCGAAGTATTTCGACGTACATCCCGAAAACCCCCAGCGGCGCACCATCACCAACGTGGCCGAGAGCATCCACTCCGGGGCGCTCGTCGCGTATCCGACGGACTCCTGCTACGCGCTCGGGTGTCAGCTCGGCAGCCGCGACGGCATCTCCCGCATCCGCGCGATCCGCAATCTCGACGACCGGCATCACTTCACGCTCATGTGCCAGAACTTCGCCCAGCTCGGGCAGTTCGCGCAGATCGACAACGATGTGTTCCGCGCGGTCAAGGCGGCGACGCCCGGCCAGTACACCTTCATCCTTCCGGCGACGAAGGAGGTGCCGCGCCAGCTGCTGCACCCGAAGAAGAAGACCGTGGGCGTACGCATCCCCCAGCACACCGTCGTCCAGGCACTGCTGGAGGAACTCGGCGAGCCGCTGCTCTCCAGCACCCTGCTCCTGCCCGACGAGGCGGAGCCGATGACCCAGGGCTGGGAGATCAAGGAGCGCCTGGACCACGAGGTGGACATCGTCCTCGACTCCGGCGACGCCGGTACGCAACTCACCACCGTCATCGACTACTCCAGCGGCGAGCCGGAGATCGTACGACGCGGAGCGGGCGACCCCTCCCGCTTCGAGTGACCCGGCGCGGGGGCCGATGAACCGCGAGCGCCGCCGCCGGCGAGGTTCCACCGGCGGCGGCGCGTGGCCCGCGCTGTGCGTACGGGTCAGTGGAAGGTCAGGGAGGCCGAACCCGGGTCGGCGGTGATCGAGCCGGGGCAGAGGAAGCTGCCGGAGCTCTTCGACGCGGTGAACGCCTCGTTGAGGTAGGTACGGGTGGAGCCGTCGCGGGTCCAGCCGACACCGGTCGCCTGATAGCTGCACGTGACGATCGACTGCTTCACCGTGATGTCGATGAGGTCGGACGCCGCGGTGCCCGCCGCGTCGTCGAAGGTGAGCGTCGGGCTGTTGTTGAGGGTCGCGCTCGCGCCGCCGGTACAGCTCAGGCTGCTGTTGACGGTCCCGTTGTCGATGGTCAGGGCGGCGGGCGGGTCCGCGTCGGCGGCGGCGCCGGTCCAGGTGCAGGTGGAGCCGGCGGCCGTGATGACGCCGTCGACGAGCTGCGAGGCCGCGGGGCCCGCGCTCGCCGCGGTGGACGCACCCGCGGTGACCAGGGCGGCCAGGGCGGTGACGCACAAGAGTTTCGGTGTGAGCCTCATGTCACTCCTTCTTGTCACGCACGTGTGGGGGTACGGCCCGGCCGCGCCCCGTGGGGGTGGTCCGCGCTTCCGGGCGTGTCATGGACGGTCCCACAGAAACTGACGTCATGTCAGGTGCACGTCAAGACCTGGCCGGATCGCGCCCCTCGAAAGTGTCGGCCTGCTGCGGACATCGCGCCGCGGGCCCGCCAGAATCAGCGGGGAACGGTTTTGATCCGTGGGAGCCGAACCCGAAACCCCGCAGACCGGCCCCCACATCTGATAAGCAGCATCACTCAGCCCGCTCAAGCGAAAGCCGCAACAGTTGAAGACCCTCGCGCAGTTGCACTACACCTCCGCGACGGACGGGGACGAGCCCGCATCCGGCGGGGCAGAACCGATACCGGCGCGTTTCACCGCGGTCGACACCGCGATACCCGCGTCCGTGCTCACCGAGGCCGGACCGCTGCTGGCCTACGAGCCGCCGGCCGGCACCGAACCCGGGCTCCCCGACGCCGCGTTGCGCGCTCTGCCCGAGTCCCTCAGCTACAGCGTGCTCTCCGACGGCGGTCATCTGCTGGCCCGGACGGTCGCGTCCCGCTCCGGGCGGGCCTCCCGGGTGGGCTTCCACGCGCACGCGGTCCACCTCCCGCCCGGCGGCCGGCTCCCGGGCGGCGCGCTCCCGATCACCGCCTGCCGGGCCGCCCGTTGGGCCGCGGCGACCCCCGGGCGCCCGCTGCCCGACCCGCTCGCCACGCTGCCCGGCGCCACCGGCCACCACGCCCGGGAGCGCGAGGGGCTGAACGACTTCGCCGTCTCGCGCGGCCCCTGGCTCGCGGGAGTGCTGGCCGATCTGCGCGGGCTGTGCGAACCGGACGCGGCCGGCCGCGTCGTCCTCGTCGAGGCACAGAGCGCGGACGTGGCCCGGTGGATCGCGCTCGCCTGCGTCGCCCTGCCCGACGAGCTCGCCGAGCGGCTGACGTTCACCACCTACACCCGCCGTCCGCTGCGGGCCCCGCAGCGGATCGTCGGCGTGCTGCCCGAGGACGCCGGGGAGTTGACGGGCCCGGACGTGCGCGTGCACCGCTGCGCGGGGGCCCGCCCGGAAGAGGCCGTGGACGACGCCTGGGCGGAGACGGCCGCGCGGATCTGGCGCAACCGCGCACCCGAGCTGTTCCGGGAGGCCGCCGAACTGCCGGGGGAGCCGTTCGCCCCCGGGCCGGTGGCGGTGACCGCGCTGTGCGCGGGCATCGCGCTGGGGACGGGCGGGCGCGCGGCCGGCGCGGAGTGGGCCGCCGAACGCCCGTACGCACTGGACGCGAAGCGGACCCGGCAGCTGGTCGACGCGCTGACCGCCCCTGGCGTGGACGAGCGCTCGGGCCCGGAATTCGACGCCGCGGGACGGCTGTTCGCCGCGCTGGACGGCCGCTCCCCCACGACGACCACGGCCCCGCTGGCCGCGATGCTGGTGACGGAGGCGGTACGCGGCGGCAACGGCTCCCTCGAACTGCCGGGCCGCACCGCCTTCAGCGGGCCCGAGGGCGCGGCCGTCGCCGGGGTGCTCGGGCCGGAGATCCTGACCGAGCTGGGCAGCGCGGGCGTCGGCCTCGACGTGGCCCGCACGGTGCAACTCCTGCGGGTGGCACGGCTGCTGGAGGTGGACTGCGCCGAGCTGCTGCCCTCCGTCCTGGACCGGCTCGCGCCCGCCCTGCTGGCGGGCGGCGAGGACGGGAGCGCCCCGGACTGGGCGCCCGCGCTGCTGGAGCTGATGGACGAGCAGTTCGACGTGCGTACGGCCCTGCTGGGCGCGCTCGACCGGATCGCGCCGGACAGCCCGGCCGGGGTGGAGCGGCTGCTGCTCCGGGTGCCGCTGCCGTTCACCGGCACGCAGTCGCTGCCGCATCTGCGGATGTGCGCGGGGGCGCCGGAGGCCAAGGCCGGCTGCGGCGACGACCGGGTGGCGGCGTTGCAGCGGGTTCTGCGGGCCGGCGGGATGTCGCCGTTCGCGGAGCCGCTGGTGCTGCGGACGGCCGTGGGCCTGGTGTGGGAGGCGGCCGCCCCGACGGCGGCCGAGGCGCGGCTGCTGCTGGAGGCCGCGACCTCGGACGCGCACCGGGCGGCCGGCACCTGGTCGCATCTGGTGGCCGCCGCGCTCGCGTCCGGTCCCGGGGACGGCGAGGCTCCCGAGCTGGCCCATGACCTGCTGCGCGGCTTCCCGCAGGAGACCGGGGGCCGGGTGCGGGCGGCGCTGCTGCTGCTCGATTTCGCCCGCGAGGTGGGCTCGGGGGCCGCTGAGCCGGAGTGGGCCGAGCGGGTGCGGGCGCTGCGGGCGGAGGCCGAGCCGGTGGAGCCCGGGGTGCTCGGGCAGGCGTGCGACGCGGTGGCCGGGCGGCTGCTGGCGCCGGAGCGGCCCGAGGCGGAGCTGTACGCCCTGGTGCACAGCGGCGACGCGGACCTGATCGCCGCCTACGACCGGGCCGCGCGCGGTGACAGCGTCCGGGCCCGGCTGGCGGCCGACTCCGCGTACGCCGCCGACTGCTTCACCGTCTGGACGGCCCATCCGCACGCCGGCCCCGCCTGGAGCGGGGTCGCCGGGGCGCTGCTGGAGGAGGTGCTGCGCCCGGTGGTGCGGGGGCTGCCCGCCGACCGGGTCGCGGCGGTCGAGGAGGCCGTCGGCCGCTCGGGCAGCAGTGGCCGGGCGGAGGCCTTCCGGGACTGGAACCGCCGGGAGCGCCGCGGCCTGAGCCGGCTGGGCCGGCGCATCGCGGGCCGGGTGCGGCGGTCCTGAGCGTGGCGCGGGGGCGCCCGCGCGTCGCGGTACCGTGGTGGTCACCGATCTCGTGCGCCCTCCTGGCGGGCTGCGTGGACCCCAGGAGGAGCAGCACATGACGACGAACCGCGGCCGCAAGGACGTCATCCGGGACCGGATGGCGGGGACCGGTGAGTCGTACAACGTGGCCGCCCGCAATCTCAAGGCGATGAAGGACATGGGCGCCACGCGGGAGGCCGTCCTCACCCAGCGCTGGCGGCCGGCCGACTCCCTGGACGTGCCCTGCCCCTGCGGCGGCACCTGCGAGCCGGGCGAGCGGTGCGCGCGCTGTCACGCGCCGCACCGCCACGTGGCGCGCTACCCGGGCAGCACGACCGAGGTGGAGACCTGGGTGGACCGGTACGAGTGCCTGGGCTGCCCGGCCTCGTACACCCTGACCGTCGTCCTGCCCGGCCGCCCGTGGGGTGTCGCGGAGACCGTGGTCCAGGGCGGCGCGGCGGAGCCGGTGGTGCGGGCGCGGGTCTTCCCCGGCGTCGCGCACCCGCTGCTGCGGCAGGAGGAGCCGTACGGGGACTGACGCGGCGCGCCGGTCCCCGTACGGGCCGGATCAGTCCTGCGGGGTCAGCCGCAGGGAGATCGAGTTGATGCAGTACCGCTGGTCGGTCGGGGTGGGGTAGCCCTCGCCCTCGAAGACATGCCCCAGGTGCGAGCCGCAGCGGGCGCAGCGGACCTCGGTGCGGGCCATGCCGTGGCTGCGGTCCTGGATCAGTTCGACCGCGTCGGTGTCCTTCGGGTCGTAGAAGGACGGCCAGCCGCAGTGCGACTCGAATTTCGTGTCGGAGCGGAACAGCTCCGCGCCGCACGCCCGGCAGGAGTAGACGCCGGCGGTTTTGGTGTCGGTGTACTCGCCGACGAAGGCGGGCTCGGTGCCCGCCTTGCGCAGCACCGCGTACTCGGCGGCGGTGAGCTCCTCGCGCCACTGCTCGTCCGGCTTCTCGACGTCGTACGCCACGGGTGGCTCCTTCAGCTCGACAGGTGGTCCAGGATCTGCGGGCCGAGGTCGGTGACGTCGCCCGCTCCCATGGTGAGAACGAGGTCGCCGGGCTTCGCCATTCCCGCGACGGCCTCGGGGACCTCCGCCTTGTCGTGGACGGCGGTGACGTCGGCGCCGGCGGCCCGCGCGGCGTCGATGATCAGGGCGCTGGTGACGCCGGGGACCGGGTCCTCGCGGGCCGGGTAGATGTCCAGGACCACGGAGGCGTCGGCGAGGGCGAGGGCCTGGCCCATCTCGGTGCCCAGCTCCTGGGTGCGGGAGAACAGGTGGGGCTGGAAGACGACGAGGAGCCGGGCGTCGGAGGCGGCGCCGCGCATGGCCTCCAGGTCGGCGGCCATCTCGGTGGGGTGGTGGGCGTAGCTGTCGATGACCTGGACGCCGGCCGCCTCGCCCTTGAGCTGGAGGCGGCGCTTGACCCCGGTGTACTTGCCGAGGGCCGAGGCGAGGTTGTGGGCGGGGATGCCGAGGGCGATGCCCGACGCGAGGGCGGCGACGGCGTTGAGGGCGTAGTGGCGGCCGGGGACCGAGACCGTGAAGGTGAGGAACTTGCCGCCCAGGACCACCGTGACCTCGCTGGTCAGGCCGCGCGGGGTGATCTTGTGGACGCGTACGTCGGCGGCCTCGGACTCGCCGTAGGTGACGACCGTGAGCGCGGGCAGGGCGGCGCGCACCCGGCGGGTCAGTTCGACGGCGCCCGACTGGTCGGCGGAGACGACCAGGGTGCCGCCGGGGACGATCTTGCCGGCGAAGGTCTCGAAGGACTCGTGGATCTCGTCCATCGAGGCGTAGTTCGCGTGGTGGTCCAGCTCGGCGTTGAGGACGATCGCGACGTCGGGGTCGTACTTGTGGAAGCTGCGGTCGCTCTCGTCGGCCTCGGCGACGAAGATGTCGCCCTCGCCGTGCGTGGCGTTGGTGCCGGGGCCCGCCAGGTCGCCGCCGATCGCGTACGAGGGGTCGAGGCCCAGCTCGCTCAGGGCGACGGCCAGCATCGACGTGGTCGTCGTCTTGCCATGGGTGCCCGCGACGGCGATGGAGCGCAGTCCGTGCATCAGGGAGGCCAGCGCGTCGGAGCGGTGCACGACGGGGACCGACAGCTCCCCGGCGCGCACCAGCTCCGGGTTGTCGGCGCGGATGGCGCTGGAGACGACCACGCAGGTGGCGTCGTCGGCCAGGTGTCCGGCGGCGTGCCCGATGTGGACGGTCGCCCCCAGCGCGCGCAGCGCCTCGGCGGTCGGTGACTCCTTGGCGTCGCTGCCCGCGACCTTCGCGCCGCGCTGGGCGAGGATCTTCGCGATGCCCGACATTCCGGCGCCGCCGATGCCGATGAAGTGCGGTCGTTCCATGGCGGCGGGAATGCCGGGTGCCATCTGTGCTCCTCAGGGTCCTTGGGTCTGCGGGCCGGTGCCACTCCGGGGCCGCCGCCCCAGCCTATTCGCTGTGCGCGAAGAGCTTGAGCACCGGGACGCCGACCTTGTGCCGGGCGCGGGAGGCCCAGTCGCGGTGGAAGAACTCCTCGACGTAGTGGGGCGCGGTCAGCACGATGACCTCGTCGGCCTCGGACTCCTCGACCACGGTGGTGAGCTTGTCCAGGGGGTGGTTCTCGATCACCTGTCCGACGGCCTCGGAGCCCGCCTGGCGCAGGGCCTCCAGGGACACCTGGAGGGCGAGCTCGGCGGATTCCCTGGCGTTCTTGCCCTCGGGCTCCTCGCTCTCGCGGGCCGCTTCCTTCAGTTCGCCCATCGCGAGGTCGTCAATGGCCCGCAGGAGCACATCCGCCTGGTCGCCGCGCGGCTGCATGAGGACGACGAAGGACGTCGAATCGTCGCCGTGCAGGGTGGTGACGAATTCGACGTCCCCGGACGTGAGGGCCTTCTCGATCATCAAAACGCTGGTGAACACCACAGGAGCCCTTCTCTTCAGCAACCGTCGCCGGTCGCTGCTGAAACCATCCTTCCCCGTGCTCGCACGGGGTCTGCGAGATCCATTCTGCCCACGGATCGCTAACCGGAACGGGATATTCCGCTGATTGACGCCCGCCGGGGCGGTACGGGAGAGCCGCGCGCCGCCCCCGGCGGCCATTCGGGGGCGGCCGTGCGTCAGCTCCGGCGGTACCGGGAGAAGAGGAAACCGTCCTCCTCCAGCAGGGAAGCCAAGGCGAATCGTTTCGGCACGGTGACGGCGGGCCCGCCCGCGATCCGCTGGGCGTCACCGGCCGTGAGCAGGGGCGCGACGGTCAGGCACAGCTCGTCCAGCACCCCCGCCGCCACGAACTGCCCGAGCAGCCGGGGCCCGCCCTCCGTCAGCAGCCTGCGCAGCCCCCGGCCGGCCAGCTCCCGCACGGCCCTGGCGGGTTCCACGCGCGAGCCCTCCCCCGCGATCACCACGTCGGCGCCGGCCTTCCGGGCCGCCGCGATCCGGTCGGGCGGGGCGCCCGCACCGGTCAGCACGAGCGTCGGGACGAGCGGGGAGACGAACAGCGGGAGCGAGAAGTCCAGGTCCAGGCTGCCGCTCACCACGGCGACGGCCGGGGCGGGGCCCTGGCCGGCCGCCGCCCGCCGCGCCGCGAAGGCCTCCCGGGCGCGGGCCGGCCGGTAGCCCTCCTGGCGTACGGTCTCCGCGCCCGCGATCACCACGTCGGCCAGACCGCGCAGGGTGCCGAAGATCCGCATGTCGCTCTCGCAGGAGATCGGCTGGGAGCGGCCGTCGTGCTGGGCGGCCCCGTCGAGGGTCGACACCATGTTGGCGCGCAGCCAGGGGCCCTCCGTGCCGGGATAGGCGTAGGCGTCGGCGAGGTCGTCCAGGCTCCACGCGCGCGGGGCGTCGGCCGCTGTCAGGTCGGTCACAGGGAACAGGCGTCGCATGTGCGGCAGTCTGACACGGCCGTAAGCTTGACGGTTGTGTCGTCCTCCCACGCCGTGCCGGGGTCAAGCCCCATAGCCGAAACGGCCCCGCTGTCCCTGTGCGCCCGCGAGCCGCACGTCCCCGCCGACCGTCTGGTCGCGGAGATGGTGCCACCGCCGCGCTTCGACTCGGTACGTTTCGATACGTACGTACCCGACCCCAACCAGCCCAGCCAGACCGAGGCGGTCCGGGTCCTGAGCGACTTCGCCGCCGGGCTCGGCGGAGCGCACGCCTCCGGGTCCGGCAGATCCGGAAGGGCCCGAAGCGCGTCCCGTGAGGGGCGGTGGCGGGCGACGGGCGGGCTGTTCGGGCGCAAGGCGGTCCAGGCCTCCGGTCCGCGCGGGGTGTATCTCGACGGCGGGTACGGGGTCGGCAAGACCCATCTGCTCGCCTCGCTCTGGCACGCCGCACCGGCCGCGCCCTCGCTGAAGGCGTTCGGGACGTTCGTGGAGCTGACGAACCTGGTGGGCGCGCTCGGCTTCCAGCAGACCGTGCGGACGCTGAGCGAGCACCGGCTGCTGTGCATCGACGAGTTCGAGCTGGACGACCCGGGCGACACCGTGCTGGTGTCCTCGCTGCTGAGCCGGCTGGTCGAGGCGGGGGTGGCGCTCGCCGCGACCTCCAACACGCTGCCCGGCAAGCTCGGCGAGGGCCGGTTCGCGGCGGCCGACTTCCTGCGGGAGATCCAGGGGCTCTCCGCGCACTTCCGCCCCCTGCGCATCGACGGCGAGGACTACCGCCACCGCGGTCTGCCCGACGCCCCGCCGCCGTTCTCGGACGAGCAGGTCACCAAGGCGGCGTACGCCACCGACGGCGCCAGCCTGGACGACTTCCCCGCGCTGCTCGACCATCTGGCCCGGGTCCACCCGAGCCGGTACGGCGCGCTGGCGGACGGGCTGCGGGCGGTGTGCCTGACCGAGGTGCGGCCGGTGCCCGACCAGTCGACCGCGCTGCGGCTGGTGGTGCTCGCCGACCGGCTGTACGACCGGGAGGTGCCGGTGCTCGCGTCCGGACTGCCGTTCGACCGGCTGTTCAGTGAGGAGATGCTGAACGGCGGGTACCGGAAGAAGTACTTCCGGGCGATCTCCCGGCTGACCGCGCTGGCGCGGGACGCGAAGGGGCTGGTGGAGCAGTAGGTTCGGGGGCGTAGGACGTACCACCGGCCGGGCACGACGGTGTGCCCGCCGTTCTTCGTACCACCGCGCATTCCGTTTGAAGGGAACCAGCATGGCTACCACGCGTCAGGCGCACACGGTCTGGGAAGGCAACCTCCTTGAGGGCAAGGGCGTCGTCACGTTCGACTCCTCCGGGATCGGTGACTACCCGGTCTCCTGGCCTGCCCGCGCCGAGCAGGCGAACGGGAAGACCAGCCCGGAGGAGCTGATCGCCGCGGCCCACTCCAGCTGCTTCTCGATGGCCCTCTCCAACGGTCTCGCCTCGGCCGGCACCCCGCCGACCCGGCTGGACACCAAGGCCGAGGTCACGTTCCAGCCGGGCACCGGCATCACGGGCATCCACCTCACCGTGGAGGGCGAGGTGCCCGGTCTCGACGAGGCCGGCTTCGCCGAGGCGGCCGAGGAAGCGAAGGCGAACTGCCCGGTCAGCCAGGCCCTGTCGGGCACCACGATCACGCTGAGCGCCACGCTCGCCTGATCCTCTCCCCCGTGTCCCCGGGCGGGCGCCCCGCGCGCCGGCCCGGGGACACGGCTGTTCCCGGCCCCGCCGTGTTCACCTTCCGGCCATCTTGAATCCTCCTGCAATACACCCGGGTTTCTCATCGCTTCCTCATCCGTCGTTGGTTGCGTATCGCGGGCCGGCCGGTCCGGCACGGACGACGAAGGAGGCGCACGGTGTCGCAACCCGACACGGCTCCGCCCGGAGGGCCCGCCCAGGGGCACCCCACGGGCACGGAGGACCCCCCACCGCTGCATGTGGCGAGCAGGCTGCACGCCTTCAACAGATACGAGCTCAAATACCTGGTCCCCGTGGAGCTGGCCGCGGACCTCCGCGACGAACTCGCGGAGCGGATGGACCGCGACCTGAACAGTCCGGTCGGCGGCTACGGCGTGTGGAGCCTCTACTACGACTCCCCCGAACTGCGGTTCTACTGGGAGAAGATCGAGGGCCTGAAGTTCCGCCGCAAGCTGCGCATCAGGCACTACGGCGATCCGGTCGGGGTCACGGACGACTCCCCGGTCTGCGTCGAGGTCAAACAGCGCGTCAACCGGGTCACCCAGAAGCGCCGCATCACCCTGCCCTACGGCACGGCCCGTCAGCTCTGCGACGAGCGGCGGACGGTGGAGCACGCGCCGAACGAGCGCGCGTTCATCCATGAGGTGCTCGACCTGGTCGTACGGCTCAACCTCCGGCCCACCGCGATGACCGGGTACCAGCGCGAGGCGCTGGTCGGGCGCGCGTCGGACACCGGGCTGCGGGTCACCTTCGACCGGCGCGTCCGGGGCCGCGACCGCGACTTCCACTTCGGGCAGGCCAATCCGGAGAACCGGTTCACCGTCCCGCCGCACATGTCGGTGATGGAGATCAAGGTCAACGAGCGCACCCCGCACTGGATCACCGACCTGGCGGCCCGCCGCAATCTCAGCCTCATCCGGGTCTCCAAGTACGTCCAGTCCATCGAGGCGTTCGGGCTGGCGCCCCGCTCCGTCTTCCATCTCGACGAGGCGGCCTGCCCGCCGCCCGCCACCCCCCTCGACACGCGGCTGCCGGCACAGGAGTCGCCGGTGAAAGCAGGAGCACAGTGAATTTCGATCTGCAGGAACTCAGCGGGACGTTCAGCGTCACCGACGTCGTCGCGGCGATGGTGCTGTCCTTCGTCCTGAGCACGATCATCGGCTACGTCTACCGGTACACCCACCGGAACGTGTCCTACAGCCAGTCCTACGTGCAGACCCTCGTCATCGTCGGCATGATCGTCGCACTGATCATGCTGGTCGTCGGCTCCAACCTGGCACGGGCGTTCTCCCTGGTCGGCGCGTTGTCCGTGGTCCGGTTCCGTAACGCGGTCAAGGAGACCCGGGACGTCGGGTTCATCTTCCTGGCCATGGCGATCGGCATGGCCTGCGGTGCGCGCTTCTACACACTGGCCGCGGTCGGCGCGGTCGTGATCTGCGTGGTCGTCGTCATCATGCACAAGTTCGACTGGTTCGCCCTGAACGTCCAGCGCCAGGTCGTCAAGGTCCAGGTCCCGGCGGGCGAGGACTACACCCCGGGCATCCGTGACGTCCTGATCAAGTACACGACCGAGTTCGAGCTGGTGAGCACGGAGACGATCCGCGGCGGGGCGCTGAACGAGGTGTTCTACACGGTCCGCATGAAGAAGGGCACGGAGCCCGGCGACCTGGTCACCGCGTTGCAGGAGCGCACCTCCGGCCAGCGGGTGACGGTCCTGACCGGTTACGACACCACCGACCTGTGAGCCCCGTCGACGGCACGCCCCGGAGGCGACGGCTGCGCGACCGCGTGCCCGTACGGCTGCGGCACCACTGGAAGCCCGCCGGCGCCCTGTGCGCGGGGCTCGCGGTGATGCTGTACGCGTTCGGCGACGCCCGTATCTCCCCGTACGTCACCTCCTCCTCGCGGGTGGAGGCCGACACGATCACGGAGGACGTCGGCGGCCCGGTCGGGCTGTACGACACCTCCGTGCGGCACTCCGTGCAACTGGAGTACAAGCAGACCGACTTCGACAAGATGATGAAGGAGTTCAAGAAGGACGGGACCAAGGACTCGATCCCGGCGGACCTCACCATCGACGGGGTCTACCTGACCGACGTCGGCATCCGCCTCAAGGGCAACTCGACCCTGATGTCCCTGCGGGGCAACAACCGGGGCAGCGGTGGCGGTATGCCGGCCGGCGGCGCGGGCCGGCGCGGCGGGCAGGGCGACGGCCGGATGCCCGGCGGCGGGGATGCCCCGGGCGGCGCACAGCCGCCGGGCGCCCCGGCGGACGGCGGTGAGGCGACTGGTGGTGGTCAGGCGGCCGGTGGTGGTGAAGCGGCCGGTGATGGCGGGGCCGCTGCCGGTGGGCGGGGCGGGGGTGGCGGGATGACGCAGTACAACCTGTCCGCCGACAAGCCCGAGGAGCTGCCCTGGCTCATCAAGATCGACGAGTACGTGGAGGGCCGCGCCTACCAGGGCGAGCGGGAGATCTCGCTGCGTCCGGGCAGCAACTCCCAGGTCCCGCTCAACGAGGCGCTGGCCCTCTCGCTGATCGACGGGACCGGGGAGCCGGCCGAGCGGTACAGCCTCTCGACCCTGAAGGTCAACAACCGGCCGACGGCCGTGCGGCTGATGGTCGAGAACCCGGACACGGAGTACGCCGAGGCCGTCGAGGGCGAGTCCGTGGTCTACAAGGCCAGGGCGGGCGGGACGTTCGACTACCAGGGGGACGACCCCTCGAAGTACGAGACGTCCTTCCGGCAGCTGAACAAGGTCGGCAGCCAGGACCTCGAACCCGTGATGAAGCTGACCAAGTGGGTGGAGAAGGCCTCCGACAAGGAGTTCGCCGCCGATCTGGACGAGTACGTGGACGTCGACTCGTTCGCCCACTACGTCGCGGCGCAGAACCTGCTGATGAACTTCGACGACATGGCGGGCCCGGGGAAGAACTACCTGCTCGGGTACGACCTGAACTCCAAGAAGTTCTCGGTGCTGGGCTGGGACTACAACCTCACGTTCAGCGGGGACGCCACCGCCGGGCCCGACGACCGGATGAGCATGGGCGGCGGCATGCCCGAGGGCCTGCCGGAAGGGATGCCCGAGCTGCCCGAGGGCGCGGAGATGCCCGACTTCGGCGACATGCCCGACGCGCCGGGCGGTGACGCGGGCAAGGGCGGCGGCGGAGGCGGCGGCATGCGGTCCGGGCACGCGCTGAAGGAACGGTTCCTGAAGCTCGACGCCTTCGACGCGGTGTACAAGAAGGCGTACCAGGACCTGTACGAGAAGTTCTACGCCTCCGGCAAGGCCACGAAGACCCTGGACGACCTCGCGGAGCAGGCGACCAGGGCCGGTGTCCCCGCGAAGGACATCGAGAGCGCGGTCGGCACCCTGCGCACCACGGTCACCCAGCGCACGACGGCGCTGGCGAAGAACAAGGAGGTAACCGGCTGACCTGCGGCGCGCCCCGGACCCCCGCCGGGGCGTGCCCCCGTTCCTGTGAACGCGCACAAGTTCGGCCCGTAGCATCGCGCCGCACGGCGCCGCCCGGGCCGTGTCCGCAGAAGCCGCGAGGTGATCCTTCCGATGGGCGACCGGCCGGCCCGGCACACCGTGCTCGTCGTCGAGGACGACCCGGGCATCCGTACCCTGCTCACCTCGGCCCTGAACGCGGCCGGGTACAGCGTCGTCTCGGCGGCCAACGGGGGCGACGCGGCGGGCGAGGTGGAGCGGGGCCGGCCGGACCTGATCGTGCTGGACGTGATGCTTCCGGACACGGACGGGTTCGCCGTGACGCGCGGGCTGCGGTCCCGCGGCGACTACACCCCGGTGCTGTTCCTGACCGCCCGCACGGACATCGAGGACCGCATCATCGGGCTCAGCTCGGGCGGCGACGACTACGTCACCAAGCCGTTCCACATCCAGGAGATCCTGCTGCGCGTCCGGGCCATCCTGCGCCGCACCGGGGGCGCGCCCCGGCCGCCGGCCGAACAGCCCCCGCTGCGGTACGCGGACCTGAGCGTCGACCGCGAGCGGCACACCGTGCACCGGGCCGGCGCGCCCGTACAGCTGTCGCCGACCGAATTCCGGCTCCTGGTGTGCCTGGCGTCCCAGCCGGAGAAGGTGCTGGAGAAGCAGGACATCCTGCTGGCCGTGTGGCAGTACGGCTTCGCCGGGGACACCCGGATCGTCGACACGTACATCAAGAACCTGCGCCGCAAGATCGACCGCGCCGGGCGGCCGCTGATCCACACCGTGCGCGGCGTCGGCTACTGCCTGCGGCTGCCGCGCGAGGACGCGCCGTGAGACAGCGGGCGCGCCGGCTGCGGCCCCGCTCGGTGCGGACCCGGCTCGTGCTGATCTCCACCGTGCTGGCCACGCTGGCCGTGCTGGTCTCGCAGGCCGCCGGTCTCGCGGTCATGCGGTCCTGGCTGACCGGCCAGATCGACCACCGTCTGACCGACTTCCGGCCGCCTCCCCCGGCCGCGTACGCCCCGGCGCACGGCAGGCGGCCGGACGCTCCCGAGCCCCGCGAGGACGCCCTGCCGTCCGACTACCGGGTCTTCTTCTACACCTCGGACGGCCGGCTCCGCCCCGACTCGCTGGGCAGCGGCAGCGGCCGGCCCCGGCTGCCCTCCACCGTCTCCGCCCTCACGCTGGAGAGCGGGCGTCCCACGACCGTGCCCGCAGCCGACGGGGGCTCGCGCTGGCGGGTGATCGCGGACACCGGCCCGGACGGGCGGCGCGTCGTCGTCGCGCTCCCCCTCGACACCGTCGAGGGGGCCACGTCCAAGCTGCTGTGGTTCAGCCTCGCGATCGGCGCGGTCGTGGCCGCGGGTGTCGGGCTGCTGGGCAGCGCCGCCGTACGGCTGGGGCTGCGCCCGCTGGCCCGGATGGAACGCACGGCCCTGCGCATCACCGGCGGGGAGTCGGCCCTGACCGTCGCCGACACCGATCCGCGTACGGAGACCGGGCGGCTCGGCATCGCCTTCAACACGATGCTCGGCCAGGTCCGGGCGGCCCTGCACCGCAAGGACGCGTCCGAGCAGCGGCTGCGGCGCTTCATGGCGGACGCGGGCCACGAACTGCGCACCCCGCTCACCTCGATCCAGGGTTTCGCCGAACTCCTCGTGGAGCAGCCGCGCCTGCCCGCGGCGCGCCGGCGCGAGGCCCACGAGCTGATCGCCCGGAACGCGGAGCGGATGAGCCGTCTCGTCGACGATCTCTTCCTGCTGGCCAAGCTGGGGTACGCGCCCGTCGCGCACCGCGAGACCGTGGACCTGCTGTCGCTGGCGGCCGACGGGGTCGGCGCGGCGGTCGTCGCGCATCCGGGGCGCGAGGTACGCCTCGCCCCGCTGGGCCGCGGGGGCGGGGACGGTGCGGAGCCCGCGCTCGATGTGGTGGAGGCGCTGGGGGACGCGCACCAGTTGTCCCAGGTGATCGGCAACCTGCTGGCCAACGCCTGCCGGCACACCCCGCCCGGTGCCCGTGTCGAGGTCCGGGTCGGCACCGTACGCACCGGCCCGGACACCGGGGGCACCGACCGGCCGGGCCGCGGCAGCGCGACGGCAGCGCTGCCCGCCGGGGTGCCGGCGTGTGTGGTGGAGGTCGCCGACGACGGGCCGGGTCTCGCGGCGGACGCGGCGCAGCAGGTGTTCGAACGGTTCTACCGGGGGCCCGCGGCCGGCCCGGACGGCGCGGAGCCGGGGTCGGGTCTCGGTCTGTCGATCGCCTCCACCATCGCCGAGGCGCACGACGGGCGGCTCGAAGTCGACACCCGGCCGGGCTACGGCTCCACGTTCCGTCTGCTGCTGCCCCGGAGCGTCGGCGCCGGTCCCGGAGACCTGCCGTGACAACGTCTGCCGGGAGGGCCGACGTTCACCGGAGCACTCGAACGGGCAGACCCTCACCTGACGTCGCCATGTCATCTGTCCTGTCCCCCCGCAGGGAGTTGCCCATGTCAGTCTCACCCCGCCCCCTCGCGACCCGGCGCACCGTCCTGGCCGCGAGCGGAGCCGCCGCCGTGTCGGTCGCCTTCACCGGGGCGTTCACCGAACTCTTCGCCGGAAGCTCCGCCGCGCGCGGGCACAGCGGTTACGGCCCGCTCGTCCCGGACCCGGACGGCCTGCTCGACCTGCCGAAGGGCTTCCGCTACCGGGTGCTGTCCCGGGAGGGCGACCCGCTCCGCTCCGGTGAGGGCCGGGTCCCCAGCCACTGCGACGGCATGGCCGCGTTCGCCGCCCGGGGCGGGCACGTCCGGCTGGTGCGCAACCACGAGAACCGGGTGGACGCCGAGATCCCCGTACCGACGGTCGAGGGGCTCACCTACGATCCGATGGGCAAGGGCGGCTGTACGGCCCTGGAGCTCGACGGCCACAACCGGGTGCTGTCCGAGCGGGTCGCCATCGCCGGTACGGCGGTGAACTGCGCGGGCGGCCGGACCCCCTGGAACACCTGGCTGACCTGCGAGGAGACCGAGGACAGGGCCGGCACCAACGGCTATACCAAGGACCACGGCTACATCTTCGAGGTGGACGGCGCCGACCCGCACCGCACCGGCGCCGTGCCGCTGACCGCGATGGGCCGCTTCCAGCACGAGGCCATCGCGGTCGATCCGCGCGACGGGACGGTCTACGAGACGGAGGACGCGTTCGAGAAGCCGTTCGGACTCTTCTACCGCTTTCTGCCGAAGAAGCCGCTGGGCGGCACGGGTTCGCTGCGGGCGGGCGGCCGGCTGGAGGCCATGCGGGTGCCGGGGGTCCCGGACCTCTCGGCGGTCCAGGAGACCGGGACGGTGTTCGAGGGCGTCGAGTGGGTTCCCGTACCGGACCCGCAGGCCGCCGAAACCCCCATCCGCTTCCAGGACTTCGGTCCGAAGGGCATCACCCACGGCCAGAAGCTGGAGGGCTGCTACTGGGGCGGCTCCTGCGTCTACTTCGTCTCCAGCTTCGCGTACCGCGAGGAGGGTTCGGCGGCGGACCACTACGGACAGGTCTGGCGCTACGACCCCGCCGGGCGCCGGCTGACCCTGGTCGTCGTCTTCGGCCCGGACACCGACCTCCAGCTGCCCGGCGAGTCCCCCGACAACATCACCCTGGCCCCCGACGGCGGCCTGATGGTGTGCGAGGACGGCGGCGGGGCCCAGCACGTGTTCGGCCTGACCCGGCGCGGCGAGGTGTACGCGATGGCGCGCGGCCGGCAGAACATCGGCACGGCCGAGGCTCCGGAGTGGGGCGAGTTCGCGGGTGTCACGTTCGCGCCGGACTACGGGACGATGTACGTGAACGTCTACACCCCGGGCACCACGTTCGCCGTGACGGGCCCCTGGCGCTGACGGGCCGGGCGCCGTCGCCGTCCCCTTGGCCCACTGGGACGGCGGCCCGGCCCGGGTGCCGCCCGGCGTCGATCAACAAGTAGGTTGATCGGTTATTTTCCGGAAATGACACCTTTCGCACGCAGAGTGACAACTTTGGGTGTGCTGGGAGCGGTGCTCGGCGGGGGGCTCGTCGGCTGCGGCCACCCCGTGCCCGGCCCGGCCCCCGCCTCCGGCCCGCCCTCGGCCTCCGGTACCGCCGCCCACGCCCCGGACCGCTCCGCCGACTCCCCCGCTCCCCCGGCCGCCCCGGAGAAGCCCGCCGTCCTGGCACCCGGGCCCGGCGGGCGGACCCCCGTCTTCGAGCGCGGGCCGCAGCGCGCGGCGAAGGTCGTCGCGCTCAGCTTCGACGCCGACATGACGGCCGACGAGGGGCCGCGCGCGGCGGCCGGTGAGCACTTCGACAATCCGGAACTGATCGCCCTGCTGCGCCGGCTGAAGGTGCCGGCGACGGTCTTCATGACCGGGCGGTGGGCCGAGGAGTACCCGGACCAGGCCCGCTCCATCGGCACCGACCCCCTCTTCGAGATCGGCAACCACTCCTACAGCCACTACGCGTTCACGACGCCCTGCTACGGGCTGCCGACCGTGGAGAAGGACGCCGTGCGCGACGAGGTGCGGCGGGCCTTCGGGGCGATCCGCGAGACCGGCGCCCGCAATGTGGTGCCGTACTTCCGCTTCCCCGGCGGCTGCTACGACGACGACACGCTGCGGGCGCTCGGGCCGGAGAAGGTGACCGCCGTCCAGTGGGACGTCGTCAGCGGCGATGCCTTCGCGACGGACGCGGACGCCGTGGCCGAACAGGTGCTGGACGGGGTGCGGTCCGGTTCGCTCGTCGTCATGCACTGCACCCGCAGCGCGGCGCCGGTCACCGCCGATGCGGTCCGCCAGGTCGTGCCGGAGCTGCGGAAGCGGGGCTACCGCTTCGTCAAGGTGTCCGAGCTGATGGCCGGCTGAACCGCCTCAGCCCGAGCAGGCCGTGCGCTGGGCCTCCTGCCACTCGCACACCGGGCACAGCGTGATCCCCTTGACCGACTCGGCGTACTCGGTCGGCTTCCGGCACAGCACGCACTCGGCGTACGGCGGCCCCTCGGCCCGCTCCGGGGCCCCGTCCGGGGCCGTCCCGCAGAAGGACCCGGACTCCGTGTCCGGCCGCTCGTCCACACGCTCGTCCCTGTCCTCACCCATACCCACGAGCCTACTCAGCCGCGTACCGAAGTGAGCCGGCAGGCGAGCGCGAGCGCGGCGGCCGCGACGGCCGCGGCTCCGAGCAGCGGGAGCACCGGCACATGGACCGTGCCCGTGAGCGAACCGGTGACCAGGCCCGTCACCGCGTACTTCGCGGGCGATCCGGTGGTCACCAGCGCCAGCAGCGAGGCGAGCACGGTCGCCACCATCGACCAGCCCCGGCCGTGCAGCAGCGGCCGGGTGCACAGGGCGCCGACCGCCGCGCCCAGCAGCACACAGCAGGCGGTGGCGAGCAGTCCGGCGACGCAGGCCGCCGGCAGCGGTACCCGGACCATGTGGTCGGCACCTGCCGGGTCGCTGATCACCAGCACGACCGCCGTGGCGGCCGTGCCCAGCAGCCCGGCACACCCCAGCGCGGTGAGCAGGGCGGCCAGATGCGCCCGTGGCTGCCCGCCGACCGCGGCCGCGACGACCGCGCGGGCGGCAGGCGGCTCCTGGCCGGCGCACACCCGCACGAGCCACGCGGTGACCGGCAGCAGCCCGGCGGCGGTGTAGCCGAGCGAGTCCAGCACGGGCTGCCCCGCGCGCACACCGACGGCGAGGAAGGCCGCGTACAGCAGCACCGGGGCCGTCCAGCGCTGCGACCGTACGAGCAGGTCGGCCTGGTAGCGGATGAGCGCGGTCATGGCGCCCCGTCCCGGGAGGCCGGGCGGCCGGCCCGAGCACCGGCCGCCGTCACCTGGCTGATGTGCCACGGCGGGCGCGCCGTGAGCAGCGCGCCCAGCAGGGCGTCGGAGTGCGCGGCCGGGACCGTGAGCCGCGCCGTGCCGTCCGGCGCGGCCGTGCCCTCCGGCGCGCCGGGCAGCCGGGCCGGGAGCGGGGTGCCCGGCGCGCACGTCGCCTCGATCAGGATCCGGGGGCCGGGGGCCGCGTCGGGGGCGGCGAGCGGCGCGGGGACCAGGGCCTGCCCCTCGACGCGGTACGCGGCGTCGACCGCGCCCGCCAGCCGGTGCGGGTCGTGGTCGACGTACACGACGGTGGCCCCGGCGGCGACGCGTTCGACGACGGCCAGGTCCAGTTCGCCGCGCGCCTCGGTGTCCAGGCCGGTCCACGCCTCGTCCAGCACCAGCAGCTCCGGCTCGGCGAGCAGCGCCTGGGCGACGGCGACCTTCTGGCTGGTGCCCTTGGAGAGTTCGGCGAGCGGGGTCCCGGCGTGCGCGGCGGCGCCGAACCGGGTCAGCCGGCCGCTCGCCCTCGCCGCCGCGTCCGCCGGCCGCAGCCCGTGGATCCGGCCCAGGTGGGCGAGGTAGCCGGCGGCCGTGAAGGGCAGGGCTGCGGAGAACCGCTCGGGGACGTACGCCGTGCGCGGCCCGCGGCCGGTGATCCGGCCCTCGGACGGGGCGTCGATCCCGGCCAGCAGCCGCAGCAGGGTCGACTTCCCGGTGCCGTTGGCCCCTTCGACGCGGACCAGGGCGCGTGCGGGCAGGTCGAGGTCGACCCCGCGCAGCACCCAGGGCCCGGCGAGGCCGTAGCGCCGCCCCACACCCCGCAGCCGCAGTGCCTCCGTGCCCGGTTTCAGTGGGCCGACGCCTTCTCGGGCTTCAGCTCGCTGGGCCGCACGATCACGAACCCCTGTCCGTCCAGCCGCAGTTGGACGGCCTCGCCGGAGCCGCCCCGGATCATCGAGCCGACGCTCTGCGAACGGTGCAGCGAGGTGTTCAGCTGGGCGCTCCAGCCGACGACCGCGTCGGTGTCGACGCACACCGGCTGCTGGGGCGTGACGGGGATGACGATGGGGTGGCCCTCGCACATCAGGCCGAGCTTGCCGTAGCCGGTGAAGACGCTGTTGAAGAGGCCGCCGCCGGTCATCCCGGCGCCCTTCACCGTCTTGATCTCGTAGGAGATCGTGGCGTCGAAGCACAGGACGTTGCGTCCGTTGATGGTGAGGACGTCGCCCTGCTCCATCTCCACGATGAAGCAGTTGGCCGCCTCGTGCGCGAACCACGCCTCGCCCTGGCCGCGCACCGCCATCAGCGGCAGCCCCTCGCCCGTGACCGCCCGCTTGAGCAGACCGCCTATGCCCTGTCCCTTGCGCTCGAACTGCAGATCACCGCGGAAGGCGACCATCGATCCCTGGCGGGCGTGCATCTCCCCGTTGACCGCGTACTTGATGGATTTGGCGTTCTGCAACGTCATTCCGGGGGCCGTTGCCTGCTCCGCCATGTGCTCGCTGGAAAAGAGGTCGCTCTTCATGCGGAGCATCCTCGCCCGGACTGTTCCATTCCGCCAAGAACTCCACCGGAGGCGGCTGGCAGACTGGTCGGGTGAGCAGCAACGACACCCCCGCGCCCCCGTCCGCCGAACCGGTCACCCTGCCCGTGGACAGCCCGTTCCGGTCCGAGCGGACGGACCGGGACGAAGCACCGCAGTACGTACTGCCGTTGGTGGCGCACATCGAGAAGACGGCGCCTCCGGCCCGCACCGACGCCCTGCGCACGGCCGCCCGCGCGGTGCTCGTGATGCTCTCGGACGAGCGGTCGGTGGGCGAGGGCGCCTGGGCGGAGGTGATGCGGGACTGGCAGGACGCCCGTATCCGCAAGGTGGTGCGGCGGGCCCGTGGCGCCGAGTGGCGCAAGGCGGCCGCGCTGCCCGGGATCACGGTCACGGGCGACGAGGCCGAGGTGCGGGTCTTCCCGCCGGTCCCCCTGGACGGCTGGCCGAAGGAGCTGGCCAAGCTCCAGGTCTCGGGGACGGACCTGGACGACCCGGAACCGCCGGCCGCGCCCGACCTCGCGCTTCCGGTGCTCTGGCTCAACCCGGAGCTGGGCATGTCGGCCGGCAAGGAGATGGCGCAGGTCGGGCACGGGGCGCAGCTCGCCTGGTGGGAGCTGTCGGAGACCGAGCGCAAGGCGTGGCGCGAGGCGGGCTTCCCCCTCTCGGTCGCCACCCCGGGGGCCGAGCGCTGGCGGGAGCTGACGGTGAGCGGGCTGCCGGTCGTGCGGGACGCCGGATTCACCGAGATCGCCCCGGGCTCGTGCACCGTGGTGGCCGACCATCCGGCCCTGCGCCGCCGCCGCTGAGACCCGGGCGCCCACAAAACCTCACCTGCTGAGATCCGGGCGCCCCGGAACCTCAAATGAAGCTCTGAACGTCCTCCCTCCCGGATTCACCGCCGTGCCGCGGGGTCATCACCCCCGCACGGAACAGAGGGGGACGGCATGGAACTGGGTATCGGGATCGGCTGGCGGCCGGAGATCGCCGACGAGGTGGAGGCGATGCCGGGGATCGACTGGGTGGAGGCGGTCGCGGAGAACCTCTGCGCCGGCCATCTGCCCGCCTCCCTGGTACGGCTGAGGGAGCGCGGGGTCACCGTCGTGCCGCACGGGGTCTCGCTGGGCCTCGGCGGGGCCGAACGCCCCGACCCGGGCCGCCTCGCCGCCCTCGCCGCCCGGGTGTCGCTGCTGGACGCCCCGCTGGTGACCGAGCACATCGCGTTCGTACGGGCGGGCGGGGCGCGCACCGGGTCGCCGGGGCTGGAGGCGGGGCACCTGCTGCCCGTGGAGCGCACCCGGGCGGCGCTGGACGTGCTGTGCGAGAACGTGCGGATCGCGCAGGACGCGCTGCCGGTGCCGCTGGCCCTGGAGAACATCGCGGCGCTGATCTCCTGGCCCGGCGAGGAGCTGACCGAGGGGCAGTTCCTGGCGGAGCTGGTGGAGCGTACGGGGGTGCGGCTGCTGATCGACGTGGCCAATCTGCACACCAACCACGTGAACCTGGGCCAGGACCCGGCGACCGCCCTGGACGAGCTGCCGGTGGAGGCCATCGCGTACGTGCATGTGGCCGGCGGCGTCGAGAAGGACGGCGTCTGGCACGACACGCACGCCCACCCGGTCACCGCCCCGGTGCTCGACGTCCTGGCCGAGCTGCGCTCCCGGGTCGCGCCGCCCGGGGTGCTGCTGGAGCGCGACGGCGCCTTCCCGCCGGCCGCCGAGCTGGCGGGCGAACTGGACGCGATCCGGGCCACGCTGGACGCGGGCGGGGTCGCGGGGGGTGCGGGCCGGGGCGCGGGGGGTGCGGGTCGGGACGCGGGTGCTCCTTCTGTCCCGGGCGCCACAACCGTATCGAGGGCCACGGGCGTATCGGGGGCCACAGCCACATCGGCGGCCACAGGCGTATCGGGTGCCACAGCCGCATCGGGGGCCACAGCCGCGCCGCCCGTCCCGGAGACCGTGCGGGACCGGGTCGCGGTCGCCCAGGCCGCCCTGCTCTCCGCCCTGGTCGCCGGCGCCCCCGCCCCCGAGGGCTTCGACCGGCGCAGGCTCGGCGTGCAGAGCCGGGCCCTGGCCGCGAAGCGCGCCGATGTCGTCGCCGAGGTGGCGCCCGAGCTGCCCGGGATCCTGGGCCGGCGCGGCTACCGGGAGGCGTTCCTCGCGTACGCCGGAGCGCGGCCCATGACGTCGGGCTACCGGCGCGACGCCCTCGACTTCGCCGAGCAGCTGCTCATCGCGGGCCGCCCCGAGGACGACGCGGCGCGCCGCCGGCTGACGTACTGGTGGCAGGACCGGGCCGCCCCGCGACCGCCCGGACGCGCCACCCGGCTGGCGCGGGCCGCCCGCTCCGTGCTGGTGGGGAGGTGACGGGGATGGCCGCGGCGTGTTTCGTCCTGACGCTCGCGGTGGTCCTCTCCTGCGTCCTGCTGATCACCGGCCTCGCGCGCACCCGGCGGGGGCAGGGCGGTCCGCTGCACGATCTGTACGAGGCCGCCTTCCTGAACGGCGGGCCCGGCCGGGTCGTCGACACGGCACTCACCGCCATGCAGGCGGACGGCCGGCTGAACGTCGGCGGGCCGGGCATCGTCGCCGTCCTCCACCCGGTCGCCCACGATCCGGTGGAGCGGGCCGTGCTCCAGGAGCACGCCGCCGCCCCGAACGGGGCCCTGCACACCCTGCGGGTCGCGGCGATGCGGCACCCGGCGGTGCAGGAGACCGGTCACGGGCTGGCCGCGCGCGGGCTGCTGGCCGCGCCCGGTGCGAACGCGAAGTGGCGGGTGTGGGGTCTCGTGCAGACGCTGCTGTGCTTTCTGGCCCTCCCGGTCGCCTTCGGCCTGGCCGTCAGCGGGTTCATGTCCGACAGCGGGGGCCCCGGCTGGCGCGTCCCGTTCTTCGTCGTGGTGGTCCCGGCCGTGGCCGGCGGGTTCGTGACCGGGCTGGTCTGCGCGGCGGCGGCCCGGTCCAGGGTCACCCGGGCCGGGCGCGGGGCGGCGGCGGAGTTCCGGGCCGCACACGCCCACCGCGCCGAACCGGCGCTCCTGGTGGCGGTCCACGGCCTGCGCGCCGTTCCCGATCCCGCGCTGCGGACGCACCTGATCGCGGCGGCCCGCACCCGGCCCGTGCGCCCCTCGCACACCCGGTACACCTCGTACACCTCCACGGACTCCTCGGGCATGCTGCTCGCGCCGTCGGTGTGGTGCGCGGGGTCGAGCCCCGGAGGCGGCTGCGGCAGCTCGCCCGGGAGCAGCTGCGGCGGGGCCAACGGATGCGGATCGGGTTCGAGCTGCGGTTCCTCCGGCTCCAGTTGCGGGGGCGGTTCCAGCTGTGGTTCCTCCGGTTCGAGCTGCGGCGGCGGGTCGAGCTGCGGCAGCAGTTCCTGAGACGGCTGGTCCACCTGTTGGACGAGCTATGGCGCGGCGGACCGCCCTCGCATAGAAATCCCGCATGGTCCCCTTTCTGTTGGTGCTGGTCGCGTGGGGCGCGGCGGGGCTGTCCTGCGTCCGGCTCTGCCTCGCCGGAGCCCGCCTGGCCCGGCAGCCGGCCGGGGCAGCGGCCCAGGGGGCGCGGTTCTCCGCGTACCGGCGGGAACTCACGCTGTACGAGGCGGCTTTCCTGGCCGGCGGACCGCGCCGGGTGGCCGATCTGGCGCTCGTCTCCATGCATCTGCGGCGCCGGCTGCTGCTCGCCCCCACCGGCTGGGCGACGGTGGTCGACCCGGAGGGCCGCGACGAGGTGGAGCGCACGGTGATCCGGGCCATCGGCCCCGAGGGCCAGTCGCCGATACCGCCGGTACGCGCGGCGGCGGCCGCCGCGGACGCCGTACGCGCCGTGGCCGACCGGCTGGTCGCCGCGGGCCTCGCGGTGCCGCGCGGGGCGGACATGGCGTCGGCGGTGCGGGCGGTGCGCGGGACGGCTGGGCTGGTGGCCGCGCTGGGCGCCGCCGCCCTGCTCGCACCCGGCGGCCCCGAGACGCGGCTGCTCGTGTGGTTCGGGCTGCCGCTCGCCCTGACCCTGGGGTGCCTGGCCATCGCCCGGCTCGAAGCGCACCCCTACGGCACGTGGGCCTCACCGGCCGGGCAGCGGATGCTGGAGGCGTGCGCGCTGCCGGGCGACGGCGCCACGGGCGACACGCTGGTGGCGGTCGCCGTACGCGGGGTGGGCGCGGTGCGGGACCCCGCGCTACGGGCGGCGCTGGCGGGCCGGGAGGGCGTACGAGGACGCCCGGCCCGGGAATGACGAACGGTGCGGCGCGCCGAGCGCGCCGCACCGTCGGGCCGAACCCGGTGTCGCTGGACCGGCGGACGGCACGAGGTGCCGGATGCCCGCCGTCTGATCTTCCGGGTCGGGGTGGCCGGGAGCCCGTTCGCTACGCGAGCCCTGCCACCAGGTCCGCGACCGACTTGCGCCGGCCGGTGAAGAAGGGGACCTCCTCGCGGACGTGCATCCGCGCCTCGGAGGCCCTGAGGTGACGCATCAGGTCGACGATGCGGTACAGCTCGTCGGCCTCGAAGGCCAGCACCCACTCGTAGTCGCCGAGGGAGAACGAGGCGACCGTGTTGGCGCGCACGTCGGGGTAGCCGCGGGCCATCTTGCCGTGGTCGGCGAGCATGCGGCGGCGGTCCTCGTCGGCCAGCAGGTACCAGTCGTACGAGCGCACGAAGGGGTACACGCTGATGTAGTTGCGCGGCGTCTCGTCGGCGAGGAACGCCGGGACGTGCGACTTGTTGAACTCGGCGGGGCGGTGCAGCGCCATGTTCGACCAGACCGGCTCCAGGTGCTTGCCGAGCCGCGTGCGCCGGAAGAGGTTGTACGCCTCCTGGAGCTCGTCCGCCGTCTCCGCGTGCCACCAGATCATGAGGTCGGCGTCGGCGCGCAGGCCGGAGACGTCGTAGGTGCCGCGAATGGTGACGTCCCGCGCCGCGAGCTTGTCGAACAGCTCCTGGACCTCGCCGGCGACGGCCGCGCGGTCCGTGTCGGCGGGCAGGACGTCGCGCAGCTTGAAGACGGACCACAACGTGTAGCGGATGACGTCGTTGAGGTCCTTGGCCTTCTTGCCGGCGTTCGGAGCCTTGCTTGATGTCTCAGTCTCGGAAGCACTCATACGGCTATTGTCCCGCCTCGCTCCGTGTGCCCTGAACCAGGGTCGGCGTGGCGGTGGTCTGCCCCGTGAGAGCGTCGGCGATCTCGTCGGCGGCGCGCCGGGCGCTCGCGACGCAGGCCGGGATGCCGACCCCCTCGTAGACCGCGCCGCACACCCGCAGCGCGGGCAGCTTGGCGACCTCTTCCCGGATGCGGGCGACCCGGGTGAGGTGGCCCACCGGGTACTGGGGCAGCCCGCCGATCCACCGGGTGACCTCGGTGGCCACGGGCTTCGCGGTCAGCCCGGTCGCGGCGGCGAGGTCGCGCAGGGACACACCGACGAGTTCGCCGTCCTCGCGGTGGAGGTGGTCCTCCTCGCCGTAGCGGCCGACCGAGGTCCGCAGGAGGAACAGGTCGGGCGCGGCGTCGGCGACCCACTGCCACTTGTGGGTGGAGAAGGTGGCGGCCTTGATGGTGTGCCCGTCGACCGGCGGCACGAGGAAGCCGGAACGCCCGGCGAGCGCGGCCGTCCCCGCCACGTCGGAACGCCGGAACGCCATGGTGACCAGGGCCATCGACGCGTACTCGACGCCCGCCAGCCCGGCCGAGGCGGCCGGGGACTCGGCGGCGAGCAGGGTGGAGGCGGACCAGGCGGGGGTGGCGAGGACGATGCCGTCGGCCGCGACGACCCGGGTGTCGGTGCGCACGTCCCAGCCGTCGGCGGTACGGGTCAGGCCCAGCACCGGGGTCTCGGTGAGGATGTCGCCGCCCCCGGCGCGTACGGCGTCCGCGACGGCGCCCGGCAGGCTGCCGATGCCGCCTTCGATGCCCTGGAAGACCGGCCCGGCCTGCTGCCGGGCGGCGGCCTGCTCCTGGATGCGGGTGACCCCGTCGAGCAGCGAGCCCGACCGCCGGGCGACGTCGAAGAGCTGCGGGACGGCGGCGCGCATCGAGATCCGGTAGGCGTCGCCCGCGTAGACCCCGCCGAGCAGCGGCTCCACGAGCCGGTCGACGACCTCGCGGCCCAGCCGGTCGGCCACGTAGGCGCCGACGGCGACGTCGTCACCGACGGCCGTCGGGGTGAGGTCGCGTTCCTGCGCGATACGGGCGAGCCCCTCCGGCGAGAGGACGTCGCCGAGGACGGACGGGTCGCCCGGGACGCCCATCACATGGCCCTTGGGCATGGGGCGCAGCGCGTCGCGCGTCCACAGGGCGGCGGTGGCCGTGGCGGGCGGCTGGAGGCGGTCGCCGAGCCCCACGGAGCGCGCCAGGCCGACCGCCTCCGGGCGGCGGGCGAGCATGGACTCGGCGCCGAGGTCGACCCGGACGCCCGCGACCTCGCCGGTCATGAGCTTGCCGCCGAGCCGGTCGGTCGCCTCCAGGAGGGTGACCCTCAGCCCGGCCCCGACGAGCCGGTGGGCGGCCGCGAGTCCGGCGATGCCGCCGCCGATGACGACGACGTGGCCGGGGGCCCTGTCCGCGCGGTGTGGTGAACGCTGCATGCCTCCACTCTCTCAAACCTCTTCCGCGCCCCCGACGCGGCCGCTTCGAACCGGCCGATGTCAGCGCGCCGGAAGGCGGACTGAGCGGACGTCAGACCGTGACAGGGCCGCTGCCGAGGGCGAGTGGGCACGCCACCGGGGCGCGCGGCGCCGTAGCGTGGGTTCTTTCGGACGGGGCGTCGAAGGGACCGGCATGGCGGCGGAACGACTGGTGATCATCGGCGGGGACGCGGCGGGGATGTCCGCGGCGTCCCAGGCCCGGCGGCTGAAGGGCCCGGACGAGCTGAGCGTCACCGCCTTCGAACGGGGCCACTTCACCTCGTACTCCGCGTGCGGCATCCCGTACTGGGTGAGCGGCGACGTGACCGGGCGGGACCAGCTGATCGCCCGTACGCCCGAGGAACACCGGGCCCGCGACATCGATCTGCGCACCCGTACCGAGGTGACGGAGATCGACGTGGCCGGGCGGCGGGTGCGCGCCCTGGACCGGGAGTCCGGCGAGACGTACTGGACGGGGTTCGACAAGCTGGTCATCGCCACCGGGGCCCGCCCGGTGCGCCCGGAGCTGCCCGGCATGGACGCGGCCGGGGTGCACGGGGTGCAGACCCTGGACGACGGGCAGGCGCTGCTGGAGACCCTGGAGCGGACGACGGGCCGGCGCGCGGTCGTCGTCGGGGCCGGATACATCGGGGTCGAGATGGCGGAGGCGATGCTGAAGCGCGGCTACGAGGTGACCGTGCTCAACCGCGCCGAGCAGCCGATGGCGACGCTCGACCCGGACATGGGGCGCCTGGTCCACGACGCCATGGACGGGCTCGGCATCCACACGGTGAACGGGGCGGAGGTCACCGGCATCACGACCGGGCCGGACGGCCGGGTCACCGGGGTCACCACGGACGGCGCCTCCTATCCGGCGGACGTGGTGGTGCTCGGCATCGGCGTCGAGCCTGAGACGACGCTGGCCCGTGCGGTGGGGCTGCCGCTGGGGCCGCACGGCGGGCTGCTCACCGATCTGTCGATGCGGGTCGTGGGCCACGAGAACATCTGGGCGGGCGGCGACTGCGTGGAGGTCCTTGACCTGGTGGCGGGCCGCACCCGGCACATCGCGCTGGGCACGCACGCCAACAAGCACGGCCAGGTCATCGGCTCCAACGTGGGCGGTGGCTACGGCACGTTCCCCGGGGTGGTGGGTACGGCGGTGAGCAAGGTCTGCGACCTGGAGATCGCCCGCACCGGGCTGCGCGAGAGGGACGCCCGTGCGGTGGGCCTGCGGTTCGTGACGGCGACGATCGAGTCGACGGGCCGGGCCGGTTACTACCCGGGGGCGCGGCCGATGACGGTGAAGATGCTCGCGGAGTACCGCACGGGGCGGCTGCTGGGCGTGCAGATCGTGGGCCGCGACGGCGCGGGCAAGCGGGTGGACGTGGCGGCGGTGGCGCTCACCGCGGGGATGACGGTGGAGCAGATGACGGCCCTGGACCTGGGGTACGCCCCGCCGTTCTCGCCGGTCTGGGACCCGGTCCTGGTGGCGGCCCGCAGGACGGTGTCGGTGCTGCGGAAGGCGGGCACCGCCTGAGCGGCGCCCGCCCCCGGGCGGTCAGCGGGCGGTGCTGGTGTGGACGTACTCGACGAGGCGGGTCAGCGCGTCCGGGTCCATGTTCGGCATCACGCCGTGGCCCAGGTTGAAGATGTGGCCCTCCAGGCCCGCGGCCGCGTCCAGGACCTCCTGGGTCTTGGCCTCCACCGCGGCGGTCGGGGCGAACAGCACGGCCGGGTCGAGGTTGCCCTGGAGCGCCTTGCCGGGGCCGACGCGGCGCGCGGCCTCGTCCATCGGGACCCGCCAGTCGACGCCGACGACGTCCGCCCCGGCCTCGCCCATCAGGCCGAGCAGTTCACCGGTGCCGACACCGAAGTGGATGCGCGGGACCTCGTAGCGGGCGACGGCGTCGAAGACCTTCGCGGAGGCGGGCAGCACCGAGCGCCGGTAGTCGGCGGGGGCCAGGGCGCCCACCCAGGAGTCGAAGAGCTGCACCGCCGAGGCGCCGGCCTCGATCTGGACCTCCAGGAAGGCGCCGGTGATCTCGGCGAGGCGGTCGAGCAGGTCGGCCCAGAGCTCCGGGTCGCCGTACATCATGGCCTTGGTGTGCTCGTGGTTGCGGGACGGGCCGCCCTCCACGAGGTAGCTCGCGAGGGTGAACGGCGCGCCCGCGAAGCCGATCAGCGGGGTCGCGCCCAGCTCCGCGGTGAGCAGGCCGATGGCCTCGGTGACGTACGGGACGTCCTCGGGGGTGAGGTCGCGCAGCCGGGCCAGGTCGGCGCGGGTGCGGATCGGCTCGGCGACGACCGGGCCGATGCCGGGCTTGATGTCGAGGTCGATGCCGATCGCCTTGAGCGGGACGACGATGTCGCTGAAGTAGATCGCGGCGTCGACCTTGTGGCGGCGGACGGGCTGCATGGTGATCTCGGCGACCAGCTCCGGAATCATGCAGGAGTCGAGCATCGCGATGCCTTCGCGCACCTTCAGGTACTCGGGCAGCGAGCGTCCCGCCTGACGCATGAACCAGACCGGCGTGTGCGGCACGGGCTCGCGCCGGCACGCCTTCAGGAACGCCGAGTCGTGGGTGGCGGAGGTCTTCGTCTGCTGCCCGGAGGGGCGATCGTTGGCACTCACAGAACGAATCTTCGCACGTAAGCGCAACGAGCCCGGCCCCGCACGGGTGTCCTTCCGCACGCGAAGCTCCGGTTCCGCCTACTCTTCCCCGCATGGCTGCGGCTCAGGGACACATCTCCGGTCAATCCGATGGCGCTGACGGCGAGGACGGCGCGGAGGGCGGTGCCGTCCCGCCCGCGTTCCGTGCGGCGGTGGACGCGCTGCGCGCGGCGCGGCTGCGCCCCGAGCTGGAGGTGGATCCGACGCGGCCGCCCAAGAGGCTGGCTCCGCACGCGTACGCGCTGGAGGCCGCGGTCGTGGACGGCGAGGAGGATCTCGCCGACGGGCGGCTCGTCCTGCTCCACGACCCGGCCGGGCACGAGGCCTGGCAGGGCACCTTCCGGCTGGTGACGCTGGTCCGGGCCGAGCTGGAGCCGGAGATGGCCGCCGATCCGCTGCTGCCGGAGGTGTGCTGGTCCTGGCTGACCGGCGCGCTGGAGGCGCGTGGACTGTTCTACGGGGAGGCCGGCGGCACGGTCACCATGGCGGGCTCGCACTACTTCGGCGCGCTGGAGACGCGGCGTCCCGCGACCCAGATCGAGATCCGGGCCTCCTGGACGCCGCGCGAGGGGCGCGGCGGGGTACCGGACACGGCGGCGCACCTGGTGGCGTGGGGGGATCTGCTGTGCCAGATCGCGGGGCTGCCGCCGTCGGGCCCGCAGGACGCGGCGGTGGTGACGCTGCCCCAGCGGCGCGGACCGCAGGTGCCGTAAAGAGGGTCTCGACGGCCCGTACCGCAGGTGCCGCCAGAAGGTCTCGATGGCCCGTGCCGCGATGTCCCCGGGGACGTCGCGGCCGTTCCCGTTTCCTGTGACGCCGCGTCATACGATCACTTTCGGCCATCGCCGCGCTCTTCGTACAATCGATCGCGCGTCCTATTTGCCCGAATTGTTACTCAGCAATCGTGATCTTCCCCTAAAGGAGCAGGGGTCTGCTGCCGAAGGAGTCAATGACCCTTCAAGCACGGTTCGCCCCGGCTTCACCCCCGAGCCGGCCCGTCCCGCCACTCCCCAGGAGGCCTGGTGTCCGTTCTCCTTGAGCAGCCCGCAAGCCTGGTCGCCTACCGCCCGAACAAGCCGACGGCCATGGTCGTCGTGGCCGACCCGCGCGTCCGTTCCACCGTCACCCGCCATCTGTGGGCACTCGGAGTACGTGACGTCATCGAGGCGTCGTCCATCGCGGAGGCCCGCCCCCGCGTCGGCAACCCGCGCGACATCTGCGTTGCCGACGTCCATCTGCCCGACGGTTCCGGGCTGACCCTGCTGTCCGAAACCCGAGCCGCCGGCTGGCCCAACGGTCTCGCCCTGTCCGCCGCCGATGACATCGGCGCCGTGCGCAACGCCCTCGCGGGCGGCGTCAAGGGCTACGTCGTCACCGGCACCCGTACCAATATCGGCCACCCGGCCCGTCCCGGCGTCGCCCCCATCGGCGCCACCGCCGCCCGTATGCACCGCCGGCCCCCCGGCACCCCGAGCCACCCGGGCGGCTACCGCGAACTCTCCGGCCGCGAGGTGGAGGTTCTGCGGCTCGTCGCCGAGGGCCAGTCCAACAAGGCCATCGGCGTCTCCATGGGGCTGTCCGCCCTGACCGTCAAGAGCCACCTCGCCCGCATCGCCCGCAAGCTCGGCACCGGAGACCGCGCAGGAATGGTCGCCGTGGCCCTGCGGACGGGCATCATCCACTGATTCCGCACCCCCGCCGGTGTGCAGAAATGCGGAACCGGCTGGATTACACGCATCGGCGCCCGTCGACGGAACGTTCCGTCGGCGGGCGCCGCGCACACACAGATACCCTTGACACGTGACCGACGCCCAAGAGACCGCAGCAGACAGTTCACTGCGAACCACCGGGGGCGCTCCCCCGGACGACGTCGCCCCGGCGCCGATCCCCTTGCTCGAACCGCGCGAGGGCATTCCACCGGTGGTGGCCTCCGACGATGCCCTGGCCGGGGTGATCGCCGCCTTCGCCGCGGGCTCCGGGCCGGTGGCCGTGGACGCCGAGCGGGCGTCCGGCTACCGCTACGGGCAGCGCGCCTATCTCGTACAGCTGCGCCGTGACGGCGCGGGCAGCGCGCTGGTCGACCCCGTCGGCTGCCCCGACCTGTCCGGGCTCGGCGAGGTGCTGCACGGCACCGAGTGGATTCTGCACGCGGCGACGCAGGACCTGCCGTGCCTGCGCGAGATAGGAATGACGCCGACCGGGCTCTTCGACACCGAGCTGGCCGGGCGGCTGGCCGGGTTCCCGCGGGTCGGCCTCGGCGCGATGGTCGAGAACGTCCTCGGCTACTCCCTGGAGAAGGGCCACTCCGCGGTCGACTGGTCCACCCGCCCGCTGCCCGAGCCCTGGCTGAGGTATGCCGCGCTCGACGTCGAACTGCTCATCGACCTGCGCAACGCCCTGGAGGACGAGCTCGACCGGCAGGGCAAGCTGGAGTGGGCGCAGGAGGAGTTCGCCGCCATCGCGTCGGCGCCGCCGGCTCCCCCGCGCCAGGACCCCTGGCGCCGCACCTCCGGGATGCACAAGGTCCGCCGCCGCCGGCAGATGGCGGTGGTACGGGAACTGTGGACCGCCCGCGACCAGGTCGCCCGGCGCCGGGACGTCTCGCCCGGCAAGGTCCTCGGGGACGCCGCGATCATCGAGGCCGCCCTCGCGCTGCCGCCGAACACCCAGGCACTGACGGCCCTGCCCGGCTTCGGCCCGCGCATGGGGCGGCGTCAGCTGGAGCAGTGGCAGGCCGCCGTCGACCGGGCCAAGGCGCTGCCGGACACGGAGCTGCCGCAGCCCGGCCAGGCCCTCGCCGGTCCGCCGCCGCCGCGCGCCTGGGCCGACAAGGACCCGGCGGCCGCCGCCCGGCTCTCGGCCGCCCGCGCCGCGGTCTCCGCGCTCGCGGAGCGCCTGCACCTGCCGCAGGAGAACCTGATCACGCCGGACACCGTGCGCCGGGTGTGCTGGGAGCCGCCGAAGAATCCGACGCCGGAGACGGTGGAATCGGCGCTGGCCGGGTACGGCGCGCGGCACTGGCAGATCGAGCAGGTGGCCCCGCTGCTGGTCCGCGCGCTCACGCAGCCGGGCTGATCGCGCACGGGACCCTGGAAGCGCATGGGACAGGGGCGTATTCACGCCAGGTTCCGCGCACACTCCCGATGGCCCGGACGGACTCGAATACGAGTCCGTCCGGGCCATTTGCCGTGTACGGCGGTGCCCACGGCGGACACTTTCCCCATGTGACCTTCGCCGCTCCCGCCACAGGGGGTGGGCAGTCTGGTTACCCGCAAGTAGCATGAGCGGAGCGGCGCGCCTCAGGGCGTGCCTCGCAGCAGTGCCATCCCGCACCCTGGAGGAGAGCCATCGTGCCTCGTACCATCCGGGACGTCGTCTTCGTCGACGGCGTCCGCACCCCGTTCGGCAAGGCGGGCCCGAAGGGCATCTACCACGAGACCCGCGCCGACGATCTCGTCGTGAAGGCCATCCGGGAGCTGCTGCGCCGCAACCCGGACCTGGACCCCAAGAAGATCGACGAGGTCGCCATCGCCGCGACCACGCAGATCGGCGACCAGGGCCTCACGCTCGGCCGTACCGCCGGAATCCTCGCCGGGCTGCCGCAGTCCGTCCCCGGTTACTCGATCGACCGCATGTGCGCGGGCGCGCTGACCGCCGTCACCTCGACGGCCGGCTCCATCGCCTTCGGCGCGTACGACGTCGTGGTCGCCGGTGGCGTCGAGCACATGGGCCGCCACCCGATGGGCGAGGGCGTCGACCCGAACCCGCGCTTCGTGTCGGAGAAGCTGGTCGACGAGTCCGCCCTGTTCATGGGCATGACCGCGGAGAACCTGCACGACCGGTACCCCACGATCACCAAGCAGCGCGCCGACGAGTACGCGGTGCGTTCGCAGGAGAAGGCCGCCAAGGCGTACGCCGACGGCAAGATCCAGCAGGACCTGGTGCCGGTCTCCGTACGCCGCACCAACGCGGAGGCCGGTGAGACGGGCTGGGGCCTGGTCACCGCCGACGAGCCGATGCGGCCGGGCACCACGATGGAGTCCCTGGCGAACCTGAAGACCCCGTTCCGCGCCCACGGCCGCGTGACGGCCGGTAACGCCGCGGGTCTCAACGACGGCGCCACCGCCTCGCTGCTCGCCGCCGAGGACGTCGCCCGCGAGTTGGGCCTCCCGGTCAAGATGCGTCTGGTCTCCTACGCCTTCGCGGGCGTCGAGCCCGAGGTCATGGGCTACGGCCCGATCCCGGCCACGGAGAAGGCCCTCGCCAAGGCCGGCCTGTCCATCTCGGACATCGGCCTCTTCGAGATCAACGAGGCGTTCGCCGTACAGGTGCTGGCCTTCCTGGAGCACTACGGCATCGCCGACGACGACGCCCGGGTCAACCAGTACGGCGGCGCGATCGCCTACGGCCACCCGCTCGCCTCCTCCGGCGTCCGGCTGATGACGCAGCTGGCCCGCCAGTTCGAGGAGCGGCCCGAGGTCCGCTACGGCCTGACGACGATGTGCGTCGGCTTCGGCATGGGCGCGACGGTCGTCTGGGAGAACCCGCACTTCGAGAACGCCGGAGGCGACAAGTGAGCACCACCACCGAGCTTCTGAAGGGTGCGGCCGAGCTGTTCCCGGGCGAGGTCGTCACCCAGGCGCACGTACGCCACCTGGACCTGCCGGCCGGCGCCGGGCGCTTCGCCCTCATCACGCTGGACAACGGCCTGGACCACACCAAGCCGACCACCTTCGGACCGCAGTCGCTGGCAAACCTGAACGCCGCCGTCGACCAGGTCGAGAAGGAGGCCGCCGAGGGCTCGATCACCGGCATCGGCATCACCGGCAAGCCGTTCATCTTCGCGGTCGGCGCCGACCTCAAGGGCGTCGAGCTCCTCAAGGACCACAAGGACGCGCTGGCCATCGGCAAGGGCGGCCACGACGTCTTCCGCCGCCTCTCCGGCCTCGCGGTCCCGACGTTCGCGTACTACAACGGCGCGGCCATGGGCGGCGGTGTCGAGGTCGGTCTGCACTGCTCGTACCGCACCGTCTCCAAGGCACTGCCCGCGTTCTCGCTGCCCGAGGTCTTCCTCGGTCTGGTCCCCGGCTGGGGCGGCTGCGCGCTGCTCCCCAACCTGATCGGAGCGGACCGCGCGGTCTCGGTGATCATCGAGAACTCGCTCAACCAGAACCGTCAGCTCAAGGGCAAGCAGGTCTTCGAGCTCGGCATCGCCGACGCGCTCTTCGAGGGCGCGGACTTCCTGGAGCAGTCGCTGCTCTGGACCGCGGACGTGCTGAACGGCACCGTCACGGTGGAGCGCCCCGAGGTCGACCGCGGTGCCGCCTGGGACCAGGCCGTCGCCCGCGGCAGGGCCATCGCCGACTCCAAGGTGCACGGCGCCGCCCCGGCCGCGTACCGCGCGCTGGAGATCATCGCCGCGGCCAAGGACGGCGACCTGTCCGCCGGCTTCGACGCCGAGGACCAGGCCCTCGCGGACCTGATCATGGGCGGCGAGCTGCGCGCCGGGATCTACTCCTTCAACCTGGTCCAGAAGCGCGCCAAGCGCCCGGCCGGTGCCCCGGACAAGAACCTGGCCCGCCCGGTCACCAAGGTCGGCGTGGTGGGCGCGGGCCTGATGGCCAGCCAGCTCGCCCTGCTGTTCCTGCGCCGCCTGGAGGTGCCGGTCGTCCTGACCGACATCGACCAGGAGCGCGTCGACAAGGGTGTCGGCTACGTCCACGCCGAGATCGAGAAGCTGCTCGGCAAGGGCCGCATCAACCAGGACAAGGCCAACCGCCTCAAGGCCCTGGTCTCCGGTGTGCTGGACAAGGCCGAGGGCTTCTCCGACGCCGACTTCATCATCGAGGCGGTCTTCGAGGAGATCGGCGTCAAGCAGCAGGTGTTCGCCGAGGTCGAGGCGGTCGCCCCGGCGCACGCGATCCTCGCCACCAACACCTCGTCCCTCTCGGTCACCGAGATGGCGTCGAAGCTGAAGAACCCGGAGCGGGTCGTCGGCTTCCACTTCTTCAACCCGGTCGCGATCCTCCCGCTCCTGGAGATCGTGCGCGGCGAGCAGACCGACGACGCCTCGCTGGCCACGGCCTTCGGTGTCGCCCGCAAGCTGAAGAAGACCGCGGTCCTGGTGAAGGACGCCCCGGCGTTCGTCGTCAACCGCATCCTCACCCGCTTCATGGGCGAGATCCAGAACGTCATCGACGAGGGCACCCCGGTCGAGGTCGCGGAGAAGGCCATCGACCCGCTCGGCCTGCCGATGTCCCCGCTGGTGCTCCTGGAGCTGGTCGGCCCGGCGATCGGCCTGCACGTCTCGGAGACCCTGAACCGCGCCTTCCCGGAGCGCTTCACCGTCTCGCAGAACCTGGCCGCCGTGGTCAAGGCCGGCAAGCGCGGCTTCTACGTCTATGACTCCGGCAAGCCGGAGCTGGACCCGGAGGTCGCCGCCCTCCTCAAGCAGGGCGACACCGTCCTGTCCGAGGAGCAGGTCCGCGACCGCGTCCTGGACGCGGTGGCGCAGGAGATCGGCCTGATGCTGAACGAGGGCGTCGTCGCCGAGGCCCAGGACATCGACCTCTGCCTGATCACCGGTGCGGGCTGGCCCTTCCACCTGGGCGGCATCACGCCGTACCTGGACCGCGAGGGCGTCTCCGAGCGGGTGAACGGGAAGAAGTTCCTGGCGCGGGGCGTGGCGAGCGTTCCCGCGTAACGCGTTCGGCTTCACGATCGGCGAACGGGCCGTACGGGATTCCCCGTACGGCCCGTTCCCGTGTCCGGGCGGTCAGGACGTGACGCGGCGCGGGACGACGACGAGGGCGTTGGAGACCTTGCGCTGGCGTTCCTCGTCGGTGTCCCCCGCGTCCGACGGGCTGTTGCGGACCTTGTCCCCGACCACCATCGTGCTCGACCCGCCGCCGTCGAGGTTGATCGCGTCCTCGGCGCCGAGCGACACCAGGATGCCGGCCGCCTCGGTGAGGCTGACGCCCTCGCTGACGCCCGGCCGGCGTCCGTCGAACACGACGAGCAGGAGGGTGCCGTCCGGGCGGATGCCGACGACGGTGCGCGGTGAACGGCTGTCGACGGCCCCCTGGGAGACCCCGTTGGCCGCGGCGTTGATCCAGACCCGGCCGGAGCGCACCAGCGCGGGGCCCGCTCCGACGACGGAGGCGCCGGACAGCTCGACCTGCCGGCCGTCGGGGTCGGTCACCCGGGACTCCACGGTGAGGCCGCGGCCCGGCGTCGCGTGCTCGCGGAGCCAGCCGGCCGCGGAACCGATGCCCACGAGCGTACGGCCGCCCGCCGGGACCGTTCCGCCCGAGGGGCTGCGCACCGCGGTCACCGTGCCGTGCGCGTCGACCACCGCCTCGACGCTGTCCCGGTCCGCGCCCGGCGTCGACGCGCCCCACTGCGCGGGGAAGTCGACGAGTTCGTCGGGGTCGTAGCAGACCCGCCCCGGCAGAGGATCCCCGGTCAGCGCCCCGGTGTCGGTGCGCCGGTCGCCTCCCACGCCCCCGCAGCCGACGATCCGCCCCGGCACCCGCCCGGTACCGTCCACGACCGCGCGCGCCCCGTCCGACGAGGTGACATAGGTGGCGGACCGCAGCTCGGTGATCCGGGCCCGCTCCCCCCGCCCCGGCAGAACCAGCGCGGTACGCCCGTTCGTGGCCTCGCTGAGGAGTGCGCCGCCGGAGACGTAGAGGCCGAGGGGGTCGCCCTTGTAGCGCGCGGAATCGGTGTCGAAGTAGGTGCCGTTGACCGCGGCGACCGCCTGGGCCCGGCGGGCCAGGTCGCGGACGGTGTCGGTCGTCGCCACCGCTCCGCCGTGGTCGGTCCGGACGTCGACGGGGGCGTCCGGCGCCACGGCCAGCACGCTGACGCGGACCGGGCTGCCGTCCGCCAGCTTGCGTACCGACTGCCGGAACGAGAGGCCGCGGGGCAGGTTTTCCGCCGTCGGCGAGGCTCCGGCGGACGGTGGGCGGGCGCCCCGGCCGTCGGGGTCCGCGCTGGTCTGCGTGGTGCACGCGGCGGTCAGGAGGGCGAGGCACAGCACCGGTATCCGCACGGCCCGTCGTCCGTTCATGCTCCGCTCCCTCGCCCCCCGGACAACGAACAGGCTCTGTCCGGGTACCGCGCGGGGAATCGCCGTGGATACCAGCCTTATGACGTTCCGGATGCTATCAAGTGCGCACGGGTGTCCCGAATCATTCGTGATGAATTCGGGCTCGACCGGCGGAGTGGTGGCCGGATAGACTCGGACGGCTTCCGCCGGGGGGCGTGTCCGGAATCACACAAGAGCAGGCAGCGTATCTCATGACCACAGCACTTCCTCCTCTCGTACCGAATCGCGCGGCCGTCGACCGACGCCGAGTGGTCACCGAGACGGACACGACTGGCCCTTTCCCCGTCGAGTACCGGTTCCGGCCCGCAGAGGGCGACTCACAGCATCTGATCGTGGTCTTCTCCGGCCTCGCGGCGCCCAATGGATACCACTTCGCCGGTAAGTCCCTGATGGAATTGCGCGCCAATATCCTGTGGATCCGGGACGATTTCGACGGCCATTACAGCTATTACATGTGCCGGAACATGGATTTCTCTATCGAGGCGTCGGTCGCCGGTCTGATCGAGCGCACGCTCGCTCGTCTCGGTCTCGGCCGGGACCGGGTCAGTCTCCTCGGTGTCTCGAAGGGCGGCAGTGCGGCCCTCTATTACGGCCTGCGGTACGGATACCGGAATATTGTCACGGTGGTGCCTCAATTCCTGATCGGCAGCTATGTGCGCGACAGGGCGGTGACGGGCCAGTACATGCTGGGCGAATCGATGCCGCAGCAGAATATCGACGTACTCGACGGCGCCATTCCCGATATGCTCAGAGCGCGTGGCGGCCAGGGGCACAACATCTACCTGTTCACCTCCGAGGCCGACGAGCAGTACGAGACGGAGATCAACCCGCATCTCCAGCTCTTCTGGGCCTGCGAGAACTTCAACTTCATCCGCACCGATTCACCGATGGTGCGTCAGCACGGCGAGGTGTCCGGGTACAACATGCCCCTCATCGCCGGTCTGCTGTCGGCCCTCACGGAGGGGGCGGACCCCCGCCTTGGGTTCGTGGAGAACGGGAAGCAGCAGGTCAATGAGGTTGATCGGCAGTCCTACCTGTACGAGCTGCGGGTATCGGACGCGCTGACGGCCGTGGTGAAGAAACAGGACATCCGCGGGGCGAACATCGTGCTGTCGGGCGATGCCTTCATCCCCGGCGAATCCGCTTACTCGCATTCCATGACGACGAAGAGTCTCATCATGGAGAGCGGCAGCCGCCACTTCGAATTCCCGTTGGCGACCACAGAGGCCAAGTACCTCTACAGCCAGTATTTCGACCGGTTCTCCTGCGACTATCCGTACGGAGGGTTCGAGCCGGAGTCACCGTCGGGTATTTCGATGAAAGGCATCCCCGTCGGCACGTACAACCTCTCCGTCCGGGTGACGAGCCCTGCCGAGGGAATAGACAGGCGCACTGCTCTGGTGGCCCGCCGACCCTTCGACATCAGGCGGCCCGTCGGCGGCAACGAGGCCGTTCTCATCGGGGACAAAAAGCGGGTCCGACTGATACGCAGGCCCATCGTCGGCCAGTTCTCGGCGGAAACTGTTTTCTCGCTGGAATCTACATGGCTGAAGGAGCGAATGCTCCACGTGGAGGGCGTGCTCTTCGTCCATGGCGTCGAAGCTGACGACCGCGGGCACGGACAGTACTACCTGGTGCTTCAGGGCCAGGATTCCACGCATTCCTACCGGCTCGGAATGTCACGCAAGACGGCGGCGATCCGCAAGCACGTCAGGCGGGGCGATTTCGGGAACTACGACTTCGCCTACTTCGCGACCCCCGGTTACAACGGTGTCGATCTACAGAAGGCGGCTCCGGGCGTGTACGAGGTCTACATCTCGCTGAGCACCGGCGGGTCGCTTTTCTCGGCGGCTGCCGGAAGCATCACGCTGGACTGAGGAACGGCACGCGGGAATTCTCCGTCGGCACACACCGGAAACCGACGGAGAATTCCTGCGTGCCGTTCAGCCGTAAAGGGAGCCCGCCCCGCTCACATCCTTACGCCCTCTCACGCTCCTGCTCCTGTGGCCGCCCCATGACGAGCGGGGTGGACATGCGGCCCGGGTCGCCGCCCGCCGTGGCGTCCATCGTGTCGATGACGTCGAAGGCGCGCCGGCAGTTGTTGGTGTCGCGCAGGACGAAGAACTCCTCGGCGCGGCGCCGGTATTCGGGCTCGACCTCGAAGCCGCGGGCGATGGAGGCGATGATCTCGTCCACCGCGCGGTCGACGGTGCCGCAGGCGGGGCCGAAGCCGTCGCGGGCCAGGTCGAAGTAGCCCCGCTTGTAGTGCTTGCTGTAGAACGCCTCGTCGTCGAAGTTCGTGTAGACGATGGGCTTGCCCATGTACGCGACGTCGAAGAACACCGAGGAGTAGTCGGTGACGAGCATGGAGCACTCGCGCATCGCGAGCTGCACGTCCCGGCCGGTGGAGGAGACCGTGATGGACGGGTGGTCGATGCGGAAGTGTTTCAGGTACGGGCGGATCTCGTAGTGCGGCATGAACTCCAGTTCCACGCGGTAGTACTGAAGCGCTTCGAGCAGCCGCTCGTCGCGCAGCAGTGCCGAGAAGAACCGGTAGTACTCGGAGGCGGCGAACGGGATCTCGGGCTTGGCGGCCTTGTTGTACGAGGGGGCCACGATGTCGCGTCGCCAGGTGGGCATGACCAGGACCTTGCGGGGGCCGTCGAGCGGCTTGAGCGCGTCGTAGCGCGGCAGTCCGGTGGCGGCGACCCGGTCGTAGCCGTAGCCGCAGTGCTCCGCGTAGTAGGCGCGCTCGCTGCGGCCCGTGGTGAGGACCATGTCGACGTTGGTGACCTGGGCGTGGATGGACCCGACGACGTCGTTGTAGACGACGCCGTGCTGGAGGAAGACCCGCTGGTAGCGCAGCAGGTCGCCGTAGCCGCGCAGGAAGGCCCGCTTCGACAGGCCGGGGAAGCCGAGGTAGGCCTCCAGGTCGTAGGCGTTGATGAGCCTGGTCGCGTGCAGCAGGTAGGCGCGGTACTTCCAGGAGAGCCGGTCGATGACCTGGCCCAGGTGGTCGATCTTCTCGCGGTCCGGGGAGTCGCCGTTGATCGCGTAGAAGACCTTGCGCCTGGGCTCGTTCTCCCTGATCCACTTGAACAGGTGGTACGAGTTGTCCTGCGCGGTGTCCTCGCGCTCGCCGATGATCCAGATGTCGCGGCCGTGCAGCTTCGGATACATCAGCCAGTACAGCAGCCGGGTGCGCCAGCCGGTGCGGCCGGGCAGGGAGTCGCGTGCCTCCTGGCGCAGGCGGCGCAGCGCGTGGCCGGCCTTGCGGAGGGGGCCGCTGATCCGGCGCAGGGTGACGGACTCGTTGCCGGCGATGGTCAGGCGGATGCGGGCCCGGCCGAGGCGGTGCACGCCCTTGAAGCGGTGCAGCATCTGGCGGGCCTCGACCGCGATGTCGTGGCTGCGGTCGCCGTCGTGGACGCGGACCCGGGGCTTCAGGTCGCGGTTGGAGAGCGCGACGAGGTCGCCGGGGCGGGCGGTGGCGCGCCAGCCCGCGTACCAGTCCTGTTCCTTGCGGGCGCGCCAGCGGTCGCGGCGGTAGACCTGTTCGATCGGGAGGGCGGTCTCCCGGCGGCCGTCGCCCAGGACCAGTTCGAGGCGGTTGCTGAAGAGCCGGTCGATGTCGACGCCGGTGAGGACCAGGAGTCCTTCGAAGTGGAGGTGGTCGCCGTCGGGGACGACGGTCTCCAGGACGGCCTTCTGCCGGTCGACCCGCAGCAGGGTGGTGGTCTCGGTGCGGTCGGCTTCGAGACCGCGGTGCATGCCCGCGTCGTCGATGAGGAGCTGCGGCCGGTAGGCGGGCTTGGTGTACGGGTCGCAGAACAGCTCGTAGTTGCCGGTCCGCACGGCGTGGTGCTGGAGGCGTGACATCGGCACGCCCGCGTACTGGAGGATCAGCTCGTCGGGTATCGGCCGGTAGATGTCGACCAGGGCGGGGAAGATCCCGGCGATCTCGGTCCGGCTCATGATCCGGTGGATGTTGCGCAGGTGCGGTTGCATGGAGCGGACCACGAAGCGCATGGCGAGCCGGGCGCCGCGGGCGCTCAGCCGTTCCGTCATCCGGATGACGTGGCGGCAGAGGCGGATGAGTTCCTGGGTCTTGACCGGGTCGTTCCAGGTCAGGTCGAACAGCGAGTCCCGCCGCTCCGGGTCGCGGGCGAAGGAGGTGGCGGTGGGCGCGGTCGTCACCGTACGGGCGTGCAGCAGGGCCGGAACGGCGAGCCAGGCGTCCTCGAAGCCGGGGCCGTGCCCGGTGCGCAGGGCGTGCCGGCGCAGCAGCGAGGTGCGGAACAGCTTGGCGCCCAGTTCCGCGGAGAAGATCAGGTAGGGGGCGTCGTCCAGGCGGTCGATGCGGGGGGCGTCCGCGCCGAAGTAGCGCCGCCAGGGGGCGTCGGTGGAGCTGCGCGGGCCGGGGAAGTTGTCCTGGTCGCCGACCACGACGTCGGCCTTGCACCGCTGGGCGGCGGCCACGAGCCGGCCCATGCAGTTCTCGCCGAGGATGTCCTGCGCGCGGGCGAACATCACGTAGGGCGCGCGCACGTAGCGCAGGCCGTTGTCGAAGCTGGAGCGCGCGCCGAGCCTGATCTGCGGGATCACCTCGACATTGGCGTGGTACGCGGCGAACTGGGCGAGCTGCGCGGAGGTGGCGTCGGTGGAGCCGTCGTCGACGAGGACCACCTGGGTCGCGGCGAACTCGCGCTGCGCGAGCAGGGAGCTGAGGAACTCGTACAGGTTGTACTCGTCGTTGTGGCAGTGCGCCACGATCGCGGCGTCGTACGTCTCGCGGTGGGGTGCCGCGGGCTCGGCGGGCGGGCCGTCCTGCCACCACAGCCACGGGGTGCCGCGCGGGTGGTCGGCGGTCTGCTGCTCGGTGGTCTCCGGGCGCAGGGCGAGGTTCCCGCTGACGGTCTCGTAGATCTCGTACGTGTCGTCCGGGCCGCGGTAGCGCTCGCGCCGGATGTCGAGGCCGCTGATCGCCACGGTGGTGGTGGCCCGCTCCTTGCCGTGCCGCAGCTGCACGAACAGGTTCCAGTTGCCGGCCCGGCCCGCCGCTCCGAGGGTGGCGGCCAGGTCGACCATGGTGTGGTAGCGGATGAACTCGTCGTCGACGTCGACGCCGGTCACCTCGAAGGTGTGGTCGGCCTTGGTGCTGCGGCGGCGGAGTACCGCGGTCAGCTCCAGCTTGTCCTTCGGCCCGACCCTGGCGAACTGGTTGCGGATGTAGCCGGTGACGTGGAGGGTGCTGTCCCGGATCTCGACCAGGGTGGCCTGGTTGAACAGCCGGGAGTCGGAGAGGCTGTTGCCGGTGAGGTCGAGGTCGGTGACGTCCAGGAACCGTTCGGCCTGCGGCCGGCCGAGCAGGGAGGCGGACCAGTAGACCTTGTCGTCGCGCCGCACCAGGTCGGAGCTGAGCACGCTGCGTCGCTGGGTGTAGTCGGAGACGGTGAGCGCGAGGTCGACGCGGCTGTGCATCAGGCTGAAGGCGCGTACGCGTTCCAGGGGCCCGCACAGGTCGTAGACGTCGGGCGGCAGCCCTCTGAGGTACGGCGCGACGAAGCCGGCGAAGCCCGCCCGGTACTGCTCGTCGCCCGCGCGCAGCTCCGGGGTGTAGAGGCGCAGGTCGTGCGAGAGGAACTTGGCGGCTTTGTGGGCGAGCAGTTCGCGCTCCCCCTGGCGGAGGAGGAAGGCGTCCGCGTACTGGTGCACGAGGACCCGGTCGCGGATGCTGCGCAGTTCACCGCGCCGGTTGGTGATGGAGGGGGTGTCGGTCTCGCGCTCCCAGATCCACCGGTAGACGGGGGCCGGGAGCAGGGTGATGGAGCGCGCCGAGTACCAGGCGACGGTGGAGAAGTAGGTGTCCTCGAAGAAGAGCTCTTCGGGGAAGCGGATGCCGTGGTCGAGCAGGAAGTCCAGCCGGTAGAGCTTGGCCGCGGCGATCGGGTCCTCGAAGAGTTCCGGCATCGCCCGCAGCCCGCCGTCGACGGTGCGCTCGGTGCCGTAGAGCTGGGGCTGCCAGACGGTGATCTCGTCCTTGGCGAGGTTCACGCGCAGCGCGCGGCCGGCGGTGATGTCGGCGCCGGTGGCGACCGCGGACTCCAGCAGGGTCTCGCAGGCCTTGAGGGGGAGTTCGTCGTCGGCGTCGAGGAACATCACGTACTGGCCGGTGGCGGCCATGATGCCGTTGTTGCGGGGCGCGCCGACGCCGCCGCTGTTCTGCGGGCGTTCGACGATCCGGACGCGGGCGTCGCCGGCCGCGAACTCCCGGGCCACCTGGAGCGTTCCGTCGACGGAGGCGTCGTCCACGACGACGACCTCGACGGCGCGGTGGGTCTGGGCCAGTGCGGACTGGAGGGCCCGGCCGAGCGTGGCACTCGCGTTGTAGGCGGGGACCACCACCGTCACGGTGTACAGCGAGGGGTCGGCGGGCGCAGTCATCGCACGGACCCTTCGCTCTCCGCCCAGTAGGGCAGGGCCCGCAGCTGCTGGGTCTCGATGTCCGAGGCGTGCGGGGTGTAGGGCTCGGGGTACGGCTGGAAGCCGAGGTCGTCGTCCCGCTCGGGGAGCGGGAACTGCTGGGCGAGGGCGTCCCGCTGGTCGTCGTCGCCGGCGTCCCCGCCCCTGCGGTGGCGTCCCCGGTGCAGGTGCTCGGCGATCACACCGGCGTTGGACGGCTCGGTGGCGAGCTTCTCCATGAGCCGGGTGAAGTCACGGGTGGAGAGCCAGAACTTGTACATGATCACGAGCTCGAAGAGCCCGAGGGCCGCGGCCGATATCGCGGTCGTCCACAGGATCTGGCCGATGAGCGGTGCCACGATGAAGATGAACATCTGGAACTCGATGCCGCTGATCAGGTGCGGCCTGATGCGGCTGCGCAGCAGGGCCTGGCGGAACCGGGTGTACCAGGGGAAGCGGTTGCGGAACTGCGCGTGCAGGTCGACCACGTCGCCGCTCTGCTGCTTGAGCACCTCGGCCTCGACGCCGGGGTTCTCCCTGAGCAGGTCCTCGATGAAGACCACCTTGGGCTGCTCGGGCGCGCCGGCCGCGGCGGCGGCTGTCGCGTCCCGCTGGGCCTGCTCCTCCTCCAGCGCCTTGCGCTCCATCGTGACCTTCTCGATCTTCATGCGCATGGACATGCGCATCTTGTAGATCTGGAGGGCGTCGACGTAGCGGAGCATGTCGAGGAAGACGACGGCCAGGGCGGCGAGGAGGTAGAGCTCGTTGTGGGTGCTCAGGTACTGGCCGCCCATCAGGGCGAGCGCGCAGAAGAGGACCCGGATGCGGTCGAAGACGTAGTCGAGCCAGCCCCCGAAGACGGTGCCGTTGCCCTTGAGGCGGGCGAGTTTGCCGTCGATGCAGTCGAGGATGAAGCTCAGGTGGTAGAGGGCGGCGCCGATGACGAGGGAGGCGGTGTCACCCTTCAGGAAGAAGTACGCGGAGCCGAGGCCGACGAAGAGCGCCGACCAGGTGACCCGGTTCGGGGTGATGAACTTGAACTTGGCCATCCCGATCAGCATGCGCGTGGCGACCGGATCGACCAGTAGAACGGTCCACCAGGCATCGCGCTTCTTGCATGTCAGCTTCTGAACGGCACGCAGCGACAGCTTCCCCATAACCCCTCAGACAACACGACTCACGTGGGTAACGCGGCCCCATCGGCCTGCAAGAAGTCGCAATCAAGGGGCGTTCACATAATGGACACAGGAGCTTCACCTGTGATCCACATAAAGACAGGACGAGACCCTATCAAGATCAAGGTCAAACTAGAAACTGTCAAAAGCGGTCACGTACGTGCACGCGGCCACCTTCCGGGCAGAGGTCAGGTTTCGGACCCCACCCTGACCCAGGGGGTGAAGGCGAGACCGCTCGCCCCCTGCTCCTGACGTGCGAGCCGCAGCACACCGTCGTCCCCCAGCAGCGCGAGGACCGCCCGGCCCAGGCCGTCCACCGCCACGGCCGGCGGCACCACCGAGGCTTCCCCGGCGTCGAACCACCACACTCCGCTCTCCGGCCGCCCGTCCGCGTGCGCCCCGACACAGCACGCCCCCGACTCCCCGGAACGCACCAGCACCGTGCAGCCCCAGCCCTGGATGCCGACCCCGGCGGCCGCGGCCACCGCCCCGGTGCCCTCCGGGCCGCCCAAGCTCACCGCACCGGCGCCCGGGACCTGCACGCAGACCTCGTTGCTCCCGGAGTAGCGGTAGCGCACCGTCCCCGCCTCGGGGGCCGCCGACAGGGTGCCGGGGGCGGGGCTGACGCCGGCCGTGGTGTCCAGCGCCCAGTCGCCGGAGGGCGTCTCGCGGTGCCAGCGGATCGCGGCCGCCGCGTCCCTGGTCCTGGCCCACACCTCGGGCGTCCCCGAGGCGGCGGTCAGCGCGACCAGCTCGTCGGCCACGGTGGCGCCGCGCAGATGCTGCCAGCCGCTCCACCGGCCGTCCGGCGCCTGCCGCCGCGTGCTGATGCTGTGGCCGATGTTCCGTACGAAGACGTGCAGGTTGCCCTTGGCGTCGAAGGCCGCGGCGGGGAAGCCGGCCTCACGGCCCTTGGCCCGGTCGTTGCCGTGCGGGTTGCCCACCGGGTGCCAGGGCCCGATGGGGCGCCCGCTCTGGTACTGGGTGGTGTGGACCACGTCGACGTAGTCCTTGCCGTCCGCGCGCTTCCTGCGGCGCAGGCCGAAGAGGTGCACGTAGCCCTGGGCGTCCTGGACCACTTCGAGCCCCGGCAGCAGGTCGGGCCCTTCGAGCAGCTCGGGCCCGCTCCACTCGTCCCCGCCCGCCCGCCGCTCGGTCCAGCGCAGCACCCCGGCCGCCGACGGGAGGTAGGCGGAGAGCCGGCCGTCCACGCCCCTGACGAGCCAGCGCAGCGGCAGCGGATGACGCGCGGCACCCCGTGCGCCCAGCCGCGGGTCCGCACCCGCGCGATGGCACCGCACGAACACCGGTGAGCCGCACTCCCGCTGGTACGTGCGGGCGGCGGCGACTGTGGCGCGCGCCACACTGCCGCGCAGCGGCGGCTCGGTGACGACCGGCCGGTTGGCCTCCCGGTCGATCGAGGTGTGCTCCGGGTCCGGGTCCAGGGTGGCGACCCGCAGCGGCCGCAGCTCACGCAGGGCGTCGAGCACCAGCGCGGTGATCTTCCCCGGCTCGGCGTCGATGACCCAGGGCTCTCCCGCCACCCGGACACCGCGGGCCGCGCAGTCGGCGACGGCCCGGTCGAACGCCGCCCGTTCGTCGGGCGTGCCCGGCTGGGCGCAGACGATGTCGACCTGCGAGCCGCTCTCCTGAAGTGCCAGCAGGGCCGGGGCGTCCCCCGGTGTCGCGACCACGATCGCCACACCCCCCGCCCCACTCGCCGACGCACCGGAACGGCCCGGCACCCGCCTGCCGCGCTCCGGCCGGCGCTCCCCTCTGCGTGCCATGCGCCCCGACCCCCCTCGTGTGTGGAACCGGGCGCGATGGACGTCCCGGCTTCCAAGAAGATATGCACTGTCGCTTCCGGTCAGGAAATCAGCCCATTGCGCTCAGGTATCTACCGGACCCGGACAGACATGATCAATTCCGTTCTGTCACAGTTGCGCCACAGCCTTCGTACGTACACCTGATCGACTGCTTATAGTGCTCATCCCGGGAAAACGCGGACCGGCTCCACCCCCCACCCGAGTCCCACCCCCATCACCTGCGCCCTGACCAGGCCACAAGTTGTGAGGACTCACTCAGGATGACCCAAGACGCCACCACCCCCGGCCCGGGGAGTTCCCCGGAGAAACCCCGCCGCGGGCGCAAGCGCGTTCGGACACGGGGCCAGCGCATACGCCGGGCCGTCCTGCTGTCGGTCCTGGTGCTCGTCGTCGCCGCCGGCGGAACGGCCTACTGGCTCTACAGCAGCCTCGACGGGAACATCAAGGGCGTCGACATCGACAAGGCCCTGGGCGAGGACCGCCCCGAGAAGCTCCCCACCAGCGGGCAGAACCTCCTGGTCCTCGGCTCGGACTCGCGGGCCGGCGCGGAGAACAAGGAGCTGGGCGGCGGCGTCGGGGTCAGCGGGGCCCGGTCGGACACCGCGCTGGTCGTGCACATCCCCGAGGGCCGCAGCAAGGCCGTCGCCGTGTCCATCCCGCGCGACACCCTGGTGACCCGGCCCGACTGCGCCAAGGCCGACGGCTCGACGGTCGACGGCAAGGACCGTGTGATGTTCAACTCCGTCTACTCACAGGTCGGTCCGGCCTGCGTGGTCAAGACGGTCGAGAAGATGTCCGGTGTGCGCATCGACCACTACCTGGAGATCAACTTCGCCGGGTTCAAGGACCTCGTGGACGCCATCGGCGGTGTGACCGTCGACGTCAAGGAGGACATCCACGACAAGAAGTCCGGACTCGACCTGGCCGCCGGACCGCAGCGGCTCAACGGCACCGAGTCCCTGGCCTTCGTCCGCACCCGTTACAGCGTCGGCGACGGCAGCGACCTCGGCCGCATCGGGCTCCAGCAGCAGTTCCTCATGGCCCTCCTCAGCGAGGTCAAGAAGCAGGACCTGCTGGGCAGTCCGACGAGCGCGTACAAGGTCGCCAACTCGGCCACCAAGTCTCTGACCACCGACGAGGGCCTGGCCTCCCTCAAGTCCCTCACGCAGTTCGCCCGTTCGATGAACGGGGTCGACCCGGACACGATGGAGACGATCATGCTCCCCGTGGCCTACGACAAGGTCGACCCCAACCGGGTCGTGGCCGCCGAGCCGCAGGCCAAGACGCTGTGGAAGTCGATCCGCGAGGACGCCGCCATCCCCGAGTCGGCCAAGAAGTCGCCCGCCACGGGTGGCTGACCGGACATCACGGCAAGCGGCCGTGGAACCCTCCCGGTTCCACGGCCGCTTCCGGTCCCGCAGCCGCTTCCGGTTCCACGGCCGCTTCCCGTTCCACGGCCGCTTCCGGTCCCACGGCCGCCCCTCAGGGACGCGCCGGGACTCACACCCGCTGGGCCGGCCCCAGCGCCAGGCCGGGTTCGTCGTTCTGCCGGGCCACGTAGAGACCGCCGCGCACCCCGATCACCGCGAGCACCACGCGGCCGTTCGCGTCGAGCGCCAGCGCCGGGGCCGTGGCGGTCCGTTCGCCCGTCGCCGCCCACCAGAGCCCGCCGCTCTCGTTCTCCGTTCCGCAGGCCGCGAGCATCACCCGGCCGTCGCGGTCGCGGTGGGCGAGCACCGTGCAGTCGTAGTCGTCCAGCTCGGCGCGGAGCGCGGCGACCGGGCCCTCGGCCGGGGTGTCACCGATCGTGACGGCCGGGGTGTCCAGGCGGTTGGCGGTGAGGGTGCCGGCGGCGGCGTCGGTCCAGTAGTAGGTGTTGCGGTCGGGAGCGGTCTCCAGGACGCTCACCGCCCCGCCGGCGATCTTGACGTTCAGGTTGGGAAGCTTCTCGAAGGCGCCGCCCGGTTCGTTCTGCGCCCACCTCATGGCCTTGCCTGCGCCGGGGACGAGAAGCTCGAAGCGTCCGGACCCGGCGACCGCGACAGCCATCGTCTCCTTGCCCAGGGTGCCCCGCAGGTCCTTCCACCCCTCCCACTTGCCGTTCTTGCCCTCGCGGCGCAGCATCATCCCGCCGTTGGCGTTGCGGACGAAGACGTGGACCGCGCCGGAGGAGGCGACGCCGGCCGCCGGAGGGCCGATGCGGGCGGCCCGCTCGGCGTCCTTGTACGGGTTGCCCAGCGAGCGCCACGCCGTGACCGGGCGGCCCGTCTGGTACTGGACGGCGTACACGAGGTCGACCTGCGGGCCCTCCTCGCCGGACACCGACCGCCGCCCGACGAAGTGCACATAGCCGTCCGCGCCCTGGGCGACGGAGAGATGGTTCAGGTCCGCGACCGGGAAGAACTCGGGGCCCTGCCAGCGGGGTCCTCCCGGGCGCTCCTCGGTCCAGCGCAGGACCCCGTCCTCGTTGCGGGCGTAGGCGGTGAGCCTGCCGTCCTTGCCACGCACGAGCCAGCGTCCGCCGACCGGGGTCCCGGCAGGCCCCTCGGCGCTTTCGACGTCGCACAGGGCGCCCTCGCCCTTTCCCGAGGTGCTCCCCTGGGAACGTCTCGACCTGACTCGCATGTCGTGAGGTCATCCTTCCGTGATGGTCCGCTCCCGATCTGCGGCTTTGTGTCACGACCGGCACCCGGAAGACGGGGAGCACCCATCATAGAATCACCGTTCGAACCCGCGGAATCGCCGCTACCGGCCCGCATCACGGGACTCAGCACCGTACGCCGGGGCGGCCTCCCATGACACCCTTGCGGCATGTCCGCCCCACACGCCCTGGTGATCATCGACGCCGCCAATGTGGTCGGCTCCGTCCCGGACGGCTGGTGGCGGGACCGGCGGGCCGCGGCCGAGCGGCTGCGGGACGCGCTGGTCCGCTACGCCGCCGACGGCCTGCCCGGTCTGCCCGGCCCCGTCGACCTGGTCCTGGTGGTCGAGGGGCGCGCCCGGGACGTCGCTCCGGTGCCGGAGGTACGGGTGGAGGCGGCGCCGGGCAGCGGTGACGACCGGATCACCGAACTGGCGGCCGAGGCCGCGGCGCAGTCGCCGCCGCGGCCCTGCCTCGTCGTCACCGCCGACCGCGAGCTGCGGCGCCGGGTCGAGGCGTACGGGGCCCGGTGCGCGGGCCCGCGTACGGTACGGCCCGCACGGTGACGCAGGAGGTCACGCGCGGGTGCGGCTCACCCGGCTGTGCTTGCGGCCGTACGTGAAGTAGATGATCACGCCGATCACCATCCAGACCGCGAACCGCAGCCAGGTCTCGGCCGGCAGGTTGAGCATCAGCCATACCGAGGCGGCCACCGACAGGATGGGGATCAGCGGCACCCACGGGGTACGGAAGGCCCGGTGCAGGTCCGGGCGGGTGCGGCGCAGCACGATGACGCCGAGCGCGACGACCACGAAGGCGAAGAGGGTGCCGATGTTCACCAGCGTCGCCAGCTCGTTGATGCTGGTCAGACCGGCGACGACGGCGATGAGCACGCCGAGCAGGATGGTCGGGCGGTACGGGGTGCGAAAGCGCGGGTGCGTCTTGGAGAAGAACCTCGGGAGCAGCCCGTCGCGGCTCATCGCGAAGAACACCCGGGTCTGGCCGAGCAGCAGGATCATGCAGACCGTGGTCAGGCCGACCGCAGCGCCGAAGCTGATGACGCCCGCGTAGAAGGGGTGCCCGACGGCCTTGAAGGCGTCGGCCAGCGGGGCGCTGACGGACAGCTCGGTGTAGTGCTGCATGCCGGTGACGACGATCGACACGGCGACGTAGAGCGCGGTGCAGATGAACAGCGAGGCCATGATGCCGCGCGGCATGTCGCGCTGCGGGAGCTTCGTCTCCTCCGCGGCCGTGGCCACGACGTCGAAGCCGATGAAGGCGAAGAAGACGACGGAGGCGGCGGTGAAGATGCCCATGACGCCGAAGTTCGTCGGGGCGTAGCCGAAGATCAGCTGGACCAGCGGGGCGTCGAGCCCCGATCCGGAGGGCTGCGGCTGGGCCTCGGGGATGAACGGCGAGTAGTTCGCGGTGTCGATGAAGAACAGGCCGGCGATGATGACGATCAGGACCACGGCGATCTTCACGGCGACGACCACCGTGGTGACCCGGGCGGACAGCTTCATGCCCAGCACCAGGATGACGGTCAGGATCAGGATCAGGACGAACGCGAGGATGTCGAAGCCGAATCCTTCCGCCACGTCCGGTCCGGACAGCGCGTCGGGCAGGTGCCAGCCGGCGTTGTCCAGCAGCGAGCGGACGTACCCGGACCAGCCGACCGCGACCACCGCCGTGCCCAGCGCGAATTCCAGCACCAGGTCCCAGCCGATGATCCAGGCGACCAGCTCGCCGAGCGAGGCGTAGGAGAAGGTGTACGCCGAGCCGGCCACCGGCACCGTGGAGGCGAACTCCGCGTAGCAGAGGGCGGCCAGGGCGCAGACGACGCCGGCGACGACGAAGGCGATGGCGGTGGCCGGGCCCGCCGTCTCCTTGGCGACCTTCCCGGTGAGGACGAAGATGCCGGTGCCGATGATGACGCCGACTCCGAAGACCGTGAGGTCGAGCGCGGAGAGGGACTTCTTGAGGGCGTGCTCCGGCTCCTCGGTGTCGCGGATGGACTGTTCGACCGTCTTGGTCCGGAACAGCCTGTTCCCGCTGGGGGGCAGGTCCTGCTGCGTGCTCACCGGCGTACCTCCACGCACTCGTCGTGCACGCCATGATTCGGACCCCGAGGGCCCACCTGCTCCCGGCACGCCTGTTCCGGCGGTATTTCACGCGAACGGGCCGGTCGGACCACCCTCGCGGGGTGGTGCGACCGGCCCGTTCGGCCGAGCTTCGGGTACGGGTCAGTCCCGGACGGGCTCCGCCACCGTGCGGCTCTCCGCGTCCGTCTCGTAGCGGCCGTCGAGCTTGGCGACCAGACCGGTGACCTGGCGGGCGATGTCCGGTGCGGTCAGCCCGATCTCGGCCATGACCTCCTTGCGGGAGGCGTGGTCGAGGAAGACCGGCGGGATGCCGAAGTCGCGCAGCGGCACGTCCACGTCCGCGTCGCGCAGCGCCTGGGCGACGGCTGAGCCGACGCCGCCGGCCCTGCTGTTGTCCTCGACGGTGACGACGACGCGGTGCTGCGCGGCGAGCGGGGCCATGGCCTCGTCCACCGGCTTGACCCAGCGCGGGTCCACGACGGTCGTGGAGATGCCCTGGGCGTCGAGCAGGCCGGCGATCTCCAGGCACATCGGGGCGAGCGCGCCGATGGAGACCAGCAGGACGTCCGGGCGGGCGGCGCCGGACTCGCGGAGCACGTCCATGCCGCCTGCCGTGCCGACGGCCTTGACCGAGGGGCCGACCGCGCCCTTGGAGAAGCGGACGACGGTCGGGGCGTCGTCCACCTCGACGGCCTCGCGCAGCTGGGCGCGGACCTGGTCGGCGTCGCGGGGGGCGGCGATCCGGAGCGAGGGCACGCACTGGAGGATCGACATGTCCCACATGCCGTTGTGGGAGGCGCCGTCGGTGCCGGTGATCCCGGCCCGGTCCAGGACGAAGGTGACCCCGCACTTGTGCAGGGCGACGTCCATCAGGACCTGGTCGAAGGCCCGGTTGAGGAAGGTGGCGTACACCGCGAAGACGGGGTGCAGGCCGCCGGTGGCCAGGCCCGCCGCGGAGACCGCGCCGTGCTGCTCGGCGATACCGACGTCGTAGATCCGGTCCGGGAACTCCTTCTCGAACTTGGTCAGGCCGACCGGCTGGAGCATGGCCGCGGTGATCGCGACGATGTCCTCGCGCTCGTGGCCGAGCTTGACCATCTCCTCGCCGAACACAGAGGTCCAGTCGAGCCCGGAGGTGGCGACGGGCAGCCCGGTGTCGGGGTGGATCTTGCCGACGGCGTGGAAGCGGTCGGCCTCGTCGAGCAGGGCGGGGGTGTAGCCGCGGCCCTTCTCGGTGAGGCAGTGCACGATGACGGGGCCGCCGAAGCGCTTGGCCCGCTGGAGCGCGGACTCCAGGGCCTCGATGTCGTGGCCGTCGATCGGGCCGACGTACTTCAGGCCGAGGTCCTCGAACATGCCCTGCGGGGCGATGAAGTCCTTGAGGCCCTTCTTCGCGCCGTGCAGCGTCTCGTACAGCGGCTTGCCGACGACGGGGGTGCGCTCCAGGAGGTCCTTGCCGCGGGCGAGGAAGCGCTCGTAGCCGTCGGTGGTGCGCAGGGTCGCCAGGTGGTTGGCGAGGCCGCCGATGGTGGGCGCGTAGGAGCGTTCGTTGTCGTTGACGACGATGACGAGGGGGCGGTCCTTGGCGGCGGCGATGTTGTTCAGCGCCTCCCAGGCCATGCCTCCGGTGAGGGCTCCGTCACCGATGACCGCGACGACGTGGTCGTCCTTGCCGCGTACCTCGTTGGCCTTGGCGAGGCCGTCGGCCCAGCCGAGGACGGTGGAGGCGTGCGAGTTCTCGATGACGTCGTGCTCGGACTCGGCGCGCGAGGGGTAGCCGGAGAGGCCGCCCTTGCTCTTGAGCCTGGTGAAGTCCTGGCGGCCGGTGAGGAGCTTGTGCACATAGCTCTGGTGGCCGGTGTCGAAGAGGACCTTGTCCTTCGGCGAGTCGAAGACCCGGTGCAGGGCGATGGTCAGTTCGACCACGCCGAGGTTGGGTCCGAGGTGGCCGCCGGTCTTGGAGACGGCGTCGACGAGGAAGGTCCGGATCTCTTCGGCGAGCTGCTCCAGCTGCTCGGAAGTGAGCCGGTCAAGGTCACGCGGTCCGCCGATGCGGGTCAGCAGATCCCATCCGTCGCCCACCACCGCCCGTGCGTGACGCGCTTCGCGCGGCTGTGTCACCGTGCCTCCTTGCGATTGTGCTGGTCGAGCATGCCGATCGGATGAGTCTAACGGCCTCCCCCCGGGCCGGGGGCGGGGAGTGCTGCTTGCCCGTACCGGTACGTGCCGGAGCCCGGCGCCCCGCGGAGGGGCGCCGGGCTCCGGCAGTGGTGCGCGGGTCCGCGGTCAGGCGCGGCCCGCGGTCTTCTGGGTCTTGCGCGAGACCGAGTCGATGATCACGGCGATGAGGAGCACTCCGCCGGTGATCATGTACTGGATCGCGTTCGACGACAGGTTCATCTGGTTGAGGCCCTGGACGATCGACTGGATGACCAGGATGCCCAGCAGCGCGGACCAGACCTTGCCGCGTCCGCCGAACAGGGACGTACCGCCGATGACGGCCGCGGCGATGCACATCATGAGCTGGTTGCCGCCACCGAGCGAGCGGTCGGCGCCGCCGGTCGCGGAGGCCAGGAAGAGACCGCCGACCGCACCGAGCGTGCCGGAGATCATGAACACCGAGATGCGGATCCAGGACACGTTGATGCCGGCCCGGCGCGCCGCCTCGACGCCACCGCCGACCGCGAAGACCTGACGGCCGTAGGTGGTGCGGCGCAGGATGAAGTCGGTGACGACCAGGATCCCGAGGAAGATCACCAGGGAGAGCGGGAGGCCCTGCTCCTGGTTGAACGCGTACGCGGCGAGCAGGCACATGACGGCGAGCAGCACGGTGCGCAGGATGATCTCGCTCTGCGGGCGGTGCGGCAGCTCCGCGGCCTTGCGGCGCCTCGCGTCGCGCAGCTGCGCGAGGTAGAAGGCGACGATGACGACCACGGCGAGGCCGTAGGCGGCGGCGATGTCCTCGAAGTAGTAGCTGGTCAGATCGCGGACGAAGCTGCCGAGCGGGGTGGTGATGGTGGACTTGTCGCCCATCACCCAGGTCTGCATGCCGGCCCAGCCCAGGAAGCCCGCCAGGGTCACGACGAACGCGGGCACGCCGATCTTGGCGAAGACGATGCCGTGGAAGGCGCCGATGACCGTGCCGGACAGGATGCCCACCACGATGGCGAGGGAGTCGGGTATGTCCGTGCCGACCACGGCCCACACCGCACCCGCGAGACCCGCGACGGAACCGACCGCGAGGTCGATCTCACCGAGCAGCAGTACGAAGACGATGCCCACGGCCATGATGCCGGGGCCCGCCGCGTACAGCGTGATCTGGTCGAGGTTGTACGAGGTGAGGAAGTTGCCGGTCTCCAGCTGGAAGACGATCCCGATGATGATCAGGCCCACCACGACGGGCAGCGAGCCGATCTCGCCCGAGCGCACTTTGCGCTTGAACTCGGTCCAGTAGCCCTTGAAGCCCTGCTCACGGATGAGCAGGCGGGGGTCGACGACCCTGACCGCGTCGGGCGCTGCCGCGGGAGCCTCGGTGGTGGCGTCCGCCTGGGCCGGGACCTTGGCCGGAGTCTCGTTGACGTTGCTCACTTGGATGCCTCCGCGCTGCGGGACTTGCGGCGGGTCACGGCGTTGTCGGTGGCGCCCGTGATCGCGGCGATGATTTCTTCGTGGCTGGTCGTCGCCACCGGGAAGATGCCGTTGTTGTGGCCGAGTCGCAGCACGGCGACCTTGTCGGCGACGGCCTTCACATCGGCCATGTTGTGGCTGATGAGGATGACGCCGAGGTTCTGCTCGCGCAGCCGCTCCACCAGGTCGAGGACCTGTGCGGTCTGCTCGACGCCGAGGGCCGCGGTGGGCTCGTCCAGGATCACGATCTTGGGGTTGCCGACCAGGGCACGGGCGATGGCCACGACCTGGCGCTGGCCGCCGGAGAGCGCGGCGACCGGGATGCGGACGCTGGGGATACGGATGGAGAGCGTGGACAGGAGGTCCTGCGCCCGCTTCTCCATGGCGACCTCGTCGAGGACGCCGCCCTTCTTGATCTCGCGCCCGAGGAAGAGGTTGGCGACGACGTCCAGGTTGTCGCAGAGCGCGAGGTCCTGGTAGACGGTGGCGACGCCGAGGTTCTGGGCGTCGTGCGGACGGCTGATGTCCACCTTCGCGCCCTCCCACTCGATGACGCCGTCATCGATGGGGTGCACGCCGGCGATCGTCTTGACCAGCGTGGATTTTCCTGCACCGTTGTCGCCGACCAGGGCGACCACTTCTCTGGCGTGGACTTCGAGATCGACACCGGAGAGGACCTGGACCGCTCCGAATCGCTTGAAGACCCCACGCAACGCCAGCACGGGCGTCTGTGACACGTGAACCATCTCCTTCGCCGCCTGACCGGCGGGGATGTGCCGCCTGACCGGCGGAGACGCCGCGCCACGAGGGGCCGCGTCGACGTACGGGAAGTACTGGGGGAAGAGTGTCCGGCACCCGGCCGGCAGCGGGGTGTGGGCCGGCCGGGGCCGGACAGTCATGGGGTGGGCGGACTCCGCCGTGCGGTGCGGATCACACCCGTACGCGCCGGGGCCGGCCGGCCCCGGCGCGCGGAGGGACTACTTGATGCCCAGCGCGGTGCACTTGGCGGCGATGTCCTTCACGCAGACCTTGGAGACCTCGTAGATGCCGTCCTTGATCACGGTGGACTCGATGTTGTCCTTGTTCACCACGGTCGGCTCGAGCAGCGTGGAGGGGACGCCGTCCGTCTCGCCCTCGGCGCCGATGTCCTTGCCCTGGAGCAGGTTGACGGCGAACTGGGCGGCCGCCGGGGCGAGCTGCTTCGGCGACTTGTAGATCGTGAAGGTCTGCGTACCGGCGATGATCCGCTGGATACCGGGGAGCTCGGCGTCCTGGCCACCCACCGGGATGTCCTTGATGCCGGCGTTGCCCAGGGACGTGATGATGCCGCCCGCCATGCCGTCGTTGGCGGAGTAGACCGCGTCGATCTTGCCCTTGCCCACCGAGGAGATGGCCGCGGTCATCTTCTCGCCGGCGATCTTCGGGTCCCACTCGCCGGACGCCTCGTAGGCGATCTTGACCTTGCCGTCGAGGGACGTGTGGGCGCCCTTCTTGAACAGGCCGGCGTTCGGGTCCTTCTCGTCACCGTTGATCATGACGACGTTGGCGCCGGACGCCTTGGAGCCGAGGGCGTCGATGAGGGCCTGGCCCTGGAGCTTGCCGATCTTCTCGTTGTCGTGGCTGACGTAGGCGTCGGCACCGACGATGGCGCGGTCGTACGCGACGACCTTGACGCCCTTCTTGTGCGCGTCGGCGACCCACGCGGCGGACTTCTCGGCGTCGACCGAGGAGATCGCGATGACCTTGATGCCGTCGGCGATCTGCTGCTCGAACTGCTGCTTCTGCTGGCCGACGTCGCTGGCCGCGTTGTTGTAGACGACCTCGCAGTCCGGGCAGTTCTTCTCGACCGCTTCGATGAACAGCGGCTTGTCCAGCGTCTCGTAGCGGGCGGTCTTGTTCTCCGGGAGGAGCAGACCGATCTTGGTCTTGCTGCCCGAGTCCGCCGAGTCCTTCTTGTCGTCGCCGGCCTTGCCGCAGGCGGCGAGGGAGACGGCCATCGAAACTGCGGCCGTGCCGATGACGATGCGTCGCGTCATTGCGTTCATTGGGGGTTTGCCTCCCTGACGAGGCCGCAACGTCGCGGCCGAGGTGGCTGGAAGTCAACTCGGCCGCAGGGGCGACGTCAAGGAGTAAATCCTTAACGAGATGACAACGGTGCCATTCGTTATCTAAGTGAAGGCAGGTGTGGCCGCAGGCAGGTTGCTCTCCAAAAGTGTTGAATCCCCCATCTCGCTCAGGACGAGTGCCAGGGCCCCCAGCACCTCCGCCCGGCCTCCCAGGGCCCCAGGAAGCACCGACAGCTGCCGTGCGGCGCTGGGGATGGCGTAGCGGGACACGGAGTCGCGGATGGGCCCGAGGACCAGCTCCCCGGCCTCCGCGAGCGAGCCGCCGAGCACCACGCGGCTCGGGTTGAGCAGGTTGCAGAGGTTGGCGACGCCGCTGCCGATGTGCCGCCCGACGTCGCCGATCACCCGCCGGCAGCCCGGATCGCCCTCACGGGCCAGCTGGACCACCCGCTCCATGGTGAGATCGGGGCCGTGGCTGGGCCGGAGCAGGGGCAGCACGTAGCGCGCGGCCGTGAAGGTCTCCAGGCAGCCGCGGTTGCCGCAGCGGCAGACCGGGCCCGATTCGTCGAGGGTGATGTGGCCGATCTCGCCGGCCGTTCCGCCGGGGCCCCGGTAGATGTGCGAGTCGATCACCAGACCGGCGCCGACACCGCTGGCGACCTTGATGTACGCGAGGTCCCTGACCCCCCGGCCGCTCCCCCACACCAGCTCGCCGAGCGCCCCGAGGTTGGCGTCGTTGTCCACGTAGACCGGCACGCCGAGACGGGCGGCGAGCTCGTCGCTGGGGTTGATGCCTGTCCAGCCCGGCAGGATCGACGTGGAGCCCAGCGTGCCGGACTCGACGTCGATCGGGCCGGGAACACCGAGCCCCACCCCGATGACCTTGCCGGGACTGATCCCGGTGGTCTCGATCAGGCGGTTGACCAGCTGTTCCGCCCGTCCGAAGCCCTCGGCCGACGAGGCGTCGACGTCCAGCGGCTCGGACTCCTCGGCGAGCACCTGGTGGGCCAGGTTGCCGACGGCGACGCGCAGGTGGGTGTGGCCGAAGTCGACGCCGATCACGATGCCGGCGTCGCCGCTGAGCGAGACGCTGCGGGCCCGGCGGCCGCCCGCCGAGGTGGGGGTCACCTCGACCGTGCCGCCGTCCTTCAGTTCACGAACGATATTGGAGACGGTGGCCGCGGACAGGCCCGTGCTCCTGGCGATCTCCGCCTGGGTGAGCGAACCCGCCATACGTACGGCGCGCACGACCCGCTCAAGGTTGGCGCGATGCAGAGACGTCTGCGACCCCGGAGTCTCCATCGACTCACTCACTCCTGCCATATTCTCCAACATGTGAACTCTAAGCTGACCGTTTTGGGGTCCTCCCCGTCAAGACCTTGAGCAGTCCGAGCCACGGATGAGCGCGGCTGCGCCGCACCTCCGACCTGGCGAACTCTCCCGTACACAGACGAACCGCCCGTCGGCGAGGACGCCGGCGGGCGGTTCGGTTCGTTCGGTGGTGCGTTCAGGAGGTGCGGGCAGGCGGTACGGGAAGAGGCGCGGGGCCTACTTCACCGCGCCCGCGGTCAGCCCGGCCACGACCTGGCGCTGGAAGATGATGTAGGCCGCGAGGACCGGCAGCATCGCCATCACCAGTCCGGCGAAGAGTCCGGACCAGTCGCCCTTGTAGCCCTGGCTGTTGGCCAGTTCGACCAGACCTTGCGAGAGCACCCGGTACTTCGGGTCGGTGTTCAGCACCGTCGGCAGCATGTACTGGTTCCACTGGCCGAGGAAGTTGAAGATGCCGACGCTGATCAGGCCGGGCTTGGCCATCGGCAGCATCACCTGGAAGAACGTCCGGGTGTGCGAGGCCCCGTCGATCATCGCCGCCTCCGCCACCGATCCCGGTAGCGTTCGGAAGAAGGAGGTGAGGAAGAAGACGGTGAAGGGCAGTGAGTACGCGATGTAGACCATGATCAGTCCGTGGCGCGTGTTCAGCAGGCCCATGTTGTTCATCACGAAGAACAGCGGGACCAGCGCCAGGATGATCGGGAAGCTCATCCCGCCGATGAACAGGTAGTAGATGAAGCGGTTGCCCGGGAAGTCGAACCGGGCCAGCACGTAGGCCGCCATCGAGCCGAGCAGCAGGGTGCCGATGAGCGAACCGCCCACCACGATGATGGTGTTGAAGAAGTAGTCGCTCATGTGCGCCTGGCTCCAGGCGCGCGACCAGTTGTCGAAGTGGAGCTTGTCCGGCAGCGCCCAGGGGGTCGACAGGATCGAGTCGTCGCTCTTGAACGAGGACATGATCGCCCAGAGCAGCGGCAGGACCACCAGGATCGCCCAGATGATCAGCACACCGTGGGAGAAGACGTTGAGGGTCTTGCCCTCGCTGCCCTTCTCCTTGCCGCCCGGGGCGGGCGCCTCGGACACGGGGGCCGGTTCCTTCACCGTGACCACGGGAGGGGTTTCAGTGGCCTTCACGTGTGCTCACCTCGTACTACTGTCGAGCCGGCCGCCGGGACCGGGCTGTCTTGCCTGCTGGGGGTCCGGGCGGCGTGGCCCGGGAAGCGCAGCATCAGAACTCCAGCCGCTCGCGCCGGCCCAGCCGCATCACGACGGCGGCGAACGCCATGGTGACGATAAGCAGTCCGACACCGATGGTCGTCGCGTAGCCGGCCTGACCGTCGCGGAAGGCGGTCTGGTAGACGTACAGCGGCAGGATCGAGGTCGAGTAGTCGGGGCCGCCGGGGCCGACCGTCATGACCTGGACGGCCGTGAACGCCTCGACGCCGAGGGCCAGGATGCCCATGTAGACCCAGCCCGACTGGATGGTGTCCCAGAGCAGCGGCACGGTGATCTTGAAGAACGTCGTGACCCGGCTGGCCCCGTCCAGGAGTGCCGCCTCGTAGAAGTCCTTGGGAATGGACGCCATTCCGGCCGAGAAGAGGACGACGAAGAAGCCGACCGTCGACCAGACCAGCACCACCATGACGCAGATCAGGGCCAGGCTCGGGTCGCCCAGCCAGTCCGGCTGCACGGAACCGAGGCCGATGCCCTTCAGCGCCGAATTCAGCATTCCCGAACGCGGGTTGTAAGCGAACTGGAACAGCAGGGCGACGATGACGATCGAGAGGACCTGCGGGAAGAAATACGCGATCTTGTAGAAGCCCGAGCCCCGCACGCCGGAGACCGCGGCGTTTTTGCGCCGACGGCCCCCGACGTTCAGCATGAAGGCGAAGAAGAGCGCGAGGCTCAACGTCACCAGCGGCAGCACCAGCACCAGGATCACGCTGTGCTGGAGGGACTTCCAGAAAATGTCGTCCTTCAGCATCCTGGTGTAGTTGCCGAAGCCGACCATCTTGAAGTCCGGGCTCAGACCGGTCCAGTCCGTGAAGGAATAGTAGATGGCCTGGATGAACGGCCAGATGACGAAGACCGCGTACAAGGCCAAGGGGGCTACCAGGAACCCCACAATGAACCGGTACCTGCCGTGCTGCATCGTTTACCGACCCCGATCTTTCCGCGGGTGCCGCCGCTGGTGACGGTTGCTCACTGGTGCTTGTAGTGCTTGATGGACTGGTCCTTGGCCGCCGCGTCCGCGAAGCCCTGGATCTTCTTGATGGCCTCGGTGGGTGTCAGGCGCCCGGCCATCATCTCGCCGAGACCGGCGGTGCCGATCTGCTCCTTCTGGAGCTTGACGTACCAGTCCTGCAGGCGCGGGTTCACCACGTTGTCGCCGGCCTTCTTCAGCGCGTCGACACCGGCCTGCATGGCCGTGGAGAGGGTCAGCCCGTCGGTGCCGCCGTTGAAGGCGCTCAGGGACTTGACCTGCTGGGTGAAGTTCTTCGAGGACTCCTCGGAGAGCATGATGCGCAGCTGCTCCATGCCGCCCTGCGGGTTCTTCGCCTTGGCCGGGACGACGAAGGGCTCGCCGCCGGACGCCCAGATGGTGCCGAAGGGCATCTTGTCGGACGAGTCCAGGCCGGAGGGGGCCGCGACCATCATCTTGAAGTCCTTGGGCGTGGTCGGCGCCGCCTCGTTCTCCACCCACGAACCGTTGGGGATGAAGAGCGCCTTGCCCTTCGTCCACTCGGTCTGCGACTGGATGTGGGTCAGACCGGGGGTGCCCTGGAGGATGTACCCCTTCTTGTACAGCTCGTAGTACGCCTCGAACGCCGCCTTGACGGCGGGGTCCTTCCACGCGTTCGGCTCCAGGTTGTCGATCTTGTCGAGAACCTCCCGGCCGCCGATCTTGGCGATGAACGGGTAGAGCGAGAACGGCAGGTAGTACGGGTACTTACCGGCGTACGTCCAGCCCGCGATGCCCTGCTTCTTCGCCTTCGCGCAGAGGGCGAGCATGTCGTCCCAGTTCTCCGGGTACTCCGCGTCGAGCTTCTCCAGCCCGGTCTGCGAGTACCACACGCCGTACACGGTGTACGCGTAGTACATGATCCAGACCGGGTCGCCCTCGAACTGACCCATCTCCAGGACGCCCGGACGCAGGGTGTCGCGGACCTTCTTGCTCGGGTCGTCGATGGACGGGGCGTCCATCAGCGGGGTGAGGTCGAGCAGCTGCTTCTTGCCGACGAGGACACCCATGTCCATCTGCTCGGCGCCGGAGTTGTCGATCAGGTCCGGCGGGGTGCCGCCGTTGAAGCGCGGCTGGAGCTGCGACTGGATCTTCTGCGTCGCGGTGTGCTTGACCTTGGCCTTCGGGAAGGCCGCGGTGTACTTCTTCTCGGCGTCGATCGCGTACTGCTCGCCGAAGCCGCCGTCGAAGATGACCACGTCGAGGGCGGCCGTCTCGTTGACGCCCAGCGGGTTCTTCGCGCTGGTCTTGCCCTTCTTGACCGTTTCGTCGCTGCCGCTGTCGCCGCTCGCGCAGGCGGACAGGAAGCTCATCGTCGGGACGGTGATCAGACCGAGTGCCGCAGAACGCTTGATCACATCGCGACGGCCAAGGCCCTCATTCTTGTGGGCGGAGGTGGATCCCATGCTCAAGTCCTCGCCTTCTCCAGGACTCAGGCGGTGTGTACCGGTCGCCCCGTCGTATTCGCCTCAGGCGAAGGGCCCCGCCACCGCGGTCGGTTGCGCTTGGGTGGTACAGATTTCAGGCTAACCATTGCCGTGGGGGGCGTCGGGGGACCGGACAGCCGACGCAACCTGCGGCGTCGTGTCGTCCTGCCCCCGTGTCCCCCAGCCGCGCAACCAGTGACCCGGCTGTGCAGACGCCGACAGGTATAGTCCACTTGCCGCCAACTGAGCAAGATCGAAAGCAAGTTTGCACGGGAGTCTTTCCCGAGTTGAGACCTCGCGGATACCTCGGCACCTCACGCCCTCCGCCGGATGTAACGATTTCCGCATTCCGGTCGATTCGGCAGCCGGCTCTGATCCAACACCCTTGACACCGCACGCCACTTCACTCCCTACTTGTTCGTGCGTATCTTCTGACAACGTTGTCCAAACGCACTTCCCCGGGAGGAATGGCTCGGCATGCACCCCCGAAACCGTTCTCGTACGAGACAAAGCAGCACGGCAGCGCTGATCGCGGCCTCTTTGGCCCTGGTCGTGACAGCCCCCACGGCGGCCGCCGCTCAATCGGCCGGGTCGACCGGAAAAGGTCATGGGCCCGCGGGTGACCGGACATTCAGCACGTCCTTCGAGGAGGACGAAAAGCAGCCGGACTGGCGCAATACCGTAGAACAGGGCCCTGACGGAAAGAAGCGGGCATCGGGTATCGATGGCGGCTTCTCCTCCGGAATACCGGGCAATGTGACCGACAAGGTCACCGATGTCCGCGCCAGCGACGAGAACACCGCCGGCGGCGAGGTGAAGGAGAACCTGGTCGACGGCGAGTCCGGCACCAAGTGGCTGGCCTTCGAGCCCTCCGCCTGGGCCGAGTTCGACCTCACGGAGCCGGTGAAGGTCGTGACCTACGCGCTGACCTCGGCCGACGACCACGACGAGCGCGACCCCAGGGACTGGACCCTCCAGGGCTCCGAGGACGGCGAGAGCTGGACGGACCTGGACACCCGGACCGGCCAGACCTTCGGCGAGCGCTTCCAGACCAAGTCGTACGACTTCACGGCGGACCGGGCCTACCAGCACTTCCGCCTGGACATCACCAGGAACAACGGCGCCACCGACGCCACCCAGCTCGCCGACGTCCAGTTCTCCGACGGCGACACCTCCGCCCCCGCCCCCGCCGACATGCGCAGCCAGGTCGACCGGGGCCCGTCCGGCTCCCCCACCGCGAAGGCCGGCGCGGGCTTCACCGGGAAGAAGGCGCTCAGGTACGCGGGCACGCACAAGGCGGACGGCCGCGGATACTCGTACAACAAGGTCTTCGACGTCAACACGCGCGTCACCCGGGACACCGAGCTCTCCTACCTGGTCTACCCCCAGATGGGTGAGACGGACCTGTCCTACCCGGCCACCCACGTCGCGGTGGACCTCGCGTTCACGGACGGCACCTACCTGAGCGATCTGCGCGCCACCGACTCCAACGGCGGCCTGCTGACCCCGCAGGGCCAGGCCGACGCCAAGCGGCTGTACGTCAACCAGTGGAACAAGGTCGAGGCCGGGATCGGCACCGTCGCGGCGGGCAGGACCGTGGACCGCATCCTGGTCGCGTACGACTCCCCGAAGGGCCCCGCGAAGTTCCAGGGCTGGATCGACGACCTGAAGATCGCGCCCAGGGCGCCCGAGAAGCGCAAGGCGCATCTCTCGGACTACGCCTCGACCGTGCGCGGGACCAACTCCAGCGGCTCCTTCTCGCGCGGCAACAACTTCCCCGCGACCGCCGTCCCCAACGGGTTCAACTTCTGGACACCGGTCACCAACGCGGGCTCGACCAGCTGGCTCTACGACTACGCGCGGGGCAACAACGAGGACAACCTGCCCACGCTCCAGGCGTTCAGCGCGAGCCACGAGCCGAGCCCCTGGATGGGTGACCGGCAGACGTTCCAGCTGATGCCGTCGGCGGCCTCCGGCACCCCGGACGCCTCCCGCGAGGCACGCGCGCTGCCGTTCAGGCACGAGAACGAGACGGCGAGGCCCCACTACTACGGGGTGTCGTTCGAGAACGGCCTCAAGGCCGAGATGACGCCGACCGACCACGCGGCGCGGATGCGGTTCACGTACCCGGGCAAGGACGCGAGCATCGTCTTCGACAACGTCTCCAACGACGGCGGGCTGACCCTGGACCCGGCCACCAGCTCGTTCACCGGCTTCTCCGACGTGAAGAGCGGCCTCTCGACCGGGGCGACCCGGCTGTTCGTGTACGGCGTCTTCGACGCGCCCGTCACCGCGAGCGGCAAGCTCTCCGGCGGCGGCGGCAGTGACGTCACCGGGTATCTGCGCTTCGACGCGGGCAAGGACCGCACGGTCGGCCTGCGCCTGGCGACCTCGCTGATCAGCGTCGACCAGGCGAAGAAGAACCTGGCCGCCGAGATCCCCGCCTCGCGCTCCTTCGCCGGGGTCGAGTCCCGTGCGCGGGCCGCCTGGGACGGTCTGCTGGGCAAGGTGGAGGTCGAGGGCGCGACCCCCGACCAGCTCACCACGCTGTACTCCAGCCTGTACCGGCTCTACCTCTACCCGAACTCGGGCTTCGAGCAGGTCGACGGCAAGGACACCTACGCCTCCCCGTTCTCCCCGCAGGTCGGCTCGGACACCCCGACGCACACCGGCGCGAAGATCGTCCCCGGCAAGGTCTACGTCAACAACGGCTTCTGGGACACCTACCGGACGACCTGGCCGGCCTACTCCCTGCTCACCCCGAAGAAGGCCGGCGAGATGGTCGACGGCTTCGTGCAGCAGTACAAGGACGGCGGCTGGATCTCGCGCTGGTCCTCCCCCGGGTACGCGGACCTGATGACCGGCACCTCCTCGGACGTGGCGTTCGCCGACGCGTACGTCAAGGGCGTGGAGTTCGACGCCGAGGCGGCGTACGACGCGGCCCTGAAGAACGCCACGGTGGTCCCGCCCTCCTCGGGCGTCGGCCGCAAGGGCATGGAGACGTCCCCGTTCGCCGGGTACGCCGACACCTCCACCCATGAGGGCCTGTCCTGGTCGCTGGAGGGCTACCTCAACGACTACGGCATCGGGAAGATGGGCCGGGCGCTCTACGAGAAGACGCACAAGCAGCGCTACAAGGACGAGTCCGAGTACTTCCTGAACCGGGCCCGCGACTACGTGGAGCTGTTCGACGACAAGGCCGGCTTCTTCCAGGGCAAGGACGCCTCCGGCGACTGGCGCCTGCCCTCCGACCAGTACGACCCGCGCGTCTGGGGGTACGACTACACGGAGACCAACGGCTGGGGCTACGCCTTCACCGCCCCGCAGGACAGCCGGGGCCTGGCCAACCTCTACGGCGGCCGGGACGGCCTCGCGAAGAAGCTGGACACGTACTTCGCCACCCCGGAGACGGCGGGCCCGGAGTTCGTCGGCAGCTACGGCGGCGTCATCCACGAGATGACGGAGGCCCGGGACGTGCGGATGGGCCAGTACGGGCACAGCAACCAGGTCGCCCACCACGTCACCTACATGTACGACGCGGCCTCGCAGCCGTACAAGACGCAGGAGAAGGTCCGCGAGGTCCTCGGCCGGCTGTACACGGGCAGTGACATCGGCCAGGGCTACCACGGCGACGAGGACAACGGCGAGCAGTCGGCCTGGTTCCTCTTCTCCTCGCTCGGCTTCTACCCGCTGGTGATGGGCAGCGGCGAGTACGCGATCGGCTCACCGCTGTTCACCAAGGCCACCGTGCACCTGGAGAACGGCCGCAAGCTGGTCGTCGAGGCGCCGAAGAACAGCGCGAAGAACATCTACGTCCAGGGCCTGAAGGTCAACGGCAAGAAGTGGACCTCCACCTCGCTGCCGCACGACCTGCTGGCCAAGGGCGGGACGCTGGCCTTCGACATGGGCCCGAAGCCGTCCGCCTGGGGCACCGGCAAGAACGCCGCCCCGGTCTCCCTCACCCAGGACGACCAGGTGCCGTCCCCGAGGAAGGACGTGCTGAAGGGAGAGGGCGCGCTGTTCGACAACACCTCGGCGACCACCGCCACAGTCTCCACCGTCGAGCTCCCGGTCCCGTCCGCGACGAAGGCGGCCCAGTACACGCTGACCTCGGCGACGGCGGCGAAGGCCCCGGCCGGCTGGGTCCTCCAGGGCTCGGCGGACGGCAGGAGCTGGAAGGACCTCGACAAGCGGTCCGGCGAGACCTTCGCCTGGGACAAGCAGACGAGGGCCTTCTCGGTGAAGTCCCCCGGCTCGTACGCGCACTACCGGCTGGTGCTCGACGGGGAGGCGACGCTCGCGGAGGTGGAGCTGATCTCCTGAGCCACCCGCTCCGCCCATGAGGACGGGCCGCCCGGATGCCGGGCGGCCCGTCCGCGTGTGCGCGCCGTACTCAGGAGTGCTGTTCCGCCTTGTCGCGCAGCGCCTGCTCCACCGCCTCGCGCACCCGCTCCTCCTCGCGCCGCGCACGCCGGGCGCGCGCTCGGCGGACGAGTACGAACGCCGCGACGGCCGCGCCCAGGACGAGGACCACGAGCAGCAGGAGCGTCCAGGGGACCGCCCAGCCGTGGGCCGTGGTCCGGACGGGGTCGAGGGCCCTGGTGGAGCCCGCCGCGTCGGTGAGGAGCGGGGTGACGGCGACGGTGGCCGCGAGGCGGAGGGCGGGGGTGACGTCGTGGACGGGGACCGTGACCTTCCAGCGCTCGCCGGGCAGCAGTTCCGGCGGTGCCGGGATCGTGCCGGCCTCGGTGCTCAGCGTCCCGAAGGGGCCGGTGAGGGTGACCTTCTGGGTGCCGGAGAGCAGCGCGTTGCCGGTGTTGTGGAGGCTGTAGGAGACCGTGGCACCGCCCCGGCCGAAGGGGTTGGCGGTCCCCCGGTAGTCGATGTGCACGTCCTCGACGGCGAGTGCGGGCTTCAGGGCGCCGCTGACGCGCAGCTTGATCCGGATACCGAGGCGCCGGTCGACGGTGATGCCCTCGGTGTCGCCCGCCTGCTTCAGCGAGGTGAGGATGCCGCCCACGTAGTCGCCGGGGGACGCGTCGCGCGGGACCTTCACGGTGAAGGGGATCTCGGCGCTCTTCCCGGGGGCGATCCGCACGCTCGTGCGGTCCGCCCGCACCCAGGCTCCGACGGCGCGGGACTTCTTCCCCTCGGTGAGGAGGTCGAGCTGCCCCTTGTCCGTCGTGAAGCCGTCGGCCGCGTAGACGGCGAGGCTCAGCGGCTCCGTGCCGTGGTTGGCCACGACGAGGGCGTCCTCGGCCTCACCGCCGGGGTTGACGGTGTAGCCGAAGCTCGACCGGTCCTCCCCGTAGTCGCCCGCGGCCGTCCGGACCGTCCAGGTGACGTCGCCGCCGGCGGCCCGTGCCGGGCCGGTGGACGTGCCGAACGCCAGGGCCGCGAGCAGGACGAGGAGGGCGGTGCGGACGGCGGCGGTGCGGCGAGGTGGTGCCACTGCGTGCATGGGGTCTCTCTCGGAACGGCGGCGTGGCAGGCTGCGGCGTACCGGAGCCTGCCACGCCGGTGGAGCGGGGAGGGTCAGCTGCTCAGCGCGGTGATGGTGAGGGTGGCGCGGTAGCCGCCCTTCTGGACGGAGTCCGGGATCCTCAGGTCGAGGTCGGCGCCCAGCCGGGCCGTACCGCGGGCGTGCCCCTGGGGCGCGGAGCCGAGGCTGCGGGAGAGGGCCAGGCCCTCGCCCTTGCCGTCGTAGCCGGACGGGACCGAAGGACCGGCCTTGGCGCCGGCGCCCTGGTCGAGGATGTACGGGGACCAGCCGAGGTAGGAGCCCGCGAACGTCTTCTCGGCGTCCTTGAAGGTGCTCACGCCGGCCGAGACCGCCCACGGGGAGAGCGAGCGGCGGGTGTCCGTCACCCGGATCGGGTTGATCTTGCCGGAGGCGGTGAAGTGGTCACCGTTCTCCTCCTTGGCGGTGCCGAGGTCCACCAGGCCGTTGTAGCCGTCGATGGTCCAGCCGAACTCGCCGGGGGCCGGCTTGGGCACGTTGACCTGGAGGGACTGGCCGTCACCGTTGTAGGGGTGGACGCTCACCTTGTCGACGACCGAGCCGACCGGCTGGGCGGCGGTGGTGTTCTTGCACCAGTCGCCCTTGGACACCTGGGAGTTGGGTGCCTCGCAGGTGCCGCTGCGGATGTTCTCGACGACGAGCTTGTCGTTCCGCACCTGGACCTTGACGTAGCTGCGGACGTGCTCCTGGTTCTGGACCGAGTTGTACCAGTAGTTGTCCGGGTTCAGCGGGTCGGCGCCGTTGCCCGCGCCGCTGGTGCCGCTGGAGTCGGGCGCGGTGATGTCGTAGTACTTCGAACCCGAGGCCGAGTTGGCCGTGACGTAGAGGACGCCGCCGGGGCCGGGGTAGACGTCCGCCGCGCCGGGCTGCTCGTCCGGGTCGGCCTTCTGGCCGTTCTTGATGAGGTAGCTGCGGGAGTAGCTGTGGTCGTGGCCCTGAAGGACCATGTCGACGCCGAGCTTGGAGAAGGTCGTCGGGAAGTCGACGCGGCGGACCTTGTTGTCCTTGTCCTTGGCGTGCGAGGCCGGCGAGTAGATCGAGTGGTGGTAGACGAGCACCTTCCACTTGGCCTCGGAGCCGTGCTCGTTGATGACGTCCGTGACGTACTTGGTGTGCGCCTCGTCGCCCCCGCCGCCCTGGGCGGTGTCGTAGCTGTTGCTGTTGAGGTCGATGAACAGCACATCCTTGTAGATGTACCAGTAGTTGCCGCCGGAGGTGTCGGACGCCGGGTTGCCGTTGGCGTACAGCGAGCCGGAGTTGTCGGTGTTGGGCGTCGAGAAGTGCTGCTCGTACGCCTTGCCGCCGACGTCGTGGTTGCCGATGGTGGCGGCCCAGGGGTACTGGCGCAGCTGGTCGGGCGCGAGGAAGGAGGTCCACTGGGCCTCGTTGTTGGCGCTCTCGACCTGGTCGCCGCCGGAGACCAGGATCTCCGCCTTCGGGTTGGCCTTGGTGGCCACGTCCAGGGTGTCCTGCCAGCCGGCCTGGTCCTGCGCCAAGTCGCCGGAGGAACCTATCTGCGGGTCGCCGAGGAACAGGAAGTCGTAGTCGCCCTCGAAGTCCTGGGTCGTGAAGGAGTACGCCGGGGACCAGTTGCCCTCGGTCCCGACGCGGTAGGAGTACGCGGTGTTCTCCTTGAGGCCGGTGAGCGTGGCGCTGCGGTTGTAGCCGCTGCCGGCGGTGTTCTTGGCGCCCAGGGCGTCGAAGTTGGCCGAGTCCGCGGGGAAATCGCCGCCCTTGAGCTGAGCGGTGGGGGCGAGCTGGACCTTCTGGGCGGTGTCCGCGGAGGAGTACCAGCTGACGGTGCGCTGGGTCTCGTTGGCGCCGACGCCCAGGACGATGCCGGAGAGGGTGGAGGATTCGGCCGCGGCGGCGGGCGATGCCTGCCCGCCCGCGAAGGCCACGGCCAGGCCGAGGAAGGCGGCGGTGGCGCCGGTGGCCACGCGGTGCCCGACGGGCCTGCCGGCCCGCTGGGAAGGGTTCGTTCTCATGAAGTATCGATTCTTTTGTGTACAAACGGTGGGCAGGATGTGCGCACACGAAGGACGGGCACCAAGTTCCAGGCCCTGGATGAACAGCACGCGAAGGCGATCCGGGCGGAGGCTGAACTTCACCGTCCGCCTGTGGTTCCTACGATCCGGTCACGCGCTGTACGAACCAGGCGAGGCCCATGACGGCCACCCCCGCGGACAGCGCCCCGGTCACCCACCGGCCGGCCCGCGGCGAGCGCCGGCCGAGCAGCAGCAGGAGCGGGAACAGCACGGCGATGAAGCCGAGTTGGACGGCCTCGATGCCGATGTTGAACACCAGCAGGGACCACAGGAGCGTCCACGACCACGCCGCCTCGATACCGAGGGCCCCCGCGAAGCCGAGTCCGTGCACGAGGCCGAAGCAGAACACCACGCCGAGCCGGGTCCACCCGGCCCGGTCGAGCCCGAGCCGGCTCGTCTCCGGCGCCGGGAGCACCGCCGCCCGCTCGCCGCGCTCCCGCAGGCGCCACAGGTGCCAGCCCGCGACCACGGCGATGGACAGGGCGATGACGGGCTCCACGAGGCCGGCGGGGACGTCGACCAGACCGAGCGCGGCGAGCAGGAACGTCACCGAGTGGGCGAGGGTGAACGCGGTGGCCGCCAGGACGACTTCGCGGGGTCTGAGCGATCCGGCGATGAGGGCGAGCAGGAACAGGATGTGGTCGGTGCCCGTCAGCAGGTGCTCGGCGCCCAGGCGGAAGAACTCCCAGAAGCGCTGCGGCCAGGACTGGCTGATAGAGAACTCCGGGTGGGCGCTGTCGAGGGCGGCGCTGCCGGTGTGACCGTCGACCGCGTACGTGACGATCGTCTTGGTTCCCTCGACGTACCCCTCCGGGTCGGGGAAGAGGCCGCTGCGGATCTCGTGGTCGCCGGTGCCGTGTCCGGAGCAGGTCCAGTCGAGCGTGAGCAGCGCGTAGGGCACGCCCTCCTCGGTGCCCATCCGGAACCCTCCGACGGGAGCGGGTTCGCAGTCGGCGCCGCCCGCGGTGACCGCGAAACGCCGGGTGACGTAGTCGATGACGGTCGCGCGGTGCGCGTCGAGGGCCTTGGCCTGAGCGCCGGCGTCCTTGGCTTCGAACGCGTCGGTCCCGGCCCGGAAGAGCGGGTCGTCGGACCCGGCGTCGGCGGCCGAGACGACGAGCAGGTCGTACTCCAGTTTCAGTTCGCTGCGGAGGCGGCCGTCACCGTCGGCGGTGACGTGCGCGTACACGACGGAGGTGAAGCCGTGGGCGGCTGCGGGCCTGACGAGGCCGAGGAAGAGGAAGGCCGCCGCGGCGAAGGCGAGCAGCAGGCGGCGGGCACGGTGCGACATGGGTCTCCTTGGGGTTGCCCGTGCACCGTGCTGGTCGTGGATGAACCGCCGACGACCGGTCAGCGAACCATGAGAAAACAAGCGTTCGAAATCGGTCGGACCGGTGGAGATCGTGTGGAACGGCCGAGCAGGATGTGGAAAAAGCCGCTCCGCACCGAAGGACGTCCGCCTTGCACCGCCCGTCTCTCGCCGCCGTTCTGGTGGTGGCCGCCGCCCTGCTCACCGGATGCGCCTCGGGTGACGACTGGTCGCAGCGGCGCCCCGTCCCCTCCGCCGTCGGCACACCCGGCGCGGGGTTCACCGATCCCGGCCGGCCGCCCGCGCCGGAGTCGACCGTCACGCCGAGCCCCGGTTCGTGGTCCGGGGTCCGGCCCGCGCCCGGCACCCGGGTCGTCCTGCTCACCGCGGGCACCGACCGCCCGGCGAAGACCCTCGCCGAGGCGGTGCGGGAGTGGGCGAAGGAGACGGACGTGGACCTGCGCACCGTGACCGCGTCCGACGACACCGACCTGCTGCCCGCGGTCACCCGGGCGCTGGACCTGCACCCGGATCTCGTCGTCAGCGCGGGCAACGACCTCATCGACCCCCTGACGACGGTGACCCCGAGCCATCTCGCCCAGCGGTTCCTGATCGTGGGGGCGGAGCTCGCCGAACCCACCGAGAACGTGACGGCGGTCGACTGGACCGGGGCGTCGTTCCGCGGGGAGGGGCTCGGCATGTCCTCGACGTACGACCCCGCCTCGTTCACCGGGGCCCGCTGCGCGGCCGCGATCCGGGCGGGCGCCGCGGCGGCCCTGACCGGGCGCACCGGGATCGTCGTATGGCTGGACGACTTCTAGGGCCTGCCCGAAGGGGCGGTCAGGCGCGTTCCGGGGACTCCGGCGGCTCCGGCTGCTCCGGCTGCTCCGGCTGCTCCGGCTGCTCCGGCTGCTCCGGCTGCTCCGGCTGCTCCGGCTGCTCCGGCTGCTCCGGCTGCTCCGGCTGCTCCGGCTGCTCCGGCGGGAAGAGGCTCTCGGGCAGCGTGACGTTCCACGCGGTGATGACCGGCCGGCCGTGTTCCCGGCCGAGGCGGGAGACGGCGCCCGTCGCGAGCTGGAAGAGCGTGCCCTCCGCCGGGGTCAGGCCGAGGTAGCGGGCCGTCAGGACACGCAGGAAGTGGGAGTGCGCGACGAGCGCGATGTCCTCGTCCCCGGCGCGCCGGGCGGCGCGGGCGACCTGGGCCAGCACCCGGTCGGCCCGGTCGCCGACCTCCGCCGGGGTTTCGCCCGGGTGGGCCGCGGGGCCCGCGGCGACGCCGTCCGTCCAGAGGTTCCAGCCGGGGCGGGTGCGGTGGATCTCGTCGGTGGTGATGCCCTCGTAGCCGCCGTAGTCCCACTCGCGCAGCTCGGGGGTGACGCGGGGTGCGGTGAGCCCGGCGAGTTCGGCGGTGCGCCGGGCCCGGAGCAAGGGGCTGACCAGGGTGAGCGCGATGGCGCGGTCCGCGAGCAGCGGGGCCAGGGCGCGGGCCTGCCGCTCACCGAGGGGGGTCAGCGGCAGGTCGGTGTGGCTCGTGTGCTGTCCGTCCCGGGACCACTCGGTCTCGCCGTGCCGGATCAGGATCAGCTCGCCCATATGAGGCCATCCGCTCTCGGTGCCGTTGCCGCTCACGTGCTGTCGAAGGTGGGAACCCGCCGCTCCACGATCGCATTCCGGCCCGGACCGGGCGGGGCGGGCGCGCCCGGGAGTGCCCGGATACGGCTGCGAGGTCCTGCGGGGGCGCGGTCCCGCACCGCGCCCCCCGTCCTTCGCCGGCCGCGCCCGCGTTCAGCCCTTGACCACGTCCACCGCCGGGTCGCCGACGACCACGACCTCGTACGGCCGGTCCGTGTCGGCGGTGACGCGGAGGGTGCCGCCCTCGCGGACCACCTGGTACGTGGCTGCGGGGGCGCCCGTGAGGCCGGGGACGGTCACCGTGCGGGTGAAGTCGCCGATGCCCTCGGGGGCGTACACGCGCAGCTCCAGGCCGGTCGTCCAGTCGCCGTCGGGGCGGGAGGTGTCCGCGCCGAGCGGCAGGACAGCGCCGGGGCGGACCAGCAGCGGGAGGCTGTCGAAGCCGTAGGTGCCGCGGTGCCAGGCGGGGCCGGAGACGGTCTCGCCGGTCAGGAGGTGGGTCCAGGTGCCCTCGGGGACGTAGTACTCGGTGTGGCCGTCCTCGCTGAAGACCGGGGCGACCAGGACGTCCGGGCCCAGCAGGTACTGGCGGTCCACCGTGCGGGCGGCCGGGTCGTCGGGGAACTCCAGCAGCATCGGGCGCATGGTGGGGACGCCGGTGCGGTGGGCCTCGACGGCCGCCGCGTACAGGTAGGGCATGAGGCGGTGCTTGAGCTCGGTGAACTGCCGGGCGACCGCGACCGCCTCGTCACCGAACTCCCACGGCACGCGGTAGGAGGAGGAGCCGTGCAGCCGGCTGTGCGAGGAGAGCAGGCCGAAGGCGAGCCAGCGCTTGAAGACCGCCGGGTCGGGGGTGCCCTCGAAGCCGCCGATGTCGTGGCTCCAGAAGCCGAACCCGGACAGCGAGAGGGAGAGGCCGCCGCGCAGGGACTCGGCCATCGCGCCGAAGGAGGACCAACAGTCGCCGCCCCAGTGCACGGGGAACTGCTGGCCGCCCGCGGTGGCGGAGCGGGCGAAGAGAACGGCCTCGCCCTGGCCGCGCTCCTTCTCCAGCACCTCGAAGACGGCCTTGTTGTAGAGGTGCGCGTAGTAGTTGTGCATCCGCTCCGGGTCGGAGCCGTCGTGCCAGACGACGTCGGTGGGGATGCGCTCGCCGAAGTCGGTCTTGAAGCCGTCGACCCCCTGGTCCAGGAGCGTCTTCAGCTTGCCCTGGTACCAGGCGGTGGCCTCGGGGTTGCTGAAGTCCACCAGCGCCATGCCGGCCTGCCACATGTCCCACTGCCAGACGTCGCCGCCGGGGGTGCGGACGAAGTAGCCGTTCGCCGCGCCCTCCGCGTACAGGGGGCTCTTCTGCGCGATGTACGGGTTGATCCAGACGCAGATCCTGAGGCCCTTGTCCTTGAGGCGGGCCAGCATGCCGGCCGGGTCCGGGAAGGTCCGCGGGTCCCACTCGAAGTCGCACCACTGGTACTCGCGCATCCAGAAGCAGTCGAAGTGGAAGACGGAGAGCGGGATGCCCCGCTCGGCCATGCCGTCCACGAACGAGGTGACGGTCTCCTCGTCGTAGGAGGTGGTGAACGAGGTCGTCAGCCACAGGCCGAAGGACCAGGCGGGGGGCAGGGCCGGGCGGCCGGTGAGCGCGGTGTAGCGGGCCAGCACCTCCTTGGGGGTGGGCCCGGCGACGACGAAGTACTCCAGGCTCTGGTCCTCGACGCTGAACTGCACCTGGCCCACCGCTTCGGAGCCGACCTCGAAGGAGACCTTGCCGGGGTGGTTGACGAAGACGCCGTAGCCGCGCGAGGAGAGGTAGAACGGGACGTTCTTGTACGCCTGCTCGCTGCTGGTGCCGCCGTCCGCCTGCCACATGTCGACGACCTGGCCGTTCTTGACGTACGGGGTGAACCGTTCGCCGAGCCCGTGGATCGTCTCGCCGACGCCCAGCGCGAGCTGGGTGAGCATGTGGTGGCCGCCGTCTCCGGTCGTGGCGAAGGCGGTCCCCTTGCGTCCGGCGGCGGTCAGGAGCCGGCCGTCCGCGTCGAGGAACTCCAGGCCGAAGCCGCCGGCCGCGGGCAGCCGGAGGGTGAGCGGGCCGCTGGTCAGCTCGGCGGCCCCGCCGTGCTCCCGGACGGCGGCCGCCGCGTCGCCGGTCGCGCCGGGCAGATCGAAGTCGGGGCCCGGGTGGCGCCTGCCCGCCAGGTGGGTGACGCGGACACCGATGACGCCTTCGGCGGGGGCGTACGCCTCCACGGTGATCAGGGGGGCGTTCAGCGTGTCCCCGCGCCGGGCCACGTGCTTGACCGCGGCGTAGGCGGTGAGCCGGCCGGCGTCGAGGCGGAGGTCGCGGAGGTCGGTGGCGTACGAGGCGTGGACACCGTCTCGCATCTGCCAGAAGCCGTCGGTGAACTTCATGGGGGGTCCGTTCCTTTGGGTCCTGGTTTTGATCGTACACAAAACAAATAGTTTTCGAAGCGCTTCGATTCACCCTGGGGAGGCTATGAATCCACCCGAACCGGAGCCTCGGGACCCCCTGCGAGCGGGCATGTTGCCCCTATGTGACGTGGGTGTCACCAGGATGGTCTAGAAACGAACGCCGACATGCCGTATTAGTACTGGCAGCAAACAAATCGGTCGGACGGCAGCGCAGCCGTCCGGGCCCTTGCCGACAAGAGGCAGCAGAATGTCGAACCGCTTCACCCCAGGGGTCGCCGTCCCGCTCACGGTCGTCTCCGCGCTGATAGGCGGCGTGGTCCTGTCCGGCTGCGGCCAGCAGCGGGACCCGGACGTGTACACGGTCCTGAACTCCTCGACCGACGAGTCCTACCACCGCTGGGACGCCCAGACCCTGGCACGGTGCGGCAAGCAGCTCGGGGTGACCATCGAGCAGCAGAGCGTCCCGGCCTCGCAGGTGATGACCAAAGCCCTGCGGATGGCGTCGTCCAAGTCGCTTCCCGACGTGCTCCAGCTGGACGCCTCCGAGATGCCGACGTTCGCCGAGGCGGGCGGGCTGATCCCGCTGAAGGACCTCGGCCTGTCGACGCGGGACATCCCCGAGGGGATCGTGAACTTCGGCTCGTACGAGGGGACGTACTACGGGGCCGCGCGCACCGTGAACACGCTGGCGCTGTTCTACAACAAGGACACGCTCGACAAGGCCGGTCTGAAGGTCCCCACCACCTGGGCCGAGATGCGGGAGACGGCGAAGGAGCTGACCCACGGCAAGCGGTACGGTCTGGCGCTCAGCGCGGGCGGCGCCGAGGACGGCGTCTTCCAGTTCACCCCGTTCATGTGGTCCAACGGCGGCGACGAGACGAAGCTCGACAGCCCCGAGGTGGCCGGGGCGCTGGACTACTGGAAGAGCCTGCTGAAGGACGGCTCGCTCTCCAAGTCGACGGTCAACTGGACCCAGGCCGATGTGAACGACCAGTTCATGGCGGGCAACGCGGCGATGATGATCAACGGCCCGTGGCAGGTCGAGACCCTGAACTCCAAGAAGGGCCTGAACTGGGGCATCGCCCAGATCCCGGTCCCGGAGGCGGGCGACGACTCGGTGGGGCCGCTGGGCGGCGGCGTGCTGACCGTGCCCAACACGGGTGACGGCGAGCGCGAGAAGATGTCCGCGAAGATCATCGGCTGCATGGCCGGCGAGCAGGAGCAGATCACCTACGCGATCAACAGCTGGATGGTCCCGGCCAACGAGAAGGCCGCCGCCGTGTGGCGCACGAAGGCGCCGGAGCTGGCGGCCCTCGCCGACCAGGTCGCCACGGCCCGCTCGCGTACCGCCAAGCTCGGCGCGCGGTGGTCGTCCGTCTCCCTCGCGCTCCAGAGCGCGTTCCAGTCCGCCCTGACGGGTGAGCCGAGCGAGACCGCCCTCAAGCGGGCCCAGAAGCGCGCGACGAGCGGGAACTGAGGTATCCGAACCATGTCGACCACCACCGCTTCCGCGGCCGCAGGCGCCGCGCCCGTCGCGAAGAAGGCGGCCAAGCCGCCGAACCCGGCCCGCATACGGCGCCGCAGGCGGCTCGCCCAGTGGGGCTTCATCGCCCCCGCCGTCGTGTTCATGGCGCTCTTCTTCGGGTACCCGCTCGTCCGCAACATCGTGATGAGCTTCCAGGACTACTCGCCGTCCACGTTCTTCACGGGCGAGTCCCCGTTCAACGGGACGGACAACTGGAGCAACGTCTTCAACGACGAGCTCTTCGGCAAGGCCCTGTGGCACACCATCCTGTTCACGATCGGCTCCCTGATCGGGCAGTTCTGCATCGGCCTCGGCCTCGCCGTCTTCTTCAGCCGCCGCTTCCCCCTCAACGGCATCCTCCGGTCGCTGATCCTGCTGCCGTGGCTGGTGCCGATGGTCGTCTCGGGTGTCGTCTGGCGGCGCATCCTCGACCAGGACACCGGCGTCCTCAACTCGTTCCTCGGCACGATCGGCGCCGGCGGCGACACCCCGTGGCTGACCAGCACGAGCATGGCGCTGATCTCGGTGATCCTGGTGAACATCTGGATCGGCATCCCGTTCAACATGGTGATCCTCTACGGCGGTCTCCAGGAGGTCCCCAAGGAGCTGTACGAGGCCGCCTCGCTGGACGGCGCATCCGCCTGGCGGACGTTCCGCTCCATCACGCTGCCGATGCTGCGGCCGGTGATCACCGTGGTGCTGGTGCTCGGCTTCATGTCGACGGTGAAGATCCTCGACCTGATCCTCGCGCTCACCGACGGCGGTCCCGCCGACTCCACGCAGACCCTGGGCACCCTCACGTACCAGAACTCCTTCGTCCAGCTGGACTTCGGGGCCGGTGCCGTGGTCGGCAACATCCTGATCCTGATCTCCGCCGTCTTCGCGGTGTTCTACCTGCGGGCCAACCGCAACGAGGGGAAGTGACCGGCATGGCGAGCACTGTGCGTACCCCCGCCGCCCCCACCCGTCCCACCGGCCGGCCGAAGCGGCGCTGGGGCGCCATGGTCTTCGGCATCCTGGTGCTGTGCGTGATGCTGTTCCCGCTGTACTGGATGGTGAACACCGCGCTCCAGCCCGAGTCCGGGCTGCTGGAGGTCAGCCCCGTCCCGCACGGCCTGGACCTGTCCGGCTTCCGCTCGGCCCTCAGCGACCAGGGCGGCAACCTGCTGACCTCGCTGGCCGTGGCGCTCGGCGCGGTGGCCATCTGTCTGGCGATCTCGGCGCCCGCCGCCTACGGGCTGGCCCAGTTCAAGCTGCGCGGCACCAGGACCATCGTCTTCGGCACGCTCATCACCCAGATGGTGCCGGGCATCGTCATCGCCAACGCGCTGTACAGCGCGTACGTGGACCTCGGCCTGGTCAACTCGTACGCCGGTCTGATGCTGGCGGACGCCTCCCTCGGCATCCCCTTCGCGATCGTGCTGATGCGGTCGTTCATGGTCGCCATCCCGCGCGAGGTCATCGAGGCCGCCGAGGTCGACGGCGCCGGGCGCTTCCGTACGTTCGTGCGGGTCGTGCTCCCGATGAGCCGCAACTCCCTGATCACGGCGGGGCTGTTCTCGTTCCTGTACGCCTGGAGCGACTTCATGTTCGCGCTGACCCTGAACACCACGGACGACGTCAAGCCGATCACCCTGGGCATCTACCAGTACATCGGCGCCCACGTCGGCGACTGGGGTTCGGTGATGGCCGCGTCCGTGCTGTCCGCGATCCCCGCCGCGGTCCTGCTCGTGCTCTCCCAGAAGTACATCGCCGCCGGAATCACCGGCGGCTCGGTCAAGTAAGGGTTTCCATGACTGACTTCCCCGTGTTTCCGCCCGGCTTCGTCTTCGGCGCGGCCACGGCCTCCTACCAGATCGAGGGTGCCGCGCAGGAGGACGGCCGCGGCCCGTCGATCTGGGACACCTACAGCCACACCCCCGGGAAGACGGACGGCGGTGACACGGGCGACGTCGCCTGCGACCACTACCACCGCTACCGGGAGGACGTGGCACTCCTGCGCGAGCTGGGCGTCGGCTCGTACCGCTTCTCGATCGCCTGGTCCCGTGTCCAGCCGGACGGCTCCGGCGCGGTGAACCCCAAGGGTCTCGACTTCTACTCCCGGCTCGTCGACGAACTCCTCGAAGCGGGCATCGAGCCGGCCGCCACCCTCTACCACTGGGACCTGCCGCAGGCACTGGAGGACCGGGGCGGCTGGCGGGTACGGGAGACGGCCGAGCGGTTCGGCGAGTACACGGCGATCATGGCGGAGCACCTGGGCGACCGGGTGCCGCGCTGGATCACCCTGAACGAGCCGTGGTGCAGCGCGTTCCTCGGCTACTCGGTGGGCCGGCACGCACCGGGCGCGAAGGAGGGGCGCGGCGCACTGGCCGCCGCGCACCACCTGCTCGTCGGCCACGGCCTGGCGATGAAGGAGCTGCGGGCGGCGGGTGTCCGGGAGGCGGGCATCACCCTCAACCTGGACCGCAACGTCCCGGCCACCGGCTCGGACGCCGACCTGGCCGCGGTCCTCCGCGCGGACACCCAGCACAACCTGGTGTGGACCGAGCCGATCCTGGCCGGCCGCTACCCGGCGAGCGACGAGGAGACCTGGGGCGAGCTGATCACCGGGCAGGACTTCCGGCGCGAGGGCGATCTGGAGCTGATATCCCAGCCGCTGGACTTCCTCGGCATCAACTACTACCGCCCGATCGTGGTCGCCGACGCCCCGCACCGCGAGCCCGACCCGGCGCTGCGGGTCGCGACGGACAACCGGCTGCGCGAGACCTCGTACCCGGACGTGCGCACGACGGCGATGGGCTGGCCGGTCGTCCCGGAGTCCTTCACCGATCTGCTGACGGCGCTGAAGGAGACCTACGGGGACGCGCTGCCTCCGGTGCACATCACGGAGAACGGCTCGGCGGAGTACGACACCGTGGAGCCGGACGGGGCGGTGCGCGACGCGGACCGCGTCGAGTACCTGCGTACGCATCTGACGGCGCTGCGGGCGGCGATGGACGCGGGTGTCGATGTGCGGGGCTACTACGTGTGGTCGCTGCTGGACAACTTCGAGTGGGCGCTCGGGTACGCGAAGCGGTTCGGGATCATCCGGGTCGACTACGACACCCAGGAACGCACCCCGAAGGACAGCTACCGCTGGTATCAGGGGCTGATCGCCTCCCACCGGTCCTGACCCCGGAGGGAAGCGGGCACGACGACGCCCTGCCGGCCGCGGTCCGCGGCGGGCAGGGCGTCGTCGTACGGCCGCTCAGCCGCGCCGTCGCACCCACGCGGGGCTGACGAGGGCGATGAGGACGGCGGCGACACCGATCTGGAAGATGTGCCTGATCCAGTCGATACCCGCGGTGTCACGTACGCCGAAGGCGCTGGCGAGGGCGTTGCCGACGAGGGCACCGACGATGCCGAGGAGGATCGTCAGCCAGAGGGGGATGGGCTGGCGGCCGGGGACGACGAGCTTGGCCAGCAGGCCGATGACGAGTCCCGCGATGATGGCCCACAGAAATGACACGACAACTCCTCTTCTTCCGCTGTCCGACGGGTTTTCGGAAGCTACCGACCATCTGCCCCGCCCACGCGCGGGTACGCACTTCGGTACGAACGCGGGGGTCCGGGGCCGCGGCAACGTCCGCATACCGGGGCGAAGATGTAGCGTTGGCGTCATTTCGCCAAACCCTTGGACACGTGAGGGACTCGTGAAAGGATCACCCTCAATTCCGTGGCGTGTCCCCGTATCCCGCGGCTCGTCACGCCTCGTCCCACCATCCATGGAGAACACACGTGGCCAAGATCTCTGGCCGTCGGACCGGGCGGGCCGCCACCCGTCTCACCGCCGCCGCGATAACCGCCGCTCTGGTCGCCGCCGGCGCGTCCGCCGCCGTTGCCGCCGAGCCGGGCGACGCGCCGCTGTTCGCCCTCTCGGGCGTCGACAGCTCCGGCACCGCCTACACGTACGCGCCGCAGGGTGACGGCACCCTCTCGTCGCGCGTCAAGATCGACACCGGCTGGACGAACCTCAAGTTCGTCGGCCAGGTGGACAACAACGCGGACAACATCGCGGACGGCCGCTGGCAGCTCGGCACCTCGGGCAACATCTACTACTACGAGGGCAACTCCGCCGCGAAGAAGATCGGTTACGGCTGGGACATCTACAACACCCTGGTCTCGGTCGGTCAGTTCGGCGGCGCCGAGGGCGGCGACCTGCTCGCCCGCGACACCAAGGGCGACCTCTACCTCTACCTGGGCTACGGCGACGGCACGGTCACCAAGCGCCTGAAGGTCGGCTACGGCTGGGACATCTACACCGCGATCGCCGGCAACGGCGACCTGGACGGCGACGGCAAGAACGACCTCGTCGCCCGCGACAAGTCCGGCGTCCTGTGGCTGTACAAGGGCACCGGCAACCAGCACGACCCGTACGCCAAGCGCACCAAGATCGGCAGCGGCTGGAACCAGTACAACACCATCTTCGCCGCCGGCGACCTCACCATGGACGGCATCACGGACCTGGTCGCCCGCAACGCCAAGGGCGAGCTGTACCTGTACGCGGGCACCGGCAAGGCAGCGGCCCCGTACAAGCCCAAGGCCATCATCGGGACTTCCGGCTGGAACACGTACAACCTCTTCTTCTGATCGCGGCGACAACCACGCGGTTACAGACTCATGACGAAACGTGAAGGTTTCGCGCCCGAAATCGTGACACGATTCGGCTGAATCGGTGGCCCGCCGCCGTGCGGCGGGCCACGTCCCACTTCACGATCCATGGAGTACTTGTGGCCAAAACCACTGGCCGGCACTACACACGCACAGCCGCTCGCGCGGCAGCCGCGGCGCTCACCGCCGCCCTCGTCGCCACCGGCACCTCCGCGGTGGCCGCGGACGCCCCGCAGCCGTCGCTCGGCGCGGCGGCGGACCAGCCGGCGGCAGCTGTCTCGGCCGCCGCCGCCACCCCGTCGTTCGCGCTGTACGGCGTGAACTCCGCGGGCACGGCCTACTCCTACTCGCCGGACGGCAAGGGCGGCCTGAGCGCCCGCGAGGTCTCGGGTTCGGGCTGGGTCGGCGTCAGCGCCATGATGCAGGTCGACAACCAGGTCGACGGCAAGAGCGATGGTCTCTGGTTCCGTGAGACCAACGGGGACATGGGCTACCTGAAGTTCGACTCGTCGTCGGTCAAGATCGGCTACGGCTGGAACACCTACAACAAGATCGTCTCCCCCGGCCAGATCGGCGGAGCGGCAGCGGGCGACATCCTCGCCGTGGACACCAAGGGCGACCTCTACGTCTACCTCGGCTACGGCGACGGCACGGTCACCAAGCGCATCAAGGCCGGCTACGGCTGGAACATCTACAGCGAGATCGCCGGCAACGGCGACCTGAACGGCGACGGCAAGAACGACGTCGTCGCCCGCGACAAGTCCGGCGTCCTGTGGCTGTACAAGGGCACCGGCAACCAGAAGGCGCCGTTCGCCAAGCGCACCCAGATCGGCAGCGGCTGGAACCAGTACGACCGCCTCATCTCCACGGGTGACGTCGACCTGGACGGCCGCACCGACCTCATCGCCCGCAAGGGCGGCGAGCTGTACCTGTACAGCGGCACCGGCAACGCCGCGGCCCCGTACAAGGCCAAGAAGAAGATCGGCACGAGCGGCTGGAACAGCTACAAGTTCCTGTTCTGATCCGCACGGCAGCTCTTCCCGGAGCATGAGAGAGGGCCGCACCCCCGTCGCCGGGGATGCGGCCCTCTCGTCGTACTGCCGCTGATCCCTACTTGCGGATCAGGCTGCGGAGCACGTAATGCAGGATGCCGCCGTTGCGGTAGTAGTCCGCCTCGCCGGGGGTGTCGATGCGGACGACGCCGTCGAACTCCACGCCGGTGTCGGTGGTGACCTTGACCGTGCGGGGGGTCGTGCCGTCGTTCAGCTCGGTCACGCCGGTGAAGGAGAAGGTCTCCTCGCCGGTGAGGCCGAGGCTCTCGGCGGTCTGGCCCTCCGGGAACTGGAGCGGCAGGACGCCCATGCCGATGAGGTTCGAGCGGTGGATGCGCTCGTAGGACTCGGCGATGACGGCCTTGACGCCGAGGAGCGCGGTGCCCTTGGCCGCCCAGTCGCGGGACGAGCCGGAGCCGTACTCCTTGCCGGCCAGGATGACCAGCGGGGTGCCGGCGGCCTGGTAGTTCTGCGAGGCGTCGTAGATGAACGACACGGGGCCGTCGGCCTGGGTGAAGTCGCGGGTGTAGCCGCCCTCGGTGCCCGGCGCGATCTGGTTGCGCAGGCGGATGTTGGCGAACGTGCCGCGGATCATGACCTCGTGGTTACCACGGCGCGAGCCGTAGGAGTTGAAGTCGCGGCGCTCGATGCCGTGCTCCGTGAGGTACTTGCCGGCCGGGGTGTCGGCCTTGATCGCACCGGCCGGGGAGATGTGGTCGGTGGTGACCGAGTCGCCCAGCTTGGCCAGGACCCGGGCGCCGGTGATGTCCTCGACCGGCGAGGTCTCCATGGTCATGCCCTCGAAGTACGGGGGCTTGCGCACGTAGGTGGACTCGGAGTCCCACTCGAAGGTGTCGCCGGTCGGGATCGACAGCGCCTGCCACTGGGCGTCGCCCGCGAAGACGTCCTGGTAGGACTTGTTGAACATGTCCTCGCCGATGGCGTTCGCCACGACGTCGTTGACCTCGGCCTCGGAGGGCCAGATGTCGGAGAGGTGGACCGGCTTGCCGTCCTGGTCGACGCCGAGGGCGTCCTTGGTGATGTCGATCTTCATCGAACCGGCGAGGGCGTACGCGACGACCAGCGGCGGGGACGCCAGGTAGTTCATCTTGACGTCCGGGTTGATCCGGCCCTCGAAGTTGCGGTTGCCGGAGAGCACCGAGGTCACGGCCAGGTCGTGCTCGTTGACCGCCTTGGAGACCTCCTCCGGCAGCGGGCCGGAGTTGCCGATGCAGGTGGTGCAGCCGTAGCCGACGAGGTTGAAGCCGACCTTGTCGAGGTACGGGGTCAGGCCCGCCTTGTCGAAGTAGTCGGTGACGACCTTCGAGCCCGGGGCGAGGGTGGTCTTGACCCACGGCTTGCGGGTCAGGCCCTTCTCGACCGCCTTCTTCGCCACGAGCGCCGCGGCGACCATGACGTACGGGTTCGAGGTGTTGGTGCAGGAGGTGATCGCGGCGACGGTGACGGCGCCGTGGTCCAGCTCGTACGTGGTGCCGTCGGGGGCGGTGACGGGGACCGGGTTCGTCGGGCCCGCGGCGCCGATGGCCGGGGAGTCGGAGGCCGGGAAGGACTCCTTGCCCGCCTCGTCCACGCAGTCCACGTAGTTGCGGACGTCCTGGGCGAACTGCGCCTTGGCGTTGGCGAGGATGATGCGGTCCTGCGGGCGCTTCGGGCCGGCGATGGAGGGGACGACCGTGGAGAGGTCCAGCTCCAGCTTCTCCGAGAAGTCCGGCTCGGCGGCCGGGTCCAGCCAGAGGCCCTGCTCCTTGGCGTACGCCTCGACCAGCGCGACCTGCTGCGCGTCACGGCCGGTCAGGCGCAGGTACTTCAGCGTCTCGTCGTCGATCGGGAAGATCGCGGCGGTGGAGCCGAACTCCGGCGACATGTTGCCGATGGTGGCGCGGTTGGCGAGCGAGGTGGCGGCGACGCCCTCGCCGTAGAACTCCACGAACTTGCCGACGACACCGTGCTGGCGGAGCATCTCGGTGATGGTCAGCACGAGGTCGGTGGCGGTGGTGCCGGCCGGCAGCTCGCCGGTCAGCTTGAAGCCGACGACGCGCGGGATGAGCATGGAGACCGGCTGGCCGAGCATCGCGGCCTCGGCCTCGATGCCGCCGACGCCCCAGCCCAGCACCCCGAGGCCGTTGACCATGGTGGTGTGCGAGTCGGTGCCGACGAGGGTGTCGGGGTACGCCTGGCCGTTGCGGACCATGACCGTGCGGGCCAGGTGCTCGATGTTGACCTGGTGGACGATGCCGGTGCCCGGGGGGACGACCTTGAACTCGTCGAAGGCGGTCTGGCCCCAGCGCAGGAACTGGTAGCGCTCCTTGTTGCGGCCGTACTCCAGCTCGACGTTCTGCGCGAACGCCTCGTTGGTGCCGAACTTGTCGGCGATGACGGAGTGGTCGATGACCAGCTCGGCCGGGGCCAGCGGGTTGATCTTCGCCGGGTCGCCGCCCAGCTCCTTGACGGCCTCACGCATGGTGGCGAGGTCCACCACGCACGGCACACCGGTGAAGTCCTGCATGATCACACGAGCCGGCGTGAACTGGATCTCCTGGCTGGGCTGCGCCTGGGAGTCCCAGCCGCCGATGGCCCGGATGTGATCGGCGGTGATGTTCGCGCCGTCCTCCGTGCGGAGCAGGTTCTCCAGCAGCACCTTCAGGCTGTAAGGGAGGCGGGCGGAGCCCTCGACCTTGTCCAGCTTGAAGATCTCGTACGACTCGTCGCCCACGCGCAGCGTGCTGCGGGCGTCGAAGCTGTTCGCCGACACGACAGTCTCCTTCATCAATGTGCGCGTAACTCCGCGCCGCGCCTCACCAGGGCGGGCGCCGCGTGGTGCCGCCTCGGACCACCGGGCCATCCGCTAAGGTAAGGATTAGTTAGGTAACCCTTACCGCGTGCGGCCCGCTGTGCGCCTTCGGCATATATCTCGATGTCGAGATAACTCTAGTACATGACCGCTGACGGGTCATGTCCGGGCGCCCTGGTGCGCCGCGCATCCGGGTACGGCACCAGCGCTCCCCTGCGCTTTCGCCCGCCGCACGGACACTCGGATGGCCCTACAGAGAGGTGCGTCGGCGAAGCCGCTCCTTCGTCTCCTCGGGCAGCGCGTCGGCGACGGCGAGCAGCGGGAACAGTTCCGGCTCCAGGGTCATCGCCCGGAACGACATCGCGACGGTCACCTCATGGGCGGGCCGGTGCACGATCTCCAGCGGGTCGCCGCCGCGGATCTCGCCGGGTTCGATCACGCGCAGATACGCACCCGGCAGGGCAGCCCGCGTGAACCGCTTGAGCCATCCCTCCCGCGCCAGCCACCCCTGGAACGTCGCACACGGAATCCGCGGACACGACACCTCCAGGACGACGTCCGGCCCGATCCGCCACCGCTCACCGATCAGCGCCCCGTTCACCTCCACCCCGAGAGTGGTCAGGTTCTCGCCGAACACCCCGCCCGTGAGCGGCCGGCCGAATTCACCCTCCCAGCCGTCGAGATCCTCGCGCGCGTACGCGTAGACGGCCTGGTCGGTGCCACCGTGATGCTTCACGTCGTAGGCCCGGTCACCGGCCAGCCCGACGGCTCCGGTGCCCTTGGGCCCGGGAGCCGTCACCGCGACCGGACCGTCGACCGGCCGCTTGTCGATGCCGGTCGCGCTCAGCCCCTTCCACGGATTGGGGCGGGGACGGCCGATGTTGACGGAGAGCACCTTCATGCCGTGGGACTTCATGGAGCGGGACCCTATGAGCCACACCGGCCGGGGTCGACAGGATTTCCGCCGGCCCCGGCTCGCGGCACCCCCTCCCCAACCCCTCCGCGCCTCCTCCGCGCCCACCTCCCCAACCGCCTCCGCGCCCCCATCCGGCACTCCGCCACACCCACCTCTCACCCGAACGGCACACCCCCACCCGAGTGCCATCTCATATCTGAGATAGCCTGCCGACATGTCAGATGACTACCTCGTACGTATCGGCAAGCTCATCCGTGACGCCCGTCAGCACCGGGGCTGGACACAGAGCCAGCTTGCCGAGGCGCTCGGAACCAGCCAGAGCGCCGTGAACCGCATCGAGCGCGGCAATCAAAACATCAGCCTTGAGATGATCGCCCGCATCGGTGAAGCACTCGACAGCGAAATCGTGTCGCTCGGCTACGCCGGCCCCATGCATCTGCGCGTGGTCGGAGGACGACGGCTCTCCGGGTCCATCGACGTCAAGACGAGTAAGAACGCCTGCGTGGCGCTGCTCTGCGCCTCACTGCTCAACAAGGGCCGTACGGTGCTGCGCCGGGTGGCCCGCATCGAGGAGGTCTACCGCCTCCTCGAAGTGCTCAACTCCATCGGCGTGCGCGCCCGCTGGATCAACGACGGCACCGACCTGGAGATCGTCCCGCCGGCCCGGCTCGACATGGACGCCATCGACGCCGACGCCGCCCGCCGCACGCGCTCCATCATCATGTTCCTCGGCCCGCTGCTGCACCGCATGGACGCGTTCAAGCTGCCGTACGCGGGCGGCTGCGACCTCGGTACGCGGACGATCGAGCCGCACATGATCGCGCTGCGCCGCTTCGGCCTGGACATCGCCGCGACCGAGGGCATCTACCACGCCCGGGTCGACCACTCCGTCACGCCCGGCCGCCCCATCGTGCTGACCGAGCGCGGCGACACCGTGACCGAGAACGCCCTGCTGGCCGCCGCCCGTCACGACGGCACCACGGTCATCCGCAACGCCTCCTCCAACTACATGGTCCAGGACCTGTGCTTCTTCCTGGAGGCGCTGGGCGTACGGGTGGAGGGCGTCGGCACGACGACGCTCACCGTCCACGGCCTGCCCTCCATCGACGTGGACGTGGACTACTCCCCGTCCGAGGACCCGGTCGAGGCGATGAGCCTGCTGGCCGCCGCCGTCGTCACGGAGTCGGAGCTGACGATCCGCCGGGTGCCGATCGAGTTCCTGGAGATCGAACTGGCGGTCCTGGAGGAGATGGGCGTCGACTGCGACCGCACCCCGGAGTACGCGGCGGACAACGGCCGCACCCGCCTGGTCGACCTGACGGTCCGCCCCTCCAAACTGGAGGCGCCGATCGACAAGATCCACCCGATGCCGTTCCCCGGCCTCAACATCGACAACGTCCCGTTCTTCGCGGCCATCGCGGCCTCGGCGCACGGCCAGACCCTGATCCACGACTGGGTCTACGACAACCGCGCCATCTACCTCACCGACCTCAACCGCCTGGGCGGCCGCCTCCAGCTCCTGGACCCCCACCGCGTCCTGGTCGAGGGCCCGACCCGCTGGCGCGCCGCCGAAATGATGTGCCCCCCGGCCCTGCGCCCGGCGGTGGTGGTCCTGCTCGCCATGATGGCGGCGGAGGGCACGTCGGTCCTGCGCAACGTGTACGTGATCAACCGGGGCTACGAGGAGCTGGCGGAGCGGCTGAACTCGGTGGGGGCGCAGATCGAGATCTTCCGGGATATCTGAGGGGCGGGGGCTGCCGCGCGCTGCCCAGCGGGCCAGGGGCGCGCGGCGGTCGGCCAGGACTCGGCGCGATTGCGGGTCGGCGCCGTGAGCCTTTCGGCCACTGCCGCTCTCCGGACGCCATAATGGACGCATGCCCACCGACCCACAGTCCCCCGCGTCGACGCCCAGCAGGCTCGCGGGCGCGGACGCCGAGGATCTCGCCCTGTACCGGGAGAAGTTCCGGCGACGTCTGCCCGAGACGCTGGACGAGTTGCACGGCCCGGTGCGGGGGGTCGTGCAGTTGCCGTCGCATGTGGCCTGGTCGGGGATGACCTCGTACGACATGGGCAAGCCCCGCCAACGCATGGGGCTGTACCGCACGGTCCTGCACGAGGGTCTGCGCGACGACCTCGCGAAGTACATCAACCGGGATCTGCTCCTTCAGATGTGGCCGGTACTCCGCACCCTCGTCGGCCGCACCGTGCGCTCCGTATGGGAAGACTCCTTCCCTCAGCTCGCGTCCCGCGCCCGGACAGCCGCGTGACGGACATGCCGGAGCTGCACACTCGGCTTCTGGCGGACGTGATCGCGCTGGGCTCTCCGTATCCGCTCGTCCTCACCGGCGGATACGCCGTCCGGGCACACCGCCTGGTGAGCCGGCCGAGCCAGGACCTCGATGTCGCCACCGAGAATCCGGCGCCCATGGCCGCGATCGCGACCACGCTGTGTGCCGGCCTGGAATCCCGGGGCTGGCAGGTGCAGGCGCTTGAGACCGCCCCGTTGTCCGCCCGCTTCACGGTGACCGACCCTGCGACCGGTCAGGATTGCGAGGTCGACATCCTCAAGGAGATCTTTTCGCGGCCGGTATCGCAGAGCCGGTACGGGCCCGTCCTCGCTGAGGAGGACGTGATCGGGACGAAGGTCCGTGCCCTCGGCGACCGGGGGGCGCCGCGCGATCTGATCGACGTGTTCGCGGCCTCCCGCCGCTGGTCCAACGCGGATCTTGAGGACTTCGGCCGGCGCCACGCCCGTGGCCGCTTCGAGCGCGAGGACCTGCAGGCGAATCTCACTGGCGCGGAGTGGACCGACGACGAGGCCTTCGCCGCGTACGGACTCGATGACGCCACCATCACCGCTCTTCGTACCTGGGCCCTGGAGTGGGCCGATGACCTCGCGGCGCGCCTGCTCGAAGAGGCAGACGATCCGGACGTCAACTGACCACGAGGGGTCGAGGACCGCCAGGACAAACCGCCCTGACGGCCCCGACGCGGCCTTGGGATCGTTGGAGCTCAGGATTCCTTCAGGGCCGCAGCCATTGCCTGCAGCTCAGCCACTACGGCCGTGCTCTGAAAAATGGTCTGAAAGGACTGGATGATACGGCGGCTCGGGCTGCGCAGATTACGGCTGGCGACGCCCAGCGCATTGATCAGCGCCATCCCTTCCTGGAAGGAAGCAGCTGTACTCTGCACGTCCCAATCAGCTGTCGCCACCTGGTCCAACAGCTCCTCTGCGTCGTCCGGCCATTCGGAACGCGGCGTGCTGGACGCCCATTCCAGGAATGCCTTGAATGCGGCGAAGCTGACCCCCATACGCTCCGCGAAGCGCTCGGCCGCAACCTCCAAGTCCTCTACCGGCCCATCAATGGCCTTGGCCAACCGGTTCAAGACAGCCATCCTGGCGCTCATCGACGCTCCGGGATGGCTGACACGAGCCATGTCCTCCATGACTACTCCAGTCACCTCACCAAGGTCGGTGATGGCAGCTTCCACGTCTGCCACGTTGCTACCAAGTGCTTCCATCTGGCTCTCGGCTTCGACAATGAGATCGAAAAGTCCGGGACCATCCCCGGTGTCTTCCTCTGTCACCCCCGGACTGTGCCGGGCAACCGCCGTCGTCGGCAGTGCGGAGGCAGCTCTTGCGCGCTGCGTCTCCTCCGCCAGTACATCGATCAGTTGCTGGCGAGCGCTGTCGGCATCACCGCGAAGCGAAGACACCGACATACGGTGCATCGTTCCAAAGCCCGCGAAGTGGCTGGTTCCGTCCACGACATGAACCGTGCGCCGACCGAGAGCGTGGCGCATCCCCAGCCCGAAGGAGAGCTCCGCATCCGGCCCGTCGAGAGTCGCAATGACGACATCCGCCTCGGCGAACAACCGCAGCACCTGGTCCCTGGGCAGGCCTGCCCCCGCGAGTTCATCCGCTCGCAGGAATGTCAGGCCGAGCCGTTCGCACGCAGGCCGCACGATTTCCTCGTACAGAGCGGTAGGCCGGTATTGAGCCTCTGAGAGGGAGTCGCCGTAGGAGTGAGGGTGATCGACGTCCCGCAAATGGCGAGGCAGGTAGGCATGAACAGACTCCTTCGCAAGTTGTTTCAGGGGCCGTGCCGGCATTCGCGAATGCCGGCACGGCGAGGGTGAGGTCAGTCTTCGAAGAGAGTGAGCGCAACCCCGTCAGCGAAGACCGGGCGCTCCTCAATGCCCAGAACACTGAGAAGAACCACGGTTCGCACTCGGTGGTGCCAGCCAATTCGAACTGTGGGACACGGGAACGTCTTCTGAGCGACCAGCCGCTAGGCGGTTCACCAGCACATGCCGAAGTGCCAAGCCCCGGGTTTCGTGGAGAGTGAGTTACTGAGATTGAACTGGTGGTGTCGTAGGGGGTGACGTCTGGCCGATGGCTGCGGTATCACCGGAGGTATGCGGTATCCACAAGGGGGCGGGCTGACCGCCGAACGGCAGCAGTCCCGCGAGGAGTTACGGCTCCGGGCAGCAGAGCGGTTCGCTCGGGGCGAGGGCAGTACGGCGATTGCCAGGGATCTTCGGGTCAGTGTGCGCTCGGTCCAGCGATGGCGTCATGCGTGGGCCGGGGGCGGTCCGCGGTCCCTGCGGTCGCAGGGTCCAGCGTCGCTGCCGAGGCTGAACGAGAAGCAGTTCGCTCAGCTTGAGGCGGAATTGGCCAAGGGGCCGGCCGCGCATGGCTGGGAGGACCAGCGCTGGACTCTGGGCCGTGTGAAGACGGTGATCGGCCGTCGTTTCCATCTCACGTACACGATCCAGGGCGTACGCAAGCTGTTGGTGCGTAACGGCTGGTCGTGCCAGGTCCCGGCCCGCCGCGCCATGGAGAGAGACGACGATGCGGTGGCCGGGTGGGTCAAGGAGGTGTGGCCCTGCGCGGAAGGCTAGCGGCGGCCCGTGGAGCCTGGCTGGTCTTCGAGGACGAAGCGGGCTTCTCCATGACGCCGTCGCAGGCGAAGACCTGGTCCCGGCGCGGCCGGACTCGGGTGGTGCGAGTCCGAGGCCGTTCTCGCAGACGGATATCGATCGCCGCGCTGACCTGCTACAAACCCGACCATCGGTCCAGGCTGATTTACCGGCTCCGTCGCGACGACGGCGACCGTGACGGTCGCAAGAGCTTCTCCTGGCGCGACTACCGGGACCTGCTGATCGCAGCCCACCAGCAGCTCGACGGCCCGATCGTACTCATCTGGGACAACCTCAACGTGCGCAAGGCCGCCGGCCTGCGGGAGTTCGCCGAGGCCCGGGACTGGCTGACCATCTACTACCTGCCGCCCTATGCCCCCGACCTCAACCCCGTCGAAGGGATCTGGTCGCTCCTGCGACGCGGCCGGCTCTCCAACGTCGCCTTCAGCACCCCCGAACACCTCGCCCAGACCGTCCGGCGCGGCCTACGGCACATCCAGTACCGCAGCCACCTCCTCGACGGCTGCCTCACCGAGACGGGCCTGACCATCCGACCCACCTGAGCAACGACACGACATCACGAGTTCAACCTCAGTAGCTGTACTTCCTGCGGTTGCCAATGAGGACACCACCCTCGCTCACCCGCCCAGCTTTTAGAGCCGCTTCCTTGACTTCTTGATCTGTCATTTCTGGCACCATCGCATGTGCCTCGTGAAGACCATCCCCGTCTCCCACATCCAAAAGCTTCAGAAAACAAGTCAACGCCTGCACCCGGTCCACGTCACCCCCAATTCCGTCACGACACATCATACCCAAATTCATTAGCGCGCGATACGAGCCCTGCCCAACGGCCAAACTCAAGACTTTCCTAGCCTCAAAGTAATCATTCTCCGCGAGCGCAATTTCTCCCAACTGCCGCGAAGCCGCATCCATCCCGGCATCCGACGCTTCCCGCAAAAGCCTGACAGCCCTTTCCTCATCTCTGGTTGCATCATCGCCGCGAAGCAATACTCCAGCCAGGTTGAACTTAGCCGCCCGATCCCCCGATTCCGCGGCAGCCTCAAAAAGCTTCACCGCCTTCCGCTTGTCCTTCTGCACACCAAGACCTTCGAACAACATAAAGGCCAGACCGCGTTGAGCCGAGGCGTTGCCCGATTCAGCGGCTGCACGCAAGTAGTAATACGCAGTCCCATAGTCCTTAAGGTATTCAAGAGCGATGCCGCCAATCAATTCCTGAAATTCAGAATCACCCGAGTCTGCCGCACGCTGAAGCTCCGGAATCATGCGGCGCATTTCATTTGCAGCGGCAGCACTCCCTTTCCTCATTCCATCCAGCACGCGACGCGCGACTAGGAGAAGATTCTCCAATTCAACCACTTTCATCACCATATTTCTGCAATATACAAGCGGGGTGCACCCGATAATATCAAGGGCACACCCCGCTACATCAAATCGGTGTCACGGACGGAATGTATATAGGCCAGACGGATCGATCGCCCAGTACATCCCATCTTCTGCGTAGTAGTCATAATTAGATGTTTCCCACGGGTACTTTTCCTCCCACGTCTCTCCTGTGTTGAAGTCGGGCGCAGCGTGTGACTCCTTGAATAGAAGCTCTCCGCCACAGTTCGACGAGCAGGTGCTCGCCTGACCCGTGGGGTCAGAGAACGTCACCGCATTGTTCTCCGCATAGGAGTACCCGTTAAGCGATTGCGGCTTTGTCAGATTGAGGAGGGGATCCGCCGAGAGGAATCGACCGACCTCTGGATCATATTCCCGCCCTCCTAGGTGAATCAGACCGGTGATCGAAGTGTCATCGATGCCGCCCACAAACCCCTTTGTGCCCGACCACTTACGTAGTTATAAAACAGCAGGAGCCCTACCGAAGTACGTCTCGGCAGGGCTCCCGGCCCGCTACGCGAATGTCACCGTGAAACGGTCGGGCCATCCGATGGACTCATCCTGCGATTGCACACGCAGCAGAAGGTCACGAATCTTCGCGAACTCGGATTCCCCTAGCACTCTCCTACTGAAATCCGCCTCCCTCCAGATTACATCGACGGGACGCTCAACGTCCGTCGACAGCCGATCCCACAAAGCATCCAGGTTGGCCCCATAGTAAGGGCCGAAATCAAGGGCCCTCGAAAGGAACTCGTGCAGATCCGCCTCGGAGCGGATTGCTGCGCCGTCAATTTCGATCCTCATACACCCTCATCTCCAGTTAGGCAACTGATAAAAGCTTTTATTAGTGGTCGCTGGTTACGTAAGCGAGCCCATCGCTCGAATAGACCAACCGCGTCCCCGGTTGCTTAGACCGCTTCATCGTGTTGGTCAGGCCCACGTCGGCCTCATACCAAGTCCGCCCACCAGCACTCGGCAGCCGCCCGTTGGAGTTTTCGTAGATGTTTCCAACGATTTGAGCGCCGGGCAGGTGGTTCCCAAGCTCCTTTCCAGCTTTCCAGCCAAAGGCGCCGGCCGCTTCCTTGGTCACATAATTGTTGGGCAACTTACCCGTAGCGCGGAGACTCTCGATCAATGGATTTGCTGCCTCAGCGGCCGCAAGAGCGCCACCGTATCGAGTACATGTGGAATTATGGACGAGTACCGGCGTAGCACCCGCTAGCACGTAGTAGGCGTGAATACCTGGCCGCGGTCGTCGTAGGTGGTGTCCGTGGTGCCCTGGTCGGGGTCGGTCGTTGAGATCTGCCGGCCGGGCTGGTCGTATGCGTACGTCCAGTGGTTTCCGGCGGGGTCGGTGACCTTGTCCAGTTCGTTGCGCGGTGTGTAGTGGTAGGTGGTGCTGTCGTAGGCGGCGTCAGCGGAACGGCTGTGCAGCTGGCGCAGTTCCGTGGTGTTGCCGCCGTCGGGCCCGGGGGCCTGGGTCCGGCGCTCTCTCAGGAATCCGTCGAGCAATTGGTAGGACGTGATCTGTCCACCGGTGTTGTTGAGCGACTTCGTCGCGATCACAACCGGCTTGTTCTCAACGATCGTGTAGACGTACTCCTGGGTGGGAGTCTGCGTGTTGCGGCGATCAGCAGCCCAGATCTTGGTGGTGCGTCCCAGTGCGTCGTGCGCGTACTCGGTGACGTTGTTGTTCGTGTCGGTCTGCTTGGCAACGGCTCCCCGTGCCGGATCGATGTCCGTGGTGGTGACCTGGGCCGTCGTTGCGTCGGACGCCTTGGCAGGCGGCGTGGTCACCTTCGTCTGCGCGGCGAAGCCGGTCGTGGGGGTGTAGGCGGTCGTGGTGATGCGGCCGTCGCTACGTGCGGTGCGGACAGGGGCTTCGTCGCCGATGACCGTCACGTTGGCGGTCAGGTCGGTCGCGGTCAGCTGGCGGCCGTAGACGTCGAATGTGGCTCCGGCTTCGAGGTACGTCGCCTTCGTGCCGTCGTGGCTCTTCAGCGCTGCCGTGGCTGTTGCGTCGCCCCTTTTGGGCGCCACACCGTAGTCGGCCTTGTCGTAGGCCGAGCGGACATCGGTCAGTACATCCTTGGAACGGTCCACGGGCGCGCTGCAGGACTTCGCGACGGTCTCGACCCGTGTCGGGAGACTGAGGATCGTTGCCGTCGGGTCCTCCGCGAAGGTGGTGCGGGTGCACTGGTCGTCCGCCGCCGTCGAATCGTCACCGAAGTCGTCGCTTTCGATGACTCGGCCGGCGACAAGGTCCTGCTTGAAGGAGGTCGACGTCGTGCGCCACTTCTTGCCTGCACCCTGGTCCAGGGACGTCCAGGTCTTGGTGGAAGCGGTGCCGTTGAAGTTGGAGGTGGCGGTCCCCCAGTCTCTGACCTTCTTCCCCGTCTGGCGGAACCATGGCCGGCTGACGGTCTTGCCCAGAACGTTGCCGCCGGGTTTGTCGAAGGCGACAGTCTTGTAGCCGAACCCAGCGGAAGCGGCATCGGGCGCGGAGACTTCGCCGTTGCTTTCCTAGGGGTCCTAGGTTAAACCTAGAGGTCCTAGGTTTCAGGGCCGTGCCGGGCATTTGATGCCCTGCGCAGCCATGTCCCGGAGTCCCGGCCCGGCCCCGGCCCTGTCCCGTCCCATCCCATCCCGTCCCGTCCCGTCAAGGAGACTCCTCATGAGTGATCCGACCGTCGGCAGCCTGCGGGTGAGCGGCGCGAACCTGCACTACGAAGTGCGCGGCCAGGGGCCGGTCCTGCTGCTGATTCCCGGTGGGACCGGGGGCGCGGCCTCCTTCGACGGCGTCGCCGACGACCTGGCCGCCGCGTACACGGTCGTGACCTACGACCCACGTGGCATGGCGCGCAGCACGCTGGACGACCCCGAAGCCGCGCAGCACGTGGCCGAGCACGCCGACGACGCGTTCCGGATGCTGGAACTCGTGTCGCCCGGTGAGCCCGCCCGCGTGTTCGGCGCCAGTTCGGGCGCCATTGCCGCGCTGCATCTCCTCACCGCGCGTCCCGAACGCCTGACACGCGTCGTGGTGCACGAGCCGCCCGTGGTGGAGGTGCTGCCGGACGCGGCCGAACACCGCGCTCTCCTCGCGCGGGTGCGGGAAACCTTCCATGCCGAAGGGCTCATGCCGGCGATGGCCGTGTTCGCCGCGGGCCTGGCGAAGGGCGGCGACACCGTCGAGCCGAAGGCCGAGCCCGAGGTCCCGCCCCGGGCAGCGGCGCGGGCCGAACAGACGATGGCCGGACTGCCGTACTTCGTCGGGCGGATCGTGCCCGCCTTCATGTCCTACGCCCCGGACATCCGCCGGCTGAAGGAGTCCGCGGACCGGCTCGTGCTCGCCGGCGGGCAGGACTCACCCGGCGAGCTGCCGCACCGTGCGACCGCCGCGCTGGCCGAGCGGCTCGGCACGGAACTCCGGTCCTTCCCCGGTGGGCACATCGGACTGACCACGCATCCCCGCGAGTTCGGCGAAGCCCTGCTGAAGGCGCTGCGGATCTGAGGGGTGAGCGGCGGGCGGGCCGCGCGCAGAATTCGCGCGCCGTTCGTGGGAAGTCTTCCTGGGGAACGGCGCCCCGTTCGGTCCGGGGCGGGAGCGTCGGGCCGGCTTGTCCGTGACGATCTCAGGATGGATTCCGTGACTGCATCGACTGCCCGTCGGCGGCCCCGTGCTCTTGCCCGCATTCTCGTTGCCGCGCCCCTGCTGGCCGCCTGCGGGCTGACCGGTGCGCCGGCGGCGCACGCGGCCGGGGCGGACGACGTGCGCATCAACGAGGTGGTGACCAACGGCGGCGTCAGCGACTCCATCGAGCTGTACAACAAGGGCGGCGCCGCGGTCGACGTCTCGGGATGGGTGCTCAGGGACGACGACAAGGACCACGCGTACAAGATCGCTTCCGGGACCACGCTGGCACCCGGCGGGTTCCGGGCCTTCGATGTCAGCGGCGCGTTTGGGCTGGGCTCCGACGACGAGGCGCGGCTGTATCTCGCGGACGGCAAGACACAGGTCGACGGCTTTTCCTGGAGCAAGCACTCGGGCCCGTCCTGGTCGCGCTGCCCCGACGGCACCGGCACCTTCGAGCAGGCGGGCTCGGTGACCCTCGACGGTCCGAACGCGTGTGGGGGCGGGGGCTCCACGACGCCCGTGGCATGGCCCGGGAGCGGCGACGTGGCCACCGCGGACGGCTCCAACGTGTTCGGCGAGGACCTCAGCGGCCTGTACCAGGAGGGCGATGTGCTGTGGGCGGCGCAGAACAGCGGCAAGCTGTGGCGCCTGGTGCGGGACGGCTCCGGGGGCTGGAAGCCGGACATCGCGAACGGCTGGTCCTCCGGTAGGACGCTGCGCTTCCCCGGCGGTTCCGGCTCCCCCGACAGTGAGGGGGTCACCGCGACCGGCGGCGGGGTCTTCGTCGCCAGCGAGCGCAACGGGGACGCCTCCGGCACCAGCCGCCTGTCGGTACTCAAGTACGACGTCGGCGGATCGGGCTCCTCGCTGACCGCCGCCAAGGAATGGAACCTCACCTCCGACCTGCCCTCGACCGGCTCCAACCTCGGCCTCGAAGCGATCACCTGGGTCCCGGACGCCTCGCTGACCGGCGCCGGCTTCAAGGACGCCTCAACCGGGTCCGCGTACGACCCCTCCCGCTACGGCGCCCACAGCGGCGGGGTGTTCTTCGTCGGCGTCGAGGGCACCGGCATGGTCCACGGCTACGTCCTGGCCGACTCCGGCTCGTACACCCGCGTCGCCTCCTTCAGCAGCGGCATGCCCGGCGTGATGGAACTCCAGTGGGAGCCGCAGGCATCGCGCCTGTGGGCGGTCTGCGACGACACCTGCGACGGCCGGCACACCACCCTGAAGGTCGACACGACCGGCGCCTTCACCACCGTCGCCGCGTACAACCGCCCGACCGGCATGCCCAACTACAACAACGAGGGCTTCGCCCTTGCCGGTGCCGACGAGTGCGTCGCCGGGTCCAAGCCCGTCTACTGGTCCGACGACGCCAACGACGGCGGCCACGCGCTGCGCCGGGGCCGCGTCAGCTGCTGAGTCGAAGCGCCGAGGGCGCCTCTTCGAGCGTTGCCCGGTCAGTGGGCTCGCCCGGACGGTCCCCGGTCCGTGAGGCCGAAGCCGAGCAGGGGGATCTCGTCCGGGTCGACGCCCTCGGGTGACGGGCGGCCCTCCAGGGGGAATCCGAAGAGCGCGCGGAGGGCTTCGTTGCCCAGTTCCAGGGGGTGGAACGGCAATGGGTACGGCTCCTCGTCCCATTCCGGGTCGGTTTCCACGGGCCGCTCGCCCGCCCAGTAGGGCGCCTCGAAGGGGAACGGGTCGCCGATGTTCTCCGCGATGCCGCCGTCCGGCGAGAGGCTCAGGGAGCGGCGGAGGCGGCCCTCCTCCCAGACCGCGAAAGCGAGCCAGTCCGAGACGCTGTGCATCGCGTGCGCGATCACGCGACGGCCCGCGGCCGCCTCCAGAAGGTGAGCCGGAAGCTCCGACGGGCGGTCGAACATCAGGCGCCGGTCGCAGACCAGGTCCACGCCCGGGAAACCGGCCGCGTACGTGATGCCCTCCGGCGGATACGTCGATTCGCCCAGAACGCCGCCCTGCGTCAACTCCGTCCTGCGGCCCGGGAACAGCCGGGCGACCAACTCCGCCGTCCGCTCCGCCTGCGGCTCGCCGGCCGCCTTCAGCGCCGGGACCACGTCTCCGTCCGCGTACGCCAGTAGTGCTGTCTTCGCTCCCATGCACCACACGCTAGTCCCGGCCACTGACAGCCCTGCCGGCCCCGCGGCGTCAGAGCCTGCCGGTCCGTGCGGCAGGGATCTCGTACTCCGCCCACACCGTCTTCCCCGGCGCCCGGTCCCTCGGGTACCAGCCCCAGCGGGAAGCCACCGACTCCACGAGCAGCAGCCCCCGGCCGCCCTCCGCGATCCCCGCTTCGGGGAGCCGTCCCGGACGGGGCGGTACTCGTTCGCCCCGGGTGTCGCTCACCTCGACCCGGGCGATCGGCACCGGCAGGTCCAGGAGGCGCAGCAGGAGGTGGAAGTCGCGGCCCGGTACGTGCCCGTGCCGGGCCGCGTTCGCCGCGAGTTCGGCGGTGAGCAGTACGACCGCCTCGTGCGCCCCCGTCCCGTACGGCAGGCCCCACGCGTCCAGCCGGACCGCCGACAGGCGCCGGGCGAGCCTGGCTCCCCGGGGTGTGGAGGTGAACCGCATGGCGAAGCTGGGGGTGCCCAAGTGGACAGTGTGGCGGGAGGGTTGGGTGGTGCGGCCGGGGGTGTCGATGTTGCTCGTCATGACCACCAGCGTCCTCGCGGTGGCGTAGCGTGACCAGTGGTGACGCACCGACGCGAACCCCTTGTACGCGCGCTGTCGGCACCGGTACGTGGAGCACGGCGCGACAGAGCGAGGCAGGGTGCGATGACGACGGAACAGACGGGGCCCGAGGCGGCGGACGGCACACGGGCGGCGGACAAGGCCGGCCAGGGCGTGGTGACGGCGTTCGGGCAGAGCCTGAAGACGTTGCGGCTGCGGGCGGGCATGGATCGCGAAGAGCTGGGGCGGCGGCTGGGTTACTCGGCGTCGACCATCGCCTCGTTCGAGCAGGGGCGGAGAATTCCCCCGCCGAGGGCCATCGACTGCGCAGACGATGAACTGGGCGCGGACAAGCTGCTGGTGGTCTGGAAGGAGCAGGTGGAAAAGGCGCAGTACCCGGCGTTCTTCCAGGGCATGGCCCAGCTGGAGAAGCAGGCAATCGAACTGCTGGTCTACGACACGCACGTCGTCAACGGCCTGCTCCAGACAGAGGAGTACATGCGGGCACTGCTCGCCATGCGACGTCCGTCTCTGGACCAGGAGACGATCGAGCAGCGCGTGGCCGCCCGGATGGGCCGACAGGACATCTTCGACCGTCGTCCGACGCCGTTGCTGAGTTTCGTGATGGACGAGTCCGTCTTGAGGCACCGGTATGGCGGTCGGGAGGTGATTCGGGGACAGTTGGAGCACCTGCTGCTCCTCGGTCAGCGGGGCAATGTCGAGCTCCAGGTGATGCCGACCGACTGCGAGGACAACGCCGGCGTGAACGGTCCGTTCACCGTCATCACACGCAAGGACGGCAAGAAGTATCTGTACGTCGAGGCGCTGAACACGAGCACCCTGGCGACCGACCCCGCGCAGACGGTCCTCGCAGCCGCCCGCTATGGGATCATCCGTTCACAGGCTCTCAGCCCGCGAGAGTCACTGGCGTTCATCGAGAAGTTGCTGGGAGAACTATGAACAACACCGAACCGCTGGCCTGGTTCAAGAGCAGCTACAGCGGCACTGAGGGCGGCCAGTGCATTGAGGTCGCGGCCGGCTCGGACACCGTGCACGTCCGTGACTCCAAGGTCGCGGCCGGGCCCGTCCTGCGCGTGTCGCAGGACGCCTGGGCCGGGTTCGTCGGGCTCGCCTCGGCGCGGTAGTACAGGCGGCGTTTGTACGCGCGGGAGCCCTGCCGGTCCGAAGCGGACCGGCAGGGCTCCCGTCTGTGGCACGCGGTCCCCGTAGCCCTCCGGTCCCCCGCACCGGAGGGCTACTGGGATTCGCTGAAGCGGAATTCTTGGCGGCTCTGTCCAGCAGACACGTAGCATTCTAGGGACGCCGGGGGTCCGCGACTTTTCCGCTCGTGCAGGGAACTTTGCCAGTGGTGCGCCGGACCGGGGCCCCAGCCGTTGCGCCTCAAGAGCGTGTCCCCCACACTCGTTTCGGACCGTCCATGTCGAGGGGGGCGCGTGGAACGAGGAACCACCGGATGAGCCCGGGGCTTGACACCGCGTTCATACCGTCGCAGGACCGCGAGGAAGTGATCCGGCAAGCGGTCTGGGACTCCGTCGTGGTCGTCGACATCGACCACCATCCTCCGGCCGGGGAGATCCGGGCGCGGATGGACGTCGACTCGGTCGGTCCCCTCAGGGTCTGCTCGGCGCGGTCCACGGAGGTCACGCTCCGGCGGACGGAGCGGCTGGTACGGAAGGACGAGGAGCCGTCGCTCTTCCTCAGTCTCCAGGTGACCGGGACCAGCATGGGCGCGCAGAACGGGCGCGAATGTGTGGTGCGGCCCGGTGAGTTCGCCGTGTTCCGGTCGAACGCTCCCTACACGCTTCTCTTCGACGAAGGGGTCGACCACCACTTTCTGCGCCTGCCCCTCACCGCACTCGCGCTACCCGACCGGTTGCTGAGGGACACCACCACGGTGACGTTCAGCGCCGAGAACCCGCTCGCGCGCCTCGCGTACACGTACTTCTCGCAACTGGCCGACAGCGACGAGTTCCGCCGCAGCCCCCACGCCGACGCCGTCGTGGCTCCCAGCATCGAACTGCTGCGCGCCGTCCTGATCTCCCAGCACGGGGACATGGACACCGGCCTGGCGAAGGAGCCGATGGAGGCGACGCTCGCTCTGCGGATCAGGCACTACGTCCGGGAGCACCTGGCCGAGCCGGATCTGTCGGCGGCGCGGATCGCGGCCGCGCACGACATCTCGGTGAGGCATCTGTACGCCGTGCTGTCCCGGGCGGGGATCAGCCTCGGGGACTGGATTCGTGCGCGGCGGCTCGACGGGTGCAAGCGGGAGCTGGCCGGGCCGGCCGGGAGGTCGCGGACCGTCGCGGCGATCGGGCGGAGCTGGGGGTTCGTGAACGCGACGCACTTCAGCCGGGTCTTCAAGGACGCGTACGGGATGTCGCCCCGGGCCTGGCGCGATCTGAACCACCGCTGACGCCGTCGGTCCGGCTCCCCACGCGCGGGCGCGGGGAGCCGGACCGGATGCGTCAGGCCAGTGTCCAGGCCTGGTTCGCCGTGCCGCCGCAGGTCCAGATCTGGAGCTGGTTGCCGTCGGCGGTGCTCCAGTCCGTGACGTCGAGGCACTTGCCGGAGCCCGCGTTGATCAGGCTGCCGTTGGCGCCGGTCGTCCAGGACTGGGCGCCGGAGCCGTTGCAGTCGTAGAGCTGGACCTTGGCGCCGTCGGCCGTGCCCGCCGCCGTGACGTCGAGGCACTTGCCGAGGGCGCGGAAGGTGTCGCCGGTGCGGGTCCACTGCTGGGCGGTCGTGCCGTTGCAGGTGTAGAGGTCGACCTTGGTGCCGTTGGCGCTGTTGGCACCGGCCACGTCGACGCACTTGTCGCCGTAGCCCCGGATGGTGGTCGTGCCGGCCGGCGGGTCGACGGGGCCGCCGCCGCCCGTGATGGCCTTGAAGGTGTTGGTGAACTGCCAGGTGCTCTGCGGGGTGCCGCTGGAGCCCTGGTTGTCTCGGCCGAGGGACCAGAACGTCAGTTCCTGGATGCCCTTGCTCGCGGCGAAGGCTTCGAGTTCCTGGGCGTCCTGGGTGGTGAAGACCTCGGCGGCGGTGTCGTTGACGCCGATCATCGGGCAGTTGCCCTCCATCGCCCACAGCTCGGCGGAGGACTTGCCGGTCCAGATCTGGCCGAGCTGGGTGTGCAGGCCGTTCGCGGCGCTGATCGCGGCCTGGCCCATGTCCATGGCGGGGCCGTAGTCCATGGTCATGATGTTGACGAGGTTGACGTCGAGGTTGTGGCTCTTGGCGTTCTTCAACAGCGCGATGCCGTTGGACTCCAGGCCGTTCGGGCTGACCGGGAGCGTGTAGTCGACATCGAGCTTCCGGCCCTGGGCCGCGTACTCCTGCTGGAGGTTGGCGAGCGCCTGGTTGCGGCGGTCGTTGGCGGCGGTGTCGTTGAGCGTGCTGCCCTCGATGTCGAGGTCGATGCGGGTCAGGTTGAGCTGGTCGATGACCTTCTTGTACTGGGCCTGCATCGCGGAGACCGTGCCGCAGGAGGCCAGTTCGTTGCCGCTCGCGCCGCCGAAGGAGGCGATGACGTCGCCGCCGGCCGCGCGCAGGCTGTTGATGGCGTTGTTCCAGCCCGCGTCGGTGACCGGGGTGCTGCCGTTGATCGCGGCGTTGCAGGTGCCCTGGCTGACGATGAAGGCGAGCGTGTAGTACTTGTTGCCCGTGGCGTTGTACGCGTTCATCAGGGTGGACGGGCTGTTCCACATCTCCGCGTACGGGGCCGCGTAGTGGGCGGGGAAGCCGGGGCCGGGGTTGGCGGCGGCGGAGGCGGGGGCGGCCGTGGCGACCAGGGTCGCGGCGGCCAGGGGCAGGACGCCGAGCACGGCGGCGAGCCATCTGCTGCGGGATCTGGGCATGAGCGTTCCTCCGTTTACGGGTAGGTGGTGAGGTACGCGACGTTGTTGCTCGGAGTGACCGTCGCCCCGGTGTTGTTGATGATGTGGTTGATGGTGCCCGCGCCCCCGAGGACGACGGTCACCATGTCGTGGAACTTCACGCCGGAGGTCTGCGGGACCTCGAAGGAGTGGTCCTCGACCACCGAGGGGTTGACGTTGAAGTACGCGTAGCTGCCCAGCCCCCACGCTTCGTGGCTGGTGACGGAGTCGCCGACCTTGTAGGCGGGGTAGCCGTTGGTGTTCCCGTTCTTCCAGGCGGCCTGGTTGGGCGGGTCGTAGGGCAGTTCGTTCTGGAAGAAGTAGGTGCGGCCGCCGTTGCCGTTCCAGATGACCTGCGTCTTCTGGTAGTGCTCGACGAACAGGCCGTACGCGGTGACGTTCTGGCCGTTGACGACGAGTCCGGTGTCAGCGGTGTTGGTGTTCCAGCCGACGGTGCCGCCGTTGCCGTGGTCCGCGCGCCAGATCCAGGTGTGGTCGATGATCGTGTCGCTGGTGTTGACGACCAGGGACCGGGTGGCCTTGCCCACGGTGGCGCCGCCGATGCGGAAGAACACGTCGTTGAGCGTGACGGGGTTGGCCGCGTGGCCCGCCGAAGCGCCGTCGGGGCCGATCCGCATCAGGGTCTGGGAGTTGGTCGTGCCGGCGTCGACCAGGACTCCGGCGATCTTGATGCCGTCGACGTCCGCCGTGGTCAGCGCGGTGATGCCGTTGTCGGGGATGAGGGTGGCCAGACCCATGCCGAGGACCACGGTGTCGGGGCGGGTGACGTTGAGCGTCTGGTTGAGGTGGTAGACGCCGGGGGTGATCAGCAGGTTCTTGCCGGCGGCCAGGGCGGCGTTCATGTCGGCCGCGCTCGCGCCGGGCCTGGCGATGTAGAACTGGTCGAGCGGGAGCGAGGAACCCGCCTGGTTCTTGCCGCTCCAGGTGGTCCCCGAGACGTTGGTCTGGGCGGCGGGGACGAACACCTTCCAGTCACCGGCGTCGTCGATGTAGAGGAAGGGCTTCTCGCGGTTGACCGGGGCGGTGGGAACCGTGGTGTAGGTCGGGAAGGACTGGGCGGGGGCGCCCTGGTCGCCGACGAAGACCATGTTCCAGTTGGAGCCGGACCAGGAGCCCATCTGCGTGTTCTTGGTCAGGAACTGCTGCTGGCTGCCCGACTGGATCTGGCCGTCGACCTTCGAGTCGGAGATGAAGCCGCCGCTGGACCAGCCGCCGTCGTCCAGCTTGAGGTTGCCGCGCACATGCATGCGCCGGTACGGGGCCGCCTGCGAGACGGCCCAGCGGTCGCTGCCGCCGTTGGGGGTGACGGACAGGTTCTCCGCGTCCCGCCAGAAGTTCTGCGTGGCGTTGCCCTGGAACCAGTCGGCCTCGGCGTGCACCGCCCCGTTGATGTTCACCGCGTCCGGCGACAGGCCGAGGCCCGCGACCTGGGTGTAGAAGCCGACGTTGACGTCCGCGCTGTACGTACCCGGCTTGAACAGGACGGCGTAGCGCTGGGAGCCGAACTGGTTGGACTCCTGCTGGCTGAAGATGCTGTTCAGCTTGGACTGGATGGAGGACGCCGACATGGACGGGTCGAAGACCACCGTGTTCGGGCCGAGGTCGGGGTCGTCGCCCGCAGGGGGTGTCGTGGGGTCGGTCGGGTCGGTCGCGCCCGAGAAGGCCCACTTCTGGTTGCCGGTGCCGGCGCAGTCCCAGACCTGCAGCCGCGCTCCGTCGGCGTTGCTGTTGTCCTTGATGTCCAGGCACTTGTCCGCGGCGGTGTTGACCAGGTCACCGGCCGCGGTCAGCCGCCATTTCTGGGTGGCGACCGTGTCGTAGCAGGTCCACAGGTGTACGGCCGTGCCGTTGGCGGTGCCGCCCGCGACCAGGTCCAGGCACTTGCCCCGGGCGGTCAGCGAGCCGTCGCTGTTCAGCGTCCAGCTCTGGTTCTGGCTGCCGGGGTAGCACGTCCACATCTGGGCGGGGGTCCCGTCGGCGGTCGAACCGTCGGCGACGTCCAGGCACTTGCCGTTGCCGGTGTTGGTCAGGGCGCCGGGGGTCGCGGCGCCGGCGGTCCCGGTGTCCAGGACGACCAGCGCTCCGGCGGCGGCCAGGGTCGCGCTCAGGGCCATGGCCAGAGGTGCGCTCCGGCGTCTGCGGCGCTGTCGGGGGTGAGGCATGGGCGGGCCTTCCTGAAGAGGGAGCGGCTGACCTGTTCGGCACGGAACGGTGTGCGGGGGTGCGCCGACTGCGTACGGCGTGCGCCGACGCACCTGACGGAGCGAGGCCGGGTGCCCCGGCACGGAGCCGGGACTGACGTGCAAAGCGCGGAGATCGCGGCAGGTGCATGACATGTTTTTGTTACCTGCTTTTTTCAAGCCGTGAAGTTATGACCGCGGCCGTGCCTCCGTCAACCCCTCCGCGCCAAGTGGCCTGTCGCCGCCGGTATCTCCCCTGGTCAGGCCGGAACCAGTACGGGAACGCGCTTACGGCTCCGAAGCGCACGGGTCACGTGCGCGGCGGCCGGGCTTTTCAAATCGGTCATGGCGACCGGTCGTTCAGGCGTGGACGGTGTCCGGACCGGACGGCTCGGAACGCGGCCGGCCGGTGGATGCCCGGACGAGCAGCGGCGTGGCCAGCTCGACGTGCAGGGTGTCGACGGCATGGCCCGCCACCAGGCGCATCAGCAGGGAGACGGCTATGCGCCCCATCTCCTCCAGTGGCTGACGGGCGGTGGTGAGGATCGGGGACGTGCTGCGGCCGAGCTCGCTGTCGTCGAAGCCGGTGACCGACAGGTCCTGCGGTACCCGCAGCCGGCGGTCGAGGGCCGCCCGCAGCGCGCCGGCGGCCGTCTTGTCGTTGAACGCCACGATCGCGGTGGGCGCCGGGGCGAGTTCCAGCAGCGACGACGCGGCGCGATAGCCCATCTCGGCGTTCGGTTCGACGACCGCCCTGACCAGCTCCGGCTCCACGAGGATGCCGATCTCCGCGAGTGCCGAGGTGTGGCCGACCAGCCTGGAGCGGCTGGCGAGCCAGTTGCCGGGGCCCCCGATGAAGCCGATCCGGCGGTGGCCCAGGGCGGTGAGGTGGCCGGTGACGCGGCGCGCGCCGGCCGCGTGCGCGGCCGACACCGACGCGACGTCCTCGGGCAGTTCCTCACGCGGGTCGATCACCACGAGCGGGTAGCGCCGCGCGTGCAGTGCCAGCAGGTCCTCGGTGGAGCTGGGCGGAAGGATCAGGACAGCGCCCGCCATGCCCGCGGGCCCGGGGAGGGAGAGCAGCGACGGGGTCTGCTCCCGCGCGCTCTCCCCCGCCTGGATGACCGCTCGGCGGCCGTGCAGCGCCAGCGTCTCGATGACGGAGGTCACGATGGTGCCGAAGTAGTCGGTCAGCGCGTAGGGGCAGTACACCAGCACGGGAGCATCCGCGGGACCCGGTGACGGCCGGCGCTGGACCGGGACTTCGCCCAGGCGCCGCGCGGCCTGACGGACCATCTCCTGGGTCGCGGGAGCCACGACCGCCCGCCCGTTGATCACGCGGGAGACGGTGGCGATCGACACGCCCGCCTCCTCGGCGATCGCCCGGATCGTGATGCGCGCGCCAGGCCGCCTACCCACCTGTGACAGAGCTCCGCTTCATGCCCGGAAACTCTATAGCAGCAGGCAGAAGAGGCCACGGGGCGAGTTCGGCGCGGGCTCCTGACGTGTTTGCCGCAGTCCGGTGCCGGGCTTCCGCCCGGTGGGCGGGGCCGGGGACCGGCACAGTGGCGCCCCGGCAGTTCAGGCTTCACCTTCTGTAGACGGGTCCGCAGTGGCCGAAACACGGTCGCGGTCGCGGCCTGCCCTTGAAATCGCAGGTCGGAGCGGGAAAGTGAAGCGTGGGACAGGCGGTCCGGTTTTCCGCCAGGAAGGTTTCCTGACAGAAACCTTGACGTGATGTCGTGTACACGCGCAGACTCCGGTCTGCCCGACCGAAGCATGCCGCGTTTGACGCGCGACATGACGTCATGTGAACCGGCGAGGGACAGCGCGCCCCAGCAGTGGAACCGCGAGAGGAAGGACAACTGCCTTGTTGACACCTCATCCGGGGACAGCCGCACGTCCCGGGCACCGGGGACGCGCACTGCTGCTCCGGCTGCTCGCACTGGCAGCGGTCGTGCTCGGCCTGCAGGCGGCCCCGGCCCACACCGCCCGTGCCGCCGACGACTTCCACGTGCTGGCCTTCTACGACGGCACCTACGACGCCGCGCACATCAACTTCGACCACGAGGCGAACACCTGGTTCGCGCAGCAGGGAGCCACCCACGGCTTCACCTACACCGCCACCACCGACTGGAACCGGCTCAACAGCGCCGAGCCGGCCCAGTACCAAGTGGTCATGTTCCTCGACAACTATCCGCACACCGCGTCCCAGCGTTCCGCGTTCCAGGCGTACATGCGGAACGGTGGCGGGTTCGTCGGCTTCCACGTCTCGGCGTTCAACACGGACACCAGCGACTGGCCCTGGTACCACAACACCTTCCTCGGCACCGGCGCCTTCCGGTCCAACACCTGGGGCCCCACGCAGGAGACACTGCGCGTCGAGGACGCCGGCCATCCGGCGACGGCCGGGCTGCCGGGCACCCTCACCTCGTCGGTCAGCGAGTGGTACAGCTGGCAGAACGATCTGCGGGACAACCCCGCGATCGACGTCCTCGCGTCGATGGACCCCTCGACGTTCCCGATCGGTACCGATCCCAACCAGACCTGGTACAGCGGCTACTTCCCGATCGTGTGGACGAACCGCGACTACCGGATGGTGTACAACAACTTCGGCCACAACGCGATGGACTACGCGACGGACACCGCGCTGTCCTCCACCTTCGCCAGCACCCAGCAGAACCGGCTCCTGCTCCAGGAGATCGTCTGGGCGGCCGGCCGGAGCGGACCGGTCACCCCGCCGCAGGGCGACCCCACCGGCCGGATCACGGGATACGGCGGCAAGTGCGTGGACGTGGCGGGTTCGAGTTCCGCCAACGGCACGGCGGTGCAGCTCTACGACTGCAACGGGTCCGATGCCCAGCGGTGGGCGGTCGGCTCCGACGGCACGGTCGAGGCACTGGGCAAGTGCCTCGATGTGACCGGGGCGGGGATCACGGACGGCACCAAGGTTCAGTTGTACGACTGCAACGGGTCCGGAGCGCAGGTCTGGCAGCACCGGAGCGACGGTGCGCTGGTCAACCCCGCTTCCGGCAAGTGCCTGGACGCCACCGGCCCCAGCTCGGCCAACGGCACCCGCCTCCAGATCTGGACCTGCTACGACGGCGACAACCAGCGGTGGACCCTTCCGGCCTGACCCACGCGGTACCGCCGCCGCACCGCCCCCGGCCCGCGCGCTCGCCGGCCGAGGGCGGTGCGGCGCCGGTACCGGGTCCGTCCGGGTGGCCCCTTCCGCTGGAAGGGGCAACGTCACGTGTCGCCCGCCGGGCCCCGCGCGGCGGGTGGCCAGGATGCCCGTATGAGACCCATGCCCAAGCGCTTCGCAGCGCTGCGTTCACGCGCCCGTGCCTCCGGTGCGGCCTGCGCCGTCCTGGCCACCGTCGTACCCGCCTTCACCCTCGGCATCGGTGTGGCGCCGGCCGCCGCCGCGCCGCTGCCGGGCGGCCTGGGTCCGTGTGTGCCGGGTAACTGTCCCGACCCGTTCCCGGGGATCAACAACGGACCTCTCGCGGGCCGGGACAACGGGATCAACATCTTCGTCGGCGACGACTTCCTCGTGCGCGGCCGGGCCGCCGAGGCCGAGGGCCGGGTCGTGGTGCTCGACGACTTCGACCAGGACAAGGACCCGGAAGCGGGCCAGACGTACAACCTGGGCATCGTCGGTGTCGGGTCGCGCGTCCCGCCGCCCAACGGCGCGGACTTCCTGACCACGGGCGGGAACGTCACGATCGCGCCGGGGGAAACCCTGGACACGACCGGCGGCATCGTCGGCGAACAGGGCGTCGTGCGCCACGCGGGTACGCAGAGCGGGACCGTCTCCGGGACGCTCGTCCAGGACCCGGAGGCCGTGGCGCCCTACGCGGGGCTGCGCGACCAGCTCACGGAGGCCAGCCAGTGCTACGCACGGCCCGATGGCACGCTGAGGACGCCGACGGGCACCGCCGTGAACCAGGGCACGCAGACGCTCTTCACGGGTGACGGGACGTCCTCGTTGCAGGTCTTCAACGTCGACTTCGACATGACCGGCCCCACCGGCGGCCAGCAGGGAGTCGTCTTCGAGGACATCCCCGCCGACGCGACGATCCTCGTCAACGTCATCGGGGCGGACCGCACGATCAACACGTACAGCGGGGGCATCGACGACGCCACCGACCCGCTGAACGCCTACCGCGAGCGGCTTCTGTGGAACTTCCCGGACGCCACCACCGTGGACCTGTCGGGGACCGGCCAGTTCCAGGGCAGCTTCCTGATGGGTGAGCAGTCCTCGATGACCACCGTGACCCTTCCGGGGGTCAACGGCAGGTTCTTCACCACCGGCTCGGTGACGCACACCAGCGCCGCGGCCGGGGGCGGCGGTCAGGAGTTCCACGCGTACCCGTTCGACGGAGACCTCCCGGAGTGCGGTGGGCCGCAGCCCGTGACCGGTGAGGTCCGCGTACTCAAGTCCGACGCCGAGACCGGCGAACCCCTCGCCGGAGCCGACTTCGAGCTGTGGCGCGAGACCAACAACATGCCCGGCCTCCAGACCACCGGCACCGTCCCCGACACCCTCGTCACCACCTGCACCACCCCCACCACCGGCATCTGCACCGCGACAACCAACCCCGGCACCTACTACTGGCGCGAAACCGAAGCCCCCGACGGCTACGACCTCCCCGACCCCGCCGTCTTCGGCCCCCTCACCCTCACCGAGGACAACGCCGACACCGGCGTCCAGACCGAAGCGCTCAACACCCAGGCCCCCGTGACGCCCACGACGGGTTCGCTGACGCTGGACAAGACGGACGCGAAGAACGGGCGGCCGCTGGCCGGGGCCGTCTTCGAGCTGTGGCGCGAGAGCAACGACGTGCCGGGGCTCCAGACGACCGGGGCGGACCCGGACACGCTCACCGACGCCGGATGCTCCACCGACGGCGCGGGGCAGTGCACCTTCGACGATCTTCCGCTCGGTGAGTACTACCTGCGCGAGATCGCCGTCCCCGAGGGCTACGTCCTGCCGGCGAACCCCGTATCGGGGCCGTTCGAGGTGACGGAGGCCAACAGCTCGGAGGGCGTCACCGTCGAGCTGTCCAACAAGCGCGGCGAGCCGTGCAAGGGGAAGGACTGCAAGGACGGCACGCACAAGTCCGCGCACGCCTGATCCGGTCACCCGCCCGGCTGCCCATCAATGGGCGGCCGGGCGGGTGCGCTGATTGGCTGGCAGCACTTCGGTTCCCGATCCGCCAGGAGGTCCGGCAGTGCGTACCCCCAGCCTCACCGGTGCCGTGGCCGCAGCAGCGGCCACGGCACTGCTGTGCACCGCGGCCCCCTCGGCCGCCGCCCCCGTGCGCGACACCGCGTGCACCGCGCCGGCCGGCCCCTACCAGCGGCAGCTGGAGCAGCACCTCGGCCTGCCCGTGGACGGCCGCCAGTCCGACGCCGACTGCCGGGCCATCCGCGCCTTCCAGACCGCACACGGCCGGCCGCACGCCGACGGGCTCGCCGACCTCGGCACGTACCGCACCGTGCTCGTGGTCGAGGCGACGCCCGACCCGAACGCCGCGGGCCGCTGCCCCGTCGAGTCCTCGCGGGTGACCTGCGTCGACATGGACCGCCAGCTGCTGTGGGTACAGAAGGGGAAGAAGGTCGTCTTCGGACCCGTGCCCACCCGCACCGGCCGCGACGCGCAGGAGACGCGGCCGGGCCGGCACACCATCTACTGGCGCGACCGCGACCACGTCTCCACGATCTACGACGACGCCCCCATGCCGTACTCCCAGTTCTTCGACGGCGGGCAGGCGCTGCACGGGCACCCGGGTGACCTGTACGACGGCGGGGGCTCGGCCGGCTGCGTCAACCTCACCGTGGACGACGCGGCGAAGCTGTGGGACCTGCTCGCCCTGGACGACGTCGTCTATGTATGGGGTGTGAAGCCCGGCACCGCCGACTGACGCCGGCCGGTCAGTCCTCGCCCTCCAGGTTCCCTTCCGTCTCCAGGAACACCTGGCGCAGCGCTTCGAGCACCGCCGGGTCCGGCTTGGCCCACATCCCGCGCGACTCCGCTTCGAGCAGGCGTTCCGCGATGCCGTGCAGGGCCCAGGGGTTGGCCTGTTCGAGGAAGGCGCGGTTGGTGGGGTCCAGGACGTACGCCTCGGTGAGCTTGTCGTACATCCAGTCCGCGACCACGCCCGTCGTGGCGTCGTAGCCGAAGAGGTAATCGACGGTGGCGGCGAGCTCGAAGGCGCCCTTGTAGCCGTGGCGGCGCATCGCCTCGATCCACTTGGGGTTGACGACGCGGGCGCGGAAGACCCGGGAGGTCTCCTCGGTCAGGGTGCGGGTGCGGACGGTCTCGGGGCGGGTCGAGTCCCCGATGTACGCCTCCGGGGCCTTGCCCTTGAGCGCGCGGACCGTGGCGACCATGCCGCCGTGGTACTGGAAGTAGTCGTCGGAGTCCGCGATGTCGTGCTCGCGGGTGTCGGTGTTCTTCGCCGCGACCGCGATCCGCTTGTACGCCGTCTCCATCTCCTCCCGGGCCGGGCAGCCGTCGAGGTCGCGGCCGTAGGCGTAGCCGCCCCACGTCGTGTAGACCTCGGCGAGGTCGGCGTCGGTGCGCCAGTCGCGGGAGTCGATGAGCTGGAGCAGGCCCGCGCCGTACGTGCCGGGGCGGGAGCCGAAGATACGGGTGGTGGCGCGGCGTTCGTCGCCGTGCTCGGCCAGGTCGGCCTGGGTGTGCGCCCGTACGTGGTTGATCTCGGCGGGCTCGTCCAGCGAGGCGGCCAGCCGGACCGCGTCGTCGAGCAGGCCGATGGTGTGCGGGAAGGCGTCGCGGAAGAAGCCGCTGATGCGCAGGGTGACGTCGATGCGCGGCCGGCCCAGTTCCTCGGCGGGGATCGGCTCCAGGCCGGTGACGCGGCGGGAGGCGTCGTCCCAGACGGGGCGGACCCCGAGCAGGGCGAACGCCTCGGCGACGTCGTCGCCCGCGGTGCGCATGGCGCTCGTACCCCACAGGGACAGGCCCACGGAGACCGGCCACTCGCCGTTGTCGGTGCGGTAGCGCTCCAGGAGGGAGTCGGCCAGGGCCTGGCCGGTCTCCCAGGCGAGGCGGGAGGGGACGGCCTTGGGGTCGACGGAGTAGAAGTTGCGGCCGGTCGGCAGGACGTTGACCAGGCCGCGCAGCGGGGAGCCGGAGGGGCCCGCGGGGACGAAGCCGCCGTTCAGGGCGTGGACGCAGTGGTCCAGCTCGTCGGTGGTCCCGGCCAGGCGGGGGACGACCTCGCGGGCGGCGAAGTCCAGGATCGCGGCCACGTCCGGGGGCAGGTCGTGCAGGAGTGTGCCGGTCGTCCGCTCGGGGCCCTGCCCCGGGCCCGGCTGCTCGATCGCCGCGGGGGCTTGGAGGGCGGACGGGTTCCAGTCCGCGTCCTCCATCGCCTGGACCAGGGCGCGGGCCTGTTCCTCGACGGCGTCGGCGTCGGTGCGGGTCGCCGCCGACTCGTCCAGGCCGAGCGCCTCGCGCAGGCCGGGCAGGGAGGCCGTGCCGCCCCAGATCTGACGGGCCCGCAGGATCGCGAGGACCAGGTTGACGCGGGCGGGGCCGGTGGGGGCGCCGCCCAGGACGTGCAGGCCGTCGCGGATCTGGACGTCCTTGATCTCACAGAGCCAGCCGTCGAGATGCATGATGAAGTCGTCGAAGCCCTCGTCCTCGGGGCGTCCCTCGATGCCCAGGTCGTGGTCGAGCTTCGCGGCCTGGATCAGGGTCCAGATCTGGGCGCGGATCGCCGGCAGCTTCGCCGGGTCCATCGCGGCGATCTGGGCGTGCTCGTCCAGGAGCTGTTCGAGCCGGGCGATGTCGCCGTAGCTGTCGGCGCGGGCCATCGGCGGCACCAGGTGGTCCACGAGCGTGGCGTGCACCCGGCGCTTGGCCTGGGTGCCCTCCCCCGGGTCGTTGACCAGGAACGGGTAGACGAGCGGGAGGTCGCCGAGCGCCGCGTCGGGGCCGCAGGCGGCGGACAGGCCGGCGTTCTTGCCGGGCAGCCACTCCAGGTTGCCGTGCTTGCCGAGGTGGATCATCGCGTCGGCGCCGAAGCCGTTGTCCTCGGCGCGGGCGGCGATCCAGCGGTAGGCGGCCAGGTAGTGGTGGGACGGCGGCAGATCCGGGTCGTGGTAGATCGCGATCGGGTTCTCGCCGAAGCCGCGCGGCGGCTGGATCAGGATGAGCAGATTGCCCCGGCGCAGGGCGGCCAGGACGATGTCGCCCTCCGGGTTGCGCGAGCGGTCCACGAACATCTCGCCGGGGGCCGGGCCCCAGTGCTCCTCGACGGCCTCGCGGAGTCCGGCCGGGAGCGTGGCGAACCAGCGGCGGTAGTCGGCGGCGGGGATACGGACCGGGTTGCGTGCCAACTGCTCCTCGGTGAGCCATTCCTGGTCGTGGCCGCCCGCCTCGATCAGGGCGTAGATCAGCTCGTCGCCGTCGCCCGACGCGAGGCCGGGGACCTCCTCGTCACCGAAGTCGTAGCCCTCGTCGCGCAGCCTGCGCAGCAGGGCGACCGCGCTCGCGGGGGTGTCGAGCCCGACGGCGTTGCCGATCCGGGAGTGCTTGGTGGGGTACGCGGACAGGACGAGGGCGAGGCGCTTGTCGGCGTTCGGGATGTGGCGCAGCCGGGCGTGGCGCACGGCGATCCCGGCGACGCGGGACGCCCGCTCGTCGTCGGCGACGTAGGCGGGCAGGCCGTCCTCGTCGATCTCCTTGAAGGAGAACGGGACGGTGATCAGGCGCCCGTCGAACTCGGGGACGGCGATCTGGCTCGCGGCGTCCAGCGGTGAGACGCCCTCGTCGTTGCCCTCCCAGTCGGCGTGGGAGCTGGTGAGGCAGAGCGCCTGGAGGATCGGGACGTCGAGGGCGGTGAGGGCGCCCGCGTCCCAGGACTCGTCGTCGCCGCCGGCCGATGCCTCGGCGGGCCGGGTGCCGCCCGCCGCGAGGACGGTGGTCACGATCGCGTCGGCGTCCCGCAGGGCGTCGACGAGTTCGGGCTCGGGGGCGCGCAGCGAGGCGACGTACAGCGGCAGGGCGCGGGCGCCCTCGGCCTCCACGGCCCGGCACAGGGTCTCGATGAACGCGGTGTTGCCGCTCATGTGGTGGGCGCGGTAGTAGAGCACCGCGACGGTGGGGGCGCCGTCGCCGGTCGCGCGGGGGGTGCGCTCCAGCGGGCCCCAGGAGGGTGCGGCGGCGGGGGGTTCGAAGCCGTGGCCGGTGAGCAGGACGGTGTCGGAGAGGAAGCGGGCGAGCTGCTCCAGGTTGGCGGGGCCGCCGTGGGCGAGGTAGGCGTGGGCCTCGGCGGCGATCCCGATGGGGACGGTGGAGGCGGCCATCAGCTGGGCGTCGGGGGCCTGTTCCCCGGTGAGGACCACGACGGGGCGTCCGGCGGCGAGGACTTGGTCGAGGCCGTCCTGCCAGGCGCGGACACCGCCGAGGAGGCGTACGACGACGAGGTCGGCGCCGTCCAGCAGCTCGGGGAGGTCCTGCATCGGCAGCCGGGAGGGGTTGGCGTACCGGTAGCTGACCGGTCCTTGGGAGGCGCGGGCGCTGAGCAGGTCGGTGTCGGACGTCGACAGGAGCAGGATCATGCGGCGTCTGGCCTTCCTCGGGGTGTCCACGCCCCGGGCGGTGTCGAGAGCTCCCCTGCCCGGCGCGCGTGCCGGGTGTGCGGGGAAGGGAGTTCCTGACTCGCTCGGCCGGGTGGGACCAAGCTCACAGTGGCGGGACCGCGCCGGAATCTCACCGGGCTTCCTCCCCTGTCGCCGTCTGTGGCGACGACAGGCCGGATGGCCTGTCGCTAGGCATAGTAAGGGCCCGTCGCCGACGATGGGTCATACGGATCGGATGAGATGGTCGGTATGCTCGCCGCCATGCCGCCCCCAGCCACCCTGCCCGCACAGTCCCCAGGCGCCGTGTCCCGGGCCCGTGGCGACGCCTGCCCCGGTGCCCTGCGGCTCCACGGGGCGGACGACGGGGCCCTGGCACGGGTCCGGGTGCCCGGTGGCGTGCTGAGCGCGGACCAGGCGGACGGGCTGTGTGAGTTGGCCGGCCGGCTGGGCGATGGTGAGGTGCATCTCACTTCGCGCGGCAATGTGCAGCTGCGCGGTCTGGGCGCGGAGTGCGGGGGCGAACTGGCCTCCCGGATGAGCGAAATGGGCCTTTTGCCCTCCGAACGGCATGAGCGGGTCCGCAATGTGGTGGCCTCCGCGCTGTCCGGGCTCGACGGACGCGGCGAGCGCGAGGTGCGTACGTGGCTGTCCGCGCTGGACGCTTCGGTGTGCGCGAGCGAGGAGGCGGCCGGTCTGTCGGGCCGGTTCCTGTTCGCGCTGGACGACGGGCGCGGCGATGTGGACGCGCTGGGCGCCGATGTGACGCTGCGGGCGCGGGGCGGCGGGGAGGCGGATCTGCGGATCGGCGCCCTGGAGACCGTCGCCCGGATTCCGGCGGACGAAGCACCCGGGGCGGCTCTGCTCGCCGCGAAGGTGTTCCTGGAGGCGGCGGCCGGCTGTGGTGCGTGGCGGGTGGCGGATCTGCCCGGCGGCGCGGAACCGCTGTTCGACGCGGTGGTACGGCGGTTGCGCGCGGCCGGGCTGCCCGTCGCCCGCGCGGTCCTGCCGGTGCCGGCCGGTGCTCCCCCGGCCCTCGGTGTGGTGACCGGACCCGGCGCCACGGACGCGCTCTCGGTCGGGCTGCCGCTCGGGCGGGCCGACGCGGCGCGGTGGCGGACGCTGACGGACGTCGCCCGGCGGCACGGAGACGGCGAACTGCGGCTCACCCCGTGGCGCGGCGTCGTCGTGCCCGGCGTCGGGCGGGGGCGGGCCGGTGAACTGCTCGACGCGCTGGGCGCCGCCGGCCTCGTCACCGGGGACCGCTCGCCGTGGACCGGGGTGGGCGCGTGCATCGGGCGGCCCGGGTGCGCGAAGTCCCTGGCCGATGTGCGGGGCGACGCGGCGGTGGCGGTGGACGCCCGGGGGCCCGTGCCGGCCGGACCCGCCCTGCCGGTGTACTGGTCGGGGTGCGAGCGGCGGTGCGGTCACCCGCGGGGTGCCTGGGTCGATGTCGTCGCGGGACCGGACGGCTACCGGGTCTCCGTCGTACGGGACGGCCGGCGCGACGCGCCTCCCTGTGTCACCGACGACCCGTCCACGCTCGCCACCGCCGTATCGACGGCCCGCACCCCCGGCACCTGACAGGCCCCTCCCGCCCGGCTCCCGCCCGACCCGACTGTTTCCTGCCCGATTTCAGCCCGTTTCCCCGCCCGATTTCCCCGCCCGATGAAGAGAGCGACAGCACTGTGCACCAGTACGAGAAGGACGGACCGGCCATCTATCGCCAGTCCTTCGCCACCATCCGGGCGGAGGCGGATCTCTCCGGCCTGCCCTCGGACGTGAGCCAGGTCGCGGTCCGGATGATCCACGCCTGCGGGATGGTCGACCTCGTACGCGACATCGCCTTCACGCCCGACGCCGTCTCCCGGGCCCGCGCGGCTCTGCGGGCGGGCGCGCCCATCCTGTGCGACGTCGCCATGGTCGCCAGCGGGGTCACCCGCAAGCGGCTGCCCGCGGACAACGAGGTGGTGTGCACCCTGTCCGACCCGGCGGTGCCCGGCCTCGCGGCGGAGCTGGGCACGACCCGCTCGGCGGCGGCCCTTGAGCTGTGGCGCGACCGGCTCGAAGGGGCGGTCGTCGCCGTCGGCAACGCGCCGACCGCGCTGTTCCGGCTCCTCGAAATGATCGAGGAGGGGGCCCCGCGCCCCGCGGCCGTCATCGGTGTGCCGGTCGGTTTCGTCGGCGCCGCCGAGTCCAAGGACGCCCTGGCCGCGCACCCCTCGGGGCTCGACCACCTGATCGTGCGCGGCAGGCGCGGCGGCAGCGCCATCGCGGCCGCCGCCCTCAACGCCATCGCCAGCGAGGAAGAATGAGCGTGAGCGAGCAGCAGACGGGACGGCTCTACGGGGTCGGGCTCGGCCCCGGCGACCCGGCCCTGATGACCCTGCGCGCGGTGGAGGTCATCGCCGGCGCGGACGTCGTGGCCTACCACAGCGCCCGGCACGGGCGGTCCATCGCCCGGTCCATCGCGGCGGAGCACCTGCGCGCCGACCACATCGAGGAGGCCCTGGTCTATCCCGTGACGACGGAGACCACGGACCACCCGGGCGGCTACCGGGGCGCGATGGAGGACTTCTACACCGAGGCGGCGGCCCGGCTCGCCGTGCACCTCGACGCGGGCCGCACGGTCGCGGTGCTGGCGGAGGGCGACCCGCTCTTCTACGGCTCGTACATGCACATGCACAAGCGGCTGGCCGACCGCTACCCCACCGAGGTCATCCCCGGGGTCACCTCGGTCAGCGCCGCCGCCGCGCGGCTCGGGACCCCGCTCGCCGAGGGCGAGGAGGTCCTGACGATCCTGCCCGGCACCCTGCCCGAGGACGAGCTGACCGCCCGGCTGGCCGCCACCGACGCCGCCGTGGTCATGAAGCTGGGCCGTACGTTCCCCGCCGTCCGCCGCGCGTTCGAGGCGTCCGGCCGGCTGCCCGAGGCGCGGTACGTCGAGCGCGCCACGATGGCCGGGGAGCGGCTGGGCGAGCTGGCGGAGACCGACGCGGACTCGGTGCCGTACTTCGCGGTCGCCGTGCTGCCGAGCCGGATCGACGCACGCCCCGAACGCGCCCCGGGCGACGGTGAGGTGGCGGTCGTCGGCACGGGTCCGGCCGGTCCGCTGTGGCTCACGCCCGAGACGCGCGGGGCGCTGGCCGCCGCCGACGACCTGGTCGGCTACACCACGTACCTGGACCGGGTCCCGGTGCGCCCGGGGCAGATACGGCACGGCTCCGACAACAAGGTCGAGTCGGAGCGGGCCGAGTTCGCGCTCGACCTGGCCCGGCGCGGGCGGCGGGTGGCCGTGGTGTCAGGCGGCGACCCGGGCGTGTTCGCGATGGCGACGGCCGTGCTGGAGGTGGCCGCCCAGGAGGAGTACGCGGACGTGCCGGTGCGGGTCCTTCCCGGGGTGACGGCCGCCAACGCGGCCGCGGCGCGGGCGGGGGCGCCGCTGGGCCACGACTACGCCACGGTCTCGCTCTCCGACCGGCTCAAGCCGTGGGAGGTCATCGCCGGGCGGCTGCGGGCCGCCGCGTCGGCGGATCTGGTGCTCGCGCTGTACAACCCCGGTTCCCGCAGCCGGACCTGGCAGGTCGGCAAGGCCCGCGACCTGCTCCTCGAACACCGCTCGCCGGACACGCCGGTGGTCATCGGCCGGGACGTCGGCGGACCGGCGGAGAGCGTACGGACCGTGCGGCTGGCCGATCTCGACCCGGCCGAGGTCGACATGCGCACGATCCTGATCGTCGGCTCCTCGCAGACCCGCTGGGAGCGCCGGGGCGACGGGCGGCACATCGTGTGGACGCCGCGCCGCTATCCCGAGGACTGAGCCGCTACGCCATGAGCGTCCGCAGCCAGGCGACGGCCTCTTCCGGGCTGCCGGCCACCGCGCCCCCTTCCGGGAGCGGTGGCCGGCGGACCACGACGACGGGGATGCCCGCCTCGCGGGCCGCGGTCAGCTTCGGGGCGGTGGCGGCGCCGCCGCTGTCCTTGGTGACGAGGACGTCGACGCGGTGGCGGCGGATCAGTTCGCGCTCGCCTTCGAGGGTGAAGGGGCCCCGGTCGAGCAGGGTCTCCATCCGGGCCGGGTACGGCGGCTCCGGGGCGTCCACGGACCGCATGAGGAACCACAGCTCGTCCAGGTCCGCGAAGGCGGCGAGGCCCATCCGCCCCGTGGTGAGGAACACCCGCCGCCCCAGCGCGGGCAGCGCCTTCGCCGCCTCGGCCAGCGAGCCGGCCGGGTGCCAGTCATCGCCCTCGCGGGGCACCCAGCCGGGCCGGCGCAGCATGAGCAGGGGAACATGGGCGGTGGCGGCCGCGGTGGCCGCGTTGTGGCTGATCGTCCCGGCGAAAGGATGGGTGGCGTCGATGAGCGCGTCGACCCGGTGCGCGCGGAGCCAGTCCGCGAGCCCGCCGGCTCCGCCGAAACCGCCGACGCGGACCTGCCCCGGCGGAAGCTTCGGGCGGGCCACCCGCCCGGCGAGCGAGCTGGTGACCCCGGACCCGGCGGGCAGCTCGCCTTCCAGCAGTTCGGCGAGACGGCGGGCCTCCGTCGTCCCGCCGAGAATCAGTACGTGCATCGGAACCATCCATGAGTGAAGCGAAGGGCGGGCGCGCCGCCCAACTCAAACACACCGGTCTGCGGCCCGGCTGGACGACCGGTGCCTGCGCCACCGCCGCCGCCACCGCCGCGTACACGGCGCTGCTGAGCGGCGACTTCCCCGACCCGGTCACCATCACGCTGCCCCGGGGCCAGACCCCGGCGTTCGCCCTGGCCGTGGAGGAGCTGGCCGACGGGCGGGCGACGGCGGGTGTGGTCAAGGACGCGGGCGACGACCCCGACGTGACGCACGGCGCCCTGGTCCGGGTCAGTGTGCGGGCGCTGCCGCCGGGCTTCGGTGTGGTGTTCCGGGCGGGCCCCGGCGTCGGCACGGTCACGCTGCCGGGGCTCCCGCTGGAGGTCGGTGAGCCGGCGGTCAACCCGGTGCCGCGCCGGATGATCGGCGAGCACATCGCCCGGGTCGCGGCGGCCCACGGCGGGTCCGGGGACGTCGAGGTGACGGTCGGGGTGGACGACGGCGAGGAGATCGCCCGGTCCACCTGGAACCCGCGCCTGGGCATCCTGGGCGGCCTGTCCGTCCTGGGGACGACCGGGGTGGTGGTGCCCTACTCCTGCTCGGCGTGGATCGACTCGATCCGCCGGGGCGTGGACGTGGCGCTCGCCGCGGGTCGCACCCATGTGGCGGGGTGCACGGGGTCCACGTCGGAGAAGACCGTGGTCGCCGAGTACGGGCTGCCGGAGATCGCGCTGCTGGACATGGGCGACTTCGCGGGCGCGGTGCTCAAGTACGTACGCCGTCACCCGGTGGCGCGGCTCACCGTCTGCGGCGGGTTCGCCAAGCTGTCGAAGCTCGCCGCCGGCCATCTCGACCTGCATTCGGGCCGCTCCCAGGTCGACAAGGCGTACCTGGCCCGGCTGGCCCGGCAGGGCGGCGCCGACGAGGCCCTGGCCGCCGAGGTCGCCGCCGCCAACACGGGCCTGGCCGCGCTCCGCTCGTGCCAGGCACGGGGGGTGCCGCTGGGTGATCTGGTGGCCGTCGCGGCGCGGGACCAGGCACTGTCGGTCCTGCGGGGCGCTCCGGTGGCCGTGGATGTCATCTGCGTCGACCGGGCGGGCACGGTGGTGGGGCGCAGCTCCGTGCGCTGACCCGTGCGCCGCCCGGCCGGGGCGGCCGTCAGCAGGTGTGGCGGTCGCGGGCGGGCGAGTAGAGGTGGCTGTCGTGGAACTGCTCGGCGCCCAGGGTGCGGCCGACCATGATGACGGCGGTACGGATCACCCCGGCCGCCTTCACCTGCTCGGCGATGGAGCCCAGGGTGCCGCGCAGGATGACCTCGTCGGGCCGCGAGGCCAGGGCGACGACGGCGGCCGGGCAGTCGGCCCCGTAGTGCGGGAGCAGTTCCTCGACGACGCGGTCGGCGTACCGGGCGGCGAGGTGCAGGACGATCAGCGCGCCGCTGCGCCCCAGCGTCGCCAGGTCCTCGCCCTCGGGCATGGCGGTGGCCTGCTGGGCGACGCGGGTGAGGATGACGGTCTGGCCGACGGTCGGGACGGTCAGCTCGCGCCCCAGGGCCGCCGCGGCCGCCGCGAACGCGGGTACGCCGGGGATCACTTCGTAGGGCACGCCCGCCTCGTCCAGGCGCCGCATCTGCTCGTTGACCGCGCTGAACACCGAGGGGTCGCCGGAGTGCAGCCGCGCCACGTCGTGGCCGGCCCGGTGCGCGGCGACCAGTTCGGCGGTGATCCGGTCGATGTCGAGCTGCGCGGTGTCCACCAGGCGCGCGTCGGCGGGGCACTCGGCCAGGAGTTCGCGGGGCACCAGGCTGCCCGCGTACAGGCAGACCCCGCAGGCGGCGAGCGTGCGCGCGCCGCGCACCGTGATCAGGTCGGCCGCGCCCGGTCCTGCGCCGATGAAGTACACGGTCATCTGTTGTCTCCTGAGGGTTGTGCGGGGGCGGGACAGGTCCCGGGGCCTGTCCGGCGGATCTTCGTGGATCAGCCCGCGGCGTCCGGTGCGTGCTCTCGGCGTGCGCCCGGATCGCCCTCGTACTGGACGTACTCGGGTGATTCGGGCGTGCGGCGAGAGTGCGTGCCAGGCGTCGTGGGCCCGCGAAGATCCGCCGGACAGGTCCCGGGCTTGCGTACGGACCATTGGGTGACCGGCATCGCCTGGCGCCAGCCGGTGAAGGTGCCGACCGGCACGGCGTGGGCCACGGCGAGGCGGACCAAGTCGCCGCCGTGCTCGCGGTGCTGGGCGGCGAGGACCGCCTCGGACTCCAGCGTGACGGTGTTGGCGACCAGCCGGCCGCCGGGCGGGAGCGCCCGCAGGCAGGTGTCGAGGAGGCCGGGCGCGGTGAGTCCGCCGCCGATGAACACGGCGTCGGGGGCGGGGAGCCCGGCCAGGCAGTCGGGGGCGCGGCCGGTGACGACGCGCAGGCCGGGGACGCCGAGCCGGTCGGCGTTGTCCGCGATGCGGGCCGCCCTCACCGGGTCGCGTTCGACGGTGACGGCCCGGCAGGAGGGGTGGGTGCGCATCCACTCGATGGCGATCGATCCGGAGCCGCCGCCGATGTCCCACAGGAGTTCACCGGGTGCGGGGGCGAGCACGCCGAGGGTGGCGGCCCGCACGTGCCGCTTGGTGAGCTGGCCGTCGTGCGCGTACGCCTCGTCGGGCAGGCCCGGTACGGCGCCGAGGCGCGGGGCGCCGGGGGCCCTGCGGCACTCGACGGCGATGACGTTGAGCGGGTCGCCCGCCGGGTGGGACCAGGTCTGCGCCGTGCCCTGGACGCACGCCTCGCCCTCGCCGCCGAGCTGTTCCAGCACCCGCATCGGGCTGGGGCCGAAGCCGCGGTCGCGCAGCAGGGCGGCGACCTCGGCCGGGGTGGTGGCGTCGGCGCTGAGGACCAGCAGCCGGCGTCCTTCGTGCAGGGCGGCGGCGAGCCGGGCGGCGGGGCGGCCGACCAGGGTGACGACCTCGGTGTCCTCCAGCGGCCAGCCGACGCGGGCGCAGGCGTAGGAGACGGACGAGGGGTGCGGCAGGACGCGCAGCCGCCCGGCGCCCAGGACTTCGGTGAGGGCGCGGCCGATCCCGTAGAACATCGGGTCGCCGCTGGCCAGTACGGCGGTGCGGCCGGCCGCGTGCGCGGCGAGCAGGCCGGGGACGGCGGGGCGCAGCGGGGAGGGCCAGGGCACGCGGCGGCCCGCGCACCGGGGCGGGAGCAGGTCCAGCTGGCGTCCGGCGCCGATCAGGACCTGGGCGGCCTCCAGCTCCGCGCGCGCCGCCCCGGACAGGCCCGCCCAGCCGTCGGCTCCGATCCCGACCACGGTCACTGCAGGTGGGAGCGGGGGCTCGGGGGGTTCGGGGGTCACGGACGGTACCTCGGGTCTCGGGGGCTGACGCCCCCGAACTCTACTGTCCGGTCCCGGCCGGGGACCGGACAGGTCCCGCGCCCGGGAGCGCCCCCCTTCCCCGGGGCCGGGGGCCGGGGTGGTCAGAGCATGATCAGCAGACGGGTCTTCGGCTTGAGCTTCCGGTTGACCGAGCGGCTCTGCACGTACACCTCCAGATCGGGGTTGTTCCCCGCCTTCACGGAGACGGTGCCCCGCACGCCCGAGCCGAAGAGCAGGTTGCGGGCGGCGTCGCCCGAGTAGGCGCGGTCGGTGTCCTTCTCCACGACGATGACCTCCTTGTCCGGCTGCACCTGGACCCGGGCGCCCAACTGGTAGTAGCAGGAGCCGCGTTCGTACGTCACGCCCGGGTGGGAGTCGACGAAGGGGCGGATCTCGACCTCCTTGTCGACCTTCAGGAGCCGGTACTTGTCGGCCGGGACCGGTTCGAGACTGGCCCGCACGTCGTCCACGGATATGTCCTGGCCCACCGCGAAGAGGTTCTTCGTGCCGCGCACGCCCTGCTCACGGCCGCGCAGGAAGCTGGTGGCGGCGGCGCGCACGGTGCCGATCGCCTCCTCGACGCCCTCCTTCGAATCGGCGTCCCAGATCGCGATGTTGCCGGCCGGGAAGCCGTAGTTCTGAGCGGTGCGCTTGGCCAGGGAGTTGGGGACGAGGATCGCCGAGGTCCAGTGGCCCGGGAGGGCGCCCATCTTCGCCGCGATGCGGTCGAGCCAGGGGCCGAGGATCTTCATGTCCCCGTCGTGCCTGCGGTCGCCGCCGGAGGCGTTCTCCTCGCCGTCCGTCACCACGATCTGGAGGAAGCTGTGCTCGCCGTACTCCTCCCAGATGTGGCCCAGGTCGTCGAGGGACTTCAGGGAGGCCTCGATGAGGGCCGTCGCGCCGTTGTTCACCTTGTACAGGCCGCGCATGGAAGGGAGATGCTTCACGTCCATGTCCCAGACCAGGTTCTCCACCCTGTGGTCGAAGGAGTAGAGGCTGATCCGGGTCTCGTGCCCGAGGCTGTCCGACTCGGCCTTCAGGCCGGCCACGAACTCGTCCACGACGCGCACGAGCTGCCCCTGGTGCTGGTACATCGAACCCGAACAGTCCACGACCAGCGCGACGTGATTCACCTTGTGCTGGATCTTGTTTGCGGACACTTCTGCTCCTTCTGCGAGGCTCCCCAAGCGACGTCTTCACACTATGGGGAGGCACTGACAACGGAGCCCGACGCCGGATCGCCCCACGGCCCGCCACCGACGGCCCACCGCCCCCGCACGCCTCGGACCTTCCTCCAGGAGCGGACGCATCTGCCATGTGGTTTCCCATGGAAATATGTAAATGCAATCCCAGAACACCTATTCTGTGGCACATGCTGTCTCCCGTCACCGGGTGGTCCGCTCACCGGCCCGGCGGCATCGGCCTCTCGCGTTCCCAAGGAGCCCCGCCCTCATGCCCTTCACCCCCGCCCTCACCCGCCGGCGCGCCGCGGCGGCCCTCGTCGTCGTAGGACTGCTCACCCCGCTCACCGCCTGCGGCAGCGACGACGACACGAAGGACTCGGCCACCGGCTCCAGCGCCTCCGCGTCCGCATCCGGCGCCCCCGCGGCCGATCTGACGGTCCTCGCCGCCTCGTCGCTCACCGATGTGTTCAAGGCGGCGGGCGCGGCGTACGAGAAGGAGAACCCCGGCACGAAGGTGACGTTCTCCTTCGCCGGCTCCCAGGAGCTCGCCGCCCAGGTCAAGCAGGGCGCGCCCGCCGACGCCCTGGTCACCGCCGACACCAAGACGATGGACGGGCTGAAGGCGGACACCGGGACGCCCACCGTCATCGCCAAGAACCGCCTCGTCATCGCCACCGGCAAGGGCAACCCGGAGAAGATCGAGAACCTCAAGGACCTCGCGGACACCGAGCTCAAGGTGGTACTCGCCGCGTCCGAGGTGCCGGTCGGCCGCTACAGCAAGCAGATCCTGGACGCCCAGAAGATCACCGTGAAGCCGGTCTCCCTGGAGCCGAACGTGCGGGCGGTCCTGAGCAAGGTGGAGCTGGGCGAGGCCGACGCCGGTCTGGTCTACAAGACCGATGTCGCCTCCGCCTCCGGCAAGGTCGACTCCGTGGACATCCCGGACGAGCAGAACGCGGTCGCCTCCTACCCGGCTGCGACGCTGAAGACCACCGAGCACAGCGACGCCGCCGAGGCGTTCGTGAAGTGGCTGTCGACGCCCGAGGCGCGAAAGATCCTCACCGACGCGGGCTTCCAGCAGCCGTAACGCGGGAGGCCGCCCGGCCCGCACGGGCCGGGCGGCCCCGCCCTCCAGCCTCAGGGAACCCCGATGAACCGTCCCCGCAGCCGCGCCGCGCGCCCTCGCGCGCCGATCGTGCTGGCGGTCCCCGCACTCCTGGCCGTCGCCTTTCTGCTCCTGCCGCTGGCCGGCATCCTCGCCCGCACCTCGTGGGGCGAGCTGGGCGGCCACCTCACCAGTGAGGGGACCAGGCAGGCGCTGACCCTGTCGCTGATCGTCTCCGGGTGGGCGCTGGCCCTCTCCCTGGTCCTCGGGGTCCCGCTGGCCTGGCTGCTGGCCCGCGTCGACTTCCCCGGCAAGGTCTTCGTCCGCTCGCTGGTCCTGCTGCCGATGGTGCTGCCGCCCACGGTCGGCGGTGTCGCCCTGCTGCTCGGATTCGGGCGCCGCGGACTGCTGGGGCCCTGGCTGGAGGACTGGTTCGGCATCACACTGCCGTTCCACACCTCCGGCGCCGTCCTGGCCGCGACCTTCGTCGCCATGCCGTTCCTGGTCATCAGCCTCGAAGGGGCGCTCGGCGGTCTGCGCCCCCGCTACGAGGAGACCGCGGCCTCCCTCGGCGCCTCGCCGGTACGGGTGTTCTTCACCGTCACACTGCCGATGGTCGCCCCCGGGCTCGCCGCCGGCGCCGCCCTGACCTGGGCGCGCGCGCTGGGCGAGTTCGGCGCGACCATCACGTTCGCGGGCAACCTCCCCGGGACCACGCAGACGCTGCCCCTCCAGGTCTATCTGCTGCTCCAGGACAGCCCGGAGGCCGCCACCTCGGTCTCCCTGCTGCTGCTCGTCATCGCCATGGCCGTGCTCCTGGCCCTGCGCGGACGCTGGACCGGCGGCGCCCCCCGCCCCCGCGCGCCGCGCCCCGAGGACACGGACGACGAACCGGCGGCCGTACGCAAGCGGGCGGAGACCGCCCCGCGGCCCGCCGCCGACCGGGAGAACTGGCCGCTGCACGCCGAGGTCACCGGGTTCAACCAGCTCACCCTGGACGCGGAGGGCGGCACCACCATCGCCGTCGTCGGCCCCAACGGCGCCGGCAAGACCACCCTCCTGCGCGCCCTGCTCGGCCTCACCCCGCGCGCCCACGCCCGGCTCCGGCTCGGCGACACCGACGTCACCGCCCTGCCCGCGCACCGCCGGGGCGTGGCCTGGGTCCCGCAGGACGGCGCCCTCTTCCCGCACATGAGCACGCTGGCCAACACCGCCTACGGGCTGCGCGCCCGGGGAGTGCCGCGCGCCGAGGCCCGCCGCAGCGCCCAGGAGTGGCTGGACCGGCTCGGGGTCGGCCACCTCGCCGGCCGCCGGCCCGCCCAGGTCTCCGGCGGGCAGGCCCAGCGGGTGGCGCTGGCACGGGCGCTCGCCGCCCGCCCCCGCCTCCTGCTGCTGGACGAACCGCTCGCCGCGCTCGACCAGACGACCCGCTCCCAGGTCCGGCACACCCTGCGCCGCCACCTCGAAGGCTTCGGCGGCGTGTGCCTGATCGTCACGCACGACCCGGTCGAAGCCGTGGCGCTCGCCGACCGGGTCCTCGTCCTGGAGGAGGGCCGTACGCTCCAGGACGCCCCGCCCGCCGACGTCACCCGCAACCCGCGCTCCCCCTGGGTCGCCCGCATGCTCGGCCGCAACGCCTGGCCGGGCACCACCACCGCCGACGGTCTGGCCCCGGCGGACGGCGGGCACCTCGTCGTCGCCGACGCGCTGCCCGCCGGGGTGCCCGCGCTCGCGGTCATCGCGCCGGAGGCGGTCTCCGTGCACCGCGAGAAGCCCACCGGGAGCCCGCGCAACGTGTGGCCGGGGACGGTGCGCGAGATCACCGCGGGCGGCAGCCGGCTCCGGATCCTGATCGGTTCGGACCGGGCACCGGACCTCGTCGCCGAGATCACCCCGCAGGCCGCGGCGGAACTGTCCCTCGCCGACGGGGTGGAGGTATGGACCGGCGTCAAGGCCACCGAGGTGACCCTCGTGGCACTCTGAGCGGGGCGCCGCCGGTCAGTAGACGTCGCGGACGTACCGCTTGTCGGCGGCGAGCTGCTTCACGCACAGGGCCGCCGCATCGGGGTCGAGCCCGCCGTGGGCGACGGCGATGTCGCGCAGCGCCCGGTCGACGTCCTTCGCCATCCGCGCGGCGTCGCCGCAGACGTAGAAATGGGCGCCGTCGCGCAGCCAGGTCCACAGCTTGGCGCCGTGCTCGCGCATCCGGTCCTGCACATAGATCTTGGCGCGCTGGTCCCGGGAGAAGGCGGTGTCCAGCCGGGTGAGGGTGCCGTCGGCGAGGAACGACATCAGCTCCTGTTCGTAGAAGAAGTCCGTCGCCCGGTGCTGCTCCCCGAAGAACAGCCAGTTGGGGCCCGGGTCGCGGCGGGCGCGGCGCTCCTCAAGGAAACCGATGAACGGAGCCACGCCGGTCCCGGGGCCGACCATCACCATGGGCGCGTCGGGGCGGGCCGGCGGCCGGAAGTGCGGGGCGCGCCGGACGAGGACCGGGACCCGGGCGTCCGGCTCGGCGTCCGCGAGGAAGGGTGAGCACACCCCGGCGCGCGGCAGGCCGTCCGGGTTCTCGTACCGGACGACGGAGACCGTCAGGGAGAGCCGGTCCGGCTCGGTGAGCGGGCTGGAGGAGATCGAGTACAGGCGCGGCTGGAGGGGCTTGAGGATGCCGGCCCACTCCTGGGGCGTGGCCCGGACCGGGTACGCGGCGAGGACGTCGACGGCCTGCCGGCCCCAGGACCAGCGGGCCAGCTCGCCCTTGTTGTCGGGCCGCAGCATCTTCTTCAGCTCCCGGTCCCCGGTGCGTTCGGTGACGAAGCCGAGCAACGCGGGCGTGAGCCGGGTGATGTCCAGGCGGGTGAGCAGCGCGTCGCCCAGCCGGAGGCCGCCGAGGCCGGGGACCTCGATCGCGGCGTCGGCGTCGAGTCCGGTGGCCGCGAGCCATTCGGCGACGAGCGCGGCGTTGTTGACGGGGTGTACGCCGAGGGCGTCACCGGCCGCATAGTCCAGGGCGGTGCCGGTGCCGGAGGTGTCGAAGGTGAACCGGCGGACCTCCTTGCCCGCGCCGGGCAGCCCGAGCAGCCGGTTGCCGCAGAGCCGGGCCGTGACCGGCTCGGGCTTGGCGCTCCTGGCCGGGGAGGGGGCGGCGGCGGGCGCGGGGGCCGTCCCGTCCTGCGGGGCGGTGAGGCCGACCAGGACCTGGTCCAGCCAGCTCAGGGCGGACGGCTCGTAGTCGGGTTCGCAGTCGGTGCGCGGCGCGAGCCGGACGGCCCCCAGCTCGTCGAGGCGCCGGTCGAGGCGCCGTCCGTGCCCGCAGAAGTCGTCGTACGAGGAGTCGCCCAAGGCCAGCACCGCGTACCGCCTGCCGTCCAGGGGCGGGCTGTCGGCGGCGGTCAGGGCCTCCCAGAACCCGGAGCCGTTGTCGGGCGCGTCGCCGTCGCCGAAGGTGCTGGTGATCAGCAGCAGGTCCGAGGCGGGCGGCAGGGCGCGCGGGTCGGCCTCGTCCATGCCGAGGAGCCGCGTCCGGTGGCCGGTCGCGGTGAGCCGGTCGGCGGTGGCGAGGGCGAACTCCTCGGCGTTGCCCGTCTGCGAGGCCCACAGCACGACCACCTCGCGGCCGGGCGGCGCCTCGGCGGGGGCGGGCGGCGCGGGGTCGACGGCGGGCTGTCCGGTGCGCGAGTACATGCCGGCCAGGACCCCGTCGACCCAGCGGGCGTGCTCCGTGCTGAAGGGCGCGCCGGCCGGGAGCACGGGGACGCCGGGTGCGCCCAGGGGCAGTCCGGCGAGGAATCCCACCAGGTACTGGCGTTCGTGCTCGGCGAGCACGGGGGGCGGCGCGCTCTCCAGGCCGAAGACCGCGGCGGGTCCGGTGGCCTCGGTGGGTCCGGTGACCCCGGCGGGTCCGGTGGCCTCGGCCGGGGCCGGGGGTGCGACCGGGGCCGGCGCGGCGGCCACTTTCGTCAGCGCCACCGCGCACACCTTGAACTCCGGCTGGAAGGAGACCGGGTCGACGGCGTCACTGGTCACCGCGTTGACACTGAGGTATTCGCCGAACAGGTCGTTCCAGTGGAAGGGCGCGAAGCAGCAGCCCGGTGCCACCCGGTCCGTCACCACGGCCGGCAGCACGGCACGGCCGCGCCGCGACTCGACCTCCACCGTGTCGCCCTCGGCGATCCCGAGCCGCGCCGCGTCCTCGGGGTGCAGTTCGACGAAGGGGCCCGGGTTCAGCTTGTTGAGCCTGGCGACCCTGCCGGTCTTGGTGAGGGTGTGCCACTGGTGCTGGAGCCGCCCGGTGTTGAGCGTGAACGGATAGTCGTCGTCGGGCAGTTCGGCGGCCGGCAGATGGGGGCGGGCGAAGAAGCGGGCGCGTCCGGTGGGTGTCGGGAAGACCGGCCCCGCGCCGTCCGGGGCGAGGTAGCGGACCGGGTTGCGGTCGGGGCCCTGGGCCGTGGGGGCGGGCCACTGCACGGGCGCGGTGCGCAGCCGCTCGTACGTCACGCCCCGCAGGTCGTAGCCGGTGCGCGGGTTCGCCGCGCGCTTCAGCTCCTCGAAGACCTCCTCGGCGCTGTCGTACGTGAAGCCGTCGGCGTACCCCATCTCGCAGGCGACGCGGGCGATGATCCGCCAGTCCGCGAGGGCCTCGCCGGGCGGGTCCACGGCGGGGCGGGCGAGGGTGAGGTTGCGTTCGCTGTTGACGAGTACGCCCTCCGCCTCGCTCCACAGCGCGCCGGGCAGCACGACGTCGGCGTACGCGTTGGTCTCGGTGTCGGCGAACACGTCCTGGGTGATGACGAGTTCGGCCCGCTCCAGCGCCTCGATGACGGTGCGGCGGTTGGCGACCGACGCGACCGGGTTGGTGCAGATGATCCAGCACGCCTTGATGTCACCGGCCGCCATCCGCTCGAACATCTCGACGGTCCCCCGGCCGCACTCGTCCTTGCGCAGCGTGCCGGGCTCCAGGCCCCAGAGCGCTTCGGTGAAGGCGCGGTCCTCGTCGTCCAGGAGGGAGCGCTGGCCGGGCAGGCCCGGTCCCATGTAGCCCATCTCGCGGCCGCCCATGGCGTTGGGCTGGCCGGTGAGCGAGAGGGGGCCGCTGCCCCGGCGGCAGATCGCGCCGGTCGCCAGGTGCAGGTTGATCAGCGCGTTGGTGTTCCAGGTGCCGTGCGTGGACTGGTTGAGCCCCATCGTCCAGCAGCTCGTCCACTCGGCCGCCCCGCCGATCCAGCGGGCCGCGCGGCGGATGTCCTCCTCCGGGATGCCGGTGACCGCGGCGACGGCGGCGGGCGGGTAGTCCGCGAGGAACTCCTCCATCGCCTCCCAGCCCTCGGTGCGCTCCGCGATGAACGCGGGGTCGGTGTGCCCGTCCGCGTGGAGCAGGTGCAGCAGCCCGTTGAGGAGGGCCAGGTCGGTTCCGGGGTTGACGCGCAGGAAGAGGTCGGCCTTGTCGGCGGTGGCGGTGCGGCGGGGGTCCACGACGATGAGCTTGGCGCCCGCCTTGACCCGGTCCAGGAGCCGCAGGAAGAGGATCGGGTGGCAGTCGGCCATGTTGGCGCCGATGACGAGGAAGACGTCCGCGTGGTCGAGGTCGTCGTACGAGCCGGGCGGGCCGTCGGCGCCGAGCGAGAGCTTGTAGCCGCTGCCCGCGCTCGCCATGCACAGCCGGGAGTTGGACTCCATCCGGCTGGTCCGGACGAACCCCTTGGCGAGCTTGTTGGCGAGGTACTGCGCCTCCAGGCTCATCTGCCCGGAGACGTAGAGCGCGACCGCGTCCGGCCCGTGCGCGTCGATGACCGACCGCAGCCGCCGCGCGGTGTGGGTGATGGCCTCGTCCACGGCCACCGGTACGGGCTCCGCCCCGCGTTCGGGCCGCATCAGCGCGGTGGTCAGCCGGCCGGGGGCGGAGAGCAGGTCGGCGGTGGTCGCCCCCTTGGTGCAGAGCCGGCCGGAGTTCGCGGGGTGGGCCTTGTCCCCCGACGCCTTGCGGACGGTGCGGCGCCCGTCGGGCCCCGGCCCGATGTCCAGGACCATGCCGCAGCCCACCCCGCAGTACGAGCAGACCGTACGGACCTGAGTGGCGTCGGCCGACGAGCTCTGTGGGGGCACCGGGAGACCTTCCGTGAATCGGAATCGTGCCCCGACGGTAGGAATGGCCCGTTACGCCGGTGTGGCCCCGGCCGATCATGGGCGGTAACGCTCGCCGCACATCGAGCGGGCCGCCGGTGTGAGTACGCGCCGCGATCGGCGCCCTCGGCGCCCGCCACCGCGCGGCCGTCAGTCCAGGCGTACCACCTGCCCGCTGCGGCGTGCGCGTTCGGCCGCCCAGACCACCAGGTGCGAGCGCAGGGCCTCGTCCGGGCCGGTGTTCACCAGTTCCCGGTCGTCACCGGCGACCGCCGCGAGGAAGGCCCGGATCAGCTCGTCGTCCGCGCCGCCGTGTCCGTCCGCCGCCGACGCCCCTCCGTCGGGGTCGAAGTCGAAGACCTCACGGGTGTCGGTGAGGAAGTCGTGGAATGTGAGCGTGCGTCCATCGCCGTCGAGCGAACCGCGGGTGCCGAACACCCGGGTCTTGCGGAAATCGAGGCCGGTGAAGGCGGTCATGGTGAAGGAGGCGGTGGCGCCGCCCTCGTACTGAAGGTTCACCACCTGATGGTCCACGACGTCGTTGCGCCCGTTGTAGACGCACTCGCCGTACGGCCCGTCCTCCAGTGCCTTCGCCAGACCGGCGCTCGTCACGTCGTCGGTGAGGACGCCGAGCGGCCACTGTTCGAAGACGGGGTCGCCGAGGAAGCGCTCGTAGATGCGCGGGGCGGAGTAGACACAGGTGCGTTCGACGGGGCAGGTGACACAGCGGTCACCGGCGCCCTCGGGCCTGTTCTCGGGGCGGAAGTGGAAGAGGCTGCCGAAGGACGAGACCTTCTCCACCGGTCGGCCCACGACATGGCCGAGCCAGTCGATGTCGTGGCACGACTTGGCGAGCAGCATGGACGACGACTCCGCTTCGACGCCCCACTTCCCGCGCACGTAGGAGTGCGCCTGGTGCCACCAGCCGACGGGTTCGAGGTGTTCGACGCTGACGACGTCACCGATCCGGCCGCTGTCGATGAGCTGCTTGAGCTTGAGCGAGTACGGCGTGTAGCGCAGGACGTGGCACACCGCCAGGAGGATGTCGTTGCGCGTCGCCGCCTCGACGATGCGGCGGGCGTCCTCCTCCGAGGGCGCCATCGGCTTCTCCAACAGCAGGGCGTAGCCGAGGTCGGCCAGCGCGACGGCCGGCTCGACGTGCATGCGGTCGGGGGTGGCGATGATCGCGGCGTCGGCGAGGCGCGGCCGGGCGGCGAGTTCGGCCCAGTCCGTGAAGACCCGGTCGTACGGAAGCGCGAACTCGTCCGCGAGGGCCTGGCGGCGTACGGGGTCGGGGTCGGCGACGGCCGTGACGACGGCGGCACCTTGGTCGGCGGCGATCCGGGCGTAGGAGGCCCCTCGGGCTCCGGCTCCGACGATCGCGAGGGTGAGGGTCACGTGCGCAATCCCTTACTTGACGGCACCCTGGAGGATGCCTTTGATGAAGTGGCGCTGGAAGAAGAGGTAGATCAGCACGATCGGCGCGATCACGATGAGGGTGCCGGCCGACAGCAGCGGGATGTTCTTGCCGTACTGCTGGACGAATTTGCCGAGACCGGAGGGTGCCGTGCGCATCGCCGGGTCCTGGATGAGCACCAGGGCCAGCAGGAACTGGTTCCACGCCCACATGAAGTAGAGAAGGCCCAGTGTGGTGAGCGCCGGGACGGCGGTCGGCAGCAGGACGCGGGTGAGGGTGCGCCAGCTGTTCGCGCCGTCCACGGCCGCGGCCTCCATCAGCTCCTTCGGCAGCGACTCGAAGTGCGTACGCATCCAGAAGACGCCGAAGGGCATGAACAGCCCCACCAGCGGCAGGATCACGGCCCAGTAGGTGTTCAGCAGGCCGACCGAGTCCAGGTCGTAGTAGAGGGGGATGACGATGGCCTCGTACGGCAGGGCCAGTCCGAGCATCAGAAGGGCGAACAGCGGCCCCTTGGCCTTCAGCCGCATGGTGGCCAGGCCGTAACCGGCGAGGGTCGCGAGGACGAGGGCGATGGGGACGACACCGAGCGCGATGACCGCGCTCGACTTCAGCAGCGAGCCGAATCCGGCGGTGGTCCAGGCGGTGGCGAAGTTCCCCCACTGCGGGTCGGACGGCCAGGACAGGCCCGGTGAGAGGGTGCTCTGCGGCTGGAGCGCCGCGGAGAACAGGGCGAGGAAGGGGAACAGGACGGCAGCGGCGGCGACGATGAGCGCGAGCCGGGGCAGTTGCTTTGTCATCGGGGTGACTCCAGTGAGATGCGCGGCATGCCTCAGCGCTCCCGCGACAGCCTGTTGAGGCCGTACATGGCGGCACAGGTGATGAGGGAGAGCACCGTGGCCAGGGCGCAGGCGGTGCCGACCCGTCCGGCGGTGAAGACGAGCTGGTAGACCTGGACACCGGGGACCATCGTGGAGTAGCCGGGCCCGCCGCCCGTCATGACGTACACGACGTCGAATCCGGCGAGGGCCGAGATGACGGTGACGTTGCAGGCGACGCCGATCTCCTTGCGCAGGCCGGGCACGGTGATGTGCCAGAACTCGCGCAGTCTGCCGCAACCGTCCAGCCGGGCCGCCTCGTAGAGCGACGGCTCGATCTTGCCGATGCCGGAGAGCAGCAGCAGGAAGCACAGGCCGGTGGAGACCCAGGTACCGATCAGGCCGACGGCCGGAAAGGCGTACGTGAAGTCGCCCAGCCAGGCCCGTGCGAGGGAGCCGAGACCGATGGCGCGCAGCACCTGGTTGAGCGGGCCGTCCTCGCCGTAGATCCACTTCCAGACCACGCCCACCGCGACGAGCGGCAGGATCTGCGGGAGGAAGATGATGGTGCGGATGACGGGCATGGCCCGCCAGGGGACGGCCGAGGTGAGGGCGGCCAGGATGAGGCCGAGGATGACCGGGACGACCGTGTAGAAGACGATGAAGCCGAACGCGTGGGTCAGGGCGGCGCGCAGGGCCGGTTCCTCGAACACCGCGGTGTAGTTGGAGAGTCCGGCCCAGGTGGCGGCACCGATGCCGTTCCAGTTCCAGAACGAGATCCAGAAGCTGTGCAGCCAGGGCGCGATGACGAAGAGTCCGTAGAAGACCAGGGCGGGGGCCACGTACAGCAGGGGTACGAACCGCCCCCTGCGGCGCGGGGCGGCCGCCCCGCGCCGGGTCCCGGCCACCGATCGCTCGGTGCGCACGAGTGTGTCAGCCATGCGTCTTGGACCACTCGTCCTGGACCGCCTTGACGAAACCGTCGGTGCTGGTGCGGCCCGCGAGGAGTTCCTGCGTGGTGGCGGTGAGCTTGTCGTTCATGGTCGCGGTGGCGTTGTTGTTGAAGCCGACCAGACCGTTGTCGTCGTTGACCCTGCCCCAGGCGGCGACGATATCCTTCATCACCGTGCCGTCCTGCGGCTTGGCGGCGGTGAGGTCGGCGGGCAGGAATCCGGCCTTGAACTCGGCGGCCGATGCCTCGGGCGAGTGCAGGAAGTCCAGGAAGAAGGCCGCGGTGTCCGCGTGCCGGCTCTTGGAGGAAATGGCGTAGGCGACCGAGGTGCCGATCGCCGTGGCCTTCGGTGAGGGGAACGCGATGAAGCCTGCGTCCTTGCCGAGCTTGTCGCCGATCTTCTCGGCGTCCCAGTTGCCGTCAACGAAGTAGACGCCCTGGCCCTTGGTGAACTTGTCGACGGCCGTCTGAAGATCGGTTCCGTTGGCTCCGCTGGGCAGGTAGCCCTTCTTCTTCCAGGCGATGAGCTTGTCGGCGGCGGTGCGGTTGCCCGGGGTGTCGAAGGTGGCGCCCTTCTGGCCGAAGGTCCAGCGCGCGGCCGCCTCGGCGCCGTCGGCCGACTGGCCGATGAGCTGGATGGGGAAGGAGGCGTGGCCCTGCTGGTTGCCGAGTTGCAGCGGCAGCTCACCGGCCTTCTTCGCCTTGGCGAGGGCCGCCTCGAACTCCTCCAGTGTGGCCGGCGGTGTGGTGATGCCCGCCTCGGCCGCCTTCGCCTTGTTGTAGTAGACGCCGACGAGGGAGAAGCCGGCCGGGGCCGCGTACAGGCCGCCCGTGCCGAGCGTGCTGCCGTCCTTCGCGACCCGCCACTGGTTGAGCTGGGTGCTGGGGTAGGTCTTGTCCCAGTCGTACGCCTCGGCGTACCGGGACAGGTCGATGACCAGGCCGTCCTTGACCGTGGTGCCGACCGAGTTGAGCAGGGCGATGTCGGGTGCCTGGTCGGAGGCGAGCGAGAGGTTCAGCGCCTTGTTGTAGTCGTCGACGTTGTTGTCCTCGTAGTCGATCGTGACCTGGGGATACTTCGCCTCGAACGCCTTGATGACCGACTTGACCGCCGCTCCCGACTCGGGGGTGGAGACCAGCTTGAGCGTGACCTTCTCGTCGCCCGCGCCCTTCTTGACCGGGCCGGACGGCTCCGCCGCCGTGGTGTCGGACGAGGCGCCGGGGGCGCAGGCGGTCCCGCACAACGCCACCAGGACGGCTCCTGCCAGAACTCTGCTGATCTTCATCGCGCTGCTCTCCTGTGAACACGGGAAGGAATCGCTGGTGTGGCAGGATGTCGAGCCGAGGTTGCCAGCCAGCGAGTTTCGAAGGAAACTTTCTTTCGAAAGCATCAGACACGTCACTCCGTCCGTCAAGAGGGAAAGGGCGGGTATGTCGATCCGTGACATGGACAGCACGCAGCGAGTGGGGGACATGAAGAACTCGGACGTCCTGCCGGGCGGGGACCAGAGCGCTCTGCGCCACCTCAACACCAGCCGGGTCCTGCAACTGCTGTACGAGGGGACACCGCTGACCACCAACGCGATAGCGCAGGTCACCTCCCTGTCCCGGCCCACAGTGCGCGGCATCGTCACCACGCTGGTGACCGACCGCCGTCTCACCCTCGACGGCCAGGACGCGACACGGACCGGCGGCCGCCCCGCCCAGCGCTACGCCTTCGACTTCGACGCCGGGCGCCTGGCCGGCATCCACATCGACTCCGACGGCATCGGGGTGCGGATCACCGACCTCGGCGGGACACCACTGGCGGAGGCCCACCGCCCCACCTCCGCCGCGCTCGACCCCGACGAGCGCCTGCGGGAGGCGGCCGGCCTGGTGCGCGAGCACCTTCCGGCTGACGGCCCGCCCCTGTGGGCCGCGGGCGTCGGGACACCGGGGATCGTGGACGCGCGGGGCGCCGTACGGCTGAGCGTGGCCATCCCCCAGTGGTCGGGCGTCCACCTCGCCGACCAGCTCCACGACCTGCTGCGCTGCCCGGTCGTGGCAATGAAGGACACCAACCTGGCCGCCCTGGCCGAGCACCGGACCGGCGCCGCCCGCGGTACGTCCGACGTGCTCTACGTCCACCTGGACAACCGGCTCGGGGTGGGCATCCTGGTCGACGGCCGGCCGTTCACCGGGCGCACGGGAGCGGCGGGCGAGATCGGCAGGCATCCGAGGCTGGGCTGGAAGGACACCCCCGCCAAGCTCGGCGGCGACCCGGGAGGGGCCGGCCACACCGTGTTCACGCGCGCCCGGCACGGCGACCCGGCCGCCCGAGCCGCGGTCGACGGCTACGCCCGCGCGGTGGCGGACGGCATCGGCGCCATGGTCCTGGCCGTCGACCCGCAGCTGATCGTGCTCGGCGGCGCGCTGGCCGGAGCGGGTCCGGCCGTCCTGGAGGCGGTACGCGAACAGCTCTCCGGCATCTGTTACGAGGTACCGCCCCTGGCCCTCGGCGCGCTCACCGCGGGCGCGGTGGCCGTGGGCGGCGTGGAGGCCGCCCGGGACCTGGCGCGCGGCCGGCTGTTCGCGACGGACCAGCCCGGCGGCTGAGTCGCGCGACGGCGACCCGGGAACGGAAGTCGGCTCACGTCCGCACACCTGTTGACACCGGGTACCTCTGACGGCACATTACGCAGGAAACTTTCTTTCGAAAGTGCCCGGTTGCGACGGCCTGCCTTCGCAGCGGCAGCCGGGGCCTGCCGAACTCCGTCCCGAAGGAGCCAAGTTGAGACACCGCCGCCTGCGTACCCCTCTGGTGGGGGTACTGGCCGCCGCGCTCGGCGCACTGGGCACGCTCACCGGTGCCCCGACCGCGTCGGCCGCCGACTTCCCCGCCAATCCGGTGGCCAAGCCCGGGTACACGCTGGACTTCCAGGAGGAGTTCGACGGCACTTCCCTGGACACGGACAAGTGGCTGCCGTACTACCTCCCGCACTGGACATCCGACCGCGAGAAGGCCAAGGCGCGTTACACCGTCGCGGACGGAGTGCTCACCGAGCGCGTCGACCAGGACACGCCCGCCTGGAACCCCGCCTACGACGGCACCGTGAAGATCTCCAGCATCCAGACATACGACAAGGACTGGTGGCACCGCTTCAACTACGCGATGCCCAACGACCACCACGAGGCCGACTTCAACGGCTACACCACGCAGTACGGCTACATCGAGACCCGCGCCAAACTCTCCGACACCGGCGGCGGAGGCCACCAGGCGCTGTGGCTGGTCGGCACGAAGGACACCAGCAGCGCGTCGGCCAACCCCGAGATCGACATGATAGAGACGTTCTTCAGCAAGCCGGACACCTGGCGCATCGCCGCCTACGGCTGGGGCGATCCGAACTTCCTCGGCTCCTGGGTGTCGCACGAGGACCCGGTGCCCAGCGGTGAACCCACCGAGGAGTACCACGTCTACGGCATGGACTGGACGCCCACGCAGCTCAACTTCTACTACGACAACCAGCTGTACAAGACCATCAACGACGCTCCCAACATGCCCATGGGCATGATCATGGGCATCTACACGGACGCCGGGTCGGGCCAGCACAACGACGTCTGGCCCAAGACCTGGAGCGTGGACTACCTGCGCGTGTGGAAGAAGGACGGCGGATACGGCGACAGCGGGTACGAGAGGCTGAAGAACCGCCAGACCTCCCAGTACCTGCACATCGAGAACAAGACCGGGAAGGCCGAGTACGGCAGCGTGCCCGCCACCGCCTGGAGCTCCCAGTGGGCGCCGGAGACCACGGAGGCCGGCTACACCCGCCTCCGCAACCGGTGGACGGGCGACTACCTGCGGACGTCCGCGTCCGACGGCTACGTCCACTACGGCGCGGCTCCCTCCGCCGCGGCCGAGGCCGACTGGACGGAGGAGTCCGAGGCCGGCTACCTCCGCCTGAGGAACCGCGCGACCGGCGGCTACGCGCACACCGAGGGCCTGACCGGATACGTCGAGCAGGGCGACGTACCGGCCGGCTACTGGACGAGCCAGTGGACGCCCGAGCCGGCAGCGTGACCCACCGCTGACCCATCACGGCGCGCCCCGGCCACCGGGGCGCGCCCCCCACCCAGGAGCCCCGCCCATGCGCCCACGCCGCCGCACCCTCCGCCCCGCCGCCCGCCTCGTCCTACCCGCCCTGGCCCTGCTGCTGTCCAGCGGCTGCGACGCCGGGGCCGCGGACCCGGCGCGCTCCCCCGCCACACCACAGGCCGGACCGCCCACCGGCCCGGAGAACCGGTCGCTCTGGACGCTCATCGGGGACGGGGGCGAGTCCCTCGAAACCCTGGCGGACGACGACCCCGACGTCACCGCGATCCGCCGGACCGTGGTGCTCCACTCGGGCACGGTCGACGACCGCAGCAGCACGTCGGTGGCCGGGAGCGTGAAGAGCGAGTTCGCCTTCTACGGCGCCGCGTTCCGCGAGTCACTGGAGGCCCAGGACTACGGCGCCAAGGTGACCGCGCTCTTCCGGGACAACAAGCTGGTCACCCGTCAGCAGAAGGTCGCCTGGTACCGGTCCACCGTCTACCGGGACCGCAGGACCGCCAAGGCCGAGATGGACACCGTCTTCGAGTTCACCGCGGGAGACCCGGGTTACCTCAAGAAGGGCGGGCTCGCGGTCGGTACCCCGTACACCGAGCACCGCACGGTAAGCCTGGCCAAACAGGGCGGCACCTGGGTCATCACCGGCATCCGGCGCACACCGCTGGAGCGCCCGGCCCCGCAGCCGGCCGGGCAGTAGGGGCGTGCCCGCCGGCGCGGGGGCACGACAGGTACGGCCCCCGCGCGCCGGGTCCGTCAGTGCGGGCCTTCGCCGTGCGGCCCGGCACTGACCTCGCCGTGCGCCCGCCACGGCCGGGCGAGCAGGACGAGGGCGAGGCCGGCCAGGGCGAGGGCGGCGAGCATGATGACGGCCATGGGGGTCGCGGTGTCCTCACCGAAGAGGCCGACGAGCGGGGAGGCGGCGGCGCCGAACAGGAACTGGAGGCCGCCGATGAGCGCCGACGCGGCACCCGGGGCGCGGCGGCCGAGGTTCTGGCCGATGCTCATGGTCGAGGGGAAGATCAGCGCGACGCCGGACATGGCGACGAAGAGGCAGATCCAGCTGACGGCGAGGCTCTGCCCGGCCAGGGCGGGGATCACGAGCAGGGCCAGGGCCCCGGCGCCGGAGACGGCAAGGCCGATGGTCAGGAGCCTGTTCAGGCCGGCCCGGCCGGCGAACCGCGCGAAGGTGACCCCGCCGATCAGCATGCCCACGGCGTTCGAGGCGAAGATCAGCGAGTAGACGGTGGGCGATACGCCGTGCACGTTCTGGAAGACGAAGCTGGAGCCGCTGATGTAGGCGAACAGCGCCGCCGATGTGAAGCCGAGCACGAGGACGTACCCCATGAAGGCGCGGTGGGTCAGCAGCGTGCCCATGGTGCGGAACGTCCCGCTGAGGCCCCCGCCGTGCCGCCGCTCGGGCGGCAGCGTCTCGGGGACGTACCTGACCACGGCGGCGAACAGCAGCACACCGATCACGGCGAGCACGACGAAGACCGCGCGCCAGGTCGACACCGAGAGGACCGCGCCGCCGACGACGGGCGCGGCGATCGGCGCGATGCCGAGGATCTGCGAGAGCAGCGCGAAGTAGCGGGGCACGTCGGCGCCGTGGAAGCAGTCGGTGATCACGGCGCGGGCGAGCACCATGCCGGCGGCGCCCGCGAAGCCCTGGAGGAACCGGGCCGCGGTGAGCAGTTCCACGTTCGGGGCGACGGCGCACAGCAGGGAGAAGGCGACGAAGCCGCCCGCTCCGGCGATGAGGAGCCGGCGGCGGCCCCAGCCGTCGCTGACCGGGCCGATCAGCAGCTGGCCCACGACCATGCCGACCAGGAACGCGGTCAGCGTGAGCTGCACGGCCGAGCCGCTCGCGTGCAGGGCGGCGCCCATCGAGGGGAAGCCGGGCACGTACATGTCGGTGGCGAGCGGGGCGACGGCGGTGAGCGCGCCGAGCACGGCGATCAGGGCGGAGGCCCGGCCGGGCGGGACGGGCGGAGCGGCCTGCTGGGTCGCCTCGGCGGAGGCGGGGGGACGAGAGAGCATGACGAAAAAGATAACTGATGGTTCACTGGTTAACAAAGTGGGGATTCGATAAGCTCGCCGCTGACGAAGGAGTGCCGGTGCAGTCCCATCCCGACGGCGTACGCGATGCGTGGGCCAGCCACAATCCCGGGCTCGACATCTCCGCCATGGAGGTCGTGGCCCTGGTCAAACAGGTGTCCTCGCTGTTCGACCTCGCCCTGGAGCCGCTCTACGAGGGCGCCCCGCTCACCGGCCCCGAGGCGGAGCTGCTGATTCCGCTGCGGCACGCCACCGAGCCCGCCATCGCCCGCAGGCTGGCCGACAACATGGGGTTGTCGCGGGCCGGGGTCAGCAAGACGCTGGCCAAGCTGGAGAAGCGCGGCCACATCGAGCGCACCCCCAGCCCGGCCGACCGGCGGGCCGCGCTGGTGACCATCACGGAGTCGGGCAGGGCGGCGATCGACGCGCTCTTCCCGCGCCAGGTGGAGATCGAGACCGAGCTGCTGGCCGGGCTCGGCGAGGACCGGACCCGGGTGGCCGACGCGCTGGCCCTCCTCGCCCGGGTGATGGAGGACGGGATGGCCCGGCGGCTGCGCGGCACCGGGCGCGATCTCGGGCTCGGGCTCAGCAACATCCGCGCGACCCCTTCGCCGTAGGCCGTGTCAGCGCTCCTCGGTGAGCTGCTCGCCGTAGGCCGTGTCAGTGCTCCTCGGTGAGCTGCTCGTCGAGGTCGTCGAAGAGCAGCTCACCGTGGTCGACCTGGCCGGTCCGGTAGGCGGAGCGCGCGACCAGGTGCGCCGCCACCGGCCCGGTCATCAGCTGGAAGAAGCCGATGAGCGCGAGCGTGGCGAGGTCCATGCCGCTGCGCAGCCGCAGCGCCACACCGGCCAGCACGATCAGCATGCCCAGCGCCTGCGGTTTGGTCGCGGCATGGCTGCGCGAGAGCACGTCCGGCAGCTTCAGCATGCCGATCACGCCGAGCAGGCAGATGGCGGCGCCGATCAGCACCAGTGCCGCGCCCGCCGTGTCGAGGATCTGGAGCCAGACGCTCATGGCTTCTCCTCCCCGCCGTGCCGGGTCCGCTCCCCGTGCGGGTGGCCCGGCGGCCGGTCGCGTACGGCGATGAAGCGGGCGATGCCGACCGAACCGGTGAAGCCGAGGAAGGCCAGCACCAGCATGATCGGGAAGTAGAACGGGTCACGCGCGAAGGCCGACTTGGCGCCGAGCCCGGCGATGATGAGGGCCGCGCAGACGTCCAGCGCGATGGCCCGGTCCAGCATCGAGGGCCCCCGCCAGATGCGGGTCAGCAGGGCCGCGCCCGCGATGACGGTCACGACGACCGCCGCGACGAGCAGCACCCGGTCCACGGTCTCCGGCGCGCTCATGTGCCCTCCTCCTGGTCTCCCGGCCGTTCGCCGGTGTGCGGCAGTCGCGGGGGTGGTGCGGCGACCCGCTCGATCTCGTCGCGGGTGCCGAAGGCCCGTACCATCAGCTCCTCCATGCGCCAGACGGACCGCCTGGCAGCCGCCAGCTCGGTGGGCCGGCCGTCCAGGATGTGCACGAAGACGGTGGCGGTGGCGCGGCGCACCTCGACGACCGAGCTGTCGGGCACGTTGGACACCCCGACGGCGACGGCGGTGAGCATCAGGTCCGAGCGGCAGCGCAGCGGTACGGCGATGACGGCCCCCCGGCGCGGGTGGCGGCCGTGGATCTGCCGGGTCACCTTCACGCCCGAGGTGTACATGTCGTAGAGCAGATAGCCGCTCAGCCGCAGGATGCCCCAGGGGTGCAGCCGCAGTCCGAGGTCGACCTTGGGCAGCGGAAACGCCAGGGAGACGGCCACCGCGACCACGGCCCCGGTGAGCAGGTTGGCCCAGTTCAGGCTGGACCAGAGCAGCACCCAGATGACGGTGAGCCAGGCGATGAGCGGGAGGTCGAGCACGCGGCGGCGGCCGAACACGGCGCTGAAGGGCGGCAGGTCCTTGTTCCGGAAGGAGAAGGTGACGAGGCGTCTCACCGGCCGAGCACCTCCTCGATGTAGGGGGTACGGGCGATGAGTTCGGCGGCCGAGCGGTCGGTGTACGAGGTCAGCGGCCCGGCGAACACGGTGAAGGCGAGCCCCAGGGCGACGGTGGCGGCGGTCGCCCAGATCATCGGGCGGGGCAGCACACTCGTGGTGGTGACGGCGCGGCCGTGCAGGGTGGCGGCGACCGCGAGCCCGGCCGGCTGGTGGCGCAGGCGTACGCCCTCGTCGCCGGTGCCGGGCATCCGGTCGGGGCCCTCGTCGGTGTCGTCGTCGCTGTCGTCGTCCGACTCCAGGACCGTGCCGGCGGCGGCCTGTCCGGGAGGTGCGGCCCGCCAGAAGGCCAGGTTCCAGACCTTGGCCACGACGTACAGCGTGAGCAGGCTGGTGGCGGTGGCGCCGATGACGAGGATCCACGCCCACACCCCGCCGTCCGCGACGCCGGCGCGCATCAGGCCGAGCTTGCCGATGAAGCCGGAGAGCGGCGGGATGCCGGCCAGGTTCATCGCGGGGACGAAGAAGAGGACGGCGAGCGCGGGGGCCGCGCGGGCGATGCCGCCGATCCGGGTCAGTTCGGTGGTGCCGCTCCGTCGTTCGATCAGCCCGGCGACCAGGAACAGCGTCGTCTGGACGGTGATGTGGTGGACGACGTAGACGATCGCCCCGCCGTACGCCTCCCGGGTGGCGAGGCCGATCCCGAAGACCATGTAACCGATGTGGCTGATGAGGGTGAAGGAGAGCAGCCGCTTGAGGTCGGTCTGGGCGACGGCCCCGAGGATGCCGACGATCATCGAGGCGAGCGCGGCCGCCATCAGCAGGTCGCCGAGCCGGTTGCCGGGGAAGAGCAGCGTCTCGGTGCGGAGCATGCAGTAGACGCCGACCTTGGTGAGCAGCCCGGCGAAGACGGCGGTCACGGGGGCGGGGGCGGTGGGGTAGGAGTCGGGGAGCCAGGCGGCGAGCGGGAAGACGGCGGCCTTGATGGCGAAGACCGTCAGCAGCATGGCCTGGATGAGCGTCTGGACGCCCAGCGGGAGGTCCGCGAGGCGCCCGGCCAGCTGGGCGAAGTTGACGGTGCCGGCCGCCGCGTAGGTCATGGCGATGGCGGTGAGGAAGAGCATCGAGGAGAACAGCGAGATGATCACGTAGGTGGAGCCCGCCCGGATGCGGGGGCCGGTGCCGCCGAGGGTCAGCAGGACGAAGCTGGCGACGAGCATGATCTCGAAGCCGACGTAGAGGTTGACCAGGTCGCCCGCGAGGAAGGTGCAGGAGACCCCGGCGACCAGGATCAGGTAGGCGGGGTGGAAGACGGCTACGGGCGTCTCCTCGTCGCGGTCGGCCATGCCCTGGCCCAGGGAGTAGACGAGGACGCACAGGGTGACGGCCGAGGAGATCGTCAGCATCAGGCCGGAGAGCCGGTCGGCGACGAGGGTGATGCCGAGCGGCGGTGCGAAGTCGCCGAGGTGGACGGAGAGCGGGCCCTCGCTGTCGGCGGCGACCATCAGGGTGGCGGAGAGCCCGAGGACGGCGGTGAGCACGGCGACGCTGATGAAGCGCTGGAACCGCTTGAGCCGGGTGCCGAAGGTCAGGCTCAGTCCGGTGGCGCAGAGCGGGAGCAGCACCGGCAGCGGGACGAGTGCGTTCATCCGGTGCCTCCTGGGTTGTCGGTGTCGGGCGCGCGGGCCTCGTCGCGCTTCGCGTAGTCCTCCGGGTCCGCGCCGAGGACGTCGTGCCACAGGTCGCCGGTGGCGTTGCGGCCCCTGGCCTGGAGGGCGCGGTCGGCGCGCAGCCTGGCCCGCAGCCGGCGGCGGTCCTCGCGGTAGCGGCGGCGGGTCTCGGCCGTGCGCTCGTCGTCGGCGCGGAAGCGTTCGCGCAGCTCGTCGCGCTCTCCCAGCACCTCGGCGCGCAGCACGATGCGCCGGTCCTCCAGGTCGTCGTGGACCTCGTCGGTGCCGGTCAGCTGGTGGGAGCGGTAGGCCATGGCGAGGAGGAACGCGGTGGTGGCGAGGGTGATGACGATCGCGGTGAGGGCGATGGCCTGGGGCAGCGGGTCGGTGACCCGGGCGAGGTCGACGCCGTACAGCAGCGGTTCCCGGCCGGCCGATCCGGTGGCGGACAGGATGAGGAGGTTGATGCCGTTGCCCGCGATGACCGCGCCCAGCAGGATGCGGGTGAGGGGCCGGGTGAGCATGAGGATGCCGCCGACCGCGCACAGGACCGTGGCGGTGGCGAGGAGCGAGGCGCTGACGCTCATGGGGTGGCCTCCCCCGTCCCCGGTCCGGCCTCGCGGGCGGCGGCCTTCTCGGCGGCGGCCCGCTCGATCTGGCGGTCGATCTTCGCGCCGAGGGCCCGCACGATGTCGAGGACGACGCCCAGGACCAGCAGATAGACACCGCAGTCGAAGATCACCGGCGTACCGAACTCGTAGTCACCGATCAGCGGCAGGTGGCCGTGGTAGGTCCAGGCGTGCAGGACCGTTCCGTCAATGAGGCCGAGCAGCGCCACCCCGGTGGAGAGGAAGAGGCCGAGGCCGGTGAAGAGCCCGGGTTGCAGGGGCGCGGCCTCGGCGAGTTCGAAGCGGCCGCCCGCGAGGTAGCGGGTGATCATGGCCAGGCCCGCGACCAGGCCGCCGACGAAGCCGCCGCCCGGCATGTTCTCGGCGCAGAACAGCAGGTACACGGAGAGCACCAGGACCGGGTGGAACAGCAGCCGCACCACCACCTCGAAGACGACGGACCGGTGCTCGGGCGCGAGGGTGGCTCCGGCCGCCAGCCAGCCGCGCTCGGGCGCCCCCTCGTCGCCGCGCGGCACCCCGTTCAGCGGGGCGGCGGTCACCGACCAGGCGGTGTGCCCGCGCGTCTCCGAGGGCGCCGCCGTTCCCTCGGCGCGGCGGTGCAGGTAGATGAGGCTGGTCACGCCGATCGCGGCGGCGGCGAGGACGGCGGACTCCCCCATCGTGTCCCAGGCGCGCAGGTCGACCAGGATCGTGGCGACCACGTCCTTGAGGCCGTGGTGCGCGGTCTCCTCGACCATGGCGGCGCCGGCCGCGGGAGCGGTGCGCGCGGCGCCCGCGACCCAGACGACCACGCCGAGGGTCGCGGCGGCGGCGAGGGCGACGGGGATGCGCACGGCCCGCCGCCAGGAGCTCACCGACTCCTGGAAGTGCACCGGCATCCGCCGCAGCACCAGCACGAACACGATCATGGACACGGTCTCCACGCAGAACTGGGTGAGCGCCAGGTCCGGGGCGCCCTGGACGACGAAGAGCAGCGCGGTCCCGTATCCGGTGAGTCCGGCCAGCACGACGGCCTTCATGCGCCGTCCGACGGTCAGGCAGAGCAGGGCCGCCGCGCAGGTCAGCGCGGCGACGGCGCCCTGGAGCGGTACGTCCCAGAGCTGGGGCGCCCGCGCGCCGTGCCAGGGCCGGTCGGCGACGAGCACGGCGAGCTGGCCGGCGAGCATCACCAGCAGGGTGGTGGCGAGGTACACGGAGAGCGAGCCGCGCTGGACGAAGCCGGTGACCTGGAGGGAGAGGCGTTCCAGGCCCAGCAGCACATGGCCGAAGACACTGTCGGCGGTGGGCCAGGCGATGCGCCGGGAGAGCCGGGTGACCCGGTCGCGTCCGGCGAAGAGGACCGCGCCGCCCAGCACGGCGACGGCCGAGAGCAGCAGGGCGGTGCCCCAGCCGTGCCAGAGGGCCAGGTGGTAGGGGTGGTGGGAGGCAGGGAAGGCGTCGGCGTAGGCGCTCAGCAGCCGGTCGGTCCAGCCGACTCCGGGGCCGAGCACCAGCCCGCACAGGGCGAGCGCGGCGGGCGGGGCGAGGAAGGCGGGGCCGACCCGGTGGACCGGGGTGTCGGGCACGCCCGGCTTGCGCAGGAAGCCGCCCCAGACGAACCGGACGGTGTACGCGACGGTCAGCATCGACCCCGCCACCGCGATCCCCAGCGCCCAGCGGTCCGCCGCGTCGCCGTGCAGCAGCGCCTCGAACGCCGCCTCCTTCGCCGCGAAGCCGAGCAGCGGGGGCAGCGCGGCCATGGAGGCGGCGGCGAGCACGGCGACGGCGCAGACATGGGGCAGCGCGCGTCCCACGCCGGAGAGTCTGCGCAGGTCCCGGGTGCCGGCCGCGTGGTCGACGATGCCGATGACGAGGAAGAGCGGGGCCTTGAACAGGGCGTGCCCGAGGATCATCGCGGCGGCGGCCAGCGCGATGTCGCGGTTGCCGATGCCCGCCAGCAGGGTGAGGAAGCCGAGCTGGCTGACGGTCCCGTAGGCGAGGACGATCTTCAGGTCGTTGAGCCGCAGCGCCCGCCAGCCGCCCAGGAGCATCGTCGCGGCGCCGAGGACCATCACGACGGGCCGCCAGGCGGGCACGTCGGCGAAGCCGGGGGCGAGCCGGGCGACCAGGTAGACACCCGCCTTGACCATGGCCGCGGCGTGCAGATAGGCGCTGACGGGGGTGGGCGCCGCCATGGCGTTGGGGAGCCAGAGGCTGAACGGCCAGACGGCCGACTTGGACAGCGCCCCGCACAGGATGAGCAGGACGGCGGCCTCGACGGCGGGGCCGGCCCGAGGCGGGTCGGCGAGGATCTCGGAGATGCGGTAGGTCCCGGCCTCCTGGCCGATGATCAGGAAGCCGATCAGCATGGCGAGCCCGCCGAGCGTGGTGACGGTCAGCGCCTGGAGGGCGGAGCGGCGGCTGTGCCGCTGCTCGCTGTTGTACCCGATGAGCAGGTACGAGAAGACCGTGGTCAGCTCCCAGAAGACGTAGAGCGAGATCAGGTCGTCGCTGAGGACGAGGGCGAGCATGGCCCCGGCGAAGGCGAGCAGGTTCCCGGCGAATCCGGCCAGCCTCGGGGTGTCGTCGCTGAAGTAGGAGGCGCAGTAGAGCAGGACGAGCGTGCCGACGCCGGCCGCGAGCAGCACCATCAGCTCGGCGAGGGCGTCCAGGCGCATGTCCACGGAGACCCCGTAGTCGGGCATCCACGCCCATGACCAGGAGACCGAGGCGCCGGACGCGGCCATGTCCCACTGTGTGAAGGCCCAGCAGGTGGTGGCGGCGGGCGGCAGCGCGAGGACGAGGAAGGCGCGCGTCCCCAGCCATCGCACCAGCGGGCGCGCGCAGGCCGCGAGGACGAAGTGACAGACGAGGAGCGCGGTCATGCGGCAGGGGGGCGGGGCGCGGCGGTGGACGAGGTGACGCAGGTAGTCACATAACGGGCAAAGGGCACTCAATACAGATATCTCCCCTGCCTCGCTTCACCCGTACGGCGCGCCGCACCCACCGCGGCCCGCTGCGATCGGTGCGGACCCGGACGCGGTGCGCGCGCTCGGCGTCCTTCGGGAAAACCCCTGCCCGCCGGACGACGCGCCGGGCAGAATGCGGTGCATGAACCGGACCTCCGACGACGGCGTCGTCCTCACGGCCGGTGCAGAGCCGGACCATGGCTGAGACCGGGGCGCCCGAGCCGCGGTGGCTGGTCGCGGCGAACGTCGTGCGGTGGCGGCGGTACGGGGAGCTGGGCCAGGAGTTCCGGTCGGGCACCAAGGCGTTCCGGCCCGGGGCGAAGGTCTACGTCATCGACACCTACCCCGCGACGGGCGACGAGCAGCTGACGGCGGTCGGCCACGGCCGGCACACCGGTCGCTGGATCACCATCGACACGGGCACCCGCCATCTGCACACCTTCCGGCCACGGCTGGTGTACGCGCCGGCCGTCCTCGTCCGGTGCGCCGGCCTGCCCGTACACACCCGCGAGGAGGCGGCCGGGCTGGCGCAATGGCTGGAGCGGGTGGCGCGGCTGGGGCGCGACACCCATCACGCGGCCCCGCACCCCGACCCCTGCCTGTGCCACGCATGCCTGCCGGGCCAGTGACGAACGTCCCCTTCGTACCGGCCCGCAGCCTCTTGTCCGCGTCGCGCGGCTTCGTAAGGTTGAAGCCAAGAAGTCTTGAGCGCGGAAATCTGAGCCCAGGACACCCGCGCTCACCCGAACGGAAACCCCCCGTGCCCCCCGACGGCCTGCCACCCCCTTCCTGGCGCATCACCCTGCCGCACTCCACGGCCGCCGTGCCGATCGCCCGCGCGCTGATCCGTACGGTCCTGGCGGACATCGACGCCCCCGCCGACAGCGACACCGCCGAGCTGCTGACCGCCGAGCTGGTCGCCAACGCCGTGGAGCACACGCCCGGTGACGAGCCCATAGAGCTGGTGGTGGAGCTGCTGCCGAGCGGGTGCCAGGTGGAGGTGCACGACGGCGACCCGGCCCCGCCCGGGGATCTGTCCCGGCCGGAGCCCGACGACGTACCGGACCCCTGGCAGGAGCACGGCCGGGGGCTGCTGCTGATCCGTACCCTCAGCTCGTCCTGCGGTCACCGCACGACGGAGCGCGGCAAGGCGGTCTGGTTCACCCTGCCGCCGAAGTAGGCCTCAGGCCGTGTCCGCCAGGCGGGAGCGGCGGCGCCCGTAGCCCGCGTACACGAGGGCGCCCGCGGCGAGGAACACGGCGAACTGGACCCAGGTCGTCCAGCCGGTCCCGTACATCAGGTAGACGCAGAAGACGACGCCCAGGAGCGGGCCGAGCGGGTGGAGCGGGACCCGGAAGCGGCCCTTCACCTCGGGGTTGCGGCGGCGCAGCACGATGACGGCGGTGTTGACGGCGACCATGGTGGCGAGCGTCCCGATGGTGGTCAGGTTCACGACCATGCCGAGCGAGGAGAAGGCCGCCGGGACGGCGAAGACGACGGCGACGATCCAGGTGTTGGCGACCGGGGTCGAGGTGCGCGGCGATACCCGCTCGAAGACCCTCGGCACGAGGCCGTCGCGGGACATCGACATCAGGATGCGGGTCTGTCCGTACATCACGGCGAGGACGACCGAGGCGATGGCGACGACCGCGCCGAACGCGATGACGCCGCCGCCGACGGAGGAGCCGGTGACCTGGTCGACGATCAGCGAGAGCGCGGCGGGCTTGTCCGAGACGGCCTCCGGGCCGAGCGCGCCGATCGCGGCGAGGGCGACCGCGCAGTAGAGCAGGGTGACCAGTCCGATGCAGATCATGATCGCGACGGGGATGTTGCGGCGCGGGTTCTTGACCTCCTCGCCGGCGGTGGTGATCGCGTCGAAGCCGATGTACGAGAAGAACGCCAGGGAGGCGCCCGCCGTGACGCCGCTCGCACCATGGGCGGCGAACGGGGTGAGGTGGCCGCGTTCGAACGCGGTGAAGGCGATGACGCAGAACAGTGCCAGGACGGTGAGCTTGAGGACGGCCATCGCGGCGGTGGCAGCGGCGCTCTCGCGGACGCCGCGCACCAGCAGGGTGGCGGCCATCATGACCACGATCACGGCGGGCAGGTTGATCACGCCGCCGTCACCGGGCCCGGCGGAGAGCACGTCCGGCAGCCGGTACCCGAGGAGGCTGTCGAGGAGTTCGTTGACGTACTGGCTCCAGCCCACCGCGACGGCGGAGACCGAGACCCCGTACTCCAGGAGCAGGCACCAGCCGACGAGGAAGGCGAGGCGCTCGCCGAGCGTGGCGTAGGCGAAGGAGTACGAGCTGCCGGAAACGGGGATCGCGCTGCCCAGTTCGGCGAACGACAACGCGGTGAAGACGCAGGTGACGGCCGCGAGGACGAAGGAGACCACGACGGCGGGACCGGCCTCGGCGACGCTGTCGGACAGGCCCACGAAGATGCCGGTCCCGACGACGGCGCCGACCCCGAAGCACACCAGCTGGAACAGGCCCATGGTCCGCTTGAGGCCGTGGCCCTCCAGGTCGGCGCCCGATTCGGCGATCAGCCGGTGTGGGTCCTTGACGCGCTGCGGCGGGCCGGGGAGGCGCAGGGGGCTCACGGCGGGGTCTCATCTCTGGCGGAACACGTGGGGGGGGCGCGGTCCGGACGGTGTTCCGACGTCGTCGTGGACCGGGGCCGTTCCGCGCACGAAAAGGGGGTCCGAGCGTGCGAGCTCGAACCCCACCAATCGGAACCATCATAGACACGCCCCCGCATGTTCACCCAAATGGGTGCATGGGCATGCGCGTGCCCGTGCGGGTCAGTCCTTGGCCATCGTCGCCACGAGGACGGCCTTGATCGTGTGCATACGGTTCTCCGCCTCGTCGAAGACGACGGAGTGCGCGGACTCGAACACCTCGTCGCTGACCTCCAGCTCGGTCAGCCCGTGGCGCTCGTGGATCTCGCGCCCGACCCCGGTGCCGAGGTCGTGGTAGGCGGGCAGGCAGTGCATGAACTTCACCCCGGGGTTCCCGGTGGCCCGCAGGACGTCCATGGTGACGGCGTAGGGCGCGAGGGCGGCGATGCGGGTGTCCCAGACCTCCTTGGGCTCGCCCATCGAGACCCAGACGTCGGTGGAGACGAAGTCGGCACCGCGCACGCCCTCGGCCACGTCCTCGGTGAGCGTGACCCTCGCCCCGGACGTCTCGGCGAGCGCGCGGGCCAGCCCTATCACCGTCGCGGCGGGCCAGTAGGCCTCGGGCGCGACGATGCGCACGTCCATGCCGAGCAGGGCCCCGGTGACCAGGTAGGAGTTGCCCATGTTGAACCGGGCGTCGCCGAGGTAGGCGAAGGCGATCTCCTCCAGCGGCTTCGCACTGTGCTCGGTCATCGTCAGGACGTCGGCGAGCATCTGGGTGGGGTGCCAGTCGTCGGTGAGCCCGTTGAAGACCGGGACCCCGGCGTGCGCGGCCAGCTCCTCGACGGTCGCCTGGCTGTCCCCCCGGTACTCGATCCCGTCGAACATCCGCCCGAGGACGCGGGCGGTGTCCTTGACCGACTCCTTGTGCCCCATCTGGGACCCGTAGGGGTCGAGGTACGTGGTGGAGGCGCCCTGGTCGGCGGCGGCCACCTCGAAGGCGCACCGGGTGCGGGTGGAGGTCTTCTCGAAGATCAGCGCGATGTTCCGGCCACGCAGCCGCTGCGTCTCGCCACCCGACTTCTTGGCCGCCTTGAGCTCGGCGGCCAGCTCGATCAGGCCGCGGAACTCCGCGGCCGTGAAGTCCAGCTCCTTGAGGAAGTGGCGGCCTGCGAGGTCTATGGCCATGGTGACTGCTCCTGGGTCGGGCGGGGGGACGCATACGGTAACTCTGGAACTCTATACGATGCAATGCATTGCTATACAGAGCCCCCGTCGCCCGTCATACGGCCTCCCGCACCACCGGGCAGCTCATGCAGCGGGGCCCGCCCCGGCCCCGCCCCAGCTCGCTGCCCCGGATCTCGATGACCTCGATGCCCTCCTGGCGCAGATAGGTGTTGGTGGTGGCGTTGCGCTCGTAGGCGACGACGACGCCCGGTTCGACGGCCAGCACGTTGCAGCCGTCGTCCCACTGCTCCCGCTCCGCCGCGTGCACGTCCTGGGTGGCGGTGAGCACCCTGATCGAGCCGAGACCGAGCGCGTGGGCGATGGCGGTGTGCATCTGCTCGGGCGGATGGTCGGTGACCTTGAGGTCGCGCGGTCCCTCACCGGGCTCGATCGTGTACGAGCGGAGCATGCCGAGGCCCGCGTACTTGGTGAAGGTGTCGCCGTCGACCATCGTCATCACGGTGTCCAGGTGCATGAACGCCCTGCTCTTGGGCATGTCGAGCGCCACGATGGTCCGGGCCGAGCCGGCGTCGAAGAGGCCCCGGGCCAGCATCTCCACCGCCTGCGGTGTGGTGCGCTCGCTCATGCCGATGAGGACGGCGCCGTTGCCGATGACGAGGACGTCGCCGCCCTCGATGGTGGACGGGTAGTCGTCCTGCCCCTGCGACCAGTGGTGGAAGGCGCCCGCCTCCGGGCCCGTGAACAGCGGGTGGTGACGGTAGATCGCCTCGAAGTGGACGGTCTCGCGCTGCCGGGCCGGCCAGCGCATGGCGTTGATGGAGACCCCGTCGTAGATCCACGCCGAGGTGTCCCGGGTGAAGAGGTGGTTGGGCAGCGGTCCGAGCAGGAAGTCGTCCAGGTCCATGACGTGGAAGCGCACCGATACCGGCTCCCGGTGCCGCTGGAGGAACTCCCGCTTGGTCATACCGCCGACCAGCGCCTCGCACAGCTCGGCGGCCGGCAACTCCTCGAACGCGGCCCGCAGATGCTCGGTGGCGAGCGGGCCGTACTCCTTCTCCGCGAAGACCCGGTCGAGCACCAGCCGCCGGGCGACGGGGATCTCCAGCGACTCGCGGAGCAGGTCGCCGAAGAGATGCACCTCCACCCCGCGCTCGCGCAGCACGTCCGCGAAGCCGTCGTGCTCCTGACGGGCCCGGCGCACCCAGAGCACGTCGTCGAAGAGGAGCGCGTCCTTGTTGCTCGGTGTGAGCCGTTTCAGTTCCAGATCGGGGCGGTGCAGAATGACGCGGCGCAGCCGCCCGGCCTCGGAGTCGACATGGAATCCCATGCCCACATCCTCACCGCGCGGCACGCCGTTCACCCGGCGAATCGCCAGCCTGTTTGTGCGCCCCGGCGCTCAGAGCCGGGGGTCGACCGGCTCCGACTCCAGGGCCAGGACCGCGAAGACAGCCTCGTGGACCCGCCACAGCGGCTCCCCGTCGGCGAGGCGGTCCAGGGCCTCCAGGCCGAGGGCGTACTCGCGCAGGGCGAGCGAGCGCTTGTGGCCGAGGAAACGGCCCCGCAGCCGGTCCAGGTTCTCCGGGCGGGTGTACTCGGGTCCGTAGATGATCCGCAGGTACTCCCGGCCGCGTACCTTGATGCCGGGCTGGACCAGCCGGCCCTTGCCGTCCCTGACGAGCGCGCCGAGCGGTTTGACGACCATGCCCTCGCCGCCCCGGCCGGTCATCTCCAGCCACCAGTCGACGCCCGCACGCACCGATGCCTCGTCGGCGGTCTCGACCACGAGCCGCCGGGTGACCTGGAGCAGGCCACTGGGGTCGTGCTCCACCAGCCGGTCCAGCCAGGCCAGCTGCTCGTCATGGGGTACGGAGGCCAGGGAGCGGCCCCGCACGGCGAGGATCTGGAACGGCGCCAGGCGCACGCCGTCCAGGCCCTCGGTGCTCCAGCAGTAGCGCCGGTACGCCTCGGTGAACGCGGCCGCGTCCTCGGCCCGGTCCCGCTGCCGGTCCGCGAGCGCGCCCACGTCGACACCGCGCGCGGCGGCGGCCGCGAGCGCCCCGGTGACGGCGGGGAACACCGCGCCGGACGCGGCACCCACCGCCGCGTACTGCGAGCGGAGCAGGCCGGCCGCCTTGAGGGACCAGGGCATCAGCTCGGCGTCGAGCAGCACCCAGTCGGTGTCCCACTCCTCCCAGAGCCCGGCCGCGGTGACGGCCGCGCGCAGCCGGCCGAGCACGGTCTCGGTGAGCGCGGAGTCGTCCAGGAACGGGCGGCCGGTGCGGGTGTACAGCGCGCCGGTCGGTCCTCCGCCGCCGGCCTCCCCCGTCCCGAAGCGCTCCCGGGCCGCGGCGGCGTCCTTGCAGACCAGGGCCACGGCGCGCGAGCCCATGTGCTTCTCCTCGCACACGACCTTCGTCACACCGTCCTGCCGGTACTGGGCGAACGCCTCGGCCGGGTGCTCCAGATAGCCGTCCTCGCGGGAGGTGGCGGTGGGTGCCATGGTCGGCGGGAGGTAGGCGAGCAGCCGGGGGTCGACCGCGAACCGGCTCATCACCTCCAGGGCCGCGGCCGCGTTCTCCTCGCGGACGGCGAGGCGGCCCATGTGCCGGGTCTCCACGATCCGGCGGCCCCGCACGTCCTCCAGGTCCAGCGGCCGGCCCTCGCGCCCTCCGGGCGCATCGGTGACCAGCGGCCTGGCCGGCTCGTACCAGACCCGCTCGGCCGGTACGTCGACCAGTTCGCGCTCGGGCCAGCGCAGCGCGGTCATCTTCCCGCCGAAGACGGCCCCGGTGTCCAGGCAGATGGTGTTGTTGATCCAGGAGGTGTTGGGGACCGGGGTGTGGCCGTAGACGACGGCGGCGCGGCCCCGGTAGTCCTCCGCCCACGGGTAGCGCACGGGCAGCCCGAACTCGTCCGTCTCGCCGGTCGTGTCGCCGTAAAGCGCGTGCGAGCGGACCCGGCCGGAGGTGCGGCCGTGGTACTTCTCGGGCAGACCGGCGTGGCAGACGACGAGCCTGCCGCCGTCCAGGACGTAGTGGCTGACGAGCCCGTCGATGAACTCCCCGACCCGCTTGCGGAACTCGGGATCCTCGGCGTCCACCCGCTCCAACTGCTCGACGGTCTCGGCGAGGCCGTGGGTCAACTGCACCTTGCGGCCCTTGAGGTAGCGGCCGAGCTTGTTCTCGTGGTTGCCGGGCACGCACAGCGCGTTGCCCTCCGCGACCATCGACATCACGCGGCGCAGCACGCCGGGGCTGTCGGGGCCCCGGTCGACGAGGTCGCCGACGAAGACGGCCGTGCGGCCCTCGGGGTGGGCGCCGTCCACGTAGCCGAGCTTGCCGAGCAGGGTGTCCAGCTCAGAGCGGCAGCCGTGGATGTCGCCGATGATGTCGAAGGGGCCGGTGAGGTGGCGCAGGTCGTTGTAGCGGCGCTCCAGCACCACTTCGGCGTGCTCTGCCTCCTCCTCGGTGCGCAGGATGTGGACCTTGCGGAAGCCCTCGCGCTCCAGGCCGCGCAGGGAGCGGCGCAGCTCGCGGCGGTGGCGCTGGACGACGTGGCGGGGCATGTCGGCGCGGTCCGGGCGGGCGGCGTTGCGGGCGAGGCAGACCTCTTCGGGCAGGTCGAGGACGACGGCGATGGGCAGCACGTCGTGCTCGCGGGCCAGCCGCACGAGCCGGCGGCGGGCCTCGGCCTGCACGTTGGTGGCGTCCACGACGGTCAGCCGGCCGGCGGCCAGGCGCTTGCCCGCGATGTAGTGAAGTACGTCGAAGGCGTCCCTGCTGGCGCTCTGGTCGTTCTCGTCGTCGGCGACCAGGCCACGGCAGAAGTCCGAGGAGATGACCTCGGTCGGCTTGAAGTGGCGGCGGGCGAAGGTGGACTTGCCGGAGCCGCTGGCCCCGATGAGAACAACGAGGGAGAGGTCGGTCACCGGCAGGACCCGCCCGGCACGGGCAGCGGGGGCGGTGGACGCGGTGGGCGTGGTGGGGTCCGAGGGCTCGGTGGGCATGGTGGGGGCGGTGGGGTCCGACGGGTCGGTGCGCGTGGTGGGGGCGGTGGGGTCCGACGGGTCGGTGCGCCGGGTGCGTCCCGTGGGCTCGGTGCGCCCGGTGCCTCCCGTGGGCTCCGAGGGCTCGGTGCGGCCGGTGCCTCCGGTGGGCTCGGACGGTCCGGGGGTGTGGCTGGTGTCTCCGGTCCTGGTCATGCGGCTTTCGCCTCCTTCTCGGTCTCGTCGGTCCTGGCCATCGTGAACACGGCCATCTGGGTGGGCGGACCCACCTCGGGGTCGTCCTCACCCACCGGCACGAACTCCACGTCGTACCCGTGCCGGGCTGCCACACCGCCCGCCCAGTCGCGGAATTCGGCCCGGGTCCACTCGAAGCGGTGGTCGCCGTGGCGGGCGTGCCCGGCCGGGAGGGTCTCCCAGCGGACGTTGTACTCGACGTTCGGCGTGGTCACCAGCACGGTGCGGGGGCGCGCCGAACCGAACACTGCGAACTCCAGGGCAGGCAGCCGCGCCAGGTCGAGGTGCTCGATCACCTCACTGAGCACCGCCGCGTCGTACCCCTTGAGCCGCTTGTCCGTGTAGGTGAGCGAACTCTGACGCAGCGCCACCCGGGCGGCCTGCCGCTCCCCCATCCGGTCCAGCTTCAGCCGACGCAAGGCGATGGTCAGGGCACGCATCGAGACGTCCACGCCGACGATCTCCTCGAACCGCGTGTCCTTCAGCAGTGCCTGCACCAACTGCCCCTGCCCGCAGCCGAGGTCGAGCACCCGGCTCGCCCCCGCAGCGGTGAGCGCCGCCAGGATCGCGTCCCGCCGCCGCGCGGCGAGCGGCACCGGCCGCTCCTCGGTGTCGGCACTCTCGTCGACGGCGTTGTCGATGCTCTCGACGTCGAGGTCGTCCGACTCGGCGAGCCTTACCAGCTCCAGCCGCTGCATCGCCTCCCGCGTCAGCCCCCAGCGCCGCGACAGATACCGGCTGGTGATGAGCTTGTGCTCGGGGTGCTCGGCAAGCCACCCCTCACCCGCCCGCAGCAGCTTGTCGACCTCGTCGGGCGCCACCCAGTAGTGCTTGGCGTCATCCAGCACCGGCAGCAGGACGTACAGCTGGCGCAGCGCGTCCGCGAGCCGCAACTCCCCTTCCAGCACCAGCCGTACGTAGCGCGAGTCGCCCCACTCCGGGAACCTCTCGTCCAGCGGTACGGCCACCGCGTCCACCCGCGACCAGCCGAGCGGCCCGAAAAGCTTCCGCACCAGCTCGGCACCACCACGGGCCGGCAGGGCGGGCACCTCGATCCGCAGCTCCATCGGAGCCTCGGCCCTCTCGGGCATCGCCTTGCAGGCACCGCTCAGCGCGGACTTGAAGACGGTGCTCATCGCGACGGACAGCAGCGAGGAGGCCGCGTAGGGGCGGTCGTTGACGTACTGGGCGAGCGCCGCGTCGGGGGCACCGCCCCGGCCCTTGCCCTTGCCCCGCCGCACCAGGGCGACGGGATCCACCTCCAGGAGCAGCGCCGCTGTGCACCGCTCGTCGGACGCCTCGGGGTAGAAGACGTGCGCGGTGCCGTGCGAGGTGGAGAACGCCTGCGCCTTCCCGGGATGCTTGTGCAGCAGGAAGCCGAGATCGGTGGCGGGACGCTCCGGGGTGCCGGTTGTACTGATCGTCAGGAACACGCGTTTGAGTATGGCCGGGTCGGCTGCCTCCCACCAGGGGATTACCCTCCCGCCCCTCCCGCCCCGCCCTCCCCTCCCTCCCCCGCCCCGCCCCCTCCGCCGAGTGCGGTGGCCAGCTCCGCGATGGTCGCCGGGCCGACCCGGCAGCAGCCGCCGACCAGCCGGGCACCGGCCTCCCGCCAGGCAGCGGCCCGGCCGGGGTCGAATGTGGGTCCGCCCGCCCAGCGCCTTGCCTCGGCGTCCCAGCGCTCGCCGCTGTTCGGGTAGACGACGACCGGCTTTCCGGTGGCCTCGGCCGCCGTCCGGACAGCCGCGTCCGCGTCGGCCGGGTCGCAGCAGTTCACCCCGGCCGCGATCACCTGGCCGCACCCCGCGGCCAGGGCGAACGCCTCGTCCAGCGGCTGCCCGGCCCGGGTCCGGCTCCCGGCCACGGTGTAGGAGAGCCAGACCGGCAGCCCGCACTCCCCCGCCACCCGCAGCAGCGCCTCCGCCTCATCCATGTCCGGCACCGTCTCCAGCGCCAGCACGTCGGGCCCCGCGGCGGCCAGCGCCTCGACCCGGGGGCGGTGGAAGCGCTCCAGCTCCCGGACCGTGAGCCCGTAGCGGCCCCGGTACTCCGCGCCGTCCGCCGTCACCGCCCCGTACGGGCCGACCGAGGCCGCCACCCAGACGTCCCGCTCCACCGCACCGGCCGCCCGCCGGGCCAGCTCCACGCTGCGGGCGAAGAGCCCGACCGCCTCCGCGCTCCCGATACCGCGCCGCGCGAACCCCTCGAAGTCCGCCTGATAGCTGGCCGTGATGAGCACCCGCGCACCCGCCCGCACATAGGCCGCGTGCGCCGCCTCGATCTGCTCGGGCCCGTCGGCGAGCAGCCGGGCGGACCACAGCGCGTCGGACAGATCGCAGCCCTGCGCCTCCAGCTGGTTGGAGAGCCCGCCGTCGAGCACGAGGGCCCTGCCCTCGGCGAGGACGGCCCCGAGAGGCCGGGACGGCGCCCCGGCCGCCGGGCCCTGAGCGCGGGCGGGTGACATCGGGGGCTCCTCGCTCAGGTCAGCTGGGACTGGACCTGCGCCGCGATCAGCTCCAGGTGGTCCAGGTCGTCGAGGTCGAGCACCTGAAGGTAGATCCGGGAGGCGCCGATCGACGCGTACCGGCCGATCTTGTCGACCACTTCGGCGGGCGAGCCGGCCAGCCCGTTGGCCTTCAGCTCGGCCACGTCACGGCCGATGACGGCGGCCCTGCGGGCGACCTCCGCGTCGTCCCGGCCGACGCAGACCACCAGTGCGTTGGAGTACACCAGGTCGTCCGCGCGACGGCCCGCCGCCTCGGCCGCCTCCCTGACCCGGCCGAACTGCTTGTCACTGTCCTCCAGGCCGGCGAAGGGGATGTTGAACTCGTCGGCGTACTGGGCGGCGAGCCTCGGCGTGCGCTTCGCGCCGTGTCCTCCGATCAGCACCGGCACCTTGGCCTGCGCCGGCTTGGGGAGCGCGGGCGAGTCCGTCAGCTGGTAGTACGTGCCGTCATAGCTGAACGTCTTGCCGACCTCGGTCGCCCACAGCCCGGTGACGATCGCCAGCTGCTCCTCCAGCCGGCCGAACTTCTCCTTGGGGAACGGGATGCCGTACGCCTTGTGCTCCTCCTCGAACCAGCCGGCTCCCAGGCCCAGTTCGACACGCCCGCCGGACATCTGGTCGACCTGCGCCACCTGGATGGCGAGCACGCCGGGCAGCCGGAACGTACCGGCCGTCATCAGCGTGCCGAGGCGGATCCGCTTGGTCTCCCGCGCCAGCCCGGCCAGGGTGATCCAGGCGTCCGTCGGGCCGGGGAGCCCGTCGCCCTGCCCCATGCGCAGATAGTGGTCGGAGCGGTAGAAGGCGTCGAAGCCGAGGTCCTCGGTGGCCTTGGCGACGGTGAGGAGGGTGTCGTAGCTCGCCCCCTGCTGGGGCTCGGTGAAGATGCGAAGATCCATGCCTCCATCCTGCACCCACTCGCCCCGGTCCCCCTCTTCCGACCCCGCCCGCACGCCGCCGCCCGCCCGGGGCGGGCCGGCTCACTGGATGCCGGTGACCGGGCCCGCCGGGCCGTGGAGCACCCCGTGCGGGCCGTCCCGCTCCCGGCCGCGGTCCCGGCCGTCCTGCCGCTCACGGTCCCGCTCGTCGAGCAGCCGGAGCATGGAGCGCACCCGGTCCGTCGACTCGTCGGCGGCGTCGATCGCCTCCATGCACTGCCAGTACAGACTCTGCTCGTCGGTCTCGCACGCCACCCCGACCAGGGCTATCCCCACCTCCCCCAGCAGCGCGCCCAGACCGGTCAGGGCCTCACGCGGGTCGGCGACCTCGGAGAGGCGGGCCGCTCGGGCGACCCCGGCGCGGGCCGCCGGGTGGTCGAGCGCGCCGCTGCTCCGGCCGCCGATCTCGCTGAGGGCGCGCGCCTCGCCCCGTAACTCCTTGGGGCCGCTCGCGGCCAGCCGGCTGCCGACCGCCTGCGCCAGGGCCTGGGCCTGCCAGGCCTCGGCGATGATGTCCGGCGTGTCCCGGCTCTGGGCCAGGGCCCGCCTGATGACCGCTACCAGCCGCTCCGCTTCCATCGATTGCCCCCGTTCGACGCGAAATCCCGCTCACCACTTCCATTACCCACAGTGAGGGCGGTGGTACCGAAAGGCCAGAGGATTTCGGAAATCTGTGGACACTCAATCGAGTGTGAACAAATCGATCACTCCGAAGAGTGACGATCTTCGCCTATGGCCGGCTCCGGAACCGGAAAACGTCCCTCATTCCGCTCGATCTTGGCCGCCAGCGCCGCCAGCACGTCGATGCCCAGCACTTCGCAGAACTGGAGCAGATACGCCAGCACGTCCGCGACCTCGTCGGCCACCCTGGGCGCGGTCGCCGGGTCCTCCATCACCCGCTCCGACTGCTCGGGCGTCAGCCACTGGAAGATCTCCACGAGTTCCGCGGCCTCGACGCTCAGCGCCGACGCCAGGTTCTTGGGGGTGTGGTACCGCTCCCAGTCGCGTGCGGCCGCGAAGGCGGCGAGCCGTTGCTGGAGGGCACGTACGTCGAGTTCCGTCACGGCGTCAGGTCTACCAGCCGTCCCGGCCGCTCGTCGGACCGGGACGGCACACTCCCGTACGGGCTCCCGCCCCGTACGGGCTGAGGGCGAGGCCTACGCGCCCGGCACCCCCGCCGCCGTGGTGCCCTCGACCTCCATGCCGATGGGCGACAGCAGGAAGACGTTGCGGTCCACCCGGTGCATTCCGCTGCCGAGGCCGAAGACCACACCGCTGGCGAAGTCCAGGATGCGCTTGGCCACATCGCCCTCCGCGCTCGTCAGGTCGAGCAGCACCGGCACCTGGGCGACCAGGTATTCGGCGACCTCGCGGGCGTCGGCGAACACCTGGACCCGCAGCACCACCATGCGCCGCTGCTCGGCGCCCTCCGCCTCGTCGGAGACGGTGCGGTGATCCACCCGGGAGGGCCACTCGTTGCGGCTGCGCAGCGGTACGACCTGGGCCAGCCCCTCCCACTGCTCGTCCGTGACGTCGTACCTGTCGTACCTGCTCACCGGACCACCCCGTCCGCACATCGGTCGGCGTTGTGCCGGTCGCGCTCACTGTTCATCGGGCGATTGTCCCCTCCCTCACCCGTTCGGCCTACGAGCGACACGGCTCAGGAACGGCCGACCCCGCCGGAATCATGTCCGAAGTCCCGCGGTCTCGACGGGCGGGATCACGGACGCGGTGGTGTCGAGCGGGGTGAAGCGGATCGGCAGATGGGCCAGCGCGCGGTGGAACGGGCCCGGCCGCCACAGCAGTTCCTCGGCCGGAACGGCCAGCTCCGCGTCGCACAGGAGGCTGGTGAGCTGTTCGATGGCCGTCATCGCGATGAGCAGGGCGGGCTGCTTGGCGGGGCACCGGTGCGGCCCGACCGACCAGGACAAGTGGGCGCTGGCCCCGGAACGGACCCCGTCGTCGAGGACGGGCGGGGCGGACTGGCCGTTGGCTGCCGCGTAGGAGACCAGGACGAGTTGCCCGGCGCGCAGCCGCACCCCGTGGAACTCGGTGTCGTGGCGAGGGTAGTGGGCCGCCAGGTTGGCGATCGGCGGGTCGCGCCACAGCACCTCGTTGATCGCCTCGTGGGCCGTCATCGCGCCGCCGTGCAGCGATCCCGCGTACCGCTCGTCGGTGAGCATGTGGAGGATCGAGTTGCCGATCAGGTTGGTCATGGGGTCGTTGCCCGCGCTCATCACCAGCGTGATCTGGCGCACCGTCTCGTCGTTGTCGAGCCCCGCGGGGTGGGCGAGGAAGTGCGAGGTCAGGTCGCGGCGCGGCTTCGCGCGCCGGTCGGCGACGAGGCGGGTGACGACGTCGACGAGGTCGGCGTACGCGGCGGCGGCGTCCTCGGCGGAGTTCATCATGCCGGCGATGCCGTCCACGATGCGGTCGCCGTCGTCGGGGTCGGCGCCGAACCAGGTGACGAAGATGTGCATCGGGAGCCGGCGGGCGTACTGGGCGATGAGGTCGCCGCTCCCGGTGGCGGCGAAGCCGCCGATCAGCTGCCGGGCGACCCGGGCGACCTCGGCGCGCAGGACGTGGGGTTCGATCAGGGCCAGGCTGTCGTTGATGGCCTCGCGGTAGCGGGCGTGCACCGCGCCGTCGCTGAACAGCGCGGTGGGGCGGTGGCCGAGCACGGGCAGCACCGGTGAGTCCGGCGGAACGGTCGCCTGCCAGGCGCGTGGGTCCTTACTGAAAGTGTGGGTGTCGCGCAGCAGGTCGACGGCGGCCTGGTAGTCGGTGACGAGCATCGCCTCGATGTCGGGGGCGATGCGTACCGGTGCGAGCGGGCCGTGCTCGCGCAGGGCGCGGTAGTGGCCCTGCGGGTCGGCGGCGAAAGCGGGGCCGAACAGCGCGAGGGGCCTCGGCGGCGGTGCGTACGGGCTCATGAGGCGTCCTCGGGCTGCGGCATGCGGGTCAGCACGTGTTCGGCCAGCGCGATCAGGGCATCGACGCTGCCGCGGCGTTCGCGCGCGTCGCACTGGATGAGCGGGGTCGTGGCGTCCAGGTCGAGGTGTTTGCGCAGGACCTCGTCGCTGTGCGCGGGAGCGTCGGGGAACCGGTTCACCGCGACGGCGTACGGCAGGCCCTGCTCCTCGACCATGTCCATGACGGTGAAGGAGTCGGCGAGCCGCCGGGTGTCGACCAGGACGAGCGCGCCGAGCGCGCCCCGGGCGATGTCCTCCCACAGCGGCAGGAACCGTTCCTGGCCCGGTGTGCCGAACATGTAGAGCACCAGGTCGTCCTGGACGGTCAGGCGTCCGAAGTCGATGGCGACCGTGGTGGTGCTCTTGTCGGGGAGTCCGGCGGTCGAGTCGAACCGCGTGCTGGACTGGGTCATCGCCTCTTCGGTGTGCAGGGTGGCGATCTCCGAGAGCGTACGGATCAGGGTCGTCTTGCCCACGCCGAAGGGACCCGTGACGACGATCTTCATCAGGGTCCGGGCGGCGGCCGGCAGATAGCCGACGCCGGTCCGGTCAGGGCAGGGAGCGGAGTCCAACGAGCAGCCTCTCGACGAGCGACCGGTCGATCTCCCCGGCACTGGGTATCGGCGGTCGGGTGAGCAGAAGTCCGGTGGCCGCGAGATCCGTGGCCAGGAAGAGGGTGGCGCTGACCGGCAGGTCCAGATGGGCCGCGCACTCGACGACGGTGAGCGCGCCCGGTTCCAGCAGGGCGCAGAGTCTGCGCGCCTGCGAACCGGCGTCGTCGGGCACGGCGGCGTCGGTGCGCACGAGGACGGCGAGCCGGTCGAGCGCGGGGCCGGCGGGCCGGGACCGGCCGCCGGTGACCAGATAGGCGGGGATCAGACGGCGTGCTGGGCCGGGGGTCATGGCCGGGCGGCGGTGTCCGATTGGCGGGCGGGTGCGTGCATCGCCCGGGTGAGCGCGGTGACCTGCACCTGCATCTGGTAGGCGATGTCGCCGAGTTTGGCGCCGGGTTCGGCGAACAGGGCGAGTGTCGTGTTGCGCCCCGCCGGTACGACGACGGCGAAGCCCAGGTCCGACTCGACCACCGTCTGGGCCAGTTGCGGGGCCTCGACGTCGGTGAAGGCGGTCGTGAAGGCGCGGGCCGCGGCGTGCAGGGTGGCGGTCATCGCGGCGACCCGTTCGCCGGAGGCCCGGTCGAGGCCGGGCGAGGCGCCTTCGACAAGACCGTCACCGGTGGCGACCACGGCATGCTGGACTCCGGGCAGCTCCAGCAGCGGGGTCAGCACCCATGCGAGGTCACCTGAGGTGGGGCTGGGGGCGCTCACGTCTCGTCGTCTCCTTGGTCGTCCTGGTCATGGGCGCCGGTGTCCGGTGCGGGTTTCCGCCCGGTGACGCTCCTGCCGTTGAGGGTGCCCTGCTGGAGGGCCGCCCAGGAAGCCCCGGCCTGTTCCGGTGTACGGGGCACCTGTCCGGCGGACGGTTCGGTGGCCTTGGCCGGTGCGGGGGTACGGCGCGGCGCGCGTCGGCGCCGGCTGGGCAGCTCGGCGGGCCCGGCGGGCCCGGCGGGGCTCCGCGGCGCCGCGTCGGCGACGGGCCGGGAGGCGGCCGGTTCGGGCTGGGCGGCGGCCGTGACGGGCGTCGGGGCGAGGGCGGAGAGGTCGCGGTCCTCGTCCAGCACGGTGAGCAGGTGGGCGGGGACGCGCAGCATCGTGCGCATCCCGCCGAACGGGGACCCCTCGATGTGGCAGTCGAAGCCGTACTGCACGACGAGCCGGCCGACGACGGCGAAGCCGGTCTGCGGCGGGTCGCCCAGTTCGGTCAGGAGCACCTCGGAGCGGCCGGCGAGCAGGGCGCGGGCCCGCGCCAGCGCGTCCTCGTCCATGCCGATACCGGCGTCGTCCACGACCAGGAACGCGCCTCGGCCGCCGCTCTGCTGGATGGTGACCTGCACATCGGTGTCGGGGTGGGAGTACGCGGTGGCGTTGGCCAGCAGTTCGGCGAGGGCGATGGCGAGGGGTTCGGCGGCGCGGGCGACGAGCGCGAGCCGTTCGTCGCGCAGGTGGTTGGCGACCTTGATCCGTTCGTAGCCGGCGACCCTCGACTGGGCTCCGAGGACGATCTCGACCAGCGGCGAGTTCTGCCGGGCGAGGCCGGGCCAGGCGTCGCAGAGGACGGCGGTGGACTGGGTGCGGCGCAGCGCCAGTTCGTTGCGGAAGTCGAGCTGGAGGATGCGGGGGTCGTCGTACTCGTGCTGGAGTTCGTGCAGGAGTTGCTGGGACTGGTTCAGCAGGGACTGGATCTTGGCCGATGTGCCGCGCATCGCCGCGCGGGCCGCCGCGTCGACGCGTCCGCGCTCCTCCAGGACGGCGGTGCGGGCGGCCTGGACGGCCTCGGTGAGCAGCAGGGCGGCGCCGCCGTCGACCTCGGCCGCCTCGCGCAGTCCGGGGACGGAGGCGCTGGGGTGGGAGAGGGCGAGGACGGTGGCGGGTATCCGTTTGCGCGCGAGCTGTCTGATCTCGTCCAGGAGGGCGGCGGTGCGGGCCTCGGCGGCCTTCGACTGGCGCTCGGCGAGTTCGGCGCGGGTCAGGGCCTGCTGTTCGGAGAGGCCGGCCCGGTACGCGCGCGAGGCCGCCGCCACCGCGACGACGACGGCGATCACTGCCACGATCCATGCCATGCCGTTACCGTGTTTCTGTCGTCGGGGCGGTCCGCCGGCGGGCGCGGTGCGGGACCGCGCGGTCAGCCGGCCGCGCCGGCCGTCTCACTGACCTGCTCCACTTCGTGCGCGACCGTGGCGACGTCGGTCATGACCTGGACCACGCTGGGCCGTTCGGAGCTGTCGAGCTGCCGGTACTCGCTGCCGATGGTCACCACCAGCCGCTCGGGGAGCCCCAGACCGGGGTAGCGGTTCTCGGCGATGACCCGGCGGGCCGCGTCGATGGACGGGACGCCGGCGGCGTGGAAGTGGTGGGCGCGCTCGCGGATGTACGCGAGGTAGCCGATGTGCTCGCGTACCCCGTCCCGGTCCAGTACGGGGCCGTGGCCCGGGACGATGGTCTCGGCGCCGGTGGCGAGGACCTGTTCGCAGGCGCCGATGATGTTGCTCAGCGGGCCTTCCCAGTGGATCGGGTGGTCGCCGGGCTGGTCCGGGGACGAGGAGAAGATGATGTCGCCGCTGAAGACGACGGACTGGGCGGGCAGATGGACCATCAGGTCGCCCGTGGTGTGCGCGGGTGCGAGCGAGGTGATCTGCACGGGGTAGTCGCCCAGGCTCAGTTCGAGCTCGCCCGTGAAGTAGGTGGTCGGGCTGACCGGCTCGGTCCGCGACCAGTCGAAGGGCCCGAAGTGCCGTCCGAGGTAGGCGCCGAGCGGGGTGGACCGGTCGCCGCCGGTCACGAGCGCGTGCTGCTGCTGCGGCGAGGGCTCGTAGTGGATGTGCTCCCTGGCCTCGCGCGTCACGATGATCTCGGCGTCCGGGAGCACCCCCGCGCCCCAGAAGTGGTCGCCGTTGGCGTGCGTGACGATCACCCGGTCGATGGAGACCCCGTCGGGCAGCCGCTTGGCGCTCTCGGCGAGGAACTGGCCGGCGAGGACCGGATCGTACGGGGTGTCGATCCAGAGCGCGCCACGAGGCGAGACCAGTAGGCCGCAGTTGGCGAGCCCCCAGCCACGCTTCGGCGGGAGCCATGCGTACAGGCCCCGGCCCAGGTCAACGACGTCCCCAACCGTGATCGACATGGACGCGATTATGCCGACCGCTTTCCGGCCGCGCGTTCGAACCCTGCTATCTGGACACACGATTGGCGTGAAACAGCCCTTGACTGGCCTCCTGGGGTGCCGGCCGGTGACCGTGCGAGAGCGCGTGAGCCCGCCACCGTACGGAACGTTCCGGGCATTCCGGCGGGAAAGGTAGGGGCCCGACCACATCCGTCACCGACAGGCGACGGGCCGCTGTCAAACCGGGAGGGGCCGATTACCCACCGAGCATGGCCGAAAACAGTCGCCGCAGCTCCTCGGTGGAACCGCCCGGGGCGGCCCTGCGGGGAGCTGCGGCTCGGATGCGGACAGGCCCTAGTACGTCGCGGGCGCGTTCCACTGCTGGTTGGCGCCGCCCGCGCAGTCCCACAGGATCAGCGCGGTGCCGTCCGTCGTGTCACCGCCGGGGATGTCGAGGCAGCGGCCGGACGCCTTGTCGACGAGGGTGCGGGCGCTCGTGCTGTACGTCCACTGCCGGGCCGGGTCCGTGACGGCGCCGCCCTCCCCCGTACCCGCGCAGTCGCGGACCCGTACGGCCGCGCCGTTGCCGGTGCCTTCGGCGGTCAGGCAGTAGTCGGACGGCAGCCTGAGCGTGCCGTCGGCCGCCCGCACCCAGGCCTGGTTCGCCCCGCCCGAGCAGGGGAAGATCCCGGCCACCGCCCCGTCCGTGACGCCGCCGAGGGCGTCCAGGCACTTTCCGGCCCGGCCGGTCACCGCGCCGCGCACCGAGTTGCCGATCGCGAGGTTCTGGACCGTGGAGTCGGCGGCGACATCGGTCCGGGTCATCGACGCGCAGGCGTTGCCACTGTCGGACGTCCCCGAGACCGAGGCGGTGACCGTGCCGCCGTTGCCGGTCGGCACCCCGAACCGGGCGTCGCTGAACGGCTGGTCGTAGCAGGTGGCCCGGGGGTCGTTCCACTCGAAGTACTCGGTCCAGTCGACCATGCCGGTGGGTGAGATGGCGGTGGCCGGGGTCTTGATGGAGCCGAGCTTGTACGCGGCGCCGGCGGCGGTGTCCGTGACGGTGGCGCCGAACCAGCCGTCGCCCTCGGCTGCCACCTCGAACGTGTAGCGGTGGCCGGCGGTCCAGTCGAGGTTCATCCGGCAGCTCATGCCCTCGCCCTCGCCGCCGAAGCCCTGGCACCAGCTGCCCGTGGAGCCGGCCTTCGCCTCGGAGACGTCCCAGACGGAGAACAGGAGCGTCCGCTTCGAACCGCCGTTGGACTGCATCCCGAGATAGGCGCCGTTGCCCTTGTCGAAGCCGAACTGGTGGCTCCAGAAGACGTTGGCCCGGTAGCCGGGGTCGTGCTGGACGGTGGTGGACCAGGTGACGTCGGTCAGGACCGGGGCGCCAAAGAAGGCGTAGTCCGTGTAGGTGCCGGGAGTCGTGCCGGGCTCCGCGGCCTGGGTGGGGGGAGCCGTGCCGAGCAGCGTGAGAGCGGCCGCGGCGACGGTGGCGGTGGTGGTGGCGAACAAGTGGCGCAGTTTCATGCGGTACACCTGCTTCTGGTGGGGGAAGGGGACCCCGGGCCGGGGCCGTGCGGCCCCGGCCCGGTCTTTCCCGGTCAGATCCTCAGGAACGGACCTGGCCGCGTTCGAAGTACGCGACCAGCTCCGGGTCGAGGGCCGGCACCTCGTGGGGCGCACCGCCCTCGCGCAGGGAGCGGGTCGCGAGGACACCGGCGGCGACGCTCATCCGGGCGGCGACCGGGGAGGTGTCGGTGACGCCCCCGTCGCGCGCGAACCGGCAGAACTCCTCCATGATCCGGCCGTCACCGCCGCCGTGGGAGCCCTTGGCCTCGGGGACCCGGTAGGTGATGTCGGCGTCGGCGCGGTAGCCGCTGGGGCCGGTGTTCCAGACCTTGACCTCATCACCGGGGCCGTCGCCGAAGTTCTCCAGGCGGCCCTCGGTGCCGATGACGGTGTAGTTGCGCCAGTAGTCGGGGGTGAAGTGGCACTGCTGGTAGGCGGCCACGACGCCGTTGTCGAGCTGCATGTTCATCACCGAGACGTCCTCGACGTCCACGATGTGGTGCAGGTCCTTGCGAGCGGTGGGCGGCCAGTCGAACTCGCGCAGCCAGTTCTCCGGGCGCGGGGTGTCCGGCTCGCGGCGCGGCAGGCCGCCGTAGACGAGCAGGTCGCCCAGCGCGTTGACGCGCCGCGTGTAGCCGCCCGCCAGCCAGTGCAGGACGTCGATGTCGTGTGCGGCCTTCTGGAGGAGCAGACCGGTGGTCCGGGTCCGGTCGGCGTGCCAGTCCTTGAAGTAGTAGTCCCCGCCGTAGCCGACGAAGTGCCGCACCCAGACGGCCTTGGGCTCACCGATGTCGCCGCGCGCGATGATGTCGCGCATCAGCCTGACGACGCCCATGTGGCGCATGTTGTGGCCGACGTAGAGCCGGGACCCGGTCTCGTACGCGGCGCGCAGGATCGCGTCGCAGCTCTCGACGGTGATGCCGAGGGGCTTCTCCACGAAGACCGCCTTGCCGACCCGCAGGGCGTCTATGGCGATGGCCTCGTGGGTGTCGTCCGGGGTGGCGACGATGATCGCGTCCAGGTCGTCCCGGCCGAGGAGGAGCTTGTAGTCCTCGACCGCGATCCCGGCGCCGAAGCGCTCGGCCTCGCGGCGGCGCACCTCCGGGTCGAGGTCGCAGACGGCGGTGATCGCCGATCCCTTGCCCGGGTGGTGGGCGGACGTCGCGATGGACCGGCGCAGGCCGAGCCCGATGACACCGAGTCGCAGGTCTGACACGGGAGTCCCTTCTGTTGGTGCGGGTCGTGCGGGCGGAGACCACTTACCGGCGCGCGAGGCCTCGAACTCGCTCTGCCATCGTCACAGGTACCTCCAGGGCCGGTGGAGCGAGAGAACGTCCCGCAGACGTGGAGGGCGGCGCGCACGTCGGAAATGCGGCCACAGTCCTTCGCGACGACAGCCACATAGTTCACGACCGTGCGCCCCGATGGCAATAGTTGTTCATTTCACAGAGGCAACGAACATTTTCGGGCAGCATCGTTTCGCGCATCGCGCATGATCCAGCACGCCGGACAGGAGGGGCACACAGCGAACGGCGGGCCGCCGCACACGGTTGTGCGGCGGCCCGCCGTGGGGTGGCGCGCGGGAGGGCTCAGACGGCGATGACCGTGACGCCGGCCTCCGTGAAGCGGGCGGAGGCCTCGGGGGTGATGCCCCGGTCGGTGACCAGGAAGTCGACCAGGGAGAGATCGCAGACCCGGGCGAACGCCCGCTTGCCGATCTTCGACGAGTCGGCCGCGACCACCACGCGCTGGGCCTGCTGGGCGAGCAGCCGGTTGATGCTGGCCTCGCCCTCGTGGTGCACGTAGGCGCCGCGCTCGGTGTCGATGGCGTTGACGCCGAGGACGGCCACGTCCAGCGTGATCTCGCCCAGCACCCCGCTGGCCAGCGGGCCGGTCAGCTCGTACGACTGGGGCCTGGCGACGCCGCCGGTGACCACCATCTTGATCTGCGGCCGGATCACCAGTTCGTTGGCGATGTTGAGGGCGTTGGTCACGACCGTCAGCGTCGGCTGCCCGGCCACCCCGCCCGCGGCCTCGCCCACCAGGTCCGAGCGGACCGCGAGCGAACGGGCGACCTCGGTGATGGTGGTGCCGCCGGTGAGCCCGACCACCTCGCCGACCGCGACCAGTTCGGCGACGGCACGGCCGATGGCCTGCTTCTCGGGAGCGTTGCGGCCGGTCTTGTACCGCAGGGCCAGCTCGTAACTGACGCCGTGGGCGACCGCGCCACCCCTGGTCCGGGTGAGCAGTTGCTGCTCGGCGAGCTGGTCCAGGTCCCGCCGAATGGTCGCCGCCGAGACGTCCAGCGTCTTCGCGGCGTCCTCGACGTCCACGCGGCCGTTCTTACCGACGAGTTCCAGCAGTGCGTTCCAGCGGGAATCCCTGGACAAGAGACTTCTCCTCACAGGTCCGGGCTGCGTGCGCCCATCCCCTTGGGCGCGATCACCGGACAGGGCGCAAGCGTCGCACACGGCTCCGGCGAGTCAAGTCCTCTGCAAAGAGGATGCTTGATAATGCTCGCTCATCGCAGGTAACGTGCGTAAACGAGCATCCCATCACCAGTACGGAGTGCAAAAGTGTCATTTGTCGAGATCGAGATCGCCAGTCAGCCGGAGTGCTGGCGCCGCGCCGCCGAGCTGGCCCCGAGTCACGCGGCCGTGCTGCCCGCGCCCGGCGAGCGCGTCGCCGTGGTCGGCTGCGGCACCTCGTTCTACATGGCTCAGGCATACGCCGCGCTCCGTGAGGAGTCCGGGCAGGGCGAGACCGACGCCTTCGCGGCCTCGGAGTTCCCCGCCCGCCGCCGCTACGACCGGGTCGTTGCGCTCACCCGCTCCGGCACCACGACCGAGGTGCTCGAACTCCTCGGCCGGCTGCGCGGGACCACACCCACGGTGGCCATCACGGCCGACCCCGGGACCCCGGTGATGACCGTCGCGGACGCGGTCGTCGTCCTCGACTTCGCCGACGAACAGTCCGTCGTGCAGACCCGGTTCGCCACCACGCTGCTCACGCTGCTGCGCGCCCACCTCGGCCTGCACACCGACGCGGTGGCCGGCGACGCGGAGAGGGCACTCGCCGAACCGCTGCCGGAAGGCCTGGTGGACTGCACCCAGTTCACCTTCCTCGGGAGCGGCTGGACGGCCGGCCTCGCCAACGAGGCGGCGCTGAAGATGAAGGAGGCCTCGCTCTCCTGGACCGAGTCGTACGCCGCGATGGAGTACCGCCACGGCCCCATCTCCATCGCCACCGACTCCACCGCCACCTGGATGTTCGGCGCCGCCCCCGACGGCCTGCGCGAGCAGCTCCTGGAGACCGGCGCCCGCTGGGTGGAGAGCGACCTGGACCCGCTGGCCGACCTGGTCCGCGTCCAGCGCCTGGCCGTCGCCCGCGCCACCGCCCGCGGCCTCGACCCGGACAGCCCGCGCCACCTGACCCGCTCGGTGGTCCTCGCGGACGCCTGAGCGGCAATCGGCGGCGCTAGCCTCGTGGAACGCACCGCCCGCCTGTCCGCGCCGACCCCGGGCACCGCCCCCGGCTGCCCGAGGTGGCCCCTGGGGCCACCTCGGGCCGCTTCCGGTACGGGGGTTCGCCCGCGGCCGACGCGGCGCTCGGGGCGTCCGCGCGGCCGCACGACCTGGAGGCGCCGCGCGGACCGGGTCAGGGCGTGGCCCGAGCCCGGGTCAGGACTCCTCGAAGTAGGCGTCCAGAACCGCGTCGAAGCCCTCCGTCCACTCCTTGAGGCTGCCGCGGGCCTCCGCCTCGACCTCCGCGTTGAACCAGCGCTTGGTCGACAGGTGGACGGTGACGGTGAACCGGCGGCCGAAACGGGCCGGCTTCAGCTCGACCGCGCCGATCTCGTCCCAGCCGAAGTCGGCCTGCTGGTCGTCGAGCGTGAAACGGACGCCGTCGCGGCCCGCTGAGATCGAGCCGCGCCGGTCGCTCACCTCGAACGAGGGCCCGTCGTCGGCCTCTTCGCCGTCCTCGTCGTTCCCGGCCGCCTCACCGGCCTCGTCGTTCGCGGCCTCCTCGCCGGCGTCGGCCGTCGCTGTCTCCCCGGCCTTCTCGTCGTCCGCCGCCGGCCCGTCGTCGGGCTTCGCGTCGTCGGGCGCCGGCTCCGTGACGGCGTCGGCGGCTGCGGGCTCCCCGGTGCTCTCCGGCTCCTCCTTCTCCGCCGTCGCGGCGGGTCGGGGGACCGTGAGACCGGGGATGTACGCCGGGTCGGTCCCTGCGGCGTACGCGGGCTGAGTGTTCGGATCTATGCGCTGCTCCACGGCGGGCAGTATGGCCGACGAACCTGTACGGGGCCAGTAAGAGCGTGTCGAGGGGCGGGCCGGCCTCGCCCGGCCCGCCCCTCACCCGAAGGCCACCGCACCCGGTATCAGCCGGTGGCGCAGACCTCGTCGCCCAGGGCGAAGTCGTCCGGTGGCGTGTTCCCGCCCGTCAGGGTGCCGGTGAAGCCGAAGCCCGCCGAGGCGCCCGGCGCCACCCTGCCGTTCCAGGAGACGTTGGAGACCGTGACCTTCGTCCCGTCCTGCGTGGGGGTCGCGTTCCACATCTGGCCGACCCGCTGCCCGTCCGGGAACGTCCAGGCCAGCTCCCAGCCGTCCAGCTCCGTGCCGCCGGTGTTGGTGAGGGTCACCTCGGCCTGGAAGCCGCCGGCCCACTCGTTGGTGACCTCGTACGTCACCGAACAGGCGGCGTCACCGGGCGGGTTGCCCGGATCGGTGCCGGGGTCCGTACCCGGATCGGTGCCGGGATCCGTACCGGGGTCCGTGCCCGGGTCCGTGCCGCCTCCGTCGCTGTCCGAGGACTCGCCGTACATGATCCCGCGCCCGTTGGTCGAGACGTACACCCGGCCGTAGACGCGCGGGTCACCGGTGATCGAGGCACCGGTCCAGCCCCACTGGTGCGCGTCGTCGTTGATCCGGGTCCAGTTGGCGCCCGCGTCGGTGGAGCGGAAGATCCCGCGCACCCCGTCGATCTTCGCGGTGACGAAGACCGTCTGGTACGAGGCCCCCGCCGCCGCCTTGCCGAAGCCGACCGAGTCCGCCTCCTCGACGCCGGTCAGTTCCGTGAAGGTCGCCCCCGAGTCGGTGGAGTGCCACAGGCCGTACGCGCCCGTCGCGCTGCCGCCCGCGAGCCACACGTCGCCCTCGGTGCCCGGGACGGCCTGGAAGCGGACGTTGCCCTCGGTGGGCAGGCCGCTCGACGCCTTCGCCGTGAAGGTCGCGCCACCGTCCGTCGAGAGGTAGAAGGTGCCGGCCTTGTACCCGTAGAACTTCTTCGGGTTCTTCCGGTCCGCCTCGACCGCCGCGCCGTCCGGGATGCCGGTGGACGCGGTCCACGAACTCCCGTACCCGGTCGTGTGGTGGACGCCCGTTCCCTCCGGGCTCCATACGAAACCGCCGGCGTCGGCCGCCGCCGCGACGGTGCCGCCGCCGGTCACCCCGGAGGGCTCGGAACCCTGGAACCAGTTGGAGCCGTTGTCCGTGGAGAAGCCGATGTGCGGGGTGTCGTCGGCGCTGCCGACCCGGACGACCGTGTTCGGGCTGGTCCCGGCGAAGTCGATGCTGGTGGTGGAGGTGAGGTTCGGCGAGGTGAACATCATGTCCGGCACGGCGTCGAGATCGGTGTGCCGGAAGCCCCCGATGTCACCGAGCGCGCTGAGCAGCGGCGCCCCGGACGGCGGGCTCGCCAGGTCGTTGACGGCGGTCTCCTCGATCCCCCGCACCATCGGGGTGATCTCGAACCGACTGCCGGCGTCCCAGTTCGTGAGGTTCTCGGTGCCGTAGACCGTCGCGCCGGTGCCGTACATCATCCGGTCCGAGTCGAACGGGTCGATCTCCAGCGCCTCGGTCATCCAGCCCAGCTTGGGCGTGGTCTCCGGCGGCGAGGGATTGGCGCCCCAGGTCAGCCACGGCACCGAGGAGACGTCCTGGGTGAAGCGGTCGGTGCGGTTGGGGTAACTGCTGTAGTCCCAGGCCTGGGTCCAGGTCGACCCGCTGTCCGTGGAGCGGAAGATCTGGGTGTCCGGCCACCAGGAGCTGTACGCGGTCGCCATCACGGTGCCCGGGTGCTGGCGGTCCACGGTCAGCCCGCTGAAGCCGTAGTAGGTGTCGGCCTCGGCGACCGGGCTGACGTCCTTCCATTCGCCTGTCGCGGTGGTGTAGCGCCAGATCTGCCCCTTGGCGCCGTCGTAGGGACCGCCGGTGTCGCTGAGCGTCAGATAGAGGTAGCCGTTCTCGGAGTCCAGTACGCCCTTGTGCGCCAGGTATCCGGTCGGCTGTCCGGCGATCCGCGACCAGGTGGTCCCGCCGTCCGTGGAGCGGTAGACGGTGTTGTCCTTGTCGGCGACCCCGACGTAGATGTCCTGGGTCGCGCCGCCCGCGCCGCCGGTGCGCTCGTCGAACGTCACCCAGACGATGCCCTGGTTGTCGTTGCCGTAGCCGCTGGTGTCGGTCGGGTCCTGGGAGTAGTTCCCCGGGTTGGGGAAGGCCGTCACCTCGGACCAGGTCGCACCGGAGTCGGTGGACCGCCACAGGCCGTTGCCGCTGGGCGCGCCGAGGTACAGCACGGAGTTCTTGTTCGGGTCGACCGCGAGCCGCTCGCCCATGCCCCGGCCCGGCATGTTGCCGCCGAGCTTGAACGGCAGCGTGCTCGCCTTCCAGCTGGCGCCCCGGTCCGACGAGCGCAGCACCGCGCCGTTGGTGGGGTCCCAGTCGTTGGTGTACGTGCCCACGGCGGCGTACACGTTGTCCGGATCGACGGAGTCCGAGGCGAGGCTCACCACCCCGGTCCAGCCCCAGTGGTCCCAGTCCACCCAGTCCAGCAGCGGCGTCCACCGCTTCCCGGACTGGTCCCAGCGGTAGGCACCGCCGATGTCGGTGCGGGCGTAGGCGAGGTTCTTCTCCGACCGGTTGAAGACGATGCCCGGGACGAAGCCTCCGCCGTCGATGCGGACGTTCTTCCAGTCGTACGTGTCCGCCGCGAGGGACACATCGGATGCCTGGGCAGTGGGGGTGGCGTCGCCGGCTCTCGCCGACGCCGGGGCACCGGCGGCGAAGAGCCCGGCGGTGAGCGTGAGTGCTGCCACCAGAGTGGCAAGGGATCTTGCGCGTGAGCGCACGGGAACGTCCTCTCCGAACAGGACCGCCGACAACGGCGGTAAGGGGGTGAACGGATGTGGGAGCGCTCCCATTTCGCGTCCCGATGGTAGCGGCGACGCCCCCTCGGGAGAAGGGCGGGCGCAAAGTTCATCGGATGAATCAATGGGACGTGTGCCGGGCCGCCCGGCACCTTGCGGGGAAACCGCGGGGCGGGCGTACGGAACCGCGCGCCTCGGCCGGCCGCGAACCGCGTACCGGTGCGTCCTCGCCGTGCCGCGCCGTCCGGAGGCGTGACGGCGCGGCACGCCTCCGGCGGAAACGGCCTGCCCGCTCAGTACCAGCCGGAGGAGCCGGGCGGCTCGCAGAGTTCGAGCACCACTTCGCCGGCCTCGGAGGTCCTGCCGCCGACCGGGCGGACCCGGTCGCCGACGTTCACGAGGTGCGGGGCCGCGCCCACGATGCGGCACCGGTAGACGAAGCCCTCGGGGAAGCGGACCAGGGACTCGTTGCGCATCACCCGCGAGTAGCGGTTGACGACGCTGGAACGCACGACGACGCCGTATCCGTCGCTGCGCTCCGATTCGAGGTCGCTCGACGCGCAGACGGGGCACAGGAGTTTGCGGAACGAGGCCGTGCCGCACCACCGGCACACCTGGTAGACCAGCCCCTCGTGGCTGTCCGGCCGCACTGCCTCGCGGGCCGGCGGCCCCACGTCGATTCCGGTACTGAACACGTTCCGCCTCCCGCGCTCGACTCGGCCGCGCCGCACCCTCGGCGATGGCACACCGGCACCGTATGGCACTTAGTTCCATGAAGTAAAGGCACTGAGTGCCGCGAAGAAGTGATGTGGCTCTCTTCGGCCGTCAGGCGGTGCCGAGCGCGGACTCGATGTGCTGGACCACGCGCCACATCGGCGCCCCCTTGCGCGCGACCATGACGATCACCTCGTCCTCGCCCACGGAGGCGGACGGGGCCGGGGCGGTGGTGACGGGGGCGGGTTGTGGCGCCCGGGTGACGGGGCGTCCGTCCGCCTCGCTCCACACCGCGCGCACGAGCTCCAGCGCCCGGTCCACCTCCGCCCCCGCGTCACCCTCGCCGCCCGAACGCAGCCAGGACCGCAGCCCGTTGTTGTGCGCGGCGACGACCGATGCCGCGATCACCTCGGCCCGCAGCGCGGCGTCCGACGGAGCGTCCGGGGCCTCGGCCCAGCGCCGCTCCAGGTAGCCGGCGAGGGTCCGCTCGTAGCGGCGCACCACGGAGAGTTCGTAGGTGCGCAGTCCGGGCACCTCCCGGGTGAGCCGGTAGCGCTGTACGGAGAACTCCGGGTTCTCCGCGTACATCCGCAGCACCAGCCGCGCCGCGTCGCACACCGTGGCGACCGGGTCGTCGTCGCCCGCGGCCGCGAGGAACGCGGTCATGTCCGCGAGGCAGCGCTCGTGATCGGGGAAGACCGCGTCCTCCTTCGAGGGGAAGTAGCGGAAGAACGAGCGCCGCCCCACCCCCGCCCTCGCGACGATGTCGTCCACCGTGGTCCGCTCGAACCCGCGCTCCATGAAGAGCCCGAAGGCCGCCTCGGCGAGCACGTCACGCATGGGGGGCTTCTTGGCCGGTCCGCGGTCTTCGGTCATGCCGGAAACGTAACACCGAAAGCACCCCGCTGACACTGGGTACCTTTACGCAGGGTACTGAGTGCCATAGGATTCCCGCAGGACACCACCAGGTACAGGGAGAGCCGGCGTGAGCTTGAGGATCGTTGTCTGTGTGAAGTACGTGCCCGACGCGACCGGTGACCGGCATTTCGCCGATGACCTGACGTTGGACCGTGAGGATGTCGACGGTCTGCTGTCGGAACTGGACGAGTACGCGGTCGAGCAGGCGTTGCAGATCGCGGACGCGGCGGACGATGCGGAGGTCACCGTGTTGACGGTGGGTCCGGAGGATGCCAAGGACGCGTTGCGCAAGGCGTTGTCGATGGGTGCGGACAGGGCGGTTCACGTCGAGGACGACGATCTGCACGGTTCGGATGTGATCGGTACGTCGCTGGTGCTGGCGAAGGCTGTCGAGGAGACGGGTTACGACCTGGTGATCTCGGGGATGGCGTCGACGGACGGGACGATGGGTGTGGTTCCGGCGCTGCTGGCGGAGCGGCTGGGTGTGCCGCAGGTGACGTTGCTGTCGCAGGTGTCGGTGGAGGGCGGTGTCGTCCGGGGCCGGCGTGATGGTGACAGTGCGTCGGAGGAGCTGGAGGCGTCGTTGCCGGCGGTGGTGTCGGTGACCGATCAGTCCGGTGAGGCCCGGTATCCGTCGTTCAAGGGGATCATGGCGGCGAAGAAGAAGCCGGTGAAGTCCCTGGACCTGGACGACCTGGGTATCGACGCGGACGAGGTGGGTCTGGCGGGTTCCTGGACCGCGGTCGACTCCGCGGCCGAGCGTCCGGCCCGCACCGCGGGCACGATCGTGAAGGACGAGGGCGAGGGCGGCAAGCAGCTGGCCGGGTTCCTGGCCGGTCAGAAGTTCATCTGAGTTCCGTTTCGCTGGTTCGTGGTCGTTGTCGCCGATGTGCAGGAGTGGGGAAGTCTGATGGCTGAGGTTCTCGTCTTTGTCGATCATGTGGACGGTGCGGTCCGCAAGCCGACGCTGGAGCTGTTGACGCTGGCGCGCCGCGTCGGTGAGCCGGTGGCGCTCGCGGTGGGTGCGGGCGCGTCGGACACGGCGGGTGTGCTGGCGGAGCACGGCGCGGTGAAGGTGCTGGTCTCGGAGGCCTCCGAGTACGGCGACTTCCTGGTCGTGCCGAAGGTGGACGCGTTGCAGGCGGCGTACGGGGCGGTGTCGCCGGTGGCGGTGCTGGTTCCGTCCTCGGCCGAGGGCAAGGAGATCGCCGCGCGCCTCGCGGTGCGGATCGGGTCGGGTCTGATCACGGACGCGGTGGATCTGGAGGCGGGTGAGCAGGGCCCGGTGGCGACGCAGTCGGCGTTCGCGGCGTCGTTCACGACGAAGTCGCGGGTATCGCGCGGCACTCCGGTGATCACGGTCAAGCCGAACTCGGCGCCGGTCGAGCCGGCTTCGGCCGCGGGTGCGGTGGAGGAGCTGGCGGTGGAGTTCTCCGCCGGGGCTTCGGGCACCAAGGTCCTCTCCCGCACCCCGCGCGAGTCGACGGGGCGTCCGGAGCTGACGGAGGCCGCGATCGTGGTCTCGGGCGGCCGCGGTGTCAACGGCGCGGAGAACTTCGCGGTCATCGAGGCCCTCGCCGACTCGCTCGGTGCGGCCGTCGGTGCCTCGCGCGCGGCGGTGGACGCCGGCTGGTACCCGCACACCAACCAGGTCGGCCAGACCGGCAAGTCCGTCTCGCCGCAGCTGTACATCGCCTCGGGCATCTCCGGCGCGATCCAGCACCGGGCGGGGATGCAGACCTCGAAGACGATCGTCGCGGTCAACAAGGACTCCGAGGCCCCGATCTTCGACCTCGTGGACTACGGCGTCGTCGGCGACCTCTTCGACGTCGTCCCCCAGCTGACCGAGGAGATCAACACCCGCAAGGGCTGATCCCGCGGGCTCGACCGGCCGGGGCGGTGAACGGGGAAGACCCGCTCACCGCCCCGGCCGCGTCGTATCAGCCGAGCAGTTCCTCCACCAGGTCCGCGGCCCGCCCGGTGCCGCCCTCCGCGCGGGCTTCGTCACGCAGCCGGGCCGAGCGCCGTGCGACCTCCGGGTCGGAGACCAGCGCCGCGAGGGCCTCGCGCAGCGCTTCGGGGGTGGCGTCGTCGGTGTCGATGCGGCGGGCCACACCGAGCTCGACGAGCTTGTCGGCGTTCATGAACTGGTCGACGCCCTGCGGGACGGCGATCATCGGCACCCCGGTGTACAGCCCTTCGGAGCTGCCGCCCATCCCGGCGTGCGTGATGAAGGCGTCGGCCTGGTGCAGGATCGCCAACTGCGGTACCCAGCGGTGCACTTCGACGTTGCCGGGGATGGCGCCCAGCTCCTCCCGGTCGGTGTGGCCGCCGATCTGGAGCACGACGTGCCAGCCGGGCAGGTCGCCGTAGGCCTCCAGGCAGTGGCGGTAGAACCCGGGGCGGTTGGTGTACGCCGACCCCAGCGAGATCAGGAGCACCTTCTCCGCCCCGGCGGGACGGGTCCAGGTCTGCTCGTCGCCGCGCCCGGCGAAGCAGGGGCCGACGAAGGTGACGGTGTCGGTGTCGACGTCGTCGGCGTGCGGCTGCATCGCCCGGGGGATCAGGGCCAGGGCGTGGTCGGGGCGTCCGGGGAAGACGTCCATGTCCGTGGTGGTGGCGCCGCAGCCGGCGAGCCACCGCGTGAACTTCGCCCGGTAGTCGTCGGCGCCGGGCAGCGCCCACAGGTGCGCCGCCACGTCCTTCTCGTAGCTCCGCCACCCGACGAAGGTCGGGGACAGCTGCATGAGGGGGCGGTTCTGCGACTCGGCGAGCGCGCGGGCGGCGTACGCGCCGATGTCGTAGAGGTAGAGGTCCGCCGGGTCCCGGTCGTAGACGGCGCGCAGCTGCGGCAGGGCGCGGATGCCTTCGTCGAGGAAGAGGTCCATCGCGGCGATGGGGTCGTCGGGCCAGTTGTTGTCGGCCACCGGGAGCCCGGAGTCGTACGGGACGAAGGTGGCGCCGGTGGCCTCGATGCGCTCGGCCATCACCGGATCGTTGGCGTAGGTGACGCGGTGGCCGCGGGCCACCAGTTCGCGGATGACCTCGATGCTCGGCAGGACATGGCTCACGGCGGGGATACCGACCATGGCGATATGGGCACGGCGACGGGACATGAGGAATCACTCGTTTCAGCTCTGCGGCGGAAGTGGATACGGCAGACCGGCGCGTCGGCCACCCCGGCGGGGGCCGGGCCGTGGGCGCGCGTATGCGGTGTGCCGGACGGGGTCGGGGGCCTGCCCCGTCCGCGTCAGCCGTAGAGCTGGCAGATGTTCATGGTGCGAGCCTAACCTCCGTCCGGCCCGCACGCACGGTGTTTTTCCCGTGCGCGCGTGGGCGTCGTACAGGCCGGCGAACGTCTCGCGGTCGCCCTCCCGCAGGCGTCGGCGCAGGCTGCCCGCGTCTTCGGTGTGTGTCACATCTTGTACCTCTCCGCGGGAAGCGGAGGGTTCCCGTGACCTGGCGCACACCCAGCCGGGTGGGCTCCGCCCCCACGGTCCCACCGAGGTGCGCGCACGTCCGCGCCCGCACTCCGGTGCGGGCCGGGGTGCGGGCGCGGACAGGGGTGGTGTCAGGGCTGGATCGGCATCGACCAGCAGTTGGAGGAGGCCGGCTTGCCCGAGAGGCGGTCGGTCATCCAGGAGATGGCGTCCCCCTGGTCGGTGATGAGCGGGACCAGGTGGTTGGTGAGGATCTTGTCGCCCAGGTTGGGCAGGATGACGGCGTCGTAGGTGACGTTGGCGCCCTTGCCGCACCAGTCCACGGCCAGTTGACGTGCCTGACGGTGCGGGACTATGTCGTCCTGGATGCCGGTCGCCAGCCGCACGGGGCCGGCGGGCTTCAGGGCGCCGATGCGCTGCTTGTCGAGGGCGGCCTGCGCCTTGGGCTCGGCGGCGATGATGTCGCCGAGCGACTTGCCGGTGGTGGTCCACTTGCTGCTCTTCGCGAAGCCGTAGCCGAGGATCGCGTCGCCCACGCACATGGTCGACGCGTCCTTCAGCGCGGCCCGCCCGGCGTCGTTGATGTTGGCCTCGACGACGTCGCGCAGGTCGGGGTCGGCCTGCGCGAAGCCGTTGATCGACCAGGCGAGGGCGCCGGCCAGGGCGCTGCCGTCGATGCCCTTCATGACCGCGGTCAGGTCGGCCGGCGGCGCCCCGGAGTACGTACCGGCGAGGTTGACGTCCGGGGCGTACGAGGGCTGGAGTTCGGCGGCCGCCGCGCTGGCCCCGCCGCCCTGGCTGTAGCCGTACAGCCCGGTACGGGACTCGGGCGTCAGCGAGGTGCCGGGGAGCGCGTGCGCGGCGCGGGCCGCGTCGAGCAGCGCGTGGCCCTCGTCCACCCGGTTGACGTAGGTGTGCAGGCGGTCGGTGGCGCCGAGGCCCACGTAGTCGGTGACGACGACGGAGACGCCCGCGGACAGGAGCCGGTAGACGGCGAGGATCTCGTAGCCGACCGACACGGTGTCACCGGTCAGGGTGAGCGGGTTCTGGAGCGCCAGCGAGGGCGCGCACTGGTCGCCCTGGCCCATGGTGCCCGAGCCCAGTGCCACCAGCGGGCGCGGGCCGCTGCCCTTCCAGGCGGCGGAGGGTTCGATGTAGGCGCCGGTCACGGCGACCGGCTCCCCGTTCGAGTCGGTCGACCGGTACATCAGGCGGGTGGCCGTGCCCGGCATCGGGCGGCCGTCGAGGCCGGGCAGGCTCGCGCCGAGCGGCAGCGGCTCCTGGCGGATCAGCGCCCCGTTGGCGGCGGGCAGTTCGGTGGGCGGGTTGTAGAAGACGGGGATGGTCACGCCCCGGGAGACGACGGGTTCGGTTCCGTCCGTGGCGGACGCGGGCGCGGCGTACGCGGCTACGCAGGCCGCCGCGGTCACGGCGACGGCCGCCGCGCGCAGGGCGCCGGGGCGCCGGCGGCGGGTGGGGGTCAAGGGGACGGTGGAACGGCTGTCCTTGCGGCTCACAGCTCACTCCTCGCTCTGCTCCGAAATACGGGTGAGCGCAAACTAGCAACGGTAGTTACCACAGGTAACCCATGAGTAAGTTACGCTGTGGTAACTATCGTTCGCCGGCTGCCGAGTTACCTATCCTTGGTCCGAGCTGATCATCCGCAGCCTCCCGCACCCTGGAGTTCGCCATGTCCCGACCGGAGAACGACGCCACATCCCCGCTCATCGACACCAGCAAGCCGCACCCCGCGCGGATGTACGACTGGTTCCTCGGCGGCAAGGACAACTACCCGGTGGACGAGGCCATGGGCCGTCAGATGCTGGCCGTCGAACCGAATGTGCCGGTGATGGCGAAGATCAACCGCGCCTTCATGCACCGGGCCACCCGCTGGCTGTCCACCCAGGGCGTCCGCCAGTTCCTGGACATCGGCACGGGGATACCCACCGAGCCCAACCTGCACCAGGTGGCCCAGACGGCCGAACCCACCACCCGGGTCGTCTACTGCGACAACGACCCGATCGTGCTGGCCCACGCCGAGGCGCTGCTCAAGGGCACGCCCGAGGGTGTCATCGACTACGTGCAGGCCGACGCGCGCAACGTCGACACGATCCTCGAACGCGCCGGAAAGACGCTGGACTTCAGCGCCCCGGTGGCCCTGTCGATGATCGCGCTGCTGCACTTCGTGAGCGACGAGGACGGCGCGTACGAGCTGGTCAGCCGGCTCACCGAGGTGCTGGCGCCCGGCAGTTACATGGTCATCTCGCAGATCACCGCCGACTTCCACCCGGAGGAGGCCCGCCAGGTGGACGAGATGTACCGGGCCAACACGCTCACGCTGGCGCCGCGCAGCCGCGCCCAGTTCGCCGCGTTCTTCGACGGGCTGGAAATCGTGGAGCCCGGCATCGTCGCCGCCGAGGCCTGGCACCCCGAACTCGGTGAGCCGGTCCCCGGCACGGGTGACGTCGTCACCCCGGGGTACGTGGCGGTCGGCCGCAAGCCGTAACCCCCGGCACACCCCGTCCCATCTGCACCGGCCCGGTGGGCACTTGGCGCGGGAAGCCCCCGCGCCGGGTGCCGCCGGGCTGTGTGATGATGCACGGAAAAACGGACCGGCCGGGGTGTTCACACCCCCGGCGGCGTGCCGGAAGGGGCGGGAGCACAGCGTGGACAACGGCGGGTCATCCATACCGGACGAGGAGTGGGAACGCTTCCTGCGGGAGGCCGAGGCCGGAACCGCCGGCGCCCCCGAGGAGCCGTCGGCGCGGGCCCGGATGGTGTCCCAGCGGCTGCGGGAGGAGACCGGCCCGCCCGAACCCTGGCGCGGCCACCAGCCGCCCCGGCGGCGCGGCCGGGGCTGGTACGTGGTGGGCCTGCTGCTCGTCGTCGCGCTGTTCGTCGTGGCCCTCAAGCCGGACCTGGTGACCGGCTGGTTCGGCTCCGGCGAGGACGACACCCCGCTCACGGCGGAGTCGGTGCGCCCCAGCGCGCCGCCGGCCACCGAGGCGGCGCTCCAACGGCCCACGCCCGAAGATCCGTTCAGGGGGTCCCCGGCGGCGCGCTGGGCGGACGGGGCGGCCGGGATCACACTGCCGAAGGCGCGGGCGGCCGGCTGGATGAGCGAGCAGCAGGTGGCGCGGGCGCTCGACGACAGCCTCGCCTTCCTCGTGGACGCAGGCGTGGACCTGGGTGTGCTGCGCGGGGAGCGCCCGGAGAAGGCCATCGCGGCGCTCAACCCGAAGCAGGCGGACACCAAGGCGTTCCTGGCGAGCGCCTTCGACAGCCCGTCACGGAAGAACAATCCGCTGCTGCTGTTCAGCCGCTTCGATCCGTCGTACGCGCGCCTGGCCGGGGACGTGGTCAGGACGCGCGGCCGGATCACCTACCGGGAGGGCGAGCGCGGTGCCGTCGAGGTGACCGCCGACGTCACCTTCGTCTATCCGCTCGTGCGGGCGGCGGGCGGCGGTGAGGACGTCGCCCGCACGGTCGTGCGCCGGGAGATCGTGATGAGCTGGGACGACCCGTCGAAGGTGATCACCGAGCCGGGGACCTTCACTCTGCTGTCCTACAAGGTGGACTCCGCCAACGGCGGCTGCGACAACGACACCGGCTACTTCGTCCCCACGTTCGACGAGGGGACCGGCGCGGGCGAGGGGCCTCCTGTGGACCCGTACGACCGGAGCACCACGGTGGACGAACTGACGCGGGGCAGGGGTGACGCGGAGTGCGGCACCTACACGCGTACGTGATCTCCGCCGCCCGCCCGTCGGTGCCGGGCGGGCGGCGCCCCCACCCCGTACGCTTTCGACCGTGACCAGCAGAACCGACGCGGCGCAGCATCTGCGCGACCTCGCCCGGCTGCGCCGGGTCCGGGACCGGATCGACCGGGAGTACGCCCAGCCGCTGAACGTCGAGGCGCTCGCGCGCGGGGCGCACATGTCGGCCGGCCATCTGAGCCGCGAGTTCCGGCGCGCGTACGGGGAGTCACCGTACGGCTACCTGATGACCCGGCGCGTCGAGCGGGCGATGACGCTGCTGCGGCGGGGGGACCTCAGCGTCACCGAGGTGTGCTTCGCTGTCGGCTGCGCGTCGCTCGGCACGTTCAGCACGCGCTTCACCGAGCTGGTCGGGATGCCGCCGAGCACCTACCGGCAGGAGGCGGCGCGCTCGACGGTGGGGATCCCGTCGTGCGTGGCGAAGCAGGTGACCCGTCCGGTCAGGAATCGAGAAGCACGGCCGCAGGGTCCGCCGCTAGCGTGAGGAACGTCCGGCGCCGCGGGTGCGCCGGGGTTCACGGGCAGGACCGCCGGCCGGGACCGGGCGGCGACGACGGGGCGGCCGGGCGGCCCCGCCAACCGAGGGAGACACGATGAGCAGGGCCACCGGCAGGGGCACGCGGCCGCACGCCGCCGACAGCCACGATCTGATCCGTGTGCACGGGGCGCGCGTGAACAATCTGAAGGATGTCAGCATCGAGATCCCCAAGCGCCGGCTGACGGTGTTCACGGGGGTGTCCGGTTCCGGCAAGAGCTCGCTGGTGTTCAACACCATCGCCGCCGAGTCGCAGCGGCTGATCAACGAGACGTACAGCGCCTTCGTCCAGGGGTTCATGCCGGCCCTGGCCCGGCCCGAGGTGGACGTCCTCGAAGGGCTGACGACGGCGATCATCGTCGACCAGCAGCGGATGGGCGGCGACACCCGCTCCACGGTGGGCACGGCCACCGACGCCAACGCCATGCTGCGCATCCTCTTCAGCCGCCTCGGCTCCCCGCACATCGGCCCGCCCAGCGCGTACTCCTTCAACACCGCGTCCGTGAAGGCGAGCGGCGCGATCACCGTCGAGCGCGGCAACAAGAAGGCCGTGAAGGCGACCTTCAGCCGGACCGGCGGCATGTGCACCGAGTGCGAGGGCCGGGGCACCGTCTCCGACATCGACCTCAGCCAGCTGTACGACGACTCCAAGTCCCTCGCGGAGGGCGCGTTCACCATTCCCGGCTGGAAGTCGGACAGCTTCTGGACCGTGCGGGTCTATGCCGAGTCCGGTTTCCTGGACCCGGACAAGCCGATCGCGAAGTTCACCGAGCAGGAGATGCGGGACTTCCTCCACCGGGAGCCGACCAAGGTCAAGGTGGAGGGCGTCAACCTCACCTACGAGGGACTCATCCCCAAGATCCGGAAGTCCTTCCTGTCCAAGGACAAGGACTCGCTCCAGCCGCACATCCGGGCGTTCGTGGAGCGGGCGGTCACCTTCACCACCTGCCCCGCCTGCGAGGGCACCCGGCTCAGTGCGGGCGCCAGGTCCTCGAAGATCGCCGGGATCAGCATCGCGGACGCCTGCGCGATGCAGACCAGCGACCTGGCCGCCTGGATCGGCGGTCTGGACGAGCCCTCGGTGGCGCCGCTGCTCGGCGCGCTGGGGCAGACCCTGGACTCGTTCGTGGAGATCGGCCTCGGCTATCTGGCGCTGGACCGGCCGGCCGGCACCCTGTCCGGCGGTGAGGCGCAGCGCGTCAAGATGATCCGCCACCTCGGCTCCTCGCTGACCGACACCACGTACGTCTTCGACGAGCCGACCGCCGGTCTGCACCCGCACGACATCCAGCGGATGAACAACCTGCTGCTGCGCCTGCGGGACAAGGGCAACACGGTGCTGGTCGTGGAGCACAAGCCGGAGACGATCGCGATCGCGGACCATGTGGTGGACCTCGGTCCGGGCGCCGGTACGGCGGGCGGCACCGTCTGCTTCGAGGGCACGGTCGACGGGCTGCGTGCCTCGGACACCGTCACCGGCCGCCACTTCGACGACCGGGCCGCGCTCAAGGAGGCCACCCGGGAGCGCACCGGGGCGCTGGAGGTGCGGGGTGCGACGGCGAACAACCTGCGCGGCGTCGATGTGGACATCCCGCTCGGGGTGCTGACCGTCGTCACGGGTGTCGCGGGATCCGGCAAGAGCTCGCTGATCCATGGCTCGGTGTCCGGGCGGGACGGGGTGGTGTCGGTCGACCAGAGCCCGATCCGCGGTTCGCGGCGGAGCAACCCGGCCACGTACACCGGGCTGCTCGACCCGGTCCGCAAGGCGTTCGCCAAGGCCAACGGAGTGAAGCCCGCCCTGTTCAGCGCCAACTCCGAGGGCGCGTGCCCGGTGTGCAACGGCGCGGGGGTCGTCTTCACGGACCTGGCGATGATGGCGGGCGTCGCCACGGTCTGCGAGGAGTGCGAGGGCCGGCGTTTCCAGGCCTCCGTGCTCGAATACCGGCTCGGCGGGCGGGACATCAGCGAGGTGCTCGGGATGTCGGTGGACCGGGCGGAGGAGTTCTTCGGCTCCGGCGAGGCGCGTACGCCGGCCGCGCACCGCGTCCTCGAACGCCTCGCGGCCGTCGGGCTCGGCTACCTCAGCCTCGGCCAGCCGCTCACCACGCTCTCCGGCGGTGAGCGCCAGCGGCTGAAGCTCGCCACGCACATGGGCGAGAAGGGCGGTGTGTACGTGCTCGACGAGCCGACCACCGGCCTCCACCTCGCGGATGTGGAGCAGCTCCTCGGGCTGCTCGACCGGCTGGTGGACGCGGGCAAGTCGGTCGTCGTCATCGAGCACCACCAGGCCGTCATGGCGCACGCCGACTGGATCATCGACCTGGGTCCCGGCGCCGGCCACGACGGCGGCACCCTCGTCTTCGAAGGCACTCCGGCCGACCTCGTCGCCGCCCGGTCCACGCTGACGGGTGAGCACCTCGCGCGGTACGTCGGTGCCTGAGTGACACAGCGGCGCCTGTCCGGCCCACGGCGGCCGGGCAGGCGCTTCTCCGTGCCCGTCGGGCGGGCGGCGGCCGGACCGGATGCCCGATCCGGACGGGCGGCGGCCGGACCGGATGCCCGATCCGGACGGGCGGCGGCCGGACCGGATGTCCGATCAGGTCAAGACGACGGGCCGTGGAGCCCATGAGCCTTTTCAAGATGGCCGATTCGCACCGGAGTGGGCCGTGTGCGTGGGGTGATGAACCCTGTCATACCGCCACCAACCCTTCACAGTGGGCCACTTGAACATTGAACCACTCACCGTCGCCGACCTGTGGCGTCGCGCGACCACCCGGCCGGCGGGGGCCGAACCAGAACAATCGCCTTCGCTAATCGGATCTAACCTTTCCGCAACGACGCGGCCCCCGGTGGGGGTTGGCGAAACGGGTCGGAGCGGGGCCCCGTTGATCATTCCGCCTCGGGGAGGCGTGGCGCCTTACCTCCCGGTGACACAAGGGTTGGACGGGCGCGCGCAAGCGGGAGTTGACCATTCCGCTTAGCCTCTCGACGTCCGCCTCGGAGACGGGTCCGATCGAAGCGGATCGTTTCTGCGCTTCTGCGTGAACGCAAATTTTCGACACTGCCCGCATCCGGGGTTGTGCACTGGGCATAGGATCAAGCCGCGCCACTGGAGCCCCGCCCGCCCCGCCTGTCCCATCCGCAACTGTGCACATGATGTACGAGCGTCCCTACCGACACCCCACAACCCGTTAACAGGTATCTGCGTGTCACCGATACTCAGCACCGGTTCCGGCGATGGAGCCGCGCAGTGAAAATCAATCGTCGTCTCGTCCTGCTGGTCACCGCGCCCCTCACTGTCGCGGTCACCTTCTCGGCCCTGGCCCTCGCACCCGCGACCAACCAGGCGCTCCAGGCGAACCGGCTGGCCTCCATGGTCGATGTAGCCGCCGGCGCCGCCGATTTAACTCATCAGCTGCAGCGCGAACGCGCGGCAGCCACAGCCCTGGTCTCGCACCAAGGGGACTCGGCCGCCTTCCAGGAAACCTCGCAGGCGACCGATAAGAGCATCGCCACCTTCAGCAGCCGGATCAAGCACCTGTCCGAGGTGCCCGGAAGCGCCCAGGAGTCGCTGGACCGTATCGACCGTTTCATCGATGAACTCCCCGCCCTGCGCGCGCAGGTGCGCTCGGGCAGCACCACGATCTCCGCGCTCGCCTTCGGCTACCGGATCGTGATCGCCGACCTCAACGGCTACCGCGACGGCATCGCGCAGGCCGACGGGGTCGACGCCGAGATCGCCGACCGCATCCGCGCGGCCGCCGCCCTGTCCGAGGCCGCCGAGTACACCGCCCAGCAGCAGGTCACGGTCATGAGGGCGCAGGCCGCGGGCGGCTTCACGGTCGCCTCGCAGCGCACGTTCGACGCCACCCGGCTCGGCTACACCGAGTCGACCGGGAAGCTGTTCGGTCTCGGCCCCGCGGAGTGGCGGACCTGGCTGGAGCGCACCCTCTCCGGCCCGAAGGCCCTGGCCTCCCGCAAGCTGGAGGACAAGATCGGGCGTACGGACACCAGCAAGGCCATCGGCGTCACCCCCAAGGAGTGGGTGACCGCGTCCGAGGACCGCCAGACCCTGCTGCACTCGGTGGAGAAGCGGATCGACGCGTCCGTCGCCGCGACCGTCGACAAGGAACGCACCAGGCTGCTGTGGACCGCCGGCGGCGAAGTCGCCCTGGTGCTGCTGACCCTGGTCGGCGTCGTCGTCGTCGCCATCCGCCTCGGCCGCGTCATGATCCGCCGGCTGCGCGACCTGCGCAACGCCGCGCACGAGGTCGCCCACACCCGGCTGCCCGCCGTCATGAGCGAGCTGTCCCAGCCCGGCGCGCTGAGCGGCTCCACGCCCGAGCAGGTCGCGGAGCGGACCGGCAACCCGATCGAGACCACGGGCGGGGACGAGATCGGTGAGGTCGGTGAGGCGTTCAACGCCGTCCACCACGAGGCCGTCCGGCTCGCCGCCGAACAGGCGCGCGTACACGAACAGTTCGCGGAGACCCTGGTCCGGGTCGCCCGCCGGGGCGCCCAGCTGACCAGCGTCATGGTGTCCGAGCTGGACACCGTGCAGCGCGACGAGGCCGACCCGGAGCGCATGAAGACGCTCTTCGCGCTCGACCACCTCGCCATCCGCATGGAGCGCAACACCAACAACCTGCTGGTCCTCGGCGGTTACGGCAACGCCCGGGTGCGCTCCGCGGACATCGGCTGCTCCACCGTCATCGTGGCCGCCGCCCAGCAGATCGAACGCTTCGACCGGGTCTCCCTCGGCGCCATCGAGGCCGGCATCGGCATCGCCGCCCGCGCCGTGCACGACGTCGCCCACATCCTGGCCGAGCTCCTGGACAACGCGACCCGCTTCTCGCCGCCCGACGCGCAGGTCGGGGTCGCCGTCTGGCGGCTCTGGGACCGGGCCGTCGTCCAGATCGTCGACGAGGGCGTGGGCATCTCCCCCGAGCGCCGCGCCGTGCACAACGCCGCGCTGCGCGAGCCCAAGGCGGGCATCGGGGACGTACGTTCCATGGGTCTGCACGTGGTGGCACGGCTGGCCGCCCGGCACGGCATCGTTGTCGAACTCCGCGACTCCTCGGGCCCCGGCACCATCGCCGAGGTCACCCTGCCCAAGTCCGTGCTGGCCGAGGTCGCCGTCGAGGCTCCCCCCGTCCAGGGCGCGCCCGGCGAGGACCGGCGCGACGAGGTCCGCTACGAGGCGCCGCGCCCGGTCACCGCCGGCCGCCCGACGCGCGACGTGCAGGGCCGGCCCGGCCGTCCCGTCGGCGCGAGCATCGGCTCCCGCCCGGAACGCCCCTCCGACGCGGGGAAGCGCGACGACCACGAGGGTCCGGCGCGTGAGAAGGGCGAGGACAGGCGCGAGAGCGGCGCCGCGCCCTCCCCGCACCCCGTGCACGAGGAGCCGGTCTCGCGGATCGCCGGGGTCAGCGCGTCCGGCCTGCCCCTGCGGCAGCGCAACACGCCCCAGCAGTGGCCCACCCTGGGCAAGCGGGGCGGCACCGATCAGCGGTCCGGCACCGCCACGCCGAGGCCGTCACCCCGCCGCCGGGACTCCCGGCAGGTCTCCGACGTCCTCGCGGCCTACGCCCAGGGCATCAGCCGGAGCACGAACCCCCGCGGGCGTTCCGCCACCGATGACAACACCGAACGGACCAAGAAATGACCTCACCCACCGACCTGAGCTGGATCCTGAGCGACTTCGCCGGACGCATCCCGGAGGTCACCCAGGCGATAGCCGTGTCCGTGGACGGACTCGCGCTGGCATACACCGGTGTGGAGCGTGACGACGCCGACCGGCTGGCCGCCATCGCCTCCGGCGTCGTCAACCTGCTTTCCGCGGCAGCACAGCTGACGAACACCGACCCGGTCGAGCACAGCCTCACCGCGATGGAGGGCGGCTACATGTTCTCCATGGCCGTCTCCAGCGGTGCCTCGCTCCTGGTGACCACCACCAGGGACGCGGACATCGGTGAGGTCAGCTACATGATGTCCGAGCTGATCAACCAGGTCGGCGACTCGCTGTCCCCGCAGGTCCGTTCCTCGCACCACTCCCCCACGCACTGACCGTCGGCCGTCCCCCCACGGCCGCACCGACCCGTCCGCGGAGCCGACTCCGCGGTCGGGTCACACCGTTGTCCGACACTCCCCCGATGAGAGCTCCCATGTTCTTCGACATACCCCGCCGTACCCGCCACCGCAGATTCCTGCGCCCGGCCGGCGCCGCCGCCCTCGCCCTGGGCCTGGCCACCGTCACCGGATGCAGCAGCGACAGCGGCTCCGGCGACGAGACCATCAAGGTCGGCCTGGTCGCCTCCCTGTCCGGCACCTACAAGTCGGTCGGCACCGACCTGCGGGACGGCTTCGACCTCTACCTGAAGACGCACGACAACAAGCTGGGCGGGCGCAAGGTCGAGCTCATCGTCGCCGACGAGGGCGACGGTCCGCCGACCGCGGTTCCGGCCGCCACCAAGCTGGTCAAGAAGGACAAGGTCGACGTGCTGACCGGCCTCGTCGGCGGTGGCTCGGTCAACGCGGTGCTGCCGCTGGTCAACCAGGCCAAGATCCCGTTCCTGGGTTCCAACGCCCGGCCCGAGGTCAAGGACGACACGTACGTCTGGACGACGAGCTTCATGTCCGACGAGCCGGGCAAGGCCATCGCCCCGTACGTCAAGGAGAAGGTGAACGGACCGGTCTACGCGATCGGCCCCGACTACCAGGGCGGTTACGACGAACTGCGCGGGTTCACCGACGAGTTCAAGCGCATCAAGGGTGAGCTCGCCAACCCCGACGGCAAGACCAAGTGGACGCCGTTCCCGCAGACGACCAACTTCATGCCGTACTTCGCGGAGATCGCCAAGACGGACGCCAAGGCCGTCTACTGCTTCTACGCGGGCAAGGCGGCGATCGACTTCGCCAAGCAGTACGCGCAGTCCGACATCGCCGACCTGCCGCTGTACACCGCCTTCGTCACCGAGGGCAGCGTGCTCCAGGCCGAGGGCCAGGCGGCGAAGGGCATCTACTCCGTCCTGAACTACGCGCCGGACCTCGACAACGCGGCCAACCGCAAGTTCGCCGCCGACTGGACCGCCGAGCACGACACCCAGCCGACCACGTACGCGATGTCGTCCTACGACGCCGCCGCCGTGCTGGACAAGGCGATCGCGGACGCCGCGAAGAAGGGCGACGTGACGCCGCAGACCATCAACAAGGCCATCGACGGCCTGGGCCAGATCGACAGCCCCCGCGGCTCGTGGGAGTTCGGCGCGAAGAGCCACGCGCCGGTCCAGACCTGGTACCTGCGCCAGGTGCGTCCGGACGGCAACCAGCTGTCCAACGTCATGGTCCAGGACCTGGCGACACTCGGCGGCTGACATGGAGCTTCTTGATGCCCACCTCGTGCCGGCGGTGGACGGAGTGGCCTACGGGCTGCTGCTGTTCGTGGTCGCCGCCGGCCTGAGTCTCGCGTTCGGCACCGCCGGCGTACTGAATCTCTCGCACGGCATGCTGTACGCGATCGGCGCCTACACGGGCGCCGAGCTGAGCGACGGAACCTGGGGCGGCCTCGTCATCGGGCTGGCCGCCGGAACGGCCGCCGCCGCCCTCGCCGGGGCGGGGCTGTCCGCCGCGACGGTTCCGCTCGCCCGGCGTGGGCATCTCGCTCAAGCCCTGCTGACCTTCGGGATAGCGCTGGTCGGCGGTGATCTGCTCATCCAGTTCTTCGGAGCGGACGAGCTGCCGGTGCGCGTCCCCGGCGCGCTCGACTCCTCGGTCCACCTGCTGGGCCACCGCTACCCCGCCTACCGGCTCTGCTTCATCGCCATGGCCGTCGTCCTGGCCGCCTTCGGTACCTGGGTGCTGACCCGGACCCGGGTGGGGGCCGCGGTACGGGCGTCGGCGGACGATCCCCAGATGCTCGCGGCCACCGGACACAACCCCCGTGCCGTGCACACCGGTGTGCTCGCGGCGGCGGGTGCGCTGGCCGGTGCGGCGGGCGTGCTCGGGGCGCCGATCATCGGCCCGGGGCCCGGCACCTCCGAGAACGTCCTGATGCTGTCCCTCGTGGTCGTCGTCCTCGGCGGGCTGCGCTCCCTGTGGGCGACGCTCTTCGCGGCGGTCGCCGTGGGCGAGGTCCAGACCCTGGGCGTCTCCTTGCTGCCGGACCTGGCCCCGTACCTGCTGTTCGCCGCGATGGCGGCGGTGCTGGTGTTCCGCTCCCGCTTCGCGGAGCCCGCGGCGCACGAGGAGCAGGGCCCGTCGTCGGACCCGCTCGCCCGGCTCCGACGTCTCCTCGCCGCGCGGTTGCAGAACCGTTCCCGCACGGTCGCGGCACCGGCCCGGGAGACCGCCGACGCGGCTCCCGGGCGGTTCGGGGCGTGGCTGCGCGGGAACGGGTGGCGGCAGGCCGTCCCGCTGCTCGTGCTGCTCGCCCTGCTGTTCGCGCTGCCGGGCATGCTCGACCCGTACAGCATCTCGCTGGCCGGGTCCGCCCTGGCCCTGGGGCTGCTCGCGGTCAGTGTCACCGTGCTGACCGGTTACGCCGGTCTGCCCACCCTCGGGCAGACCGCCCCGTTCGCCGTCGGCGCGTACGCCACCGCCAATCTCGCGGACGCCGGGTGGACGATGGGCCCGGTCCAGATCGTCCTCTCGGCGCTGGCGGCCGCGGTGTTCTCGGCGCTGACCGGGCCCGCCGTGATCCGGGCCCGGGGCACCACCGTCCTGATGATCACGCTCGCCGTCGGCGAGCTGACGAGTGCGGTGATCAACCAGGTCAAGTCCGTCACCGGCGGTGCCGACGGACTGGTCGGCTTCCCGGCCACCCAGGCGCTGTGGGGCGGTGAGGGCATGACCGAGGAGAGCGAGCTGTACGTCTACGCGCTCGTCGTCGCCGTCGTCGCCGTGGCCCTGACCCTGCTGGTGCTGCGCTCCCCGGCCGGCAAGCTGCTGACCGGGACGCGGGGCGCCGAGGCGCGGATGCGGGCCTCGGGCCACCCCGTGGGGCGCTACCTGCTGGTGGCCCACATCTGCGCGGGCGCGCTGGCCGGCGTCGGCGGCTCGCTGATGGTCACCGTCCAGCAGTACCTGTCCCCCGCCGACGTCGGCTTCGAGATCGCCGCGTTCGCCCTGCTCGCCGTCGTCATCGGCGGCGCGACATCCGTGATCGGCGGCCTGCTGGGCGCCGGGCTCATCGTCTTCACCCGGGACTGGGTCGCGAGTTCCTGGCCCGGCCACGGACCGCTGCTGCTCGGCATGCTGTTCATCGCCGCCGTGTACCTGCTGCCGCGCGGTCTGGCCGGCCTGCGCACCGCCATCGGCCGGCCCGCACCGGACGGGACGCCTCCCGCCGTAGCCACGCCCGCCCCGTCCCCCGCCGGGAAGGTCTCCCCATGACGCCCGCACCGACCGCCGCACCGGCGGCCCCCGTGCTGGACCTCGACCGCCTCACCCGCAGGTACGGCAGTCTCACCGCCGTAGACGACGTCAGCCTGCGGCTGCCCGCGGGCGCCCGGCACGCCGTCATCGGCCCCAACGGCGCGGGCAAGACGACCCTGCTCAACCTCATCGCCGGCACCGACCGGCCCGACCACGGCACGATCGCGCTGAACGGGACGGACGTCACCCGCGCGTCCACCGCCAGACGCAGCAGGCTGGGCATCGCCCGCAGCTTCCAGCAGCCGTCGGTGATCTCGGAACTGACGGTGCTGGACAACATCGTCCTGGCCGGCTGGCCGCACCACCCGAAGCGCCGGGGCGCCTGGCGCAGCCCGTCCCGCTACCGGCAGCACGCCGAGTCCGCGGGGCAGCACCTGGAGACCGTCGGGCTCGCGGACCTCGCGCACCGCCCGGCCTCCACGCTCTCCCACGGGCAGCGCCGCATGCTCGACCTGGCCGCCGCCCTGGCGGGCGATCCGCGTCTGCTGCTCCTGGACGAGCCGGCGGCCGGGCTGACCGACGGCGACATCGGGCGGCTGCTCGCCATCCTCGGCGCCCTGCCGGCGAGCGTGGCGATCGTCCTGGTCGAGCACCACGTGGAGGTGGTCGCCGAGCTCGCGACGTCGGTCACCGTGCTGGCGGCAGGACGGGTGCTCGTCACCGGTCCGACCCGGGAGGCGCTCGCCCATCCCGAGGTGCGCGACGCGTACCACAACACGGGCCCGATGGCCGGTGAGGAGCCGGAGCACGAGGCCACGGACCTCGTCACGGGCACCACCGAAGCGAGAGGATGACCGACTCCCGATGCTCGAACTCACCGGTCTGACCGCCGGCTACCACGGCGGCACCGTCCTCCACGGCCTCGATCTGTCCGTCCCCGCCGGCACGGTCCACGCCGTCGTCGGCCACAACGGCGCGGGCAAGACGACGCTCGTCCACACCGTCGCCGGTCTGATGCGCCCCGGCTCCGGCACCGTACGGCTGGACGGCCGGGACGTGACGGGGCAGCCGGCCCACCGGACCGCCCGGGCCGGAATCGGTCTCGTGCCGCAGGGCCGCCGGGTCTTCGCCAACCTCAGCGTCGCCGAACACCTGCGGCTCTCCTACCGCCCGCCGCGCCGGGGCGACACCACGCGCCCGAGCGTGTGGACGCCCGCCCGCGTGCTGGAGCTGCTGCCCCGGCTGGGCGAGCGCCGGAACAACCGGGGTACGGACCTGTCCGGCGGCGAGCAGCAGATGCTGGCCCTGGCCCGCGCGCTGCTCGGTTCGCCGAGTGTGCTGCTGCTCGACGAGCCGACCGAGGGCCTGGCCCCGGCCCTGGTCCGCCAGGTCCACGAGCTGGTGACCACGCTGGCCGACGAGGGCATCGCCGTCCTGCTGGTGTCGCCGAGTCCGGCCCAGGCGGCCGAGTGCGCGCACACGCTGACGGTGCTGACGTCGGGGCGGGTGGGACTGCGGCTGGACGGGGCCGAGGCCCGTACGGACCCCACCGCGCTGCACGCCGCGCTCGAACTCGCGCCGACGCCGGCCTGACCGGCGCGGCGCGCGCGAAACGCGGGAGGGGGGCGGTGACCGGATTCCGGTCACCGCCCCCCTCCCGCGTCCGGCGCTACTTGACCTTGAGGCTGTGGCCGCCGAAGCCGCTGCTGCGGTCGGAGCCGCTGTTCTGGTCCTGCCACCACGCGTCGAACTCCGGCTGGCCCATGGCGGACCAGTCAGGGGTGTTCTCGACCTGGGTGCTGCCCATCCGGCGGGCGAGGGCGACCATGGCGGAGCCGACCGCGCCCCGGCCGCTGTCGTACCGCTCCAGCACGTCCTTCCAGCTGTCCCCGGCGATCCAGGCGGCCTCCAGGGCGGTGGCGTCCTGGAGCGCCTTCACGCTGCCGGCGCCGACGTGCGGCCGGGCGACGCTGGCGGCGTCGCCGACGAGCACCATGCGCCCCGAGGTGTAGTGCGGGACCGCCAGATCGTAGATGGGCTGTATGAAAGTGGTCTCGGCGGGCGTGCCGAGGACCTTGGCCGCCCAGAATGGCGGAAAGTTTTCGGCGACCAGGGTGCGCAGGTGGTCGGTGAGCTCGGAATTGAGGCGGCCGGGCGGCAGCGAGGTGGGGGTGCGCAGGTCGGGGTGGAGGCCGTCGGTCCGCGGGGGCGCGGTGTAGAGCACCCAGTTGAGGCGGTGGCCGCCGGTGCCGTCCGGGATGCGGTAGATCATGCAGTGGCCGCCGGGGAAGACGATGTTGTGCGCGTCGAGGCCGTCCGACGGCAGCCCCTCGATGTCCGCCGACGCGCCGCGCCAGCCGATGTAGCCGGCGTACTCGGCGCTGACCCCGGGGAACATGGCCTCGCGGACCACCGAACGGTATCCGTCGGCCCCGATGACCAGGTCGAAGTGCTCCTCGTGCCCGTCGGCGAGCCGCAGCGTCGCCCCCTCGTCGTCGGGCCGCACGGCGGTGACGACGGCGCCGGAGCGGTAGTCGACGTCCTCGGGCACCCGGCGGCGCAGCTCGCTCCAGAGCGAGCCCCAGTTGTAGGCGCGGAAGGGGAACGGCTGTTCGCCGATGGCCCGGCCGTTGGCGGCTTCGCCATCGCGTACGCTCCAGACCCGCCGGGTCAGCGGGGCCCAGGGCATCTCGGGGGCGACGTATCCGGCGTCCTTCAGCTCGTTGTAGCGGTCGCTCTGCAGGGCGATCCCGACGCCCCGGTCCCGGAGTTCGGCGTCGGCGCGTTCGAAGACGGTGACCCTCTCGGCGCCTCCGCGCGTCGCGGCCAGGGCCGTGGCACACCCCGCTATGCTCCCGCCGACCACGGCGATGCTGCCTCCACGCATGTCTGGCTCTCCACTCACTTGATGTCCCGAATGCCCGCTCGGCCGCTCTGCCGCCGGACGGCTTTTCGGAAGTTCGCTTGCATTGCCGCTGGTTGGCCCGTTCCTTTCGGTCGGGGCTCGAACGGAATCCTATCGAGGGGTGCACAACGGGCGGACGTCGCAGGTGATTCCGTTTCTTTTCGTTGCGGACTCTCTGTCAGACTCCGGTTCCTGTGCGCTCGTTGACTGTTTCGGATTAGGGTTCTGTCATGTCCCCCTCGCCGGTCACATGCTCAGAACACCGCGCGCCGGCCGGCTCCGGCGCCGGCCCGGACGCGCTGCGAAGACGCCTCGCCGTTCCCGTCCGCAACTGATCGCGGACGCGCCCCGAGCGATACGCCCCCCTCCCCCGGGCGGCCGTCCCGAGCGCAGCCAGATCCCGGAAGTCCGGGTACTACGGAGTACAGACACGATGCGACACGCCCCCGGCAGCGGGTGCTTCGGCCTCGACGGCCCGCGGACCGGCATGGCCGCCCGACAGGCCCTGGCCGCAGGAACCGTCCCCCTGATTCTCGCGAGGACCCGATGACCGAACTGATATTGATCCTGCTCGCGCTGGCGGCCGGTGCCGGCGCGTCGTTCCACTTCCTGCGCCGGGCGCGCGCCGAGAAGCGGCGGGCGGACGAGTCGCAGCAGCAGCGCGAGCAGCTCGCCCAGCAGCTGCGGGCCGCCGAGCAGTTCGTCGCGTACATCGCGCAGACCGTCGTCCAGGCGGCCGCGTCGGAGGCGCAGACCGGGCGTCCCTACCAGCTCGACCCGGCGGTTCCGCCGCAGCTGGCGCACACGCAGCTCGCCAACGGGCTGAGCGCGCTGGCCAACCAGGTGCGCTCCGCCATCACCATGACGAGCCGGCTCGCGCAGAACGCGGCGGAGGAACAGCTCGCCCAGGTCTGGACGGAGACGGAGCGTCAGGTCACCCAGGCCCGCCGGGAGTCGGTGGACGTGGCGCGCGCGGCGGTCCGCGCATTCGCCTCCAGCACGGTGCACCGCGCGGCGAAGCTGAGCAGCACGATCAGCGCCGGTGTGCGCCGCCATGTCTCGGACGAGGCGTACGCGACGCTGGTCGAGATGGACCACCTGGCCCAGCAGATGCTGCTCACCGCGTCCGGCTACGGCGTCCTGGCCGGTGACAAGCTGTCGCGCCGCTGGCCGGCCACCACGCTCACCGATGTCGTGCGCACCGCCATGGGCCGGGTCGAGGGCTACCAGCGCATCCAGCACACGGACCTGGAGTCCTTCGCCGTGCGCAGCCGGGCCGTGGAGGCGGTCGTCCACGCCCTGGCCGTGCTGCTGGACAACGCCCTGCGCTACTCGCCGCCCAACGCCCGGGTGCACGTCTCCCTGGAGCACGGGGCGAACGCGGCGTTCCTGGTGGTGGACGACGCCGGTCTCCGGATGGAGGACGAGCGGCTGACCTGGGCCCGGGAGGTGATGTCCGGTGAGCAGCGCGACGACATCACCCGGCTGGGCGCCTACCCGCAGACGGGTCTGCGGGTCGCCTCGGTCCTCGCCCACCAGTACGGCTTCCGGGTCGAGCTGACGGCGCCGAACCTGTACGGCGGCACGCGCGCGATCATCGTGCTCCCGCAGGAGCTGCTGACGACGCCCGGTCCTTCCCGGCCGGTTCCCGCGCAGACGGTGCCCGCGGCCCGTCCGGCGGCCGTCCCGCCGGCCCCGCCCGCGCCCCTGCCCTCCCTGCTGCCGGAGCCGGAGCCCATGACCCGCCCCATGCCCGAGCCCGCGTCCGAGCCGGTCGCGGAGCCCGCGCGGGCACGGGCCGAGGAGCAGGCACCCGCGCCCGAGTCCGCACCCGCGCCCGACCCGCGGCCGGGCGCCCGGCCGCCGCAGACGACCACGGCCAGCGGGCTCACCGTCCGCCGGCGCGGCGAGCGGCCCGCCGCGGCCCGGTCCGGGCCCGAACCGGTGGTGGAGCCGGGCAGGCCCGCGGTGGCCGCCGCGTGGATGGCGGGCAGCCGCCGCAGCCGGGACAACCAGAACCCCCCTCGTACGGACGAAGGACGTTGATCATGTCGGACACGCACGCGAACACCCTGGGCTGGCTGCTGGACGAGCAGCTCGGATCGGTGGACGGCGTCCGGTACGCCGTGCTGATGAGCGGCGACGGTCTGCTCAAGGCCCGGACCCGCACCATCAGCCAGGAGGACGGCGAGAAGCTGGCCGCGCTGACCGCCTCGCTGCGCGCGTCGGGCCGCGCGTGGGACGAGTTCACCGGCGGACAGGGCGTACGCCAGCAGCTGATCGAGTCCGTGTCCACGATCGGGCTGACGACCGCGGCGGGGCAGCACACGATGCTCTCGGTGGTCACGACGGGACCGCACGCCGACGTCGGCCTGATCAGCCATCACATGGCCCTGCTCGTCGTCCGCCTCGGCGAGCAGCTCGGCACGAGGGAACGCACCCCGGTCCTCCAGCCGGACGGGGGCCCCGCCGCATGAGCGGACCACGGCACGATCCGGACATGGTCCGGCCCTACGTCCGTACGGGCGGGCGCGTCCGCCCGGACCGGGACGTACGCCTGGAGAGCGTGGTCGTCGCCGCGTCGGGCCCAGTCGGCGAGCTGGGGCCCGACGCGCGGCGGGTGATGAGCCTGTTCGCGGTGGGCCGGGGCGGTCTCGCCGTCGCCGACATCGCCGCGGCGCTCCAGCTGCCGCCCTCCACCGTCCGGATCATCGTGTCCTCCCTCATGGACAGCGGCCATCTGGCCAGTCCGGCCCCGGCCGTCGACGACCAGCCCGAGAACGACCTCCTGCAGAAGGTGCTTGATGGACTGCGAGAACTGGTCTGACTCACCGAACGGCATCTCGTACGTGCCGTCCACGGTGACCCAGTCCGCCAAGATCGTGATCGCCGGCGGTTTCGGCGTCGGCAAGACGACCTTCATCGGCAGCGTCTCGGAGGTCAGGCCGCTGCGGATGGAGGAGCCGATCACCCAGGACAGCGTCGGGATCGACGATCTGCGCGGTGCGCCGGACAAGACCACGACGACCGTGGGCATGGACTTCGGCCGCATCCACCTGGCCGGCGGCGCCCTCGCCCTGTATCTGTTCGGGCTGCCCGGACAGGCCCGCTTCCAGCCCCTGTGGGAGGACCTGGCGCACGGCGCCCTGGGCTGCCTGGTCCTGGCCGACACCCGGGATCTGGACGCGAGCCACGAGGCGCTGGGGCTGCTGGAGGACCAGGGCATCCCGTACGCGGTCGCGATCAACGTCTTCCCCGGCGCCCCCGAGTACGGCGTCCCCGAGATCCGTGAGGCCCTCGCCCTGGACCCGGCGACACCGCTGACCACCTGCGACGCGCGGGACCGTACCTCCTGTGTGTACGCCCTGATCACGCTCACGGAATACCTCGCCTCGCACCGCGCGGCCCTCTCCCTGGAGCCCACGCCATGACCTCCCCCAGCAGCACCGTGCCGTCGGCCCGACCGGGCCGGGTCGCCCTGTACGAACCGGAGTTCGCCGCCGACCCGCACGCCGCGTACGCGCGGATGCGGGCGACGTACGGCTCCCTGGTGCCCGTCGACCTGTCCCCGGGCGTCCCGGCGACGCTGGTGATCGGCTACTTCCAGGCCCGGCGCATCCTCAACGACCCGCTCTACTTCCCGCACGACCCGCGCGTCTGGCAGGAGCAGGTGCCGGCCTCGTGCCCGGTGCGGCCGATGATGGAGTGGCGCCCGAACGCGCTGCGCAGCGGCGGCACCGCACACGCCCGCTACCGTTCGGCCAACACCGCCGCCATCGACGCCGTCGACCAGCACGAGTTGCGGGCCCGGGTGGAGAAGCTGGCCGAGGACGCCATCGGGGACTTCATCACCGCGGGGAGCGCCGATCTGCTCACCCAGTACGCCTGGCCGATCGCCTTCCGCGTCCTGAGCTCGCTGCTCGGCTGCCCGGACGAGATCGGGGCGCGCATCGCCGACGGGATGTCGCGCATCTTCGAGGCCACCGACGCCCAGCGGGGCAACGAGATCCTCGGTCAGGCCGTCGCCGATCTCGTCGCCCTGCGCCGGCGCCACCCCGCCGACGACATCACCTCCCGGCTCGTCACCCACCCGGCGCAGCTGACCGACGAGGAGATGGGGCACCAGCTGGTCACGCTGTACGGGGCGGGCATCGAGCCGCTGACCAACCTCATCGCCAACACCCAGCTGAAGATCCTCACCGACGAGGAGTTCTCCGCCGGGCTGCACGCGGGGCAGTCCACCGTGCGGGACGCGCTCGACACCGTCCTGTACACGGACCCGCCGATGGCGAACTACTGCATCACCTATCCGCCCTACCCGGCGGACATCGACGGGGTGCTCCTCCCGGCCCACCAGCCGGTCCTCATCTCCATGGCCGCCTGCAACAACGACCCGGCGATCGCGCGGTCGCCGGGCGGCATCGCGGGCAACCGCGCCCATCTGGCCTGGAGCATCGGCCCGCACAACTGCCCGGCCCGCTCCCACGCGTATCTCATCGCGGAGACCGCGGTCACCTGTCTGCTGGACGCCCTGCCCGAGATGGACCTCGCCGTTCCGGCCGCCGAATTGCGCTGGCGGCCGGGCCCCTTCCACCGCGCGCTGGAATCCCTGCCCATCGTGTTCAACGCCTCCCACTGAAGGAAGACACCATGACCGAGCAGTCGATCCTCGTCCTCGACCCCGCCGGCACCGACCGCCACGCCGAGTACCGGACGCTGCGCGAGCGCGGCCCCGCCACCCGGGTGGACGTCCTCGGGGTGACCGCGTGGTCGATCACGGAACCGGCGCTCCTCAAGGAACTCCTGACGAGTTCCCAGGTCTCCAAGGACGCCCGCGCCCACTGGCCGGCCTTCGCCGAGACGGTGGCCACCTGGCCGCTCGCCCTGTGGGTCGCCGTGAACAACATGTTCACCGCGTACGGCGGTGACCACCGCCGGCTGCGCCGGATGATAGCCCCCGCGTTCAGCGCCCGCCGCATCCAGGACCTGCGCGTCTCCATCGAGAAGGTCGTCTCCGAACTCCTCGACGGCCTAGAGGCACAGCCGTCCGGCGAGCCGGTCGACCTGCGCACACACCTCGCCTACCCGCTGCCGATAGCCGTGATCGGCCGCCTCATGGGCGTCCCCGACGACCAGCTCGACGGCTTCCGCGCCGTGGTCGACGGGGTCTTCGACACGACCCTCACCGTCGAGCAGGCCACCGCCAACACGGCCGGTCTGTACAAGGCGCTGGACCAGCTCATCGACTCCAAGCGCGCCCGGCCGGGCGACGACATGACCTCGCTCCTGCTGGCCACCCGCGACGAGGAGGGCGACGGCGGCAGCCTCACCGCCGAGGAGCTGCGCGACACCCTGCTCCTGATGATCTCCGCCGGTTACGACACCACGGTCAACGTGATCGACCAGGCCATCACCGCCCTGCTGACCCGTCCCGAGCAGCTCGCCCACCTGCGCGCCGGCCGCGCCGACTGGAACGACGTGGTCGAGGAGACCCTGCGCCACGAGCCCGCCGTCAAGCACGTGCCGCTGCGCTACGCGCTGTCCGACATCCCGCTGCCCGACGGACAGACGATCGCCGAGGGCGAGGCGATCCTCGCCTCGTACGCCGTCGCCAACCGCCACCCGGACTGGCACGGCGCCACCGCCGACGACTTCGACCTCACCCGCCCGGCCAAGGACCACCTGGCCTTCGGCCACGGCGTCCACTTCTGCCTCGGCGCCCCGCTCGCCCGTCTGGAGATCGCCACGGCCCTCCAGCAGCTCTTCGACCGCTTCCCCGGCATCGAACTCGCCGTGCCCGCGGCCGATCTGCTTCCCCTGCCCTCCCTGATCAGCAACGGCCACCAGGCCCTCCCGGTCCGGCTCCGCCCGGCCACGGACTGACCGCACCGGCACGCGCGCAAACGGACGGCGGCCCGCTCGGGGGAGGCGCGGGCCGTCGTCCGTTTCCGTACCCGCCCGGCCGTCAGGACCGGCCGCCCGGGGGCTTCGTACGACGGCGGTGGCTGGTGTCGCACCACGGGTACGTCCGGCTGCGGCGGCAGGTGCAGACGGCGACGAGGAAGCGGTCGGAGGCGGCGATCGTGCCGTCGTCGCGGACGATCTCCACCGGCCCCTCGATGAGCACCGGGCCGTTGGGCTCGACGGTCAGGCGGCGGGGGCGGTCAGCTTCGTTCGGCACGGACGACCACCAGTTCCTCGGTGTCCTCGCCGGCCCCGATCAGCCCCTGGGCGCGCAGCCAGGGCAGCCTCCGGGTCATGACCGGCCCGAACGGTACGGCGGCCCGGGTCGTCACCGTGCAGCGCAGCCCGTTGGCCGTCAGCCGGTCCCGCGTCTCCTCCACGCCGCACAGGCCCGAGTGGACGAGGAGCAGCACGCCTTTCGGCCGGAGCAGGCCGGGGGCGTGGTCGCAGATGCGGTCCAGTGCCCGGCGGCCGCACAGACCGGCGTCCCAGGCGACCTCGGGACCGTGGCTGCGGGAGCGGCGCGCGCCGGGGGCCGGTACGTACGGCGGGTTGCTCATCACCAGGTCGAAGCGCTGTGCGGCGACGGGCCCGGTGAGGTCGCCGCGCAGCACCCGGACGCGGTGTCCGGCGCGGGCGGCGTTCATGCGGGCCGTCATCACGGCGCGCAGCGAGATGTCGACCGCGAGGACGCGGGCCCCGCTCCGTGCGGCCAGCAGGGCGAGGGCGCCGCTCCCCGTGCAGACGTCGAGGACGTCCATGTCCGCGGTGAGTCCTTCGGCGTGCAGCGCCCGCGCCAGCAGGTGGGTGTCGGCCTGCGGTGCGTAGACGCCGGGCAGGGTCCACAGCCTTCCCAGACCGACGGGTGGTGCGACGGCTGTCGTCATCCGAATCCTCCATGAGGGTGCGCACACGTGCGGACACGTACGGGGTGGGGCAGGCAGGTCCTCGCTTCCCACCGGCGCGTGCTCATCCCGTCCAGGGTGAACGGGCCGACCGCCCGCCGCGACTCGAACGGCGGTACCCCGCCTCCTGCCCCGGGCCCGCCCCCAGATGCCCGGGGCGGGCTCCGGCCGCTCCCGCCGCGCACATCCCCGGCCTGCGGGTGACCATGACCGGTACAAGGGGCGGCCCCGGCCGTGAACCGCCGGACACGGCTCCCTCCCCGGACCGCGAAGGAGTCCCGTGACTGACCGGAAGCACCCGCTGAACGGCCGCACGGCCGTGGTGACCGGCGGGGCGCGCGGCCTCGGGGAGGCCGTGGCCCGCGAGCTGGCCGCCCGGGGTGTGCGCGTGGCCCTGCTCGGCCTGGAGGAGGACGTGCTCGCCCGGGTGGCCGCCACGCTCCCCACGCCGTCCGGGCACTGGCCCGTCGATGTCACCGACGACGCGGCGATGGCCCGTGCCGCCGAGGACGTACGCCGCGGGCTGGGCCCCGTCTCGGTCGTCGTCGCCAACGCGGGCGTGGCCGAGGGCGGCCCGTTCGCGGACTCCGATCCGGTGAGCTGGCGGCGCGTGATCGAGGTCAATCTCGTCGGCAGCGCGGTCACCGCGCGGGTGTTCCTGCCGCAGCTCCTGGACACCCGCGGGCACTACCTCCAGGTCGCCTCGCTGGCCTCCATCGGTGCCGCGCCGATGATGAGCGCGTACTGCGCCTCCAAGGCGGGCGTGGAGTCCCTCGCCCACTCCCTGCGGGCCGAACTCGCCCCGCGCGGCGTCACCGTGGGCATCGGGTACCTCAACTGGATCGACACCGACATGATCCGGGACGCCGACCAGCACCCGGTGCTCCGCGAGCTGCGGGCCCACATGCCGCCGGCCGCCCGCAGGACCTACCCGGCGTCCTACGTGGCCCGGCGCCTGGTGGCCTCGGTCGAGCGGCGTTCCCCGGCGGTGTACGTCCCGGGGTGGCTGCGCGGCGTGCAGGCGGTACGGGCCGCGCTGCCGGGGGTGGTCTCCCTGGCGACCCGCAAGGAGCTGAACCGCTCGCAGTTCACGGCCACCGGTCTGCTCGGCGCGGGCGGCCGGGCGGCGGAGAGGACCTGACGGGGCTGACAGGGCGCGGCAGCGGGGGCCGCCGCCCGGGTGCGCGGAGGCGGAGGCCAGGTACAGGCCCTTCACCGGGGTCTCCGGCAACCGGGTGAGGCCGTCGACGCCCCCGGCCAGGTGCGCGGTGCCCGCCGTGGTCGCCGCTCGCGCGGTCCACGGCACCGGCCCGCACAAGCGGTGTCCGCCGTACGGGGACGCCCCGGGTGGCAGACTCGTAGCGCGTCGAACGCGGTACGATATACCCCTAGGGGTATGACGAGGGAGGAACCGTGGAGCTCGACATGGCGGCCGATGAGCTGAAGTCGGTGCTCAACCGGCTGAAGCGGGCGCAGGGCCAGATCGCCGGGATCATCAGGATGATCGAGGAGGGCCGGGACTGCGAGGACGTGATCACGCAGCTGGCCGCGGTCTCCCGCGCCCTGGACCGGGCCGGTTTCGCCATCATCGCGACGGGACTCCAGCACTGCATGGCCGACGGCGAGCAGCCGGTGGCGGACCGGAACCAGATGCGGGCCCGCCTGGAAAAGCTGTTCCTGTCCCTGGCCTGATCACCGCCGTCACATCAGCGCGTCGCCGAGCATGAAGGCGGCGACCGCGAGGAGCACGAGGGCGAACAGCCGTTGGAGCCCGCGTCCGGAGACCCGCGCCGCCAGCCGTCTGCCGTCCCACGCCCCGAGGATCGCGGCGCCCGTGAACGGCGCTGTCACCGCCCAGTCCATGCCCGTCGCACCACCGGAGCGGGTGACCAGGGACGTCAGTGAGTTGACGGTGATGACCAGCAGGCTGGTACCGACGGCGGCCTGCATCTCGAAGGCCAGGACGGTCACCAGCGCGGGCACGGCCAGGAATCCGCCGCCCACACCCAGCAGCCCCGTCACCGCGCCCAGCCCCGCCCCGGCTCCCCCGGCCCGCCACGGCCGCACCTCGCCCCGTTCCCGCTCGGGTGCGGGGCGCAGCATCTTCACGGCGGCGAGCGCGGCGAGCGCGGCGAAGGCCGCCGTGAGCACCGCGTCCGGGAGCCGGGTGGCGGCGAGGCCGGCCACCGCCGCCGGGACGACGCCCGCCGCCGCGAACGCCGCCCCCGCCTTCCAGCGGACGTGTCCGGCGCGGGCGTGGGCGTACAGGGCGGTCGCCGAGGTGGCGGTGACGATGAACAGGCTCGCGGTGGTCGCGGCGGCCGGGGTGAGGCCGAGCAGGTAGATGAGGGCCGGGATGGCCAGCACGCTGCCGCCCCCGCCCAGCGCGCCGAGCGCCAGGCCGACCACGGCCCCGCAGACCAGGGCCAGGATCAGCGTACTCACGCCGCCGGACCGCCCCCGCCGGTCCCGGGGCCGGTGGCCGTGCCGGAGCCGCCGTCGGCACCGGGCCGGTCGTCCGCGTCGCCTCCCCCGGCCGTGACGGTCAGTCCCGCGCGGCGGGCGGCCTCGAAGCCGTCGTCCACGGCGACGACCCGCCGGCCCTCCGCGTCGAGCAGGGACGCGGCGATCGCCGCGCGCATCCCGCCGGCGCAGTGCACCCACACCACGCCGTCCGGCACCTCGCCGGAGCGCTCGTGCAACTCGTGCACGGGTATGTGCACGGAGTCCCGTACGTGGCCGCCGGCGCGCTCGGAGTCGCGGCGCACGTCCAGCACCACGAGGTCCTCACCGCGTTCGCGGGCCCGCTTCAGGGCGGCGAAGTCGGTACGGGGGAAGGACCGGAAGACTTCTCCCGCCCGCAGCCAGGAGTCCGGGGTGCCGGTGGCGGCGGCGGCCGGGCGGTCGATGCCGACCCGGACCAGCTCGCGCTGGGCGTCCGCGAGCTGCCCGGCGGACGCGGCGAGCAGGGTGAGCGGCTTGCCCCAGGGGATCAGCCAGGCCAGATAGGTGGCGAGCTTGCCCTCGCCCTCGAAGTTGAACGTCCCGGCCACATGCCCCCGGGCGAACGCGGTACGGCTGCGCAGGTCCACCACCCACTCACCGGCGGCCAGGCGCCGCGCGATCTCCTCCGCGTCGGCGGCCCGAGGCGGTGTCAGGTCCACGGGCGGCGGCCCGCCGGCGTTGAGGGGGGCCATGTGCGCGTAGTACGCGGGCACGTCCTCCAGCCCGGCGAGCAGCCGCGCGACGAAGGCGTCGGCGTCCTGGGTCAGGGCGTCGTTGCCGGTCCGCTGCTCGCCGATGGTGGTGGCGTCGCCCTCGGTCTGCGCGGAGGAGCAGAAGCTCCCGAAGCCATGGGTGGGGAGCACCCGGACGTCGTCGGGCAGCTCGGCGGCCAGCCGGTGGGCGGAGGCGTGCTGGGCGCGGGCCAGCTGCTCGGTGAGCCTCGGCTCGACCAGGTCGGGGCGCCCGACCGTACCGATGAGCAGCGATCCTCCGGTGAACGCGGCGACCTCGCGCCCGTCGTCGGCCAGCACGTAGGAGGTGTGGTGCGGTGTGTGCCCGGGGGTGGCCAGCGCCCGCAGGGTCAGGCCGGTGTCGACGGTGACCTGGTCCCCGTCCGCGACGGGCACCCGCGCGAAGGAGACCCGGGCCTCGGCGGGCACCAGGTACCGGGCCCCGGTCAGCCTGGCCAGTTCGAGGCCGCCGGTCACGTAGTCGTTGTGCACATGGGTTTCCGCCACGTACCCGATCCGCACGCCCCGGGCGGCCGCCGCCGCGACGATCCGTTCCACGTCGCGCGGGGGGTCGACGACGACGGCCGTCGCGCTCCCGCCGGCGAGGTAGCTGCGGTTGCCCAGTCCCTCGGTCTCCAGGGTGTCCACGAAGAACACGGTCGACTCCCTCCATCGTTCTCTGCGCACTCCCGCCCGGGACTTACCCCCGGGGGTATATTTCACTGTAACAGGGGTACCCCCCGGGGTATTTCCGAGGCCGCAGGCGCCCCTTGTACGACCGTGGGCGCCCCTTTGTGTTCAGGGGCGCCCGGACGCTACTCCTTGCGGGCGAGCAGGTGCACTTCCTGGAACCGGCGCCGGTCATCGGGCCCGGGTTCGCGGACCATCCGGGCCACCTCGTTCAGCCCGTGCGCGCGCAGCAGCCCGGCGAGGTGGCCGGGCGCCCAGCGGTGGGCGAGTGCGACGGCGTGATCGAAGGACTGCGTGGGGCGGTCCGGTCCTTCGGTCGCGGAGAAGCAGATGAGAAGGTGGCCGCCGGGCGCCAGGACTCGCTGGAACTCACCGAGAACTGCCGGGAGTTCGGGCGGCGGGGTGTGGATGACCGACCACCGCGAGAGCACACCGCCCAGCGTCCCGTCCGGGATGTCCGTCGCGGCCATCGTCCCCACGTCGAACCGCAGCTCCGGCCACGCCGTGCGCGCCAGCTCGATCATCGCGGGCGAGGCGTCCACGCCGAACGCCTCAAGGCCGAGCCCCGCCAGGTGGGCCGTGACGTGGCCGGGCCCGCAGCCGAGCGCGACCCGGCCACCGCCGGCCGCGCCGACGTACTCGGCGAAGGCGCCCAGCATCGCGCGGTCCAGCGGAGCGTCGCGGAGCGAGTCGGTGAACAGCTGGGCGTACTGGACGGCTGCGGCGTCGTAGGCGTCGCGGGTGGCGCGGAGGGCATCGTGTTCGACCATGCCGGCGACAGTAGCGCCCGCCACGGACAGACTACCGGGCCGCTTCCTACGGGGCCGGGCGCGGGTCCGTCGCGAGCCGGGCGTGCGTCTCGACGTCGTAGCGGACGCCGTCGTACGCGAGCTTGCGCCGTTGCAGCCCTTCGGCGACGAACCCGGAGGCGAGCGCCACCCGGCAGGAGGCGGGGTTGTTGGTACGGTGCCCCAGCTCCAGCCGGAAGAGGCCCAGTTCGGCGAAGCACCAGTCGGCGAGCGCCCGGCAGCCGAGGGTCGCCACGCCCCTGCCGCGTGCGGCGGAACCGGTCCAGTAGGAGACCCAGCCGGTGGCGTGGGCATCCGGGCCGCTCACAGAGACGCCGCCGAGCGCGGTGCCCGACGCGTCCGCGACGGCGAACGCGAAGGCGGCCTCCCGGCTCCACTGGTCCCGCCGCCGCCCGATCCACTCCTCGGCGTCGGACACCGTGACGACCGGCGCGTCGGCCTGCCGCTCCATCCCCGGCTCGGCGAACGCCTCCCGCACGGCGAGCGCGTCGGACATCTCCCAGGGGCGCAGACTCAGCCCGCCCGGCAACCGCACACGATCATTCACCGCACGGATTATCCAGGCGGTGAGGAGGCACGGCCGGCCAGGGGTCCCGTACGCGGCGAGGTGCCGTAGCCGCGTCGTGCGCCCACCAGAGATGACCGGACAGCCCTTAGCATCGCCTCGTGGGAGCGATGATCCGGGGAGCCAGTCTGCGCGGCTTCACGCGCCTCGTGGAGGAACTGGGCGGTGAACCGGTCGAGTTGGCCCGGCGGTTCGCCATTCCGCTGCGGGCACTGGTCTCCGACGACGAGCTGGTGCCGATCACCGGGCACGACGCGATGCTCGACGCGGCGGCCCGCGATCTGCGCTGCCCCGACTTCGGTCTCCGCCTGGCCCGCGCCCAGGACATCGGCATCCTGGGCCGGCTGGCGCCCGCGATCGAGGCGTCGTCCACGGTGGCCGAGGCGCTGGAGTGCGCGTCGCGGTTCCTGTTCGTACACAGCCCGGCGCTGAGCATCGCCGTGGAGCCGGACCCGAGGGGTCGCCGCGAGGTGGTGGCGCTGACCTACCGCAAGGACGCCCGCGAGTCCCCGTACTCCCCGCAGGCCATGGAGCTGGGCATCGGGCTGTTCCACGGGGTGGCGGCGGCGCTGGTGGGCGGCCTGCGCGGGCTGCGGTCGGTGGAGCTGCCGCACCAGCCGCTGTCGCCGGTCGCGCGGTACACCGGCTTCTTCGGCGCGGACGTGCGGTTCGGGAGCCAGGCCGGCGCGCTGCGGGTGGAACGGCGGCTGCTGGAGCGGGAGTTCAGCAGCGGCGACGCGGCCGTCCGCCGGCTCGCCGTCGACCATCTGGCCCGGCACCACACGGACCCGGAGGACCGGGTCGCCACGCACGCCCGGCGCGCCCTGATCGAGACCGTGGGCATCACTCCCCCGGCCATCGACCACATCGCCCGGCTCCTCGCGATGCACCCGCGCACTCTGCAACGGCGCCTCGCGGCGGAGTCGACCGGCTTCGGCGAGATCCTGGAGGACGTACGGCGGGACCTCGCGCTGCGCTACATCACGACCACCGATCTGCCCCTCGGCCAGGTGGCCGCGATGGCGGGCTTCGCCGACCAGTCCGGCCTCAGCCACGCGGTACGGCGCTGGCGGGGCGCGAGCCCGAGCGAGGTGCGCCGGCTGGCACGCGGTACCTCCTGAGGCCGAGGGCCGCCGCCCCGCCGTCTTCCGGGAATTGTCGCGCCGGAACAAATCCCGCCCCGTCCCGGCGGGCATGCTGCGGGCCGGACGACGAGCGCGAGGGAGTGGGTCATGACAGCAGCGGACACCACGCCGGGGGCCCGGCCGCCGGAGCGGGCGGTGCCGGGATCCGGCCATGCCGGGGGCGGCCTCCGGTGAGCGCGGCACGCGCGGGCGCGGTGGTGACGGGGGCGGGCCGCGGGCTCGGCAGGCTGATCGCCGCCGCCCTGGTCGAGCGCGGCCACCACGTCCTGGTCACCGACGTGGACGAGGCCGCGGCACGGTCGGCGGCGGCCGGCCTCGGGCCCGATGTGTCGTGGGCGGCGGTCGATGTGCGCGACGCGTCGCAGGTCACGGCGGCCCGGGACCGAGTCGTCGCGGAGGCGGGGCGCCTCGATGTATGGGTGAACAACGCGGGCGTGCTCGTGACGGGCCCGGTCTGGGAGCAGACCCCCGAGGTGCGCCGCCTGATGCTGGAGGTCAACGCGCTCGGCACCGTCAACGGGACCGTCACCGCGATCGAGGCGATGCGCGGGACGGGCGGGCACATCGTCAACATCGTGTCGCTGGCGGGACTGACCCCGGTCCCGGGCGAGGCGGTGTACGCGGCGTCCAAGCACGCCGCGATCGGTTTCAGCCTGAGCACCCTGGCCGACCTGCGCCTGGCCGGGCTCACGGAGATCGACATCTCCTGCGTCTGCCCGGACGGCATCTGGACACCGATGCTCCACGACAAGCTGGACGACCCGGCGTCGGCGCTCTCCTTCTCGGGCAAGCTGCTCGAACCGGAGGAGGTGGTCGCCGCGGTACGCAAGGTCCTGGACCACCCGCGCCCGGTCACGACGCTCCCCCGCGGCCGGGGCGTACAGGTCCGCCTGGCCGACGCCTTCCCCCGCTTCGGCCTGCGCGCCCTGCCGTGGGCGGTGGCGCGGGGCGCCCGCGTACAGCGAAAGATGCGGGCGAAGCGGGACGGCGGGAGCTGAGGAGGGTGACCGGCGGGGGTGCCGTGCGAACGTACGCACGGCACCCCCATCCGGCGGTTCACCAGGAGGACTTGGTCACCCCCGGCAGGTATCCGGCATGGGCCTGCTCGCGCAGGCGCACCCGGGACAGGCCGAACTTGCGCAGATGGCCGCGCGGCCGCCCGTCCACGCTGTCACGGTTGCGTACGCGGGTGGCGCTCGCGTCACGGGGCTGGCGCCCCAGTTCCGCTCGCGCGGCGGCCTTCTCGTCGTCCGTGGTCCGGGGCGAGACCAGGACGGCCTTCAGCTCGGCGCGCCGTTGCGCGTAGCGGGCCACGATCCGCTTCCGCTTCTCGTTCTTCGCGATCTTGCTCTGCTTCGCCATCAGACACGCTCCCCGCGGGCCCGGATCCGGGCGACCGCGGCCTCCACGCCGATGGCGTCCACGGTCCTGATGGCCCGCACGCTCAGCCGCAGGCGGACGTAACGCCCCTCGCCGGGAAGCCAGTAGCGCTTGTTCTGGATGTTGGGGTCGAAACGGCGCGAGGTGCGCCGATGGGAATGGGAGATCTTCTTGCCGAAGACCGGCTCGGCACCGGTCAGCTGACAGTGGGCGGACATACGGGGGCTCTGCCTCTCTCTCGTCACCGGCTTACCGGTAATGGAAATCATTGTCGTATGCTACCCGTCATGGCTCGCAACGAAGTACGCCCGATCATCAAGCTCCGCTCCACCGCCGGAACCGGCTACACGTACGTGACGCGCAAGAACCGCCGCAACGACCCGGACCGGCTGGTCCTGCGCAAGTTCGACCCGGTGGTCCGCCGCCATGTCGACTTCCGCGAGGAACGCTGACCCCGCCCCACCCTGCCCGCGACCACCCACACCCAGGGACCGACCACCCATGAAGCACGGAATCCACCCCGCCTACCGCCCCGTCGTCTTCCGCGACAAGGCCGGAGGCTTCGCCATCCTGACCCGTTCGACCATGACCAGCGAGAAGACGATCGACTGGGAGGACGGCCACACCTACCCGGTGGTCGACGTCGAGATCTCCTCGGCGAGCCACCCCTTCTACACCGGCACCGCACGCGTCCTGGACACCGCGGGCCGCGTCGAACGCTTCGAGCGCCGCTACGGACAGGGCGGAGGCCGGCGATGACGCCCACGGACCCGATGCCCGTGGTGATCGTCGCCGGACTGCACGGCGACGCCCGGCGCGAGACGGTCGGACGACTGCTGCGCGAGGTCCCCGGCGGCGTCGCCCTGCACCACGACCTGTCCGCGGGCCCGGCGGGCACCGTACGCCGCAGCGTGCGCGACGCCCACGGCGAGACGGCCTGCGGCGACACGCCCCTGGTCAACGACTGCGCCTGCTGCGCGCTGCGCGAGGACCTCGTGCCCGAGCTGGTGCGCCTGGCCGAGGACGGCACGACCCGGCTCGCGGTCGTGGAACTGTGGGACTCCGTCGAGCCCCGCTCCATGGCCGAGGTCGTCGCCGCCCACGGCCACGGCGTCTTCCGGCTCACCGGCGTCATGACCGCCGTGGACCCGGCCCTCGTCCTGCCCTGCCTGTCCAACGGCGACGACCTCGCCGAGGCCGGTCTCGCCGCGGCCGTCACGGACCGGCGCACGGTGGGCGACACGTTCGCACGGCAGCTGGAGTACGCCCCCGTACTCGCCGTCACCGACAGCCCCGGCACCGGCCCGGACGATCTCGCGCTGCTGCGCCAGCTCCACCCCACCGCGACCCGGATCCCCGTCCGCTCCGGCCGTCTTGCCGCGGCGGCGACGGCGGGGTTCGACGTGGCGGCAGCGGCGGCCGCACAGCATCCGGCCTGCGCCCGGCTCCCCCACGACTGCGACGCGCACGGGGTCGGCACGCTCGTGTGGCAGCGCCGCAGGCCCTTCCACGCCGGCCGGCTCTACGAGGCGCTGGAGGACCTGTGCTGCGCGGCGGCCCGGAGCCGCGGGCGGTTCTGGCTCGCCGACCGGCCGGACTCCCTGCTCGCCTGGGACGCGGCGGGCGGCGCGCTGTGCGTGGAGAACGCGGGACCGTGGATGGCCTCGCTCCCGGACGCCGCCTGGGAGCTGATGCCCGCCGAACGCCGTACCGCCGCCGCGCTGGACTGGCACCCCGAACACGGCGACCGCTGCCAGCACCTCGTCTTCACCTCACCGGGACTCGACCGGGCCAGGCTGCTCGCACTGCTCGACGCCTGCCTGCTCACCGACGACGAGCTGACGTCCGGGCCCGACGCCTGGTCGCGGCCCACCGGTTTCGACCACCTGCTCGACCCGGCCGTCTGACATCCCCTCTTCCCTCCCCCATCCCTCTCCTGGAAAGGACCGGCCGTCATGGCAGTCCCCAAACGCAAGATGTCCCGCAGCAACACCCGCCACCGCCGCGCCCAGTGGCGGGCCGACGCCCCGGCGCTGGTCCCCGTCACCGTCGACGGCGCCACCCACCTGGTCCCGCAGCACCTGCGCAAGGCGTACGAGCGCGGCCTGCTCCACCCAAAAATCTGAAGACCCACCGCCACGGCTCCGGCATGATCGAGGCCGGCTGATCCTTGAGGACTTGGGGGCCCGTCATGCCGTGGCGTGAACACCTGCTCGTACGGGACGACACCCGGATCGCCTGCCGTGAGCGGGGCGGGCCTGGCCAACCCGTGGTGCTGCTGCACGGGTTGGCCGGGTACGGGGGCGAATGGGACGCGCCGGCCGAGCTACTGGCCTCCTGCCACCGCGTCGTCACGGTGGACCAGCGCGGACACGGCGCCTCCGAACGCCACCCGCACGATGTCTCCCGCGCCGCGTACATCGCGGACGTCATCGCCGTCATCGACCACTTCGCCCTGGACCGCCCCGTCCTGGTCGGCCAGTCCATGGGCGGCCACACCGCGATGCTCACCGCAGCCGCGCACCCCGGCCGCATCGGCGCGCTGGCCCTCGTGGAAGCCGGCTTCGGCGGCCCGAACCCGGACCTCCCCACGAACATCGGCAACTGGCTGGACTCATGGCCGGTCCCGTTCCCCTCGCCCGAGGCGGCGGCAGCCTTCTTCGGCGGCGGCAGCCTCGGCGCGGGCTGGGCGGCGGGCCTGGAACAGCGCGCCGACGGCTGGTGGCCCCGCTTCGACCGGGACGTCCTGGTCCGCTCACTGGCGGAGAACGCCCAGCGCTCCTTCCACGACGCGTGGGCCCGCGTCACGTGCCCCACCCTGCTCGTCCTGGCCCGGTCCGGCTTCCTCCCCGCCGACGAGGTCACCGAGATGCTCCGCCTGCGCCCCGAAACCAGGGCCGTCAGCATCCCCGGCACGGGACACGACGTACACCTGGAGGCGCCGGAGGCGCTGTACGGGGCGCTGTCGGGGTTCCTGGCCGAGGCCGCCCGGTAGCAGGGCACGAGGACGTCGACGTCCCCGGCCTCCGATCCGGGGCCGGGGCCGGTTCACCGACGGGCGGTCCGGTTCGGTGCGTTCGGCCGATCCTATGCACCGCGGTCGCGCGCGCGTCGACTCCTCACCTGCGGAAAGTGATCAATGTCATCAAAGGCGTGACGCATGTCAGCCGGGCTCCCCCTGCCGTTGTCCGGTCACCCGGCGGCGACGCAGGATCGGCGGCGGCTCGCCCCGACCGCCCCGATCACGGCAGGTGACACGGTTTGAACCTGGATACCGAACCCGCTGCAATTCCGGCCCGTGCCCCTGGCATCACCACCGGAGTCCGGCTCTTCACGCGAGGGGGCATCCATCCCCAGTGGCTGGCGAACGCCGTCCTGCCCGCCGTCCGGGCGCTCGACGAGGAGCTGAACGCCCCGGTGCTGTATCTGCGGCGGGGCTGGCTGCACGGCCCCCATGTGGACCTGGTGGCCCGGCCGGCCGGGGGTGAGGCGGGGGCCGTGCTGCCGTGGGACGACATCGCGGCGAAGCTGGACGCGGGGCCGCTGGTCCCCGATGAGCAGCTGAGCGAGGAGGACTACCTCGTCCGCGCACGGGAGTTCGGCAGGCTGGAGCGGGTCGAGCCGCCCTATCTGCCGATGCACCCGCACGGCCGGCTCGAATGGCTGGACGCCACACGGACCGCCACCTGGCCCGAGCCGCTGAACGCCCTGTGCGATCTGGCGCTGACCCGGATCAACCGGCCGCTGACGGCGGCGGTCGCCGAGGCCGCCGCGGGTGCGGGCACCCTGCCCACCCGGGTGGCGGAGGCGATGGTCGCGCTGGCGGCGTCCCACCACTCCGGTATCCCGTTCGGGGTGTTCTCGCTGCGCAGTCACGCCGAGGCGTTCCTCTCCTGGGCGGCGCCCCGCAAGGACGTACGGCCGGTCTTCGCCCGCCGGCTCGCGGGTGACGCACCGCTGCTGCGGGCCCTGGTCGAGCAGACCCTGGCGGACACCGGCGGCCCCTCGGCGGCCCGTTGGCGTCAGGCGTTCGGCTACTGCATGGGGGTCTTCGACTCGGCCGTCGCGCAGGAGACGCTGACCCTGCGGACGCTGGAGGAACGGGAGGGCGGCTTCGACCGGCGCACCATGGGACCGCCCGGCCAGGAGGACGTCACCGGCCACCGGGGCAGCGACTTCCACACCGCGGTGAACGCCTCGGGGGCCGTGGCCGGCACCACCGACTGGTTCGCGTCCTACCGCCTGTTGATCAACCTGTTCTACCAGCAGCTCCTGCTGCTGGACGTGTCCCCGATGCACCGCTACTACCTGTGCTACGCCATCGCGGAGACCGTGGACGAGGTGCTGGGCGAATCCTGGAGCGACCGCCTGGCCCGGACGGCACAGGCCCGGACGGCCGCGGGCCTGCCTGCCGGGACCGTCGCGTGAGGCCCGGGACGACGGGCGAGGACGCCCCCGCCGCTGAACCGCTCTGGATGCTGCGCGTCAACCCGCTGCCCAGGGCGCGGCTCGCGGACCCCGTACTGGCCGCGCTGCTGGACGAGGTGTGCGCCGCGGAGAACGAGGTCGAGGCCGCGGCGGAGGTCTGCTCGGCTCAGCTGCACCAGCTGATCGGCGCCACCGCCGACCCCGGCGGGCGCGGCCCGCTGATCGCGCTGCGCCGGGACATCCACAACGACCGCGCCCCGCGCACCGGGGACGAGCCGGTGCCCGCGGTGGCCCGCTGGCGGGCGGCCCGCTCCGAGCGGGACGCGCTGCGCGAGGCGCTGGACCGGGAGTATCCGCAGGCCGCCGGCCGGGAGCGGAAACGGCTGGCGGGGCTCCTCGCCGATGACGACCTCAGACGTTCGCTCGCCCTGGTCGCACCGGAGGTGGCCGCCGGCGCCGACCGCTACCGGGCCGCCCTGGAGGGCGGGGGGAAGCTGTCCGCCCGGCTGCGCAAGTCCGAACGCGGCCTGGTCCAGTACGTCACCCGCGCCATGATCCGCACCAGCCCGCTCTCCCGGTTCACCGCGGTCGGGCTGGCCCGCCCCGGCCCGCGGGGCGTCGCGCTCGACGACGTGGCCCCCGACGGCGCGGTCCCGGTCGTCGGGCTGGACCGGATCATGCTGCACTACGTCCTCGGCGGACTCAGGTACGAGGCCGAACCGGGGCGGGCGGTGCGGCCGGAGGACTGGGTGCAGCTGCCGCCGACCTCCGAATTCGGGCCGGGGCGCGAGAAGCTGATGTTCCTTCAGCCCTCCGGGGGCCTCATCCGCCGGCTCTCCACCTCGGTCGCGGGGCCGGTGCGTCCGATGCTGAACGCCGTGGCCCTGGGCGCCCGGCAGGTGTCCGCCGTCGCGGCCGAGGTGGCCGGGGAGTTCGGCTGCCCGGCCGAGGACGCGCTGACCGCGGTGCGGGGGGCCGTGCGTGCGGGAATCCTCTGCCTGAGCGACGGCCCCGAGGACGGCGACCTGCCCTTCCGTACGGCGCTCGACCGCCCCGGCCTGCCCAGCGCCCCGCTCCTGGCGGAGGTGAACGGGCTGCTCCCGGAGGTCGCCGCCGCCCCGGCCGAGCGGCGGACCGCCGTGCTCACCCGGCTGCGCGGCACACTCGCCGACCTCAGCAACCGCGCCGGCCGGCCCGCGCAGGTCCTGGTGGAGGAGGACTACGTACTGCCGTCCCTGACGGTGGACACCGCCCCCTGGCACGGCGCCCTGGACGACATGGCGGCGGTGGTGGAACTCCTGTCGGTCTTCGACCGGTTGCACGACATCCGCGCGGTGCTCTCCGCGATCTTCGTGGAGTGGTACGGAGCGGGGGCCGAGGTGCCGCTCGCCGAGCACGCCGAACGGATCTCCGCCGAGGTCTACCGGCGGGGCGGTTCGCTGGACGGCGAGATCCCCCAGGACGGCGGCCCGGCCGACGGCTCCCTCGGCCGGCTGCACCAACTGCGCGTGGACGTCCTGGCCCGGATGCGGAGCAGGCTCACGGACGCGGGCCCCGACGCCCGGGACGTGGTCCTGACCGCGCGGGAGGCCCGCGGCCTGGTCGCCGCGCTCCCGGACCGCTTCCGCCAGGACCCGCTGGCCTACGGCGTGCTGGTGCAGCCCTGGCAGGACCGGCTGATCTACAACGACGCGTACGCCGGGCACGGCATGCTCTACGGCCGGTTCCTCGGCGCCGACCGCGAGCTGGACGGCCCGGCCCTGCCGTATCTGGCACAGCGGCTGCGGCGGCAGTACGGGGCGGACGGCCGGCGGGTCGCCGAGGACCTCGGGCTGCACCGGCTGAACGTCAACGCGCACGCCCGGGTGCTGCCCCACGGCATCGACGCGGAGGGCTGGTTCACTCTGCGCCTCGCCCACGATCCGGCCACCGACGCGCTGTGCGTCCGCGACGCCGAGGGCCGCGACCTGCGGGTGCTGACCCTGGGCAGCGGCCACCCCGAGTTCCTGCCCGCCCCGGTGCGTATCGCGGCGTGGCTGGTCAGCGGCGGCCGGCTGATGGAGGACTTCGTCGGCGACTGGCTCGCGTCGGCGGGCGGTTCGGGTGACGCCACCCGGGTCTGCCCCCGGGTCTCGGTGGGGCGCGCGGTGCTGGCCAGGCGGCGCTGGTACGGCGGGAGGGAACTGGCCGAAGCGGTCACGGCCGGCCGGGAGGAGACCGACCGGCTGCGGGCACTCGCCCGCTGGCGCGCCCGGCACGGCGCACCCGCCGAAGTGGTCCTCAAGACACCGCTGGAGGACACCTACGGAACGGAGGCGCTCCAGGCCGCCGCCGCGCTCGGCTTCGGCGCCGAGGAACACCGGCAGCGGCAGAAGCCCCAGTACACCGACCTGGAGAGCGCCGTGAGCGTACGGGTGCTGCCCCGGCTGATGGAACGGCGGAGCCCCGGCTATCTGGAAGAGGCCCTGCCCACCGTGGCGGACTCCCGGCACGCGGCGGAATGGGTGGTCGAGATCGCCCGGACCGCCGGTGCTCCCTTCACCTACGGAGGAAAGACCGCATGACGATGAGGTCACGGCCGTATCTGCACTACGCACCCGTCACGGGAGGCGTCTACTTCAGTGGGCCGCGCACCCAGTTCGTGATTCTGGGTCCCAAGGTGCTGCTCACCGTCGCGGATGTCTGCGTCCCGCTGCTGGAGACGGGCGCCACGGAGGACGAGCTGGTGACGGCGCTCGGCTCGGAGCGGGCCAGGCCCGCCGTGCGCAGGCTCACCGACGAACTGCGCGCCCGCGACCTGCTGCTGGACCCGGAGCGGTTCACCGCCGGCGCACCGGACGAGGAGACCCGGGAGCGTTTCGGTGAGGCGCTCGCCCATCTGGAGGCGTTCAGCGACGACCCGTACGCCGCCTTCGGCGCGCTGCGCGCCGCCCGGGTCCTGCTGCACGGGCCCTGCGCGGCCGTGCTGCCCGCGGCCCGTGGGCTGGCGCGGGCCGGTGCGGGCCGGCTGGTGCTCGCCCCCACCGACCCGCAGGACGCGGTGGCCACCGCGCGGCGGCTGGGCGCGAAGCTGCTCACGGACGGCGTGGACGGTCTGGACGTGAGCGATGTGGACGCGGTGATCTGGTGCGCCGAGGGCCCCGGTGTCGCGGAGGCCGCCGCCCGGCTGCTGGGGCTCCCCGACGGTGTGCCGCTGGTCCCGGTGCGGCTCGGATCCACCGCCCTGGCCGGCCCGGTGGTGACCGGCGGGTCCGGCGCGCACACCGCCGACGCGCTGGCGGCCCGTGCCGAGGACTGGGCCGCTGCCCGGGAGACCGGGCCCGCGCCCCGGCCCGGCGCCGACGCGCTGGCGGGGGCCCTGGCCGGGCAGTTGGTGTTCGAGGTGCTGGCCGGTGTCGGCACGGCGGGCGGCGCGCATGTCGTGCACGGGGAGGACCTGTCGGCGGACATGCTGCGCACCGCGGCGGGTGCCACCGTGCCGGAGCCCGCTCCGGCTCCGGCTCCCGTGGAGAGCGGGAACGCCCCGGTGACGGACCCGGCGCTGCAAGGCGTCGTCGCCCCGCTGTCCGCGCCCTGGACCGGGCTGTTCGAACTGGCCGAGGGCGGCGACCTGCCGCAGCTGCCGCTGGCGCTGCGCGAGGCGGGGCTGCCCGGCCGGAAGGGGGCCGGGGTCATCGGCTGGGCCAGGGACCAGCAGGGTGCCACCGTCGCGGTCGCCCTGGAGGCCCTGCGTCAACTGGCCGTCCCGGAAGGCGGTCCGGCGGTGGGCGCCGCCGGGATCACCGAGGACCAGTGGCTGCTGGACGGCGCCCTCAGGCTGCTGACCGAGCGCGCCGCACCGAGTGAGCGGCCGGACCCCGTACGCCTGCTGCCCGCCACCGAGGTGGTGCGGCGCGCTCTGGCCGAGGAGCACGGACTCCCGGTCGTGGTGCGGCTGCTGGAGATACCGGGGATCGGCTGGCCGCTGGCGCGGGCGGTGCACGCCGAGACCGGCGAAGTGTACGGACACGGCTGGGGCCCGACCGGGGAGGAGGCCGCGCACGGCTGCCTCGGTACGGTCCTCGCCGGCCGCATCGCGGCCGGGTTGCGGCCCGGTGCCGGGGTCGCGGCCGTGCACACCGGGGCCCTGCGGACGGCCGGTCCGCAAGCCCTGGCGCGGCTGCGCGCGGAGATCGCCGCCCGCGCGGCGGCGGGCCTCCTCCCCGGGGAGCCCGTGGGGACACCGCTGCGGTCCGACCCGGTGCTCGGCACCCTGCCCGTCTTCTTCGGCCCGGTCGCGCTGAGCCCCGTCCCGAGCCCCGTCCCCCCGGCTTCCCCCGAAGCCCCGGCGCACGCCGAGGAGCCCGCACATGCCCGGTGAGATCATGACGGCCCCCGCCCGGCCGCAGCCCGCCGCCGGCCCGGACCCGGAGGTGGCGACCGGTCCCGACCTCACCGGGCCCGCCGCCGGGGAGTGGGCCCGAGCGCTGCTCCCGCTGGTCGCCGCCCGGCCCGGCTCCCTCTCCCTGAACCGCGGCTGGAACCCGGACTGGGAGCGGGAGCGGGTGGACGCCGCGTCGGCCGGCGGCCGGCCGCATCTGTCGGTCCGGCTGTTCGGCGGTGAGGTCCTGATCGGCCCGTACTGGGTCCCCGGGGCGGAGGGCGGCTGCGCGGGCTGTGCGGAGCTGCGTTCCCGGGTGGTCGCCGGCCATCCCCTGGCCGCCGACCCCCTGCGGCCGGTCTCGCGTCCCGCGATGCGCCGCCCGTTCCTGCTGGAAATGCTGGCCCCCGTCCTCCGGAGCCTGGACGAACGCCCCCTGGAAGCCGGTGAGTTGTACGCGCTCGGCGGGCCTTCCTCCCGCCGCCATCTGGTCCGGCGCAGCGCCCGCTGCCGGGTCTGCGCCGCCGACCCCGCCGGGCTCGACCCGGCCCCGCCCGCCCCGTGGCCGGTGCGGCGGATACTCGCCGGACCGGACGGGCCGACGCGCGGCGCGGACGGTGCCGGACTGCTCGGCCCCGGACTGCTCCGCGCGCGGACGGTGGACCCCCGGTTCGGGCCGGTCGACCGGGTGGTGCGGGAGGCGTCGCCGCCGTACGCCATGAGTGTGGCCTCCCTGCCGGAGTCGCTGGCCATGGGCTTCGCCCGCGCGGGGACCTTCGCCGACGCCGAGCCGGTCGCCATCCTGGAGGCGTACGAGCGGCTGGGGGGCTTCCCCCACGAGGCGGCCGTCGTCGGCGCGGTCAGCTACCGCGAGGTCGCCGACCGGGCCGTGGACCCCGGCACCCTCGGCCAGTACACCGAGGAGCAGCTGGCCCACCCCGGCAGCCGGGTCACGCCGTACAGCCCGGACACCCCGATGGACTGGGTGTGGGCCCGGGACCTGCACGGCGGGCCGTCGTCGCTCGTCCCGGCGGAGATCGGTTTCTACCAGTACGACCACCGGTTCGGGCGGGCGTACGACACGGTGCGCCGCAGCGACTCGCGGGCACGCACCTTCTACTTCCACGACTCCTCCAGCGGCTGCGCCCTGGGCTCGTCGCCGGAGGAGGCGGTGCTGCACTCGCTGTTCGAACTGGCGGAGCGGGACGCCTTCCTGAACGCCTGGCACCGGGCGGCTCCGTTGCCGACGATCGAGCTCTCCTCCGTCACCGATCCGGCCTCGCGGCGCCTGCTGGACCTGATCGACGCGCACGGCTTCGACGTCCATCTGCTGGTGGCGACGGGCGACATCGACCTCCCGGTCGTCTGGTCGCTCGCGGTGAACCGGGAACAGCCCTTCCCGGCCAGCTTCTCCGCCGCGGGGTCCGGCTGCGACCCGGTGGCCGTGGCGCGTACCGCCCTGTGGGAGCTGGCGCAGCTGGTCACCGATCCGGTGACCTGGACCCGCGAGGACATCGAGCCGATGTTCGCCGATCCGTGGCTGGTGGACCAGTTGCACGACCATCTGAAGCTGTACTCGCTGCCGGAGGCGCTGCCGCGCGTCGTCTCGGTGCTCGGCGGGCGCCGGGTCGCCCTGCGGGACGCCTTTCCCGCCTGGCCGCACCGGCTGCGGGAGGCGGCGGGCGGCGATGTGCGCCGGGCGCTGGACTTCACCGCCGGGCTCTTCGCGGACGCCGGTCTCGAACGTGTCCTGATGGTGGACCAGTCCACCCGTGAGCACCGGGACCTGGGGCTCGCGGTCGCCAAGGCGGTCGTGCCCGGCATCACCCCGATGTGCTTCGGCCAGCCCCAGCAGCGGCTGAGCGGGCTGCCCCGGCTGGCGGCCGCGCTCGCGGGCACCCCCGCGGAGCACCGTAAGGCGCCCTACGACCCCCACCCGTTCCCGTGACCGCGGAGGCAGCTGTGAACGTACCGGAAGCCCCCGCGCCGGACCGTGCGGGCCCGGTGCCCGAGGACGCGGACACCATGGCCCGGGACCGGATGTGGTACCTGTTCGCCGCCGGGGCCGACCGGCCGGCCGAGCCGCCGATGCCGCCGGACGCGGAGCCGCCGCCCGGCGTGCCGGTCTCCGCCCTGCCGGTGGCCCCCCGGCTGCCCGGCACCGCCCGGTTCGACGACCTCACCGCGCTGCCGCCGGGAACGGTCGACCTGCTGGAGGACGCCCCCTTCCCGGCGGGCCGGATCACGGGCGTACCGGAGGACCGGGCACTGGCACACGCGCTGGTCGCCGCCTTCGGGGTGCAGCGCCGCGAGCCGGAGAACCCGTTCAACGACCACCGGGGCTACGCCTCGGTGCGGGCCAAGTTCCCGGTGCAGGTCCTCGTCAACGACCGGGGCAGGCGGCAGGTGTTCGACCCGTACCGGCGGGCACTGGCCGGGCTGTCCGGCGCCTCGTCGGCGCCCTCGGCGGCCCGGGAGGTGCTGCTCACCGGGCGCTTCACCCGGCTCCCCGCCACGTACCGCTGGTACCGGGGCTCGCTGGTGCAGCTGGAGCTGGGCATCGCGCTGCGCGCGCTGTGCGTGGCCCTCGAACTGCTGGGAATCCCGGCGCGGGTGCGGTTTCCCGGGCCCGGTGCCCGGCAACGGCTCGCGGAGTTCGGCCTCACGCCCAGCTGGGAGTGGACCCTGCCGGTGGTGGTCGAGCTGACCGGGGACGCCTCCGCGGGGCCGGCGGGTCCGGACCACGGCCCGGCCGAGGCGGTGCCGGACGGGGTGATGGCCGATGTGGTGGAGATGAACCGCGCCCAGGAGTTCCCCGCCGCCGCGGCCCCGGTGGACACGGCCATCGCGTCCACCGCGCCGGACACCGGCCGGTCCTGGGCGGAGGTGCTGTGGCAGCGCACCTCGGGACGGATGCCGCGCGGCCTGTTCGGGAACAACGCCCGGCCGCGCACCGTACCGGGCGAGGTGCTGGACACCGCGCGCGACTGGCTGCTGACGCCCCCGCCGGGCGCCGGACCGCGGACGGCGGCCGGGGCGCTGCGCGTCACCGCCGTCACCCAGTCGGTGACCGGCCACCCCGACGGGGTGTACGAGGTGACCCCCTCGGCCTACACCCCGCGCGCCACCGGCCCCGGCGTACCGGCCCGGCTGGAGGAGATCTACGGCTACCCCCTGGCACCGGGCAACGGCTGCGACGTACGGCACGCGTCGGTGCTGTGGTTCCTGTCGTTCCGTCCCCGGGAACTGGCCGCGCACCTCGGCACCAGTGGCTGGACGGCGGCGCAGTACGCCTGCGGCTGGGCCGTGCACGGACTGACGCTGGCAGCGGCGTCCGCGGGCCTCTACGCGCGCCCGGTGCGGGCGTTCCGTGAGGCGCCCGCACGCCGCATCCTCGGGCTGCCGTCCGACGAGATGGTGGTCCTCGCAGTGATCAGCGGGACGTCGCGGTTCAGCGGCCCGCTGCTCGACCTCCGGCAGTGACGCTCGACCTCCGGCAGTGAATGAGAGAACGGAGACAACAACGGTGCAGTCCACATCCACCGGTCGCACGGCATCCCGGACAGCTCACCGGCCGGCTTCCGAGGCGGCGGCCTCCCGGGAACTGGGCCCCGCGGTCCAGTGGCGTTCCTGGCACCTCCACATCGGGTCCATGGCGCGGTCCGCGCACGACCGGGTGGTCACCGACGTCATCGGCCCCGCGGTGGACCTGTTTCCCGGCCACCCCTGGTTCTTCATCCGGTACTGGCAGCACGGGCCGCATCTGCGGCTTCGGGTCGGCGGGCTGACCGCCTCGGAGACGGCACGCGCCGAGCGGCTGCTCCAGGACCGGCTCGGCCGCGCGACCCCGCTCCTGGAGGGTGAGGAGCCGCTCGACCGGGACACGTATCTGGCGCACGCCCGGCGGCTCTCCGCGCTGGAGGAGCCGCACCGAGGCGTCCGCCCGGCCGGCCCCCGGGACCCGGGCGTCTACCAGGACACCTATGTCCCGGAGACCGAACGGTACGGCGGGCCCGCTCTGATGCCCGCCACGGAGCGGCTGTTCCAGCTCTCCAGCGAACTGGTGCGCGCCTTCCTGCCCCGGCTGCCCGACTCGCGGTCGCGTTCGGCGATGGCGCTGCGGGCGGCCATGTCCGCCGGTACGGCGCTGGGCGGCCCGGCCGACCAGGCCATGTTCTACGCGCGTGGCCTGGAGGCCCTGCGGCAGATGGTGGGGGCCGGATTCCGGCTCTCCACCGAGCAGTTGGACCGGCTGTGCGGGTCCAGCCCGGGCGCCGGGAAACGTCCGGCAGGGGCGCCGCCCGCCGTCGACCCGGCCCAGCACGGCCCGTTCGCGTCCTGGCACACCCTGCTCTGCGACCTGGCCGAGCGGGTCCGTACCGAAGGCACCGCCGAACATCCCGGGGAGGTCTTCTTCTCCCACGTCCACATGCTGCACAACCGCCTCGGACTGACCATGGCCGAGGAACTCCAGACCTACGCCCGGCTGGTCCACCTCTTCCCGCCTCCGGAGCCCGGCACGCCCGAAGCCCTCGCGCAGCCGGCACCCAAGGAGCACTGATGGCACGCACCCTGCTCACCCCGGCGGCCTCCGCGGCGGCCCCGTCCGCCGGCGCACCGCCGATGGCCGTCCGGACCATGGGCATGTCCCGGTCCTACGGCGACAAGACCGCGCTGCACCCGATCGATCTGGAGATCCGCGGCGGCGAGCTGGTCGGCCTGCTGGGGCCCAACGGCGCGGGCAAGTCCACGCTGCTCAGCCTCCTCGTCGGGCTGCGCCGGCCGACCTCGGGCCACTGCGAGCTGTTCGGCGGCGACCCGCGCAGGGCGGTGCACCGCAGGCTGATCGGTGTCACCCCGCAGGAGACCGGGCTGCCCCCCACGCTCCGGGTCGGCGAGGTGGCCGACTTCGCCGCCGCGCACTACGAGAACCCGGTCCCCCGGGGCGAACTGCTGGACCACTTCGGGCTGCTGGACAAGGAGCGCCGTCAGACCGGCGGGCTGTCCGGCGGTGAGAAGCGCCGGCTCGCGGTGGCCCTGGCCTTCGTGGGGCGGCCCCGCATGGTGTTCCTCGACGAGCCCACCACCGGGCTCGACGTGGAGACCCGCCGCACCCTGTGGGAGGTGATCCGCGCCTTCCATGCCGAGGGCGGCACCGTGCTGCTGACCAGTCACTACCTGGAGGAGATCGAGCAGCTGGCCGACCGCGTGGTGGTGCTCACCCGGGGCCGGGTCGCCGCCGACGACACGGTGGACGCGCTGCGCGGGCTGGTGCGCGCCCAGCGGGTCAGCCTGCTGGCCGACGAGGTGCCCCCGTTGCCCGGCATCCTCACCTCCGAGCGCGTCGACGGCCGTATCCATCTGCTGACCCCCGACGCCGACGCGCTGGTGCGCGATCTGGTCATGAGCGGGGCACCGTTCTCCGGGCTCGAAGTCCGTTCGGCGACGCTGGAAGAGGCGTTCCTCACCCTCGCGGACGAGGCGGAGGCCGACGACGCCCCCGCCGGCACGCCCGCGAAGACGACACAGTTGGGAAACGGCCCGTGGCGATAAGCACACCTGAGACGGCAAGCGCCTCCGAGGCGGCCCCCGCCGGTCTCCTGCCCGGCGGGCCCCCCGCCGAAGGGGTACGCGCCGCCCTGCGCACCCAGGTCAGGATGTCCCTGATGCACGCGCGCTACCAGCTGCTGCGCACCCTGCGCATCCCGATCGCGCTGGTGGGCACGGCGTTCTTCCCGGGCGCCTCGATGCTGTTCTTCGTCGTCCCGGCCGCCGGCGACGACCCCGTGGGCGCGACCTACGCGACCGCCGCGATGGTGGTCTTCGCGACCATGATCAGCAACCTCTTCGGGCACGGCATCGGGGTGGCGGAGGAGCGCCAGCACCCGTGGGACCTCTACACCCGTACGCTGCCCAGCGGGCCGGGCCCCAAGTTCGCGGGACGGCTGCTGTCCGGGCTGCTCACGATGCTGCTGTCCATGATCCCGCTGCTGCTCATCGCCGCACTGGCGACCGAGGCCACCACCACCCTCCTGGGCTTCCTGACCGGTGTGGTCGTCGTGATCCTGGTCTCCGTCCCGTTCACCCTGCTGGGGCTGACCATCGGCTATCTGCTGCCGATCCGGGCGGCGTTGACGGTGGTTCAGCTGACGTTCTTCCCGCTGGCCTTCGCCGGAGGGCTGTTCTCCGGGGCGGGCCAGGCACCCGGCTTCATCGAGACGATCGCCCCCTTCACGCCGACGCGCGGGGCCGCCGAGCTGATGTGGGCGGCTGTGGGCGACTACCAGCTGAACCCGGTCGCGGCCATCTCCTTCGTGGGGTGGACGGTGGCCCTGGCGGTGCTGTCGGTGTACGCCTACCGGCGCGACGAGGGCCAGCGCTTCCACTGAGCCCGCCCCGGTGGAGCGAACCGGCGGAGGGGGTGAGGGTCCGGGGGGACCGTCACCCCCTCCGCCGGTTCGGCCGGCCGGCTCCGCCCTCGCTCGCGAAGGGCGGTGTCGGCCCCGGCAGGCCACGCGCGCTATCCTGCGAGCGCGTCTTCAAGGGCGGAGGACACGGCAACGGTGCCGGTCGGTCCTCGCAGGCGGGTGATACCCGATTCCCTGATCCACCGCTGTACCCGAGGACCTGCCATGCCACAGTCGAACCCGCCGCCCGAGCCGAGCGCGGAGCAGGCCGAGTCGTTGCGGGACGTCGTGGGCGACCAGCGACTGGATGCCGCCCAGGAGTGGCTGGAGGCGCATCCGCCGCATGTGATCGCCGATGAGCTGGCACGCATGGACGCGGTCGACGCCGGGGTGGCGTTCCGGCTGCTGCGCAAGGACCGGGCGCTGGAGGTGTTCGAGGAGCTGGAGCCGGTCGACCAGCAGCAGATCCTGGAGGGGCTGCGGGACCGCTCCTTCCGGGACCTCATCGAGGACATGGCCCCGGACGACCGGGCCAGGATGCTCCGGGAGGCCCCGGCCAAGGTCGTCAAGCGGGTGCTGGCCGGGCTGAGTCCCAACGAGCGCAGGATGACCTCCTCGCTGCTCGGCTACCCGGAGGGCTCCGTAGGCCGTTACATGACACCCGAGGTGATGGCGCTGTCGCGGGCGCTGACCGTCGAGCAGGCGCTGCGTACCGTACGGGAGAAGGGGGCGGACGCGGAGACCGTGTACACCCTGCCCGTGGTCGACTCCGGCCGCCGGCTGACCGGGGTGGTGGAACTGCGTGAACTGGTGCTCAACGCACCGGGCACGATGGTCTCCGATCTGGTCGTGACCGAGCCGGCCTCCGCGTACGCCACCGACTCCGCCGAGGCCGCGGCCCGTCTGATGCGGGAGACCAACGACTTCAACCTGCCCGTCGTCGACAGCGAGGAACGGCTCGTCGGGCTCTTCACCATCGACGACGCCGTGGAGGTCATCGAGGCGGCCGACACCGAGGACGTCGCCCGCCAGGCGGGTGCCGCGCCGTGGGCCGGCCACTACATGGCCGCCTCCGTGTGGCAGCTCGCCCGCTACCGGGCGCTGTGGCTGAGCCTGCTGCTGGTCGCGGCGACCCTCACGGTCGGCGTGACCCGGGCGTTCGAGACCACCCTGGAACAGGTCGCCGCCCTCGCGCTGTTCATCCCGATGCTGATCGGCGCGGGCGGCAACGCCGGCGCCCAGGCCGCCACCGCCTGTGTACGCGCCCTGGCGGTCGGCGAGGTCAGGAGTTCGGACCTGATAAGGGTGATCTGGCGGGAATGCCGGGTGGGCCTGGTCCTGGGGTCCCTGCTGGCCGTGCTCGGCCTGCTGCTGGGCACGGTGTTCGTCAGCGCGAGGATCGCCCTGGTGGTCGGTATCACCCTGGTCATCATCTGCGGGTGGGCGGCGACCATCGGCGGCGCCATGCCGCTGCTGGCCCGACGGATGCGGATCGACCCGGCGGTGGTCTCCGCGCCCATGGTCACCACCCTCGTGGACGCCACCGGCCTGATCATCTACTTCCTGACCGCGAAGGCCGTCCTGGGCGTCTGACCCGCACACCGGACGGAGCCGGCCGCCGGGACGTGTCCTGACCGCCCGCCGTCAGGTGAGCGGCGGGCCGGGACCCACCCGGGCGCCGGGGCGTTACGCGGTCGGCTCCAGGGACGGCGACCAGTGGCCGGCCAGCCCGCTCAGCAGCGCCTCGGTCTCCGCCGGGTTCCGGGCCAGGCCGTAGACCCGGCAGTCGGGGCGGACGACCGCCGCCGTCGCGCCGAGCGACCCGAGCCAGCCCCGCAGCGGCGCGTCGGCGGGGTCCCCGGGCCGCAGGTGACGCGTCCGCAGCCGCCAGCGTGCCGCGCACCGAGGCAGCCCGGGGGCGAGCGGCGCGGCGGGGCCGTCCGTGCTGAGGAGCACCGGGTCCGGGCCGAGGTGCCCGGCGCCGCCCAGTACCCCGGGCGGGACCGGCAGCCCCGCGCCGAAGCCCGCCGTGCCGTCGGCCCCCCGGTGGTACAGCCCCCCGTCCGGGGTGTGGACGCCGGGCTGTGCGGGGCGGGCGACGTCCGCGTCCGGCCGGGACGCCATCGCCCTGTCCCGGTGTGCCGCGGCGACCGGATCGGTCAGGCAGATCATCCGGCCGAGCGCCACCGACCGGTCGATGCTCGCCTGGGCGTCCGGGCGGCGCTCGGCCTCGTAGCTGTCCAGCAGCTCCGGCAGCGCGGCACCGGCCAGCACCCGGTCCAGCTTCCACGCCAGGTCGCCGGCGTCGCGGATGCCGGAGCACATGCCCTGCCCGGCGAACGGCGGCATCTGGTGGGCGGCGTCCCCCGCGAGCAGCACCCGGCCGGCCCGCCAGCGGTCCGCGTTGCGGGCGGTGAAGGTGTAGACGGCGTGGCGTTCCAGCGTGGCGTTGCCCGGTTCGACGCCGAACATGGCCAGCAGCCGCCAGGCGTTCCGGGCGGTGCCGAACGCCTCGGGGGCCTCGCCCGGCAGCCGCATGAACTCCCAGCGGCGGTGCCCGGGCCCGGCCGAGACCGCGACGCGGGGGCGGGCGGGGTCGGCGATCTGCACGTTGCACGGCGGGAAGTCCGCCGCCCGGTGCGGAGTCACATCGCAGGCCATCCAGTCCAGTGCGAAGCCGCCCTCGCTCAGCGTGGCGCCCACCGCCTCGCGCACCATGCTGTTGGCGCCGTCGCACCCGACGATCCAGCGGGCCCTCAGCACCCGCTCCGGGCCCCCGGCGACGGGGCGCACCGTGAGGTCCGCGCCGGTCTCCCGGGCGGTCAGCCGGACCGCCTCGTGCCCGCGCAGCAGCCGCAGGTTCGGTATCCGCGCGGCGCGCTGCTCCAACGCCTCCTCCAGGCCCGGCTGGTACATGGAGGTGGACGCGGGCCAGCGGTGGGCGGGGTCGTGGCCCAGCCCGATACGGAGCAGGGTGCGGCCGGCCGCGTCGGCGACCACGTAGTCCTCGGAGGGTTCCCCGAACGTGCTCAGGTGGGGGCCGGCCCCCGCGGCGTCGAGGATGCGGGCGGCGTCGGCGTCGAAGGCGACGGCGCGCGGCATCGGGTACGGCCGGGGCCAGCGTTCGACGACGGTGACCTGCCGGCCGCGCTGGGCGAGCAGGATCGACAACACCTGGCCGACCGGGCCGAATCCGACGACGAGGACGTCGGCGGGGGCCTCTTCCGAGGCCGGGGGCGGCGCAGCGCTCAACTTTCTCTCCCCTCCCGAAGAGCGAGTGGACTGCCCGGGTGGGACCGCGCCGGGAAATCCGGAAACGTGGTCACGCTAGCCCCCGTTCCACGCCGGGGGGCCCCGCGGAACCCCCCTGGGGAAAGAACGTGATGAATGTCAGCGCGGCCCGGGCGGCCGTTGTCCCGGCCGACGCGCGGCTGCCAGCATCAGCGCGTCATCGAAGCCCTCTGCACAAGGCATTGGAAGGGATCAATCATGAGCACTCTCGCGAGCGAGACCCCCGCCGGCGACCTGTTCGCCTCGTTCGACATCGACGAGCTGGAGGTGCTGGAGGTCTCCGACAGCGTGGGCCTGCCGGAGATGGGCGCGAGCTCGTCGAGCCTGAGCGTCGCCTCCGAGGCGGCGGCGGACGTCAGCCTCTGCTGTTCGTCGTCCTCCTCCACCTGCTGCTGCTGCTGATCGCAGGTGCCCGCGTACCGGACCGCCTTCCCGGTCCGGTACGCGGGACCGTCCCCGCGCACGTCCTGGAGAGGAGCCCCATGACCGCTGGTCCCCCCGTGCGGATACCCCCGTCCTGGGCGCGGCACGAGCACTATGCCTTCCGGCTTTCGCACACCTGGGCACAGCACCCGGACGCGCCGGCGGTGTACTGGTCGGGGCTCTGCCTCACCGCGCGGGAGAGCCTGTCCCTGGTCTTCGACACGGCTGCCGCGCTACGGGACGGGGGGATCGCCCCGGGCGACACCGTCGCCCTTCTCACGGCGGCCAATCACCCCACGGCGCTCTTCGCGCGCTACGCCGCGCATCTGCTGGGCGCGGCCGTGGTGTCGGTCCGCGCGGCCAACCCCCGCAGCGACGCCGAGATGCTCCCGCCCGAGGTCCAGGCCGAGGTGCTGCGGGACACCGGCAGCCGCCTCCTGGTCGCCGACGAGACCACGGCGGTACGGGCCGCCGCACTGGTCTCGCCCGCTCTGCCCGGCCTGTTGCTGCCCGCCCCCGGCAGCTCGGCCCCACCCGCAGGCGGCGCCCTGGCCCCGGTGCCCCCGGACGCCGGCTTCGGACCTGACGACGTGGCCGCGTACGCCCCCGGGGTCCGCGCCCGGATCACCTTCACCAGCGGGACGACCGGACTGCCCAAGGGGATCGTCCAGAGCTACCGGACCTGGAACTCGACCGTCGGCGTCTACCCGGCCGCCCCCGGCCCCACCGGGCCCGCCCGCGTCCTGGCCGTCACCCCGGTCAGCCACACGGTGGGCTCCATGGTGGACGCGGTGCTGGCCGCCGGCGGGTCCGTGGTGCTGCACGAGGGGTTCGACGCGGACGAGGTGCTGGACGCCTTCGGCCGCCTCGCCGTGACGGACACCTATCTGGCGGTGCCGCACCTCTACCGGCTCACCGAACGGCTCTCCGCGGCCGGCGTCCGCCCGGACCTGTCCGCGCTGCGCCAGGTGGTGTACAGCGGGACCCCGGCCGCGCCGCACCGGATCGCCGACGCGCTGCGCTGGTTCGCCGGCCCGCTGTCCCAGCTGTACGGCTCATCGGAGGCGGGCGGCATCTGCGGCCTGGACCGGCTGGACCATCAGGAGCCCGAGCTGCTGGGGGCCGTGGGCCGGCCGTTCCCCTGGGTGGAACTGAGCCTGCGCGACCCGGAGACCGGCCGGGACGTCCCCAGGGGCGGGACCGGCGAGGTGTGCGTGCGGTCCGCGACAGCCATGGACGGCTACCTCGGCCGCGACCCGGCGGAGGGCACCACCCCGGACGGCCGGCTGCGCACGGGCGATCTCGGCCGTCTCGACGTGTACGGCAGGCTCCGGCTGACCGGCCGCCTGGGCCACGTCATCAAGAGCGGCGGCCAGAAGGTGCATCCGGCCGCCGTGGAACGCGTCCTGTCCGAGCATCCGGCGGTGCGGGAGGCGGTGGTGTTCGGCGTACGGGACCACGACCGGGTGGAGCGGGTGTACGCGGCGGTGTCGCTGCGTCCGGGGAGTGAGGGCGACGACGTCCGGCTGCGGGCCCATGTCGGGGCGCGGCTGGACTCGGCCCATGTGCCGGTGCACATCAGCCGGTGGCCCGAGCTGCCGTCGAACGACAGCGGCAAGCCCGATGTGCGGTATCTCCGCGGCCTCGCGGAGGCGGCGGACAGCGAACCCGGCGTGCGGGAAACCACCGGGGAGAGGAGAGCGATATGACGTCATATCTGCATTTCGCGCGGGAGATGCGGCTCGGCAGGCTGTTCCGTCACGGGGACGGCCGGCTTCTGATCACCCCGCTCGACCACTCCGTCACCGATGGCCCGGTGGTCCCTCGCGGCAGCACCATCGACCATCTCACCGGCCAGCTGGCCGCGGGCGGTGTCGATGCCGTGGTCGTCCACAAGGGGGTGCTGCGGCACATCAGCCCGTCCCGTTTCGCCGGGATGTCGCTGATCGTCCACCTCAGCGCGAGTACCCGGCACGCGCCGGACTCGGACGCCAAGTACCTGGTGACGGCGGTGGAGGACGCGCTGCGGCTCGGGGCGGACGCGGTGAGCGTCCACATCAACATGGGCTCGGCGGACGAGCGGCAGCAGATCGGGGACCTGGGCCGGGTCGCGGACCTGTGCGACCGCTGGAACCTCCCCCTGCTGGCGATGGTCTATCCGCGCGGCCCCGGTATCGACCATCCGCAGGCCCCGGAGCTGGTGGTGCACGCGGCGACGCTCGCCGCGGACCTCGGCGCGGACGTGGTCAAGGCCCCGTACGCGGGGAGCGTGGCCGAGATGCGCGATGTGGTCGCCGCCTGCCCGATCCCGCTGCTGTGCGCGGGCGGTCCCCGCCGTGGTTCGGGCACCGACGCGCTCGCGTTCGTCAGGGACGCCCTGCTCGGCGGCGCCGCCGGGGTCGCGATGGGGCGCAACATCTTCCAGGCCGCCGATCCCCGCCGGATGGCCGCCCGGGTCGCCGCCGTGGTGCACGGCGAGCCCCAGCCGCTCGTGGCCGACACGACAGAAGGGCAGTGTGATGAACGGACAGAAGCTGTGCTGGCTTGATATCCGTGGCGCCGGTACCGCCCGGCCCGCGATCATCGAGGAGGCCCTGCACCAGCGGACCGACGGCATCGTCGCCGGTGACCTGCAGACCCTGGCCGACCTCCCGCCCACCGTCCGCAAGGTGCTGCTGCCCAGCGGTGAGGGCTGGTGGCGGGACGAGTGCTTCCCCGGCGCGGCCGACATCGTCATCCTGCCGCCCGGCTTCGCCGGCCGCGCGGAGCTGGAACAGGCCCACCCCGAGGTGGAGTTCGGGCGCCTGGTGGAGATCACCGACGCCACGAGCCTGGAGGAGGCGTGCCACGCGGCGCGCACCGAGCGCTGGAGCGTCCTCGACTTCCGCGATCCGACCAAGATCCCGCTGGAGATCGTCATCGCCGCCGCCGCGGGCTCCAAGGGCGCGATCGTGACCACCGCCGGCGACCCGGAGGAGGCGGCGATCACCTTCGGGGTGCTGGAACTCGGCTCGGACGGGGTGATGATGCCCGGCCGCTGTGTGGGGGACGCCACCGCGCTGGTGGAGGCGGCCCGTTCCTCGGCCGGTGAACTGACGCTGACCGAACTGACCGTCACCGCCACGACGCACATCGGCATGGGCGAGCGGGCCTGTATCGACACCTGCAGCCAGCTCGGCGAGAACGAGGGACTGCTGGTCGGCTCCTACTCCAAGGGGATGGTGCTGTGCGTCAGCGAGACGCACCCCCTGCCGTACATGCCGACCCGTCCCTTCCGGGTGAACGCCGGCGCCGTGCACAGTTACGTCGTCGCACCGCACGGCCGCACCAACTACCTCAGCGAACTCCACGCGGGCGCCCCGGCACTGGCGGTGGACTCCACCGGACGCACCCGGGTGGTGCCGGTGGGCCGGGTCAAGGTCGAGACCAGACCGCTGATCTCGGTCGACGCGGTGTCACCGGAGGGCGTACGGGTCAACCTCATCCTCCAGGACGACTGGCACGTACGGGTGCTGGGGCCGGGCGGCGTGGTGCTGAACTGCACCGAACTCGCCCCGGGCGACACGCTGCTGGGCTACGTCCCCACGGCCGACCGGCATGTGGGCTACCCCATCGACGAGTTCTGCCGCGAGCAGTGACCAGGACGCGGGAGGTACCGGCACGTGCCGCCGCCGTGGCGGTGATCGGCGGCGGCATCGCGGGGCTGACCCTGGCCCTCGCCCTGCGGCGGGAAGGGGTGGACTGCACCGTCTTCGAGCGGAGCCCGGAACCGGCCGGGGCGGGAGCCGGGCTCCAGCTGGCACCCAACGCCACCAGGCTCCTGCACCGCCTGGGCGTCGCCGAAGCGCTCCGCGCGGTCGCGGTACTCCCCCGCGCCCTGCGGATCCGCGGCTGGGACGACGACCTCCCGCTCCACACCACCGCACTGGGCGACGCCTGCCGACACGGCTACGGCGCGCCCTACTACACGGTCCACCGGGCCCAGTTGCACCGCGTACTGCGGGAAGCCGTCGGCGGCGCCCAGGTGCGGACGGGCCACCGGCTGACGGACCTGACGGAGGACCCCGGCGGCGTGGACCTCACCTTCGCCTCGGGCGCCCGCCACCGGGCGGATGTGGTGATCGGCGCGGACGGCGTGCACTCCGCGGTCCGGGCCCGGCTGGCCGGCGACGCCCCCGTGTTCTCCGGCAGCAGCGCCTACCGCGGCCTGGTCCCGGCGGATCGTCTCCCCTGGGCCGCCGGTGAACCGGAGGTCCGGGTCTGGCCCGGCCCCGGACGCCATCTGGTGTGCTACCCGGTCTCCGCGGGCCGGGAGATCAGCTTCACCGCGACGGTCCCCGCGGCCTCGGCGGGCGAGGAGTCCTGGACGGCCGAGGGCGACCCGGCCGAACTCGCCGCCGCCTACGACGGCTGGAACCCCACGGTCACCCGCCTCATCGCCGCCGCCGACACGGTACGCCGCTGGCCCCTGCACGACCGCGAGAGCCTGCCCGACTGGGTCACCGCCCGGGTGGCCCTCCTCGGCGACGCCGCCCACCCCATGCTCCCCTTCCTCGCCCAGGGCGCGAACCAGGCGATCGAGGACGCGGTCACCCTGGCCGTCTGCCTGGGCCGGGCCGCGCCGGCGGACACCCCGGCCGCGCTCCGCCGCTACCAGGACCTGCGCCTGCCGCGCACCACGCTGATCCAGCGCGGCGCACGCCGGAGCACCCAGTACCTGCACCGGCCGGACCGCCCCCACCACCCCGGCGCCACCGCGGACCCGCACGGCCTGGCGGGGCTGCGGGCCATGGGATGGCTCTACGGCCATGACGCGGAGGCCGTCGCGACGGGAGAGGCACGGGAGCCGCTGACGGGGAGCACGGCACCCTGAGAGGCCCCCGCCCTCACAGCCACCGCTGCTCGGTGGCGATGCGCGCCGCGTCGAAGCGGTTGCGGGCCTGGAGTTTCCTGATGGCGGTCGAGGCCAGGTTCCGTACGGTGCCGACCGCCAGGTAGAGATCCCGGGCGATCTCCTTGAGCGAGGCGCCCGAGGCGGTCAGCCGCAGCACATCGGCCTCCCGGGCGCTCAGTGGACAGTGGAGCGACACCGGCTGCGAGACGAACAGCCCCGGGTCCATGGTCAGACACCCCACCGCGGCCCCGCGGATGGCCCCTATCAGGTACGGCAGTTCGACCTGTAGGGACACCACGCTCAGCACCCCGGCCCTGATCGCCTGGTCGGTGGAATTCGGCGAGGACTGACTCGAAATCAGCGCAACCCCGCACTGCGGCCGTGTCGTACGCAACTGGCCCAGTATGTCCAGCACGTCCTCGTCCACGGTGCCCGTCTCGACCACCGCGACGGCCGGCTCTAACCGCTCCACGGCCGGCAGAAGATCATCATGCTGCTTTGCGGCTCCGACCACGGAAAAGTCGGCCACGGTATCCAGGTACTTCGCCATCACCTCGACGGACAATGCGTACTCTCCGGCCACGACGATGCGGATGCTCATGCCAGTCCCCCCATGCACGCGGAAACAACACATCGAGGGACCACACGCGCCTCCGGGATGGCTCATTGTGGTCGCTCAATGATCTCATGAAGGTAATGGGTGAAGCCGTGAAGTGTTCATGTAATGACGGAGAATCTAGGCGTATAGCGTGAGGAGAGCGTGCAGGCATACCTCACCTACGGCCCATACGGCATAAATAGGTGCAGGCGGCGCGGCGCCTGCACGAGTCGGGATGTCGCCACACGCTGACGGAACGCGCCACGAAGTCCGCCCGCACCCGGCAGGCACTCCGGCGCTCCTCGTCGCCGCCTCTCGTCCACCGCCTGCCCGCCCGACGGCGGGGCGGGCAGGGCCGGCCGGCCTACTCCTCCGCGGTGTCGCCGCCGGCGAAGACGATCTGGGTGACCTCGGGGCCGTAGTTGGCTCGCGCGGTGATCCGGTAGAGGCCGGCGTCGGGCACGGTGACGTGGGCGCTGAGGCGGTCGTCGCCGGTGACGTCGAAGGAGAAGTCGGGTCCGCTCCACGTCCCGTCGAGGCTGGTGATGCCGCACTCCACATCGGCGGGCTCGTCGGTGCCGGTGAGGACGCACTCCCAGGCGGCGCCCGGGGTGACGTAGTCGGGGACGGTGAGGCCCAGACCGTCGTCGCCCTGCTCCGGGCCCCTGATCAGCGCGTCGTGGTCGAGGAGGAAGTCCTCGACGAGGGGCATCGCCCTCTTGTTGGCGGCGAGCGCCCCGTGCTGGGCGGCGAGAGGGATCGTGGGCGTGGTCACGGCGGCCGAACCACGGTGCACGGTGCCGTCCCCCCACACCTGCGTGCGGCGCGGGACTCCGTTGGCGTCGCGGCTCAGCTCGCCGTCCGCGCCGGTGACGAAGCAGTACTCGGACGCGCGCACCACGCCCTGGTCGAGCGTCAGGGACTGGACGGTGTCCTGCCGTACGCCGACGACGGGCTGCTGCCGCGGCAGGCTCTGGGCGTAGAGAGTGGTGAAGAAGTCCTGTGCCTGGGTGAAGAGTTCCTTGTCGCCGCCGAGTGCGGCGACGTCTGCGGCGGTGAGCCGGTGGACGTCCATGCCGTCCTCCAGGCACCTGAAGCGGGGCAGGAGTTCGTGGACGGCCGGCATGGTCGCGGCCGCCGCGGCCAGACGGGCGTGCGGCAGCGGCAGGGGCGCGCCCTGGAGGGCGTTGAGGATGTTGGCGGCGACGACGGAGCCCTGGAACGGGGTGCCCAGAGTGAGGATGCCTCGGGTGTCGGGGGCGAGGTCGTTGTCGCCGCCGAGGGTCAGGGCCGCGTTGGTGACCAGGCCGCCCATGGAGTGCGCGACGAAGACGAGACGGGCGGGGCGGTCTTCGAGGGCCTCCCGGCGGGCTTCGCCCTGCGCCGGGTGCGCGAGCCAGTTCTGCAGGTGGTCGCGGGCCTGCCGGGCGAGACGGCGGCCGTTGACGGCGATGGGAAGGCGCCAGTCGTAGGGGAAGGTCATGACGGCATCGGGGTGAGCGGCACGGTGCTCGGCGAGGTTCACCAGTCGGGTGTAGGGCTCGATGCCGCGCAGGAAAGGGCTCCAGACCGGAGTCCGGAGCAGCCTGCGCGCCTCGACCCGGCTGTGGTCGCCGGTGCGTTCCTCGTCGGTGAGGTGCAGGGGGGCGAGGCCGTTGGGGCGCAGCCAGGCCCGGGTGAGCCAGCGCGGGTCGGCGATCCCCCAGATCACCCGGCCCGTCGTGGTGTCGTACAGCTCGCTGCCCATGATCCCGGGGACGACGACGATCGCGTCGTGGGTGATGCGGTGGGTCACACCGGGCTGGACATGCGGAGCTGGAGCGGGCCGGACTTGCCCCCGGGGCTGGTTCATGGCTGTCACACTAATGACATGCGACACACGGGGGGCGAAGTACGGCCAACGGCACTTCCGTTACAGGGTGACGCCACGTCGATCGAGCGTGCGCTGCTGACTCTTGCCGTACGCGACTACCCTCGGGACCCGGCGCGCGAGCAGTTCGCCAGGGGCATCGACCAGCAGCGGGAAGTGGTCCACGAGTGGTGGTGGCGCACCCCGGATCCGGAGCTGGCGTTCACTCCGGTGGAGCCGCCCCAGGAGCTGGTGAACCGGGACGCGGTCGAGGAGTTCCTGCGCGCGTCGAAGGTGCGGGACATGAACGGCGAGGCGCTCGTGGTGTTCATCACCAGCCACGGCATCGCGGGCAGCTCGGACACGCACTTCCTGCGTCTTCCCGAAACGGATTCCAAACGCCTGCTGGCAACGGCCGTACGGACCGTGGATGTCGTGTCCGCGGCCCTGGACTCGCACGCCAGGAACGTTCTGGTGATCGTCAACACCTGTTTCGCCGGCAACATGGCCGCGGACCTGGCGGCCGCGCACAAGGAGATCAGACCGGACCGGCGGGACAACTGCCAGTTGGACGTCCTGGTGACCTGCGGTCTCAAGTCCAAGATCGAGGTCACCAGATTCCCCACCCTGTTACGGGCCGCTCTGGAGCGGCTGCGCCGCACCGCCGGCATCACCACCCCGTATCTGAGCGTCCCGGACTTCATCGCGCAGTACGCGCTGGGACTGCGGCCCGAGGAGGAGAAGAAGTTCAAACTCCACCACCTCGTCCAGGGCGGCACCCTTCAGCCCTCCGTCTGCCTGCCCAATCCCGGGTACGTCCGGCTGCCGGAGCTTCCCGGGGCCCTGGCGGGACACACTCCATGGGCTGCCGAGTACTGGCTGGACCGGGCGAGCGGCCGGCCCCATGACCAGGACTCGGGCTGGTACTTCCGCGGGCGCGAGTCGCTGAACAGGACGGTCGCCGACTTCCTGGGGCCCGGCACACGACGCGGTGTCCTGCTGGTCACGGGGTGCGCGGGCAGCGGGAAGTCGGCCGTCCTGGCGCGGGCGGTGATGCTCAGCGACCCGGAGTTCCGCGGCGACCCGCTGTACAAGCAGATCGAGGACAGCTCCGCGGCGGCCACGATTCCCGGGGAGAACCCCCGCTGCGCGGCGCTGCTGGCCCGCAGCCTCGACGCCGCCCAGTTCGCCGCGGGCCTGGTCACGGCCCTCGGGCTGCCACTGCGGCCGGTCGGTCCCACGGACGACCAGGTCGCCGTCTGGTCACGGCAGCTCCTCGCACATGTCGAGGAATCCGATGACCCGGTGACGATCGTGGTGGACGCCCTGGACGAGGCCCAGGAGCAGTCCCGGATCGTGAGTGATGTGCTCGGCCCTCTGGAGCCGTGGTGCCGTGTGCGCGTTCCCGGCCAGCGCCAGGACCGGCCGGCCGGCGACACCTCGCCCGGTCTGCGGCTCCTGATCAGTGTCCGTTCGAGTCAGCCCGCCCACTCCGCCGGCTCCGTCGCCGTCGAGGACGACGCGGGGCTGCTGCACACGCTGCGCCGCCTCTTTCCGGCCGCGCTCGTGGAACGCACGGACAACCCCGCCAGCAAGGAGGACATGAAGCGGTACCTGAGCGCGCTGATCACCGAGAGCGCGGGTGAGGAACTGGTCCGCGCGATCTCGCCCGTGGTGGACGCGGTGTGGCCGTCCTTCATCGACGCCCGGCTGGCGGGTTACCAACTGCGCAACGCGCCGGACCCGTTGGCCCTGGCCAGGGACGAGGAGTGGCATCGTACGACGCTGACGCAGGGCATCCGCGGGCTCCTGTACCGCGATCTGCGCATCGTGGAGAACGACGGCCTGCACCCCCGCGTCGCCCTCGCCCTGCTGAAGGCCTCCGCCTACGCCAAGGGCCAGGGCGTGCCCTGGGGCGAGGTGTGGCCGGCCATCGCAGGCGTCTTCCTGCTCCCCGACCAGCTGGAACCGCAGGAGTGGGACACGATGATCGGCAAGCTCCTCAGCGGCCGGCTGAGCGGATATCTGGCCCAGTCCATCGAGGACGACCGCCGCGTGTACCGTCCCGCTCACGAGGAGCTGGCCGCGGAACTCCTGCGGCCCGACAGCGATCTGCCGGCGTCCGGTGGTGACCATGACTGAGGCGTCGGAGGCGTACCAGCGCGACATCCACCGTCAGATCGCCGAACGGCTCAAGGATCTGGTGCCCAGCGATCCCACCCTGCCTCCCCACCCCTACCTGCGCCGGCACCTGGCCGAGCACGCTGCGCTGGGGGAGGTCTTCGACGACGACCACGTGACACCCGGCCTGCTGGCCTGGGAGAGCAGTTCGCAGGTCCGCAGGCTGCTGGCCGCGCAGGACACGACGAACGAGCGGCGGCAGTGGCTGTGTGCCTGGGCGGCCCTGGAGCCCTTCGCCCTGAACACCGATGCGCTCTCGCGCCTGAGCAGTCTGCGACTGGCCCGGCACGCGACCCTGCGGCCCCCCGTCGAGATCGTCCCCGCGGCACACACGGCCGCCTTCGGCGCCCCCGTCCCGGTGAGCCCGCTGTGGAGCGACCGCGTCGTGCCCACCCCCGCCTGGACGGCCAGCCCGGCCGAGGTGACGGCGCTGGCCACCCTGCACACGTCGGACGGCACGGCGCAGAAGATCGCCACCGGCGACGACACCGGGACACTGCGCCTGCTGCGCACCGACGGCCGGCTCACCCACATCCCCGTGCACCTGCATTCGGGGGCCATCACCCACCTGCTGGCGCTGCGCGGCGGCCTGCTCGTCACCGCCGGGACCGACGGCCGCGTCATGGCGGTCCAGGAGGAGGGCGGCCGGCTCACCCACCACCAGGTCGCACGCCGGGAGAGGACCTGGGTCAGCTCTCTGACCACCTACCAACCGCACGGGCGCCCGCTGTTGCTGCTCGCCGCGTTCAGCGACGGGGTGGTCGAGGCCGTCGACCTGGGCCGGTTCCACCGGCACCCGCTGCCCCTGGAGCGGCTCACGGACCCATCGGCGCTGTTGTGCGGCATCCGGACGGCCGACGGAGAGCAACGGCTGCTGTTCAGCGCCCGCGCCACCGTCCACCGCTACGACGGGAGCACGCCCGAGGTCCACGGCCGGCACCAGGCGCCCGTCCGTGCCCTGATCGCCCTTTCGCAGGCCGGCCGCTACGTCGTGGGCGACGAGAGCGGGAGGGTCACGCTGTGCGACCTCGAAGCGGACGGGCCGCTCGCTGTCGGACGTCATGACGCCGTCCAGGCGGGAAGCTCACCGGCACCCGTGACGGCTCTGCACGAGGTGGTCCTCGCGGACGGACCGGCCCTCGTGTCGGCCTCGGGTGACGGCACCCTGCGGTTGTGGCGGCTGCCGGACCTGCGGCCGGTCGCCGGTGTCCTGGCCGCGCACACCGCTCCGGTGAACGCCCTGACGCGCCTGCCCGGCCGCCGTCACGACCGGCTGCTGTCGGGCGGCGCCGATCACGTCGTGCGCGGCTGGTCCGTCGACGAGGCCACGTTCGGCCAGGAGCCCCAGACCTGGAACCGGGTCACGGCCTGCGCCGTGTCCCCTTCGGCTCCCCATCTGCTCGCCGTGGCCCGCGCGTCACGGGTGATCCTCAGGGACCTGGCCACCGGCACCGAGACCACCCGCATCAAGGGACGCCGTATCAGCGCCCTGGCATGGCTCCGGATCAACGGCCGCAGGCTGCTGGCCGTGGCACTCGACGACCTCAGCATCATCTGCGTGGACCCGGAGACCAACCGCCAGGCCGGCCCCCCGATGACCGGCCACAACCTGCGTATCCGCACACTCGTCACGCTGCCCACCCTGCTCGGCGAGCGACTTGCCAGCGCCGGCGCGGACGGGCGTGTCTGCGTCTGGGAGCCGGCGACGGGCAAGCGTCTCGCCCTCTTCGACGACCACGACCTCACCGTGCGGTGCCTGGCCACCCACCAGAACGCCGAGCACCGCCTGCTGGCGTCCGGCGGCAGCGACGGCAACATCAGAATCTGGAACGCGGACACGCTGGAGCAGCACTCCCCCACCATCAAGTGCGACCAGGGCCTGATCAACGACCTGGCCTTTGTCACCCCGGACGACGGCGGGCTGATCATCGCCGCGGCAGGACGGGACGGCACCCTGAAACTGTGGGACGCGGAAACCCGGGAACCGGTGCGCACGCTGGCCTGCGGCGACGGTGAGCTCAGCGCCGTCACCTCCGTACAGCTCCGCTACGGGCGCACGGCGCTGGCCGCGGCGGGCAAGACCAGCGTCCACCTGTGGGACGCCACGACGGCACAGCCCTTGCTGCAGATAGTCACGGGTTCGCCGATCACCTCGCTCAAGACCGTCCAGGACACCGATGACGGCACCTCGTCCATCCTCCTGGCCTCCGGCGAAGCAGGACCGATGGCGGTCCGCCTGCACCACAACCTGCTGTGACCCGCTGTGCGCTTCCACTCGACCGGCCTGTACGGGCCCGACCGACCGACCACGGACGAGGATCAATGACCGTTCCCCACCTGATTCCCGCACCCGCCGAGGGGGTCTGGCGCCTGGGCTGGGCGCACGACCCGATCAAGTACAACCAGGTGGAACCCGAGACGTTCGACGGCTCCTCCGCCGGCCGCTTCAGCCTGTTCTCGTACGAGACGCTGTACTGCGCGTCCAGCCCGGCCGGCTGCTACGCCGAGGCGCTCGCCCTGTACCGGGTCTCCCCCTTCATGCGGTCCCTGATGCGGGACGCGCCCGCCGGTCACGGCCACATGTCCGTGGGAGACATCCCCTCCAGCTGGCGCGATCTGCGCATCCTCGTCCGGCTGACCGCGTCTCCCCAGGCCCAGTTCCTGGACCTGGAGGACGACCGGACCCGTATCGCCCTCACGGAAGCGCTGGGAGAGGACTTACGGGCCTTCGGCGTGGAGGGCGTGCTGACCGACAAGGACATCCGGGGCAAGGACCGCACAGTCGCCCGGCAGATCGCGGCCTGGGCCGTCACCCAGCGCAACAAGGCGGGGCACCAGCTGATGCAGGGCATCACCTACCGGTCCGGTTACGGCGGATACCGCTGCTGGGCGATCCTGCGCGACGCCGAACTCGAAGAGCAGGAACGCAGGCCCATCAGGCAGGAGGACGTCGCACTGCGTGAGGTGGCCGAGGAATACGGGATCACCGTGCGGTGACGCCGTTGCGTCGTCCGGCCGTACAACGTGTCGCCCATTCAGGTCGTCTGCCTCAACGGCCCACTCGGTCGAACAACTTACCCATCCCGGGGTGAATACCCAGATGGGAGCCGTCCCCTCTCACCCAATGGTGGGATTCAGGTGTGTTTTTGAGCGGCAAAGCGATGGAGTAAGGAATCCCTAAACGGGTAGTCTTCAGGTAACTCACCCGAGGAGCAACCATGTTGAAGCACAGACCGCACACAGCACGGCTGTTACCGGCACCGCCCTGGCGGCCGTCGCCGGCCGCACAGCTGGCGTACGCGAACATGAATGCCTCCTCCCAGCCGACGTGGTGTGCCGCCCCGACCCATGAGCCGGACGGGCCCTGTCCGTATTGACCCGCACCGCCATCCGGCCCCGGCGCGTCGAAGCGCCAGCACTGCTTCGCCCACGCGCACACCCGGGGCGAGGAATCGAGGAGACCATGCAGATGCAGACCCAACGAGAGACATCGGCAGAGGCGGAGGGCCGCGCGCTGCGGACCACCACCGAACTGCGGCCCGATCAGATGGCTCAGCTTCTCCAGGACACGTTCAGCCAGAGAGTCGCGGCCCTCATCGCCGGGATCGAGGACCCGAAGCAGGTCGGGCGCTGGGCGCGGAGCCAGAACACGCCACGCATCGACTCCGAGAACCGGATGCGGGCCGCCTGCCAGGTCTTCGCCTTCATCTCCGACTGCGAGAACCAGCACATCGCCCGTGCCTGGATGCTGGGGATGAACCCCCAACTGGACGACGACTCCCCGATCGAGGCCATCGCCGAAGGCAGGTTCAAGGAAGCGATGGCCGCCGCACGGTCCTTCCAGCGCGGTGACCTCTGACCCGGACCTCACGCCCACGACGCGGCCCCGGTCACGCACCGGACGCGGATAGGGTGTTCGAGCGACGACACACCATGCTCGCTCAGGAGGTTACGGGTGGGGCCACGACCCCCGGCGATTCGCGTACCGGTCGGGGAGGGGTCCGACCGGTGGACGAGCCGGACGGCTCAGCGACGAGTCCTACTGGTGATCCACAACGTCACCTCGGCCGGCCGCCTGCTGGACCTGGTTCCGCTGTTCCACGACGACTTCCGCGTCCAGGTACTGGTCACTTCGACGGGCTCCTCGGCTTTCCAGGACGGCATCCGCGAGTTGCTCCGCGATCTGCAGCTTCCGGAACTGCCCTGGAAGCAGGCCCTCGCGACTCCGGTGGACCTGGCGGTCTCAGCAAGCCTCGGTGGCGAACTCAACCTGATTCAGGGTAATTTGTCAGTATTGTCACACGGGGTCGGATACACTAAGAAACTGGGCAAGCCGGGATCCGGGACGCCTACGTTCGGGCTGTCGCCGGAGTGGCTGCTGTCCGACGGGCGGGCCTTTGTCGACGGGCTCGTCCTCTCCCACCCCGAGCAGTTGGAGCGGCTGGCCCGGGTCTGCGAGGACGCGGTGCCCTCAGCCGTACTCGCCGGGGACCCGTGCTTCGACCGCATGCTCGCGGCGCGCCCGTACCGGGACAGATTCCGGCGAGCGCTCGGAGTCCGCAGCGGGCAGCGACTCGTCGTCCTGAACTCGACCTGGAACCCGGAGGGGTTCTTCGGCACCGGTGGCGGGCAGGACATCCTGCCCGGGTTGCTGCCCCGGCTCACCGCCGAACTGCCGGCCGATGACTACCGCCTGGCGGCCGTTCTCCACCCGAACATCTGGTACGGCCACGGCCCCGGCCAGATCCGGGCATGGCTGGACAGGGCCGTGCGCGACGGGCTGACCCTGATCGATCCCGCCCACGAGTGGCGGCAGGCCCTGCTCGCCTCCGACCTCGTCCTCGGGGACTTCGGCGCGGTGTCCTACTACGCCGCCGCCCTGGGCACGCCCGTCCTCCTGGCCGCCGACGGGACGGGGGTACTCGATCCCGAGGCACCGCTGGCGGAGTTCGTCCGCCGTGCGCCCCGACTCGCCCCCCCCCACGCCCCGCTCCTCCCCCAAGTGGAGCGGGAGATCGCCGCCCATCGCCCGGACCCGGACGCCGCCGGGTCCGTCACCTCCGAACCGGGCCGATCGGCCGAACTGCTGCGGCGGCACTTCTACACGCAGATGGACCTTCCCGAGCCGCCGGGCCCCGCATCCCTGGAGCCGCTGCCGCTCCCCGCGTACCGTCCGCGGAAGGTGACGTCACCGCTGCACGTACGGACCCGTGTGGAAGGGACGGACATCGCCGTCGAGCGGTCCGCCGGCCACCCCGCAGGGGCGGCCGGCGACGCGCATCTGTGCGTACACGAGGAGACCCGTCACCCCGGCGACCTGGACACGGCCGACGTGATCACGCGAGAGGCGCGGGCGGACGATCCGCGGCTGGGCGGTCCGGACACGTGGACCGACGAGGTGCTGCGGCTCCACCCCCACTGCTCGACGGCCGTGTACCTGACGGGACCGCACACCTGTGTCGTACGCGTTCGGGGGCGCCGACGCACGTTCCGGCTGTCCGCCGACACGAGCACCGGGGCGGACGCGGACCCGGCGGCGTACGCCTGCGCCTTCCACGTCTGGCTCGCGTACGGCGGCGCGGTCCCCGAGCGCGGAATCGTGCTCCGGATGCACAGCGCCGGCGGCGTACATCCGTTCCGCGTGGAAACCGCCGGCTGAGCTACCGGTCGATGGCCGCCTCGCAGCGACGCCGCAGACCGGCGAGGTAGGCCCGGTGCGGGGCGGCGGAGGCGGGCAACAACGCCTCGGCGTTCCCCTGCTCCCACCGCCCCGTCTCCCCCAGGCAGTGGGCCGGCTGGAAGTGGAGGGCCGCCGCCATCCGCTCGTCCGCCCGGCTCTCGTCGGCGCACCGGGCCGCGTCCCGCAGCGCGGGAAGCACCTCGTCCCAGTACCCCGCCTTCAGTTGCAGAGGCCACAGGGAACGGGCCAGCCACAGGGCGGTGCCGGTCCGCGGGCGGACATGTGGCCCCCAGGTCCTCACGCACCGGAACCGACGGCGCATGGGCGTCAACACGCCATTCCCGGCCGCCTGGTGTGACTGAAACGAATCGGTGCCCCGACAACTCCGGCCGGTTGACCTACGCTCTGCATGCTCCCAACCCCCCGCACGGGGGTTCGACGTGTCGTGAAAGGTTTCGCTTCTCGTGGCTGGCACCAATATCTACAGGGTCGTCAGATCGGGACCGCTGTGGTGAGCCGACCGTCGAGAGAGCCAGGACGCGGCCCCGGTGCGAGCGCCGCCGTCGCCGTCGCCGGATGGGCTGTCACGCTGTCGGCCGCCGCCGGTGCGGGGTGGGTCGTCGTCACCGCGGACGCCGAGCGGCACCGGGCGCTGGCGGGAGCCTGTGCCGCGGCGGTCGTCCTGTTGCTCGCCTGCGTACTCTTCCTCGCCCGGCGGCTGTCCACCGAACGCGCGCACCGGGCCCGGGAGGCCGAAGTCGCCACCGCCCGGGGCTCCGAGGTGGCGCGTCTGGCCGCGGTACGCGTCCCGGCCATCGCCGAGCGGCTGCGGACCGGACAGCGGCTGGATGGTGTGCCGGGGCCGTTGGCGTCGCCGGAGGAGACCGGTGAGGAATTCGCCCGAGCGCTGGACTCGGTCGTCGTCGCGCTCGGTTCGGACACGGCCGTGCACCGCGAGCGTGCGCTGCGCGACTCGGTGCAGGCCGCCTTCGAATCCGTGGCGCGCACCATGCATGTGATGGCCACCGTGCAGCAGCAGGTCCTGGACGAGGTCGAGCGCTCCATCGAAGACCCCCTTCTGATGGCGAACGTGATGAAGGCCGACCACGCGGCCTCGCAGATGACCCGCAAGGCGCAGACGCTTCTGGTGATGTGCGGGATCTGGCCCGCCCGTCGCGAGACCCGGCCGGTCTCGCTCTACGACTGCGTACGGGGCGCCCAGTCCCGGATCGTGGAGTTCGGACGGATCGAGGTGCACGGCGGACAGACCCTGTACGCGGTGCCCCCGGCGGTGGAGGGGCTGATGCACTCCATCGCCGAACTGCTGGAGAACGCCGCGGTGTTCTCACCGTCCAGCTCCCCCGTGGTCGTCAGCGTGCGGGAGGTGGGCGCCGGTGCGGTCATCGAGATCGACGACGCCGGGCTCGGGATGCCGCCGGACGTCCTGCACCAGGCCCTCGGCCAGCTTCGCGACGACCTGGACCTGACCCGCCTGGGCGCGGTGCCGCGGCTCGGCCTGGCGTGCGTCGGGCGCTGGAGCCGGGAGCTGGGCTTCAACGTGGAGCTGAGCGCGTCCTCGGCGTACGGCGGCACCCGGGCGGTGATGTTCGTACCGTTCCGGCTGCTGACCGAGCCGCTGCCGAGGGCCGCCGCACACCGCCGCCCGGCCGTCGAACCGGCCGAACACGTCGGGCCTGTCGTCTCCCCGGCAGATGTGCGCGACGACGCCCCCGAGCCGGCCGGCGCACCCGCCCCGACGACGGCCGGCCTGCCCCGGCGGCGCAGCCGGCGCGGTGCCACCCGGGCCACGAGCGCCGCACGGCACTCGGCGCCCGGCCCGCTGCCCGGTGCCGAACCCGCCGAACCCTGGACGCCGGAGGCGGCACGCGCCTCGATCACCAGCGTGGTGTCCGGAACCTTGCGTGGCCGGGCGGCCGTCGACGCGAACGGCGACACCGAACCGGCGTCGCCCCCGCACGGCGGACAGACCCTGCCCAGTACCCCGCACGAGCACGCCGGAGGCCGACCGTGACCGGAACCATCGCTCGACTCCCCGACTTGGGGTGGATGCTCCGCCCACTCACCGAGATTCCCGGCGTCCGGCACTCCGTGGTGGTGTCCGAGGACGGACTGCGTCTCGGGCACGCCTCCGCCGAGAACCTCACGGGTCCGGTGGCCGGCCTGAGCGTCGCCGAGGCGGAATCGCTGTCGGCGGCCTGCGCGGCGATGACCATGACGGGGCGGTCCACCAGCGCGCTGCTGTTCGGGCGGGACGCCCGGACACGCCAGTTGATGCTGGAGACCGACCAGGGGTTCGTGCTGTTCACCCATGCCGGGGTCGGCGCGCACCTGGGGGTCGCCACCGATCCGGACGCCGACGTGGGCCTGGTGGCCCAGCAGATGCAGTTGCTGGTCGCGAAGATCGGCGCACACCTGAGCAGCATGCCCCGGGACGAGGCCGCCGCAACGTGACGACGGAGCGGCCTGAGGTGCCGAGGGCCTCGGCGATCCGCCCGTATGTCATCACCCGCGGCCGCACGGAGTCCGACGGCGAGCCGCTGTCCTGGGAGTCCCTGGTGATGACGGCGGAGGCGGCGTTCCCCGCCACGCTCCAGCCGGAGCACCTCGCCATCCTCAAGCACTGCGAGGGGCTCATCTCCGTCGCGGAGGTGGCCGCTCACCTCGGCCAGCCGCCGTCGGTCGCGCAGGTGCTGCTCTCCGATCTCCTCCGATGGGGGCTGATCGTGACCCGGCCGCCCATCCCGCAGGCCGAACACGCCGATGTGACCATGCTCAGAAAGGTCCTCCATGGTCTCGAAAGTCGCCTCTGAAACTCTGGCCCCGGCCGGCCCGCCGCCCGCCGCGGCCGGCGGGAAGTACCTCGACTCAAGCGTGTCGGGCGCGGCGAAGATCCTGGTCGTCGGCCCGCTGGGGGTGGGCAAGACGACGCTGATCGGTACGGTGTCGGAGATCGAACCGCTCTCCACCGAGGCGTCGATGACCCAGGCGGGCGTCCGGGTCGACCCGGACGTGGACAGCGGCAAGAAGACCACCACGGTCGCCCTCGACTTCGGCCGGCTGACCATCGACGGCGACCTGGTCCTGTATCTGTTCGGCACTCCCGGACAGCAGCGGTTCCTGCCGGCCTGGCAGGACCTGGCCAAGGGGGCGCTCGGCGCGCTCGCGCTGGTGGACACCCGGGACCTGGCGGCCTCCTTCGACGCGCTGGGCAATCTGGAGGATCTGGACCTGCCCTTCGCGGTCGCCGTCAACGTCTTCCCGTCCGGCCCCCGTTACGACGCCGACGACATCCGTACGGCCCTCGATCTGCTGCCCGAAACTCCCCTGGTGACCTGCGACGCACGGGACCGGGCCTCATCGATCCGGGCGCTGATCGCCCTGATCCGTCACCTCATCCACGTCGCCACGGAGTCCTCATGAGCACGCCGCACCCCACGACCGGGCCGGCCGTCGGCTGCCCCGTGACCGGCGCCTCCGTCGCGACGGCCGCGCTGTACGGGCCCGACCTCGACGGCATGACGATGCCCGCGCTGTACGAGGAACTGCGCCGCGCACACGGCCCGGTGGCGCCGGTGTCCGTCGCCCCCGGCATCGACGCCTGGCTGGTCCTGGGCCACCGCGAACTGCTCCGGCTCACCCGCGAGGAGCAGGACTTCTCACACGACCCGCGCCGGTGGAGCCTGCTGCGTGAAGGCCGGGTGCCGGCCGACTCGCCGATCCTGCCGATGGTCGGCTGGCGCCCGGCGCTGCTCTTCGCGGACGGGCAGCAGCACCGCAGAATGCGCACCGCCGTCTCCGACGCGCTGGCCGGGATCAACGGACACGAGCTGCGCCGCAGCGTCCGGGCCACCGCCGAGGCCGTGATCGCCGGATTCGCGGCGCACGGCGAGGCCGACCTCGTCTCCGCGTACGCGCGCCTGCTGCCGATGCGGGTGATCGCCGGGCTGCTCGGGCTGGACGACCGGACCGGCGGGGAGCTGGTGGAGGCGGTGGCGGGCCTCGTGTCGGCCAGCAGCGTGGCAAGGGACGCGAGCCGCAGGATGGGCGCCATCCTGCACGGACTGATCGAGGAGAAGCGGCGGGTGAGGGGCGACGACATCGTCTCGGCGCTGCTGCACCACCCGGCGCGGCTCACCGACGAGGAGGTGCTGCACAACCTGGTGGTCATGTTCGTCGCGGGCAACCAGACCACGGTGAACTGGATCGCCACCACGCTGCGCATCCTGCTCTGCGACCCCGCTCTGCGCTCCTCACTGAGCGGCGGCCACCTCAGCGTGGACGACGCACTCGACGTGGTCCTGTGGCGCTTCCCGCCCACCCAGAACTTCCCGGCCCGCTACGCCACCCGCGACATGACGTTCGGCGGCCAGGACGTCCGGGCGGGCGACATGCTGATCCTGGGCCTGGCGGCGGCCAACGCGGACCCGGAGGTGCTGCCGGACGACGGCACCCCCGTGGTCGGCAACCGCTCCCATCTGGCATTCGGCGCGGGCCCCCACACCTGCCCCGCCCAGGACCCGGCCCGGCTGATCACCCGGACCGCGGTCGACACGATCCGGCACCGCCTGCCCGACCTGGAACTGTCGGTCCCGGAGAGCGAGTTGAAGTGGGTCAACTCGCCCTGGAGCAAGGGCCTGGGCACTCTGCCCGTACGTTTCACCTCACCGCAGTTGCCGCAGGGCCCGGTGCCCTCCCGGACGGCCGAGGCCCCCGCCCCGGCATGGCCGCACCGGAACGCGGCGCGGCCACAGACCCGCCCGCACTGACCCGCCCGAAGCGACCTTTCCGCGGCACGCCTCCCCCTCCCCCCTCCCTCCCTTCCCTCCCTTCCGACCCTCCGAAGAGCTGGAGCCCCGTTGAACACGTCACCGGTGAACCCCGCGGCCGACCTTCCGCACCGCCTCGACCCGGCGGGTGGCTGCCCGCACGCGGCCAACGCCCGGCTGCTGGCCCAGGGGGCGGTCACCCCGGTCGTCCTCCCCGGCGAGGTGCGGGGGATGGCGGTGCTGGGCCACGACGCGCTGAAGGAATTCCTCGCGCACCCCGACGTCGCCAAGAACGCACAGCACTTCACGGCGCTCCAGGCCGGGGAGATCGCCGACGGCTGGCCGCTGAAGACGTTCGCCACGGTGCAGGGGATGACGACCGCGGACGGCGCCGACCACCGGCGGCTGCGGTCGTTGATGAGCAAGGCGTTCACGGCCCGCCGGGTCGAGGAACTGCGCCCCCGTATCGAGCAGTTGACGCTGCGCCTGCTGGACGGCCTGGAGTCGGCCGCGACGGAGGACGGTGTCGTCGACCTGCGTACGCACTTCGCGCTGCCACTGCCGATGGGCGTCATCTGTGAGCTGCTGGGCGTGGACGAGGCCCACCAGGACCGGCTGCACGACCTCTCCAACCAGATCGTGGCCACGGACATCGGTCCGGCCGAGGCGATGGCGGCCAACCGGGAGATGGTGGAGACGCTGACCGAGGTGGCCAGGGCCCGGACCGCCGCCCCCGGCGACGACCTGACCAGCGCGATGATCGCGGCCCGCGAGGAGAACGGCGACCGGTTCAGCCCGCACGAGCTGATCGGCACGCTGATGCTGACCATCATCGCGGGGCACGAGACGACGCTGAACCTGATCACGAACGCCGTACGCGCCCTGTGCACCCACCGGGACCAGCTCGACCTGGTCCTCTCCGACAAGGCGAGCTGGTCGGACGTGGTCGAGGAGACCCTGCGCTGGGACAGCCCGGTCAGCTACTTCCCCTTCCGCTACCCCACCCGCGATCTGACCCTGGACGGCACCGTGATCCCCCAGGGCACCCCGGTCCTCGCCGGCTACTCGGCGGCCGGCCGCGACACCCGCGCCCACGGCCCGGACGCGGCACACTTCGACATCACCCGCACCGGCACGTCCCGCCACCTCTCCCTGGGACACGGCGCGCACTACTGCATGGGCGCACCCCTGGCCCGCCTGGAGAGCACCACGGCCCTGGAACAGCTCTTCACCCGCTTCCCGGACCTGGACCTCGCGGTCCCCGAGCCGGAACTGCCGCGCCACGCCTCGTTCGTGGGAAACAGCGTGCAGAAGCTTCCGGTACGGCTGAAGGGGTGAGAGGGCGCGGGGCGTTCACGCCGGAATGCCGACGGCCCCGCCGGCGGGTCGCCGTCGACGGGGCCGTCTCGCACGGCGGGGCGGCTTAGGCGCCCAGGGTTCCGCCCTTCACGGCGGACACGAAGGAGGACCAGTCGCCAGCCGGGAAGGCGAGGGCGGGGCCGTGTGGGTTCTTGCTGTCCCGAACAGGGATGAACGCGTCGAAATCATCGGAGACCTCGACGCACTGTCCGCCGTCCTGATTGCTGTAACTGCTCGCGCGCCAAGTCGCCACGGTCAGGTCGAGGGGTCGCACGGCACTTCCTCCAGAAGGCGCAGAATGAAATTCCGCGACTCGGCAGGGGGCAACGCCAGGTCGCGTACCGAATCATATACGCGTTGCAGCTGCTCAACCGGGCCTGTTTCCTCGATAAGTTCTCCGCGGTACCCGTTCTCCGCGTAGGCCACCGCACGCCCATCCGCCAGGCGAAGGAACATCACGTCAGTGTTGGTCAGGGCGTGGAGCCCCACGCCGAACGGCGCCACCTGCACCGTTACCCCGTCTCTCTCTCCCACCTCCCACAGGTACTTCAGTTGCTGCCGCCACTCGTCGGTGTTCCGCAAAGGGGTCCTGAGAACTGCCTCGGACAGGATGGTGCGGAACTGGGGCGCGGATTCGCCCACCAGTAGCTCCCGGCGCCCCATCCGTGCCTCAACCTGCTGATCCAGGGCGTCACCGCGCAGACCTCCTGCCGCGAGCAACTCCCGTGCGTACCCCGGTGTCTGCAAGAGACCGGGAACGATACTCACCGCGAAGTGCCACAGACTCGTCGCCTCCGCCTCCAGGCCCATGTACCGCCTATAGCGCTCCTTGAACTGCGTCTGGTCGCTGATGGCAAGTTCCCACAGCGCCAACAGCAGTCCCGGTGTCCCGTAGTGCTGGTCAAGCGCCTGCACCACCTCCGGGCCGCCGACCGTCTCGCCCTTCTCCATCTTCCCGAACAACGACCAGTCCCAGCCCAGTCGTTCACCGAGCTGCCGCAGGCTGTCGCCGCGCGCGGTACGCAGGTGCCGCAGCTCCTCCGCGAACCGTGCCCGTGGTTCCCTGCTGCGGCCTGATACCGCCCGCCTCGTCGGCATCGCGCCCTCCGTGGAACGTGTGGAACGTGGCTCGCCCGCTGGGGAGGCACCCTCCACCCTCGGTGTGTCACCCCTCTGACGGGGCCATTCTCGTAACGAGCCCCTCACGCACGGTACGACCGGGCGTGTGGCGAGGCAGAGGAATCCGCGAAAGAACAGCCGAAGGAAGCAGCCCCATGAAGCCGTCCCTCCCCCGCAGGACGCCCCAGGTGAACCCGTCCGTCCCCCAGGCGGGAAACGCGCCAACGGCCAAGGTCCAGGAGGCCGTCGATGCCCGCGACGACCTCGCCGCCGCCCTGACGGCCGCGGGTATCCAGCTGCCCGCGATGGACGTACGCACCCCGTGGCGAGACGCCGGGGACGAAGGCGGCGCACGGCCGGCCGACTACGCGCTCGTCCACCTCGGTGTCTGCTCCGCCCCCGTGGCGCACGCCCTCGCCGCAGTGATCAGGGGCGGAGCGACCGGGTGACCGACGGCGGCCTCCCTCGCGTCGGGACGACCGTGCACGACGGCGGGAGCGACCGGGTGGGACTGGTGGTGGGCCACAAGGGTCTGTGTTTCCGGCTCCGCCCCCTCGGCGGTGGCCGCGAGTGGGAAGCCGACCCGGCCCGCCTGCGGACGCTCAGCCCCTCCGAGTTACTGAGCGCCCGCGTCGCCGAGGCCAACGCCCGCAGCCGTACCGGCCTCCGTGTGTGCGACGTACGGACGTCGCCGCGGCTGCTTCCGGATGGGGCGCAGGCCCCGCCTCCTCCCCTCACCCGAGATCGGCCGGCAGATCGTCCAGCGCCGCCGGCTGCTCCGCGCGCGCGTGGCCGAGAAGGGTGACCGGCCCGGTGAGCGCGACCACGGCCGCGGCCAGGCCGCTCGGCACAGCCGGTCGCGGTCCATGGAGTCAGAAGGAGGTCAGTCCGCGCGGTCGTAGGCTTCCTGCGACGCTGTCACGTCGCCGAGGTGCGCGATCGACCATTCCTCCAGCGCGCGCAGCGGCGCACGCAGGGTGCGGCCCGCCTCGGTGAGCGTGTACTCGACGCGGACCGGAACCTGGGGGTGGACGGTACGGCGAACGAGCCCGTCCCGTTCGAGCCCGCGGAGAGTCTGGGTGAGCATCTTCTGCGAGACGCCCTCGATGCGTCGGCGCAACTCCGAGAAGCGGGCACTGCCGTCCCAGAGGGCGCCCACTACGAGCACCGTCCAACGGTCGCCAATGCGATCCAGGATGTGGCGAGTCGGGCAGTCCGCGCGATAGGGGCTGCCGTGGAGCACCGAATCGGACTGAGTGGTTACCACAAAGTGCCTTCTTCCGATAAGAGAGCTGCACTCCTACGGTAATCGCATGGCGTCGTCCGACGCCACCTCCCGTGGAAAGGCACCTCGTGTCTCGCATTACCGTCATCGGCGGCACCGGCTACGCAGGCTCGGCCATTGTCGCGGAGGCCGCCGCTCGCGGTCACCAGGTCACCGCGCTGAGCCGCTCACTCCCCGAAGCTCCCATCCCGAACGTGGCCTATGTCCAGGGCGACGCCACCGACGAAGCGACGCTCTCGGCGCCCATTGAGGGTGCGGACGTCGTAGTGGGCGCACTCGCCCCACGCGGGCCGCTGGCCGGCACTTTCCGCGACGCCTACAGCACCGTCGCGCGTCTGGCCGATGCCTCAGGCGTACGTCTGTTCGTCGTCGGCGGCTACTCGTCGCTGCGCCCTGCGCCCGGGGCGGACCGCTTCGTCACCGACCTCAGCCACATCCCCGCGGAGCTCCACGACGAGATCCGTGCCGGTGCGGCGCTCATCATCGAGGACCTCCCGGCCACGCCCGCGACACTCGACTGGGTCTTCGTGAGCCCGGCGCTCAGGTTCGGCTCACGTATGCCCGGCGAACGACTCGGCCGATATCGGCTCGGCGACGACGTCGCGGTCCAGCCCGAGGACGGCGGCGCGATCTCCGCCGCGGACTACGCACTCGGGTTCGTCGACCTGATCGAGAAGGGCGATCACCACCGGGCGCAGGTCAACCTCGGCCACTGAGTGGACGACTTCGGAAGTCTCCCGGGACTGACCGAGAAAACCCAACGTTGACATGTTCCCCCCTGATAGCAGCTTTCCGCTCTTCGAACGGGTCGCGAGGAACAACCGGAGCACCGCACTAGAAGACGGTTCCCTCACCCGGCCCTCCCGAATTCCGCCCAGGGGAAATGTTCCGGCCGTCTTTCCGCCACCGCTCCTCTCCAGCGAAGGACCCGGCATGAATGCCGACAACACGCAATGCGCCACCCCGGTCCGGCAGCACACACCAACTTCCCTGCCGCTTCCGAAGGCGAAGGGCACCATGCCGGTGGTCGACGGCATCCTCCACGCCGACCTGCTTCCACCGGAGATCACCTTCGAACTGACGGCGCCGATCCGCGCCTACCGCGAGCCCTACGTCGGCATCACCGCGGACGGTGCCCCTGCCCCCGGCCTCTACCGGCTGACCGACACGGGGAACCGGCCGACCGCGGCGGTCGACGCGGCTGACGCCTACCTCGACGCCCTCATGCCCTTCGAGCGGACCGTTGCCCGGCTACCGATGAACTCGCCCGACTGGCGGCTCTGGACCAACGCCATCCCCACCTGGACACCCAAGGGAATGCGGCTCGAACGCCTGACAGTCACCCAACGCGAACTGGCCCTGGCCGTCATCGAGGCGAGCCTCAGCCGGGAGGGGTTCGACCTCATCCGCGCCGCGATGCAGCTCAACGGCGCCCTGGGCGAGCTGATCGACGACTACCGCGACACCCTGACCGAGTTCACCTACTGGTTCACGATCTTCGGCGACCCCACCTCAGGACAGCCGTGGGGCTGGCAGCTCATGGGACATCACATCGACGTGCACTGTGTCTTCATCGGCAGCCAACTCGTCATGGCCCCCGTGTTCCTCGGCGCTGAACCGACCTCCTGTGACACCGGACGCTACGCCGGTGTCCACGCGTTCGACGACGAGACCGGACACGGCCTGACATTCCGCCGGTCCCTCACGGAGCAGCAGGAGAGCAGTTTCCTGCTCAGCCGCTCCATCAGTGCCCCCGACCCGGCCGGATCCTGGAACGGCCGGCACCTCGCCGGCGCCGGCAGCGACAACCTGATCCTGCCGGCCGAAGGGATCAACGGCGGCGAACTCTCCGCAGACCAACAGGACCTCCTCCTCGACCTCGTCCGCGTCTACCTGCGCCGGCTCCCCGCACTCCACGCGGAGCGCAAGCTCGAAGAGGTCGCCCGCCATCTCGACGACACCCACTTCGTCTGGCGCGGCGGCCACGACGACGTCTGCGCCTTCTACTACCGCATCCACTCCCCGATCCTGCTCGTGGAATACGACAACCACCCCGGTGTCTTCCTCAGTAACGAAGAACCCGCACGCCACCACGTCCACACGATCGTCCGCGAACCGGGCGGCAACGACTACGGCAAGAGCCTCCTCGCCCAGCATTACGCCACCCACCACACGCCGGACAGCGACCACTGACGTGCACAGCGGTATCCGATGCGGAAGCATCTCGTTGAGCTGAACACGAGCCGAGGCATCTCGTTGTGCTGAACACCAGTTGGGGCGACCGAGGTCGGACCGCTCCGGACGGCACGGACCTCGACTGCCTCCCGACCGTGACCGACCTGTGCCCGCACCGTCCGGCCGGCTGGGACCGCTCCGACCCCGTGCGCACCGAGCCGCGCCCCATGGGGATGGTCCCTTCTGCCGCCCACTCTCCGCGCGGATCCGCCCGTCCCAGCGGGCCACCGGCTCTCCTACCGAGTGCCGTGGCCCGCGGTCCACTCCGCCAGGGCGACCAGGGTGGACTCCACGCTCTGCGCCATGTGATCCCGCAGGGCAAGGAGGTCCTCAGGAGTGTCGCCCAGGACCGGGTCGGTACGCAGCAGTCGCCAGGCCTGCTCGACGATGCTGCCGGTGCCCTGCTCATGGAATCGCCAGTCCCAGCGCACGATGCCGTCCTCGGCCCCGCCGACGACGAAGGCGAACGCGGAACCCGGATCGGCTCGCACCACCTCGGAGCGGGTGACCCACTCGCGTCCGTCCCGACGGTTGCTGCCACTGAACCGTGCACCGACCCAGGGGCCGTCCCCCGGCTCGTAGTGCACCGCGCTGGCGCTCGGGCTCCAGGTCTCGATCAGCGAGACGTCGCTGATCAGGCGGTAGACGGAGTCCGGCGGCAGGGCGACCCAGCACCGCCTGACGAAGGAAAAGGGCGTCAGGTCGAAATCGGCCGGCGCATTCCGCGGGCCGGGGGTGAGGCTCTTGGACGTGGTGGCGCTCATGACTGCTCCATAAGTTGTTCGCCCTGGCCCGTCGGCGGACGAGCCTGTTGCCGGCTCATCCTGGGGGCCGGGTACGGGGAGCAGCCAGACCCTGCGGATCCGCACCCCAGCAGGGTGAGGCGCGGCTCAGTGGTGCCGCGCATACTCGTTTCCATGGACAAGCACGGGCAGCTCGCCGACTTCCTCCACGCACGCCGGAGCCTTCTGCGACCCGACGACGTCGGGCTGCGGACCTACGGCGAGCGGCGCCGGGTGCCGGGGCTGCGGAGGGAGGAGCTGGCCATGCTCGCGGGCATCAGTGCGCCGTACTACGCCCGGCTTGAACAGGGCCAGTCGCGCAACGCCTCCCGCGAGGTGCTCGATGCCATCGCGTCCGCCCTGCGTCTGGATGAGTCCGAGCGGGCCCATCTGCACGAGCTCGCCCGTGCACCGAAGCGAGGCAAGGCCGCACCCCGTCCCCGTCCTGAGCGCATCACCCCGGCTACCAGCGCGTTGCTGACAGCACTGGGAGGCACTCCCGCCATCGCCTTGGGCCGGCGCAGTGACGTTCTGGCCTGGAACACCCAAGGTCATGCGTTGTTCGCCGGCCATCTCGACCAGGGCGCCCCCGCGGAACCGGGCTGTCGGCCGAACATGGCCAAGCTGGTGTTCCTCGACGCGCACACCCGCGACCTCTATACCGATTGGCCCGCCAAGGCCAAGGCCGTGGTCGGCAACCTGCGCCTGACCGCCGGCCGGTACCCGGACGATCCGCTGCTGGCCGGGCTCGTCGGCGAACTGATCATGCGCAGCCCGGAGTTCGCCACCATGTGGGCGGATCACCGGATCCTGGCCTGCGACGTCGCCGATTACGAGATGCACCACCCCACGGTCGGGACCCTGACCGTCACTCAGCAGACGCTCCAGAGCCCGCAGGGGAGCGGTCCGGCCGTGGTGATCGCCACAACGGTCCCCGGCTCCCCTTCCGAGACGGCGCTGAAGCTGCTCGCCCACGGCACCGCGTCACGGGAAGCGGCCTCCCCGCGCACGGACGCCGACGCGAGCGCCGACACCATCTGAACCGGCCCCCTCGACCACCATCACCCCGGCACCGCCGCGTCGCGGCTACCGCCTGCCCGAAAACAGTGAGAGTGAAGGAACCCATGTCCCAGCGAATCAGCCGACGAAGCAGCAAGATCATCACGGCGGTCGCTCTGATGGCCGCCACCGCTTCCGCACTGGCCCTGCCCGCCCATGCGGCACCGGCGACGACCTACGCCGCACCGCCCGCCCACAGCGCCGCGGCGTCTCCGGGGTTCCTGAGCGACGTGCGGATCGCCACCCACTTCGACCTGGACGCGCGCCAGATGCCGGAGAACATCGCGCTGCTGCCCGACGGCACGGCAGACGTCACGTTCGCCGCCGCCCGCCAGGTCGCCCGGATCACACCCCGGGGTGCCACCCGCGTCCTGGCTACGCTGCCCGCGCCCGCCGACGGCGGAGTCAATACGCCCGCCCTGCGCTTCCCCCTGACCACCGGCATCGTCCACGCTCCGGACGGCGCCACATACGTGCTGTACGCGACCGGTACCGCCGACCTGACGGGCCTGTGGCGGCTGCGTCCCGGGCACGCTCCGAAGCGCATCGCCGCGCTGCCGGCGGACGGCCTGCCCAACGGCCTGGCACTGGACCGGCACAGCAAGCGGCTCTACATCACCGACTCGGTGCTGGGCACCATCTGGACCGTGCCGCTCTCCGGGGGCCGGCCCACCGCCTGGTCTACCGCGCCCGAACTCGCCTCGACCGACTTCCTCGGAGCCAACGGCGCGAAGGTGCACGACGGCGCGCTGTGGGTGACCAACCTCGACAAGGGCACCCTCCTGCGCATCCCGATCCGTCACGGAAACCGGGCAGGAAAGCCGCAGGTGAGGGCAACAGGCCTGGTGGGCATCGACGACTTCGCGTTCACCGGCCGCGGCAATGAGGTACTCGCCACGCTCAACGCCCCCAACAAGGTCGTCCGTATCCAGCCCGACGGCACCAGCACCACCGTCCTGGACGCCGGCGACGGACTCCAGAACCCCACCGCCGTCGCCCTGCGCGGCACGGAGGTGTACGTGCTCAGCGCCGCCTACACCACGGCCGCCGACCCGAACCTCCTGCGCGCCCGCCTGCACCGCCACCACGGCTGAGCCCTGTCCCGGAGGGCGCTTCGAAGGCAGCGCCGCCCGCCCGGGGAGGGCGGGCGGCGACGTCTGGGCCCGCTTCCATCAGCCTCGTGGTGCAGAGTTCCGGCAGCGGGCTCGCGGCTTCCACGGTCTCCTCGGGCTCGCCATCTCCGACGCCGCCACGCGTTCGGACACGGCCGTAACCACGAACTCGGCCCGAAATTCCGCCGCTGCGCCTGCGAGGCGCTCCAGGCGGCCAGACAACGGCCTGGTCCGCCCGCACCGACCGCCGCCCATCGGCATCGGCGGCGACGACGACGAGTGCCCCACGGACCAGTGGGACGCCGATCCGCGTACCCGGGGTATCGCCGAGGTGAGCCCAAAAGGGGCCGCGGGATGATCTTGAAGGCATGGGGGCCCGGCCCGTCACCCGTTCGGCTCAGTCTCGTTGGTGGTGATGCTGACTGTCATCTGGGGCTTGGGGTGGGTTGTGACCTCGATCGAACGGACAGCGATGAGCATCTTCTGGCCCTGCTGCTGACGCTGAAGTCGTATCAGCGCATGGGGTGCTTCCCGAAGGCGGAGGACATCCCGGAGGCGGTGGCGGAGTTCGTGCGGCGGGCGGTGGAGCTGCCGGAGGGCACGCTGCCGGTGTACCGGGCGGCGAAGACCGTGAAGAACCACCGGGGGCTGGTTCGGCAGCGGGTCGGCGTGGCCTACGGCCAGGTGCGGGCCCGGCGGATCGCCGAGGAGTCGATCCGCCGGGAGGCGGCGTCGAAGAACCGGCCCGCGGACCTGATTCGGCAACCGCGGCATCATCGCCGACAACGACCCCGTAGAGCAGGAGAAGGCGATGAAGTTCAACGCGCTGCTCACGAACGCGGTGATCTTCCACAACGCCCTGGACATCGCGGAGATCGTGCGGCAGCTGCTGGAGGAGGGCTGGACGATCGACCCGGAGTTCCTGGCGCACATCGCGCCGTACCTGGCCGAACACATCAACCGGTTCGGCGAGTACTCCACGCACGAACTCGGCATCCAACCCGACGCGTACGACCCGAAGCTCGACGTCGACTTCGCCCCGCTGCGCGAGCAGGACCCGTCCGTGGCCGGCTTCGGCCAGGCGGCCTGACCACCTTTGCCGAAGGGACCCCCGTCATGCAGGCCACCGCCCTCCTCGACACCCAGCTCCCCAGGGCCCGCGCGCGGGCCACCGTGGTGACGTCACCGGCCTGGTGGCGCCTTCCCTCCGAGGACCGCGCCGCCCACCGCCCTCGCCGCCGCGGTGTCCATAGTGCCCGGCCCCCGCACCGTGCCCGAGGCGGAAGCCGCCCGATCGGCGACGCCGGGCGGGCGGGTCGGCATCCTGAAGACCCGCCCGCCCGGCGTCGCTCCCGCTCGGCTGGATCGTTGAGCGGTATGGCGCCGGGCCGGGTAGGGGCCCGAATCCACCGCGCTCGTGGTCGGCTCGATTCGGCTACGCGTCGCGCCTGTGCAGCAGCAGGCTGCCGACCAGCAGCGCGGCCGCGGCCCACGTGGCGAGTACGCCCAGGCCGGCCCATGGGCCGATGGGCAGCTCGTGCAGATGGATGGTGGCTTGGACCGCGAGTCCGGCGGTCATGGGCGAGATCTGCTGAAGGTGCCGTTGCCACTCCGGGTCGTTGACCACCTGGGTGACGATCGGGAAGAGATAGAGCAGCCCCAGTACGATCCCGATGGCGGTCGCCGCCTCCCGTACCGCCGTCGCGACGCCGAGGCCGATCAGGGCGATCAGGACGAGGTAGAGGACCGAGCCCACGGCCGCGCGCAGGGTCGGGCTGTCGGCCAGGGACAGCGGGGCGTAGCCGTGGGCCTCGGTGAATCCGTTGCCGGGCAGGATGTAGCGGCCGGCGAGGAGTGAGGCGAGGACGGCAGCTGTCCCGGAGATCAGGACGACCGTGGTGAGGACCGTCGCCTTGGCGGTGAGGACGGTGAGCCGGTTCGGCACCGCCGTGAGTGTGGTGCGGATCATTCCGGTGCCGTACTCGCCGCTGACGGCCAGCACCGCGAGGACGGCGATGACCGCCTGCCCGACGGTGACGCCGGTCAGGGCGAGCTTGACGGCGTCCTGGCCGCACCCCGTATCCGGGCACTTCACGGCCTTGGCGGTGCCGCAGCCGAGGGCCACGGTCAGCGCGACGGCGAGCAGGAGCAACCTGCCCATGTCTCCTGTGGTGCGCAGCTTTGTCCACTCCGCGAGCAGGGCGCGGCCGAAGTCCCCTCGCCACGCGTGGTCCGCCGTGCTCGTGAGTCGTGCACTTCTCAGGAGACTCATACGTCCCGCCCGCGCAGCTGCACCACGGCCAGACCGAAGGCGAGCGTGGCATATCCGCACAGCACGGCGAGGCCGGCCCATGGTGCCAGGGGGTAGTAGCCGGTCGACGGTTCGTACACGCTGAGCACCTGCGCGTACTGCGGCAGGGTCTGCTGGATGGCGAAGCCCGCAGCCGGGGTCACCCGCAGCAGCCACTCCGAGACGCCCGGGGGCAGTACGCCGGAGGCGGCGAGCAGGAAGGGCAGCACGATCGACGCGATGACCAGGGCGACCGCCGTGCCGCTGCGCCGCAGCAGGGCGCCGACGCCGAGAGCGAGCACGGCGGTGGCTGCGCAGAGCAGGCCGGTGCCGACCATGACGCGCACTTCGGTCGCCGACGTGATGGGGAAGACATGGAAGCCCCTGCCGCGCGCGCTGCGTTCCCCGATGGGAACGGTGATCGCGGCGGCCACCAGGCCGATGGCGAACGCGATGCCCCCGGTCACCAGCGCCTTGGCACCAAGTACCCGGCCCCGCAGTGGGGTTGCCGCCATGGTCGTACGCAGCAGACCGCGCCGGTACTCGCCGGTGATGAACACCGTGCCCACGGCGATCACCACGATCAGCCCGGCGAAGGTGCCGACGAGGAAGTTCTCGACGGAGAAGCCGACGCCCATGGCGGGCCCGCCGACGACCGGTGCGATGTCACCGGCCCCGGTCACGGTGAACCCGCCGCCGTCGGTCTGGGTGAAGCCGCCCTCGGTGGTGTTCGTGTAGCTGCCGGACGTGCCCGCGTCGCCACCCACCTGTGTGCCGCTCCACACGCTCTGGGACCAGCCACCGGTGAGGCCGGGACGGCCGAAGGTGCCGGTGGCCACGGCGGGGCTGAAGCCCGTGCCCGCCGCGGTGTCCTGCTTCGCCTGCGGTGACGTGGCGAAGAGCCCGGCCTGCACGGTGCGCGCAAGCCCCGGCAGCTTCGCATGGCCGACCGTGGTCCAGTGGGAGCCGTCGGTGGAGGCGTAACCGGTGAGGCTGTCGCCGGAGCGGACCAGGCGCAGCCAGCGCGGGGACTCCTGGGTGACCTTGCCGGAAGGACCCGTCGTGTCGTGCGTGTAGTCGTACTGCATGCGCACGCCGTGGCCGCCGGTGGCCATGACTGCCGCGTACGGGGATCCCTGGGTGAGGCTTTCCTTCACGATGATCCCGGTCTTCGCCCAGGGCTGGGCGCCCTGGGCCGTCTTGCCTGGCCCTGTGTCGGCCACACCGGTCAGCGACCGCAGGGGAACGGTGAGGGTGCCGTCGCCGGTGAGCGTCTTGTGGACGAAGTAGAAGCTGTCGTTGACGGCCTCGCCGCCGGGTCCCTTCGGGTACGAGGCGGAGTCGGCGCCGCGACCGCCAGGGGTGGGGGCGGCCGTGCCGAGCAGGCCGACCATGATCGTCACCAGGAGCGCCCCTGCCATGGCGAGGACCCAGCCGCGTACCGTGCGGAACTTCGTCCACTCGGCGTGCAGCGTCCTGAGGAACCCGCTCCGCTCAGCGCGCCCTGTGGCCGGGGGGCGGGGGGTGAGGGTGGCTGTCATCGCGTGGCCTCCCCCGCCGGGATGCCCCGGTATTCCACCGCGTCCCGGGTGAGCGCCATGTACGCCTCTTCGAGCGTCGCCCGGTGCGCGGACACCTGGGAGAACGGCACCCCGTTCCGGGCGAGCAGTGCCACGATCTCCTCGTCGGGCAGGCCCGTGACGCCGAGGGTGTCGGGGCCGGTGGCGAGAACGGTGGCGCCCGCGCCGTGCAGGACCTGGGCGGCGCGCGGAGGCGCGGAGGTACGCAGGGTGACCCGGCCGCCGGACGCCTCGGCGAGCAGCCCGGACACGCTGGTGTCCGCGACGACCCGGCCGCGGCCGATCACCACGAGATGGTCCGCGGTGTCTTCGAGTTCGCTCATCAGGTGACTGGAGACCAGGACGGCGCGGCCCTGCCGGGCCAGCGACGACAGGAAGCCGCGCATCCACACGATGCCGTCGGGGTCGAGGCCGTTGAACGGCTCGTCCAGCATGACCACCGGCGGGTCCCCGAGCAGCGCCGCCGCGATCCCCAGGCGCTGGCGCATGCCCAGCGAGAAGCCGCCGGCCTTGCGCCGGGCCGCCGTGCCCAGGCCGGCCTGATCTATGACCTCGTCCACCCGCCGGCCCGACACGCCCTGTGAGTGGGCCAGCCACAGCAGGTGGTTACGGGCGGTGCGGCTCGGCTGCAGCGCGGAGGCGTCGAGCAGTGCCCCCAGATGCCGAAGCGGGCGACGCAGGGTGCGGTACGGCACCCCGTCGACCAGGGCCTTTCCCTCCTCAGCTGCGTCAAGGCCCAGGATCACGCGCATGGTGGTGGACTTGCCCGCGCCGTTCGGGCCGACGAAACCGGTCACCCGTCCGGGCCGCACGGTGAACGTCATCCCGTCCAGAGCCAGCTGTGGTCCGAAGCGTTTACGCAGACCGATGACCTCGATCGTCGCCTTCGTACTCTCATCACTCATGGGCTCCACCCTGTGACGGAGCGAGTTACAGGGGCCGAACGGTCACTGTCATCTCGTTGTTAGGCGCCTCGGCCTAGCCTGGCCGTGTACGTGTCCTGGTGCGGTGGCGAGAGGGGAGCATGCGGATGAAATGGGGTCCGTCCCGACGGCTCGCGGGCCTGACTGCCCGGCTCGGCCTGCGCCGTGGCACTGCCCGCACCCGCTTCACCGCCTTGTACGTGACTTTGTTCCTGCTGTCGGGAACGGCGCTGCTGGCCATCGCGGCCGTGGCGGCATCCGGCGGATCGCGCTCCAGCCAGACCGCCCCCGATGGCGGCACCGGTCAGCCCGCCACGGCGGCACAGGCCCAGGGCCGCATCGACGAGCTGGAGCAGCAGCTGACCCAGGCGCACGACACCCAGTCCCGGCAGATCGTGATCGGCTCCGCTATCGCCCTCGGCGTCATGGTGGTGATCTCGGTCGGCCTCGGTTGGTTCGTCGCCGGCCGGGTGCTGCGCCCGCTGCGCGTGATGACTGCGGCCACCCGCCGGATCACCGCCGACAGCTTGCACGAACGCCTGGCCATCGGCGGCCCCGGCGACGAGGTGAAGGATCTCGCCGACACCATCGACGACCTCCTCGGCCGCCTGGAGGGCTCCTTCGACGCCCAGCGCCTCTTCGTCGCCAACGCCTCCCACGAGCTGCGCACCCCGCTCACCACGATGCGGGCCTCCCTCGACGTGGCCCTCGCCAAGCCGGGCCCGGTACCCGAGACCACGGTCACGCTGGCCGCCCGGATGCGCGCCGAACTCGACCAGGTGGACCGGCTGCTGGAGAGTCTCCTCGTCCTGGCTCGCACCCAGCACGGCGAGTTCACCGACTCGGCGCGCCTCGCCCTCGGCCAACTCGCGCTGACCGCCTTGACCGGACGGGCCAAGGACATCGCGGCCAAGGGGCTGACCGTGCGTGAAAACCGGAGCGACGGCTCCGCGTGGGTGTGGGGCAGCCAGACGCTGCTGCGCCGCGTGGCCGACAACGTGGTCGACAACGCGATCGCGCACAACGACCCCGGGGGCTGGATCAGTGTCGCGGTACGGGCCGAAGGAGACGACGCGGGCGCAGTGTCCCTCGTCGTCGAGTCCAGCGGGCCGGTCCTTGACCAGCGGCGGGTGGCGGACCTCGCGCAACCTTTTCGCCGCCTTGGCGCCGACCGGACCGGCACCGGCCGGGGCAGCGGCCTCGGCCTCTCCATCGTCGCGGCCATCACCCAGGGCCACCACGGCACCCTGGACCTGCGCGCCCGGCCCGACGGCGGCCTGCGTGTGACGATCACCCTCCCCCGTACGGACGGCAGGGCGCCGGCGGAAGCCCCCGACACAGAGACGGGCGTGGCGCGTTGAGAGTCCTGGTGGTCGAGGACGCCCGCCCCCTCGCCGAAGTCATCGCCGAGGGACTGCGCGACCAGGGCATGGCCGTAGACGTGGCCCACGACGGGCTCGACGCCGCGGCCAAGCTGGACGTCAACGCGTACGACGTCGTCGTGCTCGACCGCGACCTGCCAGGTATCCATGGCGACACTCTCTGCCAGATGATCACCGAGCGGGACGGCCGCGTGATGGTCCTGATGCTGACCGCGGCCGACTCACCCGGCGACCGCGTCAGCGGCCTGACCCTGGGTGCTGACGACTACCTCGCCAAGCCCTTCCACTTTCCCGAACTCGTCCTGCGCATCCGCGCCCTGGCCCGCCGTCGCCCCGCCGCCCGGTCCCGCACCCTGAGCGCGGCGGATATCGAACTCGACCCGATGCGCCACACCGCCAGCCGCGACGGCCGCCAACTCGACCTCTCTGTCAAGGAATTCGCGGTACTCGAAGCCCTCCTGAACGCAAGCCCCGCCTTCCTCAGCGCGGAAGGCCTCCTCGAACAGGTCTGGGACGAGCACGCCGACCCGTTCACCAACACGGTCACGGTGACCATCAGCCGCCTGCGCCGCAAACTCGGCGACCCCCCGGTCATCGCCACCACACCCGGCGTGGGATATCGGATCATCGACCCAGCCGTCCCACCCGACTGAGCAGCCGACAGGGGCCGGCGGCCCACGCGTGGAGGCGGTGCTCAGTGCACCTGACTCCAGTCATCTGCGCAGCCGACTTCGGAGACTGACACACGCGGTTACTCTCACAAACGGGTCCTTTGCCCGAGCAGGATCAATAGTTGCCCGCCGGGCCTCGGTTGATCTCCGACCGGTTCTCAGAACTTGCTCTCACTCAAAAGAGGGACGGACCCCGTTCTGAGACTTGCATTGTGCGAAAATTCGAACCCATGGCGGACCCTCAGCAACCCTCCCCGACCGCCCGGTCGGTCGGACGCCGACGACATCGAGCAGCACGCCTGTCCGAAGTGTGACGCACAGCCCGGCTCACCCTGCCGCTCGCGCGGCGGCGCCGTCGCCTCCGCCTACCACACCCGCCGCTTCACCACGGTCCCACGCCTGAAGAAGGCGCTGAGGATGCCGACCCCCCGCGGACCGCAACCCCGGCAAGCCCTGGAGGCCCGGCCACACGGTCCCCGCGGCCGGCGACCCGGACCTGCCGAGCGCGGACATCCGCATCGGCTACGCCCGCTGCTCGCACCTCAGCCAAGAACTCGACTCCCAGCTCGACGCCCTCAGCAAGCACGGCATCCCCCGGGACAAGATCTTCAGCGAGAAGATCAGCACCCGCGTGCGGGTCCGCCCCCGGTTCGAGGCGGCGCTGCGTACGGCGCGGGAGATCAAGGCCCATGCCCCGCACTGCCGGGTCATCTTCACCGTCCACGAGATGAAGCGGCTCGGCCGCGACGCCGCCGAACTCACCGCCCTGGCAGACCACCTCACCGCTCACGGCCTCGTCCTGGAGACGCTTGCCGGGCCCCTGCCCGGCATCTACGACCCCGCGGGCGCGGCGCCGCTGCTGTTCGCGTTCTTCGCCGCGATGGCGGAGACCGAGCGCGCGAACACCCGTGAGTCGACGCTGGAGGGCCTCGACACCGCGGCACGCAAGGGCAAGCACGGCGGCCGGCCCCCGGTCATCACCGACGACATGCTCCACACCGTGCTCCGCCGGAGGGCCAACGGCGAGTCCGTCGAGCAGATCCAGCCCGACCTGATCATCCCCACCGGCAAGCGCAAGGGGCGCAGCCCTTCCGTCGCCAGCGTCTACCGAGCGCTCGCCGAGCACGCCAAGCACGAGGCGTACCACAACCGCGTCGGCCACCACGACTACGAGGGCGTCGCCCTCATCTCGCCGAACAGGGACGCCCCGTCACCGACCTCGGCACCCACCCCGCGCTCATCCTGCGCAACCACGGCCCGCCAGCCGTCGGCGACAGCGCCAAGCAGGCGTTCCTGCGCAATGTTCCACCTGGAGAAGGCGTGCGAGATCCAGGTCACCGCCCAGGCCGGCGGCACCGAACTCGTCCTGCCCTCCGACCAGGTGGCCGAGTACACCGCCCAGCAGCTCACCGGCGAGGGTGACGCCTCCTCCGACTTCGAGGACCACGACGCGTACGACCTGGCCTGGGCCGCCCTGCTGCGCCTGATGGAACGGATCGCGCCGGACTACAAGGACTGAGCACCCGGACGACCTCGCGGAATCCCGCCAGTCATCGCGATTCACTTTATGTGACAACGACCAGGTGGGTAGGGTGCGGCGGAGCGCCCCGCAGGCAACCGGGCGGCGCGGACCGGGGGGCGACTGGTGGGGTGGCGCGAGGAGATCGCCTCGGCGCTGGGCGAGTGGATCGCCGTCGAGGGAGGCGCGGGCCGGCAGCCGCGCTGGCAGCTCGTGGGGCGGGCGGCCCGGACCGGTGATCCGGGTGGTTACGTCGTCGATCTGCGTGGCTCCGACATCGGACCGGACCAGCTGGACGCCCTGCGACTGGCCGGACCGGATGACGATGGCATCGAGACCAAGGGCTTCGCCGCCTCCGAGGCCGTCCAGAACGGCTCCCTGCTCACCTTGCGGGTACCGGAGTTCGCCGAGGTCGCCGACCCTCATCTCTGGATACTCAAGCAGCCGCCCACCTTCCTGATCGAGGCGCTGCGCGACGGCATCACGGCGCTGGGCAAGCATCCCCTCGCCACCGCCCTGGCGACCGCGACGATCGGCGGCTCCTCGGCCCACGCCGTCGGGCCGCCGGGCTTGCATCCCGCCCAGGCCGACGCCTATCGGGCATGCCTCGGCGAAGGCGTCCACCTGGTGTGGGGGCCGCCCGGCACCGGGAAGACCACCGTCCTCAAACGGGCCATCGGCGACCTGATCGCCCGGGGCCGGCGTGTGCTGCTGGTGTCGGCGACGAACATCGCCGTGGACAACGCCCTGCTGGGCGTCGTACGCGAGAAGCGCCACCGGTCCGGTGACATCGTCCGGGTGGGGCCTCCACACCTGCGCGAGGTGGCCGACGACCCCTCCGTCTCCCTGCCCTTGATGATCAGGGCCAGGCTGGCCGAGGCGGCGGACCGGCGTACGAATCTGGAGGCGGAGCTCGTCGCCGTCGGGGAGCGGGCCCGGCAACTGGCCGCGCTGGAAAGCAGCCTCCAGGGCTTCGACGCCCCGGCGTACTTCGAGGCGCTGAAGTTCGTACGGACACCCGAGCAGGAAGTGGTGGCGACGCGGGCCCGGGCGGCGGCGGCCGAGGAGCGTCTTGTCGAGGCGGCCCACCGCCTCGAACGCCTCGCCGACGCCATCGGGACGGCCCGCGCACGCCGTGAGGCCGCCGAAGCGGCGAAGGCCCGCTGGCGCGAAGTCGACGGTCTCTCCGAGGAGATCACCCGCGTACGCGAGGCCGCGGAGAACAGGGAGGCCGACGTGCTGCTGGCGGACGGTCACCGCCGCGCCCTGGAACTGCGGCTGGAGAACGTCGCCGCCAAGGGCATCCTCGGCAGATGGAAGCACCGCGACACGATCATGGACCTTCAGGACGCACTGGCGGATGCCCGGCGGGCCGCCACGGTCGCCCGCACGGCGGCGCAGGAGGCCCGTACCACCGCCGCCGCCCACATCGCCCGGATCAGCGCCCGGATCGACGCGACGGCCGAAGCGATCCCGCTCACCCGGGAACAGATCACCCGCATCGAGGCCGACGCGGCGTCGCTCCTGGCCGAGAGCGAGCAGGCGGAGCGGCAGGTGCGCGCCCTTGAGCAGGACGCCATCCAGGCCTCCGAGACCGCGGCCCGCGCCCGGAAGGCCCACGCGCTGGCCGAAGACGCCGCCGCACAGGGCTGGCCGGCCCTGCACGACCGGGCCGTACGGCTGCGTCCCGAGGCGAGTGCCGACCGCACCCGGCGACCGGAGCTGGAGAAGCGGTACAAGCTGGCGCAGGAGGAGTACGACCGGCTCGCCCGCAATGCCCAGGGCGAGATCATCAAGTCCGCCAAGCTGGTCGCCACGACCCTGGCCCGGTTCCGCACCAACCGGACGGTCCTGGAGGGGCCGTACGACGTGGTCCTCGTGGACGAGGCGGGTGCCGCGACGCTGCCCGAGGTCCTGCTCGCCACCGGCAAGGCGGACCGGGCGGCCGTCCTGCTCGGGGACTTCATGCAGCTCGGACCGGTGATCCCGCCGGCCATCGGCAACAACGACCGCCCGGACATCAAGCGGTGGCTGCACCCGGACGTCTTCCAGCACTGCGGCATTCATGAACCGGCGGACGCCGAGGCGCACCCGTCGTGCGTCACGCTCACCGAACAGCACCGTTTCGGCCCCGCCGTCATGCGCCTGGTTAACGACCTCGCGTACGGCGGTGTCCTGTCGGGCGGCAGCCAGGTGCGGCGGCAACGGCCGGACAACGACCCCGAGATCGTCCTCATCGACACCGACGGCCTGGACGAGCTGGCGCGCGCCCATCCGACCGGCAGCCGCAAAGGGTGGTGGCCCGCAGGGTCGCTCATCGCCCGGGCCCTGGTGGAGCTCCACCGCGAGCAGGGCGAGGAGGCGGGCATCGTCACGCCGTACGGAGTCCAGGCCGAGGCCACCCTGGAGGCGCTGCGCGACGTCGAGAACGCCGGGCGCCCGCTCGCCGAGGTCGGTACGGCCCACCGGTTCCAGGGCCGGGAGTTCGACGTCGTCGTCTTCGACACGGTGGAGGGCAGCGGCGACAGCCGTGAGCTGTGGATGGCTCTCGCTCACCGGCAGCCGGGGGCCGAGGCCTGGCACCGCAACGGCCTCCGCCTGTTCAACGTGGCGGTGACCAGGACGAAGACCCGGCTGTACGTCATCGCCGGCGGCGCCCGCGTCAGGAACGCCAAGCCCGGAACGGCCCTTTCCCGGCTCGCCGCGCTGATCGGCACCCCCGGCGTCCGGGTTCTGAAGGCCAAGCACCTCATCGCCCCGCCGACGGCCCCGGTCCCGTTCCGGGGCGCGTTCGGCACGGCTCTGGCGGAGGTCCTGGGCCGGCACGTGGAGGTGGCCGACGTCCACGACGAGACGACGTTCTTCGACACCTTCGCCGAGGAGATCAACCGCGCACAGCACTCGCTGTGGCTGTGGGCACCGTGGGTCGCCAGGCGGCTCCGATCCCTGCTGCCCGCCCTCGCAGCCGCGTCCGGCCGAGGCGTACGGATCACGGTCTTCATCCGCGACGACACCGACACCTTGCAGCGCAAGCCCGCGAACCAGGCTCTGATCGCCGATCTTCGCGCCGTGGCCCACACCGTGGTCCCGATGAACGTCATGCACCAGAAGATCGCGGTCTTCGACGAGCGGACCGTGCTGCTCGGCAGCCTGAACGCCCTCTCCCAGAGCTGGACTCGGGAGGTGATGGTCACGATGCGCGGCGCGTACTTCGCCCGGAAGCTGCTCGCACACGAACACGCGAAAACCTTCGCCCGCCCGCCGAAGTGCGGCCGGTGCGGGGGCACGGAGATCGAGATCCGGCGCCGGAGGAACGGCAACTGGTTCTGGCGCTGCTACGCCACCGCGTGCAAGACGCCCCCTTCCGGGCGCTCCCACACCTGGACCCAGGACATCCGCCTGCGCGGCAGCCGTTGAGGGCGGCGGCCCCGCGCATGCGCGCACGGGAGTTGGCCGCCTCCATGAGCTACCGGATCGAGGAGGCGTACGCCCTGAACGGCCCGGGGACGCGGCCTGCAAGGAAGCGGACGGCCACCGGCCGCCGGGCTGCGGCGGAACAGCTGATCACGCGGCTGGGTGTCCCGCCGGACCGGCGCCGCCGTTGAGCGGGCCGTGACCGTTGAGCGGCAAGCGCCGCTCGGCCGCCTCACGGCACGGACAACTCCGGACGCGGTGGGTCAGGGTGACGCGCCCGGCCCCGGCGGGCCGGGCGCGTCGAACCTAGCGGTTCTGCAGGGACTTGACGTTGTTGCCGAAGGACCAGCCCTTCGAGCCGTCCCAGTTGAGGGACCACGTCATAAGGCCCTTGAGCGAGCCGTTGAACGTGTTCCACGCCTGGCTGACCTGGCTGGGCGCCATGTAGCCGCCGCCCGCGCCGGGCTGGGCCGGCAGGCCGGGCACCTGCTTGTCGTACGGCACCTTGATCGTGGTGCCCTGGATGGTCAGGCCGTTGTTGAGGCAGGTGGTCTGAGCGGCGAAGCCCTCCACGGTTCCGGCCTGGTACGAATCGCCCGAGCAGCCGTACATGCTGCCGTTGTAGTACTGCATGTTGAGCCACCACAGCCGGCCGTTGTCGACGTACTTCTTGATGATCGGCAGGTACGCGCCCCAGATGGACCCGTAGGTGACGCTGCCGCCGGTGACGTACGCGGTCTCCGGCGCCATCGTCAGGCCGAAGCCCGCCGGCATCTTGGCCAGCACACCATCGATGATGCGGATCAGGTTGGACTGGGAGGCGGACAGCGTGTTGATGTTCCCGCTGCCGGACAGCCCGGTCTCGATGTCGATGTCGATCCCGTCGAAGTTGTACTTCTTGAGAATCGGGACGACGGTCTCCACGAAACGGTCGGCGACCTTGCTCGACGACAGGTCGATGCCCGCGGCCGCGCCGCCGATGGACATCAGGAGCGTGGCGCCGTTCGCCTTGGCCTCACACATTTCCGCCGGCGTCGACACCTTCACACCCGCGTCCATGCCGTCCTCCCACAGGACGGTTCCGTCCGAGAGGATCACGGGGAAGGCTGCGTTGATGACGTTGTAGCCGTGCTGGGCGATCCGGCTGTCGGTGATGGGGGTCCAGCCCATGCCGGGGTGAACGCCGTTCGAAGCGCCGTCCCAGTTCTCCCAGTACCCCTGCAACACCTTGCCGGTCGGCTTGGGCTTCGTGGCACAGGTGTCGTCGCCCGGAGGATCGGTGGGCGGCGGGGTGGTGGGCGGGTCGGTGGGAGGCGGTGTCGTGGGCGGATCGGTGGGCGGCGGCGTGGTCGGCGGGGGCGTCGTGCCACCGGGGCCGGTGAGCGACACGTCGTCCGCGAGGTACGCGGGCGTCCCGTACCAGCCGTGCAGGTGGACCGTCACCGATGTGGTGTTCGCACCGGTGGTGAAGTCGACGCTGAGCTCGCTGTACGAGGAGGAGTTGGGTGTCCAGGTCTGCGGCTCGCTGGAGGCACCGGTGCCGCTGGCGCCGAGGTAGACGTAACTGCCCTGGACGAAGGCGCTCAGCGTGTACTTCGAGTTGGGCTGCACATTGACCGTCTGGGAGCACTCGGCATTGTCCAGACCGGAGGGTGTGGCCTTCAGCGCGGACGAGCCGGAGTGCGCCGGGCTGCCGGCGACCTGGCCGGAACTGTTGGTGCAGGACCAGCCGGAAAGGCCGCTCTCGAAGCCGGAGTTGGCCACCAGGTTGGTGGCATCGGCGGCGCCGGCCGATCCGGAACCGGCCAGGGTGACGCAGGCGCCGACGACGGTGGCGGCGCTGAGCCCGGCGATCGTACGGGTCACAACGGTCGAGCTGAGCCGGGCCCGGCCGGCGGCCGCATGGCCGCCGCCCGCCTCGGGGAGAGTCCGAATCCTCCGACGGAACATGCTGTGCTCCATTCTCGCCCCGAGCCGCGGGCGTGGGCGTGCGTGAGGGGCGCGGCCGCACGGCCCCGGATGAACTGGGGAGATGCGGTGCGGCAGTCGACGGGAGCGTAGAAGCGGGGGCCGGGCCCGTCAATAGGTCTGGACCAAAGACGAGCGTTTGCGGGTGGCCGCGCTTGCCGGACGCTTCAGGGCTGCCCCCTTCGGACCACGGGAGCCCCGCGGGGGCAGGGCAACCGGAGGGCTCCCCGCCCCGACGGGGCTCGTCATGCCGTGGGGCGCGTCATCGGCGCCCGGAAGAGGCCGGTGCCGTGCCACGCTCAACGGATCAGCCGAAGTTCACGTCACTGCACCACATGTAGGCCTGGTCGGTGTGCGAGGCCTGCCAGATCGTGAACACGATGTGACGTCCGGCGTAGCCGGAGGTGCTGACGTCGAACGTGTAGTCGGTCGACGGGCCGAAGCTACCTGTCTGCGTGATGAAGTCGAGGTTGCCCCAGCCCAGGGACTGAGCCTCGGGGTCGAAGCCCTGCTTGCTCACGTAGACCTTGAAATAGTCGGCACCGTGGGAGGCCTGGTCGGCCACGTGGACCGAGAAGTTACTGCCGACGTCGGTCGCCTTCCACTGCCCGGGCACGTCCAGGCTGGCGTTCCTCGAAATGTTGTTGCTGCAGAGCGTGCCGTCCGGGGTCCGCGCCTGGAACTGGCCACCGAGGCCGTCGCGAAGGGCGCTCATCCAGTTCCACATGGTGTCACTGTTGGCCTGGAAGGCCTGCCAGCACATGGGGTCCTCGGTCTGCATGGCCGGGTTCATGTGGTCGCTGCCCCACTTCTGCCAGCACTGATAGGCGCGGGAAGGAGGTCCGACGACGGAGCCGTGGGCCTGGGCGGGCGCCGACCAGACCAACGCGCCGACCACCACGGCGAACAGCGACACGAGCACCGAGAGGGGCCGACGAAGGATGGACCGGGAACGCCCGGATAAGGGGATGTGTTTGCGCATGGGGGGAACTCCTTGTGGTCGCGGACATGCATGGGAGCGCTCCCAACGGTACGAGCCCAGGAGTAAATGTCAACGCAACAAACAAGGTTGATCACGAGGAAGGCAGCCGGCAGGGGTGCGCCGGGAGATGGAGACCAACTTCCTCGGCCCGCCGGCCGCCTCCCTCCCGCTCTCCCCGGGCGTCACGCACCATCTCCTGCCAGCCGTTCGGAACCGGACCGACGTCGGACCTGACGTCGCCCTCGGCCCGGACCGACTTCCCAACGACGCCGGCCGGCAGGCGCACGGCTCGGACGGCAGGGCCCCGCCGAAGAACGCAGCGGCGGTCGCGGAACGCCGACTGGCACGGTGGGGGCGGGGTACGGGAACGAGTCCTCGTGTACGGCGAGTACGGGCCGGTACGCGCGTCATCCGGACCGGGCGAGGCACACAACCTCGTCGCCGACCAGGACCCCGGACTGGCCATCGTCCACGCCCTGGTCACGACTCACGGAGGCGCATCGACCGACACCTCACCCGGCCAGGGGTGCACGCCGCATCGTGCTGCCGATGAACAACCCGTAGTCCGGGCGGGACCGACCGCAGCGTGCCGTGAGTCGACGCATGAGGCCCCGCCGACCTGCAGCGGGGCTGCCCGCGACAGGCCCACTCGGCAGGACGCCAAGTCACCGACGGCACCGCGTCCGGTCGGTGCCGGGCCGGCCGGCTGCCTCTGACTGCACCTGCGCAAGGGAGGGGCCGGCTGCCGGGACCTCCCCGCATCCGGCCCTCTCTTCAAAACGTAGGACCAGGCGGCCTTGCGCATCGCTGCCGCGGAGGCCCGAAGCTTCCTTTTCGAGCGTCATCCAGGCGTCAGGAACCCCGCAGAAGCCATTGGAGGGCGTCGCCGCTGCAAGCGCCTCGTTCGCGAATTCGCTGGTCAGAGAGCCCTCAAAGAGCGATCCGTCCGATCGAACCGCTACATGGAGAGGAAAGGTCGAGACCCACCGGAGGAGCAAAAACGGAGGTCAGGCACCCTTGCCCGCAGGCTCAAGGATCGCGACGCACTCGACATGATGGGCCATCGGAAAGGTGTCGATCTGAGTAAGCCACAGAAAAGGGCAGGTCAGAGGCGCATTCTCGGCTTGATGTGCATCTTGAAGGAGCCCAGAGCGTCAAACGAGCGTCACGGCTGAAAGTGCCGGGTCGGTGTCGGGCTACCCGGCCTCGCGGCGAGGGAGCGGGATCCCCCGGGCAGATCGAGTTGCCGCAGTCTGTTCAGCCCTGAGGAGGCCGCGCGGTCTACCAGGATTCCTGGAATCGCCTGTACACGCCCCACTCTCGTCGGCGCAACAGGTCCTCCACCCACTACGGAACCGCGACCGGCATGCCCGCGATCGCCACGGCCATGTCCGGTCACGATGCACGTGCGGCCCCGTCACCCGTTGAGCGCCACGCACTCCCGGAGCACCGGTTCCAGGCGCAGCTGGGTGTCCTCGCGATCGAAGACCTGAAGGGCGTCGAGGAAGTCGACGATCCACCGCGCCTCGTCCTCGTCATCGATCTTGAGCGCGACGGCGGTCACCGCGCCTTCCAGGTCGAAGACGCCGTCCTTGAACTCGTCGGTGAGTGCCTGGTATCCAGCGGCCAGCAGCGGATCCGCGTACACGCCGGTCGCCTCGGCGAATGCGCGGGCCTGAGCCCGGTCCGCGCGGAGGTCGGCCAGACGACGCAACACATCGTCGGGGTTGCCCAATTCCTCGTGCAGGCGATGGGCCTGGTGCACCAGAAGCGGCCAGCCACCAGTCAGTTCGTGGAGACGGTCCAGACGGTCCTCCGTGTGGAACACGTTGATGCGCTGGGCCCAGCCGCGCAAACTGCGGTGGTCGTGCCTACGCAGCACCACTGGTGCGGCCGAGGGGGGCTCGTTTCCCGTCAGCAGGGAGCGCCACAGGGTGAGCTGAGCGGGGTCGGTGACGATCACGACCGCACGGGTGACCCCCGCAGTGGCGGGCAGCAGCGTCTCGGCCAGGTCGACAGCTTCGCGACAGGTCTCCGGACGGACTGGCTCCCGATAGTTGACGAAGTCGCTGATGACAACACGTCGTTCCCGGGGGCGTCCGCCGGTGAGTTCCTGTTTGTAGACGCTGGGCTTGCCCACGGGCGGCAGCGTCCAGCCGTCGATCGGCCCGGCGATCGTACGCAAAGTCCGGGCGACTTCGGTGACTCCGGTGGCGGTGCTGCCGAGGACGACTCGGGTCCGGTTGGACCGCTCGCCCAAGAGATCGTCGAGCTGGGTGTTGGTGAGCGGAGCCGGCCGCCCGTCGGGAAGCTCGGGGCGGCCCTCCTGGACGATGCTCTCCTGCAATTTGCAGTCCCGTTCGGCCCTAAGCAGACGTGCCTCCACCTCGTGGGAGGTCCCTATCATGCGCAGAGCATTGGGGCCGCGCAGATGCCAGCCCAATCCGTCGTGGTTGGGAGCGAGGACGCCGAGACCCACCATCTCGGAGAGGTAGGCGCGGAACCCCTCGGTATCGAGCTGTTCGAAGCCTATACGCCAGTACGTCTCGCACTCCTCGCGCAACTCGGTGTCACTCAGCCGCACCTCTAGGCCGTGATGGCGGGCGTGGTACGCCAGCACATTGGCGATCACGTCATAGCGGTGGTCGAGGCTCAGCGTGTCCTTGAAAGCCGCCGAGATACCGTCCCGGAGCGCGGCGTCCGACTCCACGATTTCGATGTCGGTCACCTCCACCTCATAAGGAGGTTCCCCGGCGCCGCGCCGCGTCCGCTTGCGGTGCATCAGCTCGACGAGCCGGTGACCGAACATCTGCAGCAGGAACGGCTGGTACGAGCAGTAGCCGAGCACTCGGTTGACTAGATCCAGGTCCTTGAACTCGAACCCGAGCGCCCGCATCGGCTCGACCAGCAGTTCCGCAGCCGACTGGGGAGCCAGCGGGCCGATCACCTTCGGGGTCTGAGCGAGGTGGCCGAACGGCCCGTTGCTCGCCAGCTTGGAGAAGCGCTGCACGGAGTGAAGTCCGGCGAATACGACCTTTGCCGCGTCCTTGGTGTCGGACCCGAGGCCCTTGAGCTTCTTGGTCTGGTCGAACCTCGGGGCGTCGGCCTCGAAGAACTGGTCGCACTCGTCGAGCAGGATCAGTAGTCGGCGACGGGAGTCTCCGTCCAGCCAGGCACGGATGCCGGCGCGCACCCGCTCGGAGGCCTCTTGTCGCTTTCCGGACCCTTGCGGCCGGTCATCGAGTACCTGTGCCACGGTCAGCTCTCTCAGGAGGACGCTCCACAGCGCCTCCGGCCCGCGCGAGCTGCCCTTGCCGATGTTCTCCTGGTCGAGGTTGATGTACACCGTCTGGTGATATCCGGGGCGCTGCTCCGTGAACAGTTCCCCGGCGTCGGCGAGCAGCGCCGACTTGCCCAGGCCCCGGCCCCCGTAGATGACCTGGGTGCCGCGCGGATCGAGGATGCTCTTACGTTCGGCGTCGCGGCCGTAGAACATCTCGCCGCCGATCCGGCCGCGCTTCTCCCTGATGTACGGGTTGACGCCGGAGAAGGGCAGCAGGGTCTGCGTGGCGGCGCTGACCTGGCGGTTGCCGCAGGCCGCGAGATAGGCGAGGGCGGCATCGTCCACCACGAGCAGCGGCTGCAACCGATCAGAACCGGCGGCGAGTTCGACTCGGGCTTCACAGCTCAGTGTGCCGAAGTAGACAACGAGAAGGCTCGCTCCGCTGGTGTCGCGCTCCGCCCAGCTCATGATGACCTTGGCGGGCGGTCGGCCCCAGACCATCATCACCCGCAGGTTGCCGCCCTGCTCTTTGATCTGCGAGCCGAACGCGGGCGCTTTCGCTCTACCGTTGATCTCCACGCCGGTTGCTTCGAAAAGACGGTATTCCCGCCGGTGCTGGGATCGGTCGTCGAGCGGCCTGGCGCTCTTGGCGTCGTAGCCGAGGAGCTTGAGGAGAGGCGGCACCTGTCGCGTCGGAGCCACCTGGAGCCGGTCCTTGCGTTCGGTGGCGGCAAGCGCGCGCCACTCGCCGAGGGCGTCGGCCGCCAGCGCCGCCTCATCGGTCGAGAGGCCGCCGTAGTCCAGGACGGGGACCATCGGATGCTTTCCGCCGGACCGGACCAGGTCGACGAGCTCATGGTCGATCCCTCCTGGCAGGCCGTCGGGCACGGCCGGGAAGAACTCGGTCAGATGGGACTCGCCGCCCTCGATCTCCGGGACCGGCTCGCCGATCTCCAGGAAGTAGACGAGGTCAGCAGCGGTGGCCAGGTCGTTCGTCTCCAGGCGTCGCAGGACCTGGGCCCGCTCTTCTACGGAAGGATCCAGGGCGTCGAGCCGAGCCCGGATTCGGTCCGCCGCCTGCTCCCGGAAGGCCGGCAGGCCACTCCGTACCGTGTCGAGCGCCCGCCGCACGTGCAGCAGGTCGTGTCGTTCACCGATTTCAAGGCTGTTGTGGGCGTCGGCGAGCAACTCTTGAAGACCCAGGTCCTGATCCTCGGTCACGGCACCGTCAGCCTGGGCACGGTGCAGCTCGGCGACGAGTGCGTCGTGTGCCTTCCGCAGCTGCGCACGCCGGGTGGCCTCCCTGTCGTCGATCTCGGCTTCCGCAGGCGGGACGAACTCCCCCGCCCCAGCGGCAGGCAACAACCCGCGCCCGGCCAGCTCGACGATGTCACGAGCCGCGGTGAACGCGTCGTGGGAGAGCCGCTCGTCCAGTGCCTCCTGCCAGCTCCGGTGGACCGCGGTCAGCAGTTCGTCGAGCGACGGCCGCTCGTCACGGGTGTCACACACCTTCAGCAGCTCCGCGTCCAGAACGAGCGCTGGGTCGACGGGACCGCCGGAACCCGTGGTCACGGTGGCATCAGCCAGCAGAGCGAACAGCTCCTCCATCGAGGTGTGAGCCGCCCAGGCCATCGCGCCCGAGAGGGCGTCCGGGCGCCGCGCCAACCGCTCCAGTTCGCCCAGCGCCGCTTCCCTGCCGTTTAGCAAGGACTGGCGCAGGGAGGCAACCTCCTTGACCGCCCGGCTGCCGTCGGAACGGTCGCCGCGACGGGTGCCGTCGACCGCCAGGCACCACTCCTTGACCAGGCTGACGGCCCGCTCCACGAGATGCACCAGATCCTGCCGCCCGGAGCCCTGGAGCGGCTTGCCGCTGGACGAGCGGTACTTGCGGTCCATGCGGTCGATCTCGCTGTTGACCTCGGCCAGTTTCGACAGCCGATCGGCCTGCTCACGCACCTGCTGCAGCGCGTCGCGGTCGTCGCCGACGACGGTCGTGAACAGCGAGCCGAGCATCCCGTCGGGGGCAAGCCAGCGTTTGGCGATCTCCGTCGCCCGTGCGAACCGCAGCCGCTGTGGCGAGAGCAGGGCACGACTCTGATCGCGTAGTTCCCGCAGCCGGGCCTCGGTCCCGGAGACGTCGGCGACCAGCGGCGAAGCGATCAGCAGGGCACCGCTGAGGGCACGGTCGGCGACGGCGGCCGCCGCATCCGCCAGCCGGCCCGGGAGCCTCGGCACCAGCGCCTTGAGCTGAGCGCCCGCAGCGTGGTCACCGCTGATCAGCGCGATAGTCAGCAGGGCGGGCAGCAGGAGGAGTTCGATGCCCTCGGTGTCCTGGCCCGCATATCCGCCGTACCTCTGGAGCAGGTCCGCCGTCAGCCGGGCACTCTGGCTGTCCCCGGACGTGAGCAACGCCGCGGCACCGGCCAGGCGGACCGCCGCCACCTGGGGCTCGGGGTGGCCGGCAGCCCTTGACACATGGTGGGCGAGTCCGAAGCGCCGTTCCATGATCAAACGCGCCAGGACCCCCTCGATAGCGGCCTCATCGGTGACGTCACCACCCGCCGGGGCCGCTTCCTGGATGAGCATGTCCTCGACGGGGGAAAGCGTGGGTGCGGCGAGTGCCTGGACGGGCGCGTCAGCGGAGGTGGAGGGCGCCGAGTCGCTGTCGGCGGCCAGCCCGACGTCTGCCCCGGGGGCGGGCACCGGCACAGCGGTCGTGGTGGTTTCCGGCTCGGCGGCGGGCTGGGGCGCAATCGTCTCGGTCGATGCGGCCGACTGCACGGTTTCGTGTTCTGCGGTCGTCTGGGCATCGGCGGATTCGGCGGTGCCGTGTGCCACGTCGCTGCCGGCGGGGCACACCGGACCATCCATCGGCTGGTCCAGCATCAGCTCGGGAGCGATGAGCACGGCCATGGCGCACGTGGGCAGGACCCGTACGACTTCTCCCTGCAGCGCCAGGATCTCCGTGGCGGCATCCGCCTGTCGTCCCAGCCTAATGAGCTGAGCCAAGGCAGCGAGCGCGGCGCTCTCCTCGTGGTGCAGCTCCTCCCACACCGGCTCGTCCAGCAGGCGGCGAGCCGCGCCGCGCACGGCCCCGGCGGCAGCGGCGGCAGCGGCGGAGCTGTCCGGGCGGCAGGCGACATCCAGCAGTTCCCGCAGCGACTCGCGGGCCTGGAGGTCACGCTCCCGCGCTGTCCGGTGTGCATGCGCAGCACGCGTCATGTCCTCTAGGCGAAGAGGCACCCCCTCGATCCCGGCAACCCGGAACACCGCGTCCACATCGTTGAAAACAGTGCTCAGCGCAGCGAGCCTAGCCAGGTCCTCGTCCTGCGGAGGGCGACCGTCCATGACCGCATCGGTGACCTCCTCCGCGGCCTGGCGGGCCCGCGCCAGGGCGGACTCCAGCTTCCGACATGCCTCCTCGGAAGCTGTGCCCACCTTGGTCCCTGTGCTGTCGGACGTGATTGCGGTCTTCTCGTGCGAAGTGCCGGGGTCCGCTGCTGCGGTCTCCGGGGCGCCGATGACCGGCCGGTCGGTGATGGCAGCGCGCCCTGGTTCACTGCCCTCCGCGAGCGCCAGCCCGTCGTCTTCTGTCGATCCAAAGGCGAAATCGGGGTACGTCTCCACGAGGGGCCGCGCCGCGGCAGCGACGGCGGCGAGCCGGGCCGCCTCCTCATCGTCGGCCGTCGCCCCGAACCAGTCCTGGTCCGCAGCCCAGGCAAGGATGTGGGCGTCGGTGACGGAGGCGTTACACCACGCAAACACGGTAGCCCTGACCAGCGTGGCGCCCCAGCGGGCAACAGGGTCGGGAACCGGCTCCCCGTCGTGCGCCAGGACGAAGTCGCCGACCTGGTTCATCACAGTGCCCGTGAGTCCCTTGATCCCACATGTGCAGGTGTGCTGCCGCGCCTCGCGCCGCAGCCTGGTGAGGACGTCCCGGCACAGAGCAGTGCTCACCCGTCGGGGGGCCGACATGCGGATGCCCAGACTGGTGAGCAACTCCTGGCGCTGCTTGGGTCGCAGCGAGTTGAAAGCAAGTTCCACCATGTCCGCCGTGAGGTCGTTCAGAGCGGCGACGGCCGGGGAGTCCAAGGCATTGAGCGCGGCAGCCATGCCTTCCAGATCCTCGGCCGAGACGCTCGGCGGGGACCATGGCGGCTCTGTGACAACGCGGTAGCAGTCCTGCATGTACACGCACTCCGTTTCTGTGGGTGAGCGGAAGGAGGCTTTGAGCGACGGAAAGAAGTGTGGGCCGGAGCCGTGGACGCGCGGAAGGTCAGTGGCCGCGCGTGTGCTCGGTAACGAACGTGTAGCCGGACGGCAGTTCCCAGCCGTCCGCCTTGCCGAGCCTGCGGCAGTGCTCCCGGAAGGCCGCGCGCTGAACGTCGCTGGGCAGACACCCCGGCCGCAAGCGGCGCAGATGACCTGCGACGAACTGAGCGCCGTGCAGTCCCTCAAGGTCCGATTCGCCACCGCCCCACGGACGTATCACCCGCGGCCTGGCGGGGCGGTAGCCGATTAGGGGAATGCTCCGTTGTCCGTCACGCGGGGGGAAGTGCGGTTGCCCCCAGGCGTCCATGCTGCCTAGGGCCGCCTCCAGAAGACGCCCAGCGAGCAGTTCGGCGACAGCCCAGTCCAGGGCGGCGGCCTGCGACCGGGCCGGTCGGCTTCCGTAGACCGCCCTCGGCAGGACCGACCGGTCCATCAGGGCATGGCCGTCCAGGGTGAGCAGGCCGCAACGGCGCACGGTGCGCATCACTAGTTGCCGGGGACCCAGCCCGGCCGCGCTGTCACCGTGGCGGCTGCTGCCCGGCACATCTTCCCTGGTGAGTACGCGAGGGTCGTAACAGTGCCCCGTCTCACGGTCACCGGCCCGCACCGATTCCTTCAACCGTGTGGTGGCCAGCCGAATGATCGTGTCGCCACGGAGCCGGCGCAGCTCCAGCATCAGGCCGGCGAAGAAGTCACCGGGCCAGACGATTCCCGTCAACCGAAGCGAGTCGTGCCCGAGTTCGGCCGCGATGTCCTGCACAGTCTCCTTCTGGTCCAACGTCTCACCAGCATGGTCGAGTTCGAGGCGAAGCGTGGGGTGCGCGCCGTGCGACCGGCGAAGCTCCTCCGCGACATACGGAGGCAGGGGGAACCAGCCGTCGATGAGATGGGCCAGCCGCAGAGGCGCCCGCCAGACGATCTCCTGCGCGTCGCTTCGCAGAAGTTCGCCGGCGCCGAGGGCGTCGTCGTCGGCGAGGGGCGCATCTACCGGTTCCAGCTCCGCTTCCGTTTCCGGCTCAGGCAGTGCCAGCAGTGTGGAGTTCCAGCCGCGCCCGGCCGGGACCAGAGGGTTTCCGGGTGCCTCCGCGTCGCCAGGATGGTGGGACCGCCATACCCCTCCCCCCTCGACGGCGTCGTCGAGCGTGATCCGGGAGCCGTTGCCGAACAGACCCTGGTCGCTGTCCCCTTGGACCACGTCGGCGAGCGCCACGTTCGCCCGGCACACCGCAGCGGCGTACCCCACCCCCCTGAGCCGTTCCGCCGTCCCGGGAAAACCGCGGAGCCGTGGTCCGACCGCCGTGTACACAGTGACCGGAGCGAGGAGGCCGTGTCGTCGTCTCGCCGGGGTGGCTGCGCGCTCGACCGCGGCCACGAGGGTCCTCAGGTCGTCGCCGCCCAGCGGTCCGGTGTCCCGCCAGCAGTCCGCGAGGGAGGTGCGGGTCATGACGTAGTGACCCCAGGTGCGCAACACGGTACTGGAATTAAGGACACCCCGCACCGTGTCGAGGAGACCTAACAGTCCGGCCCGCAGATCGTCGTCGTGCTTGCCTCCCACCAGGGAAGCAAGGGAAACAGGGATGAAGGGGCTGAGCAGCTGCTCCCGAGCCGTCGTCAGGAGATGTTCCGCGTAGGCCGTCAGATCGTCGCGTTGGGCTTCTCGCAAGGACGGGTAGCACACGTCGACGACGACATGCCCGTCCTCATTGATCCATCGCCCGCGCGTGCGCAAGCGATGAAGCTGAGCCGGTGAAAGGCTCAGGGCCGGACCGAAGGCGTGGAAGTCCGGGACCAGCAATTCTCTGCGCCGTGGCGCGGCATTCGCACCCGGCCTCCCCGGACCTTCTGCGCCCACGGGCGCCCCCGACACCCAGGCCGGTACGTCACCGAGCGCGCCCACCTCCGTGTGCGCGCCCTCCCGGTAGACGATCTCGGCGTAGAGCGGGTCCGACCCGGTGGCGACACACACCATGGCACCGACCGGGAGCACGGGAGCGCACTCGCCGAAGGTGATGACGGGGAAGTCGTCGAGGCACAGCGGGCTTCCGCCATAGCCGTCGCCTCCGAGGGCATACCCGAAGTACACGGCGTTGAAGGCGACGGTGGTGTGCACCGGCGCCGGACGGGCCGCGACAACCGCTTCGAGATAGCTCCGCAGCCGACTGCGTTCCTGGTAGGGGACGGCGTCGTAGCCCTCCGCCATGGCAGCGGTCAGGAGAGCCCTGTCACCGTACGGATCCAGCGCCCCCGTCCACTCACCCTCACCGGCCCCTTTTGCTGACACATACGGGTCCCCACCCATGAAACCTCCGCCGCACTACAGGCCGCCCCGGCCCACCTGCGGTAATCCCCGCAGAGTATGCCCATCCTTAGGTTTCATGTGCCGCTTTCGTCACTTTGTGATGGCCGACGATCGAATCCGCTTACCGCGTTCACGAATTCTGTGGAACCGAAGCGTTAACGCCACGAACACGGCCCGGCCGGAGAGACACACCAGCGCCCCTAACGCCAGGGGCCAGCCAGCCAACCACGCAATAGGCCGATCCTGTAACGGCCGGACGAGAAAGATCCACCACTCCGTGGACGGCATTGGTCGCACGCTGGCAGTCGTAGTCACCTATGGCCAGGTTAACCACACGCAACAGGCACAGCTCAGCGCCTGGGCTGGGTCCGGGATTGGAACGCAAGCGTCGAGCATGCCCGGCTGCGCCTGAGCAACCCACGAAACCGCAGCTCAGATCCCCTTCCCATTAGCTCCAGAATCGCCATGCAGTCCACATGAGGCGCCCCTGCCTCGTCGAACGTCAGGAAACAGGGAACCAGGTCGCGAGGCGCTTGGCGATCGCCGGTACATCGACGTTGTCCTGCGCGACTTCCTCGACGAACGGCCCGGCCACGGAAACGGGCGGCGGGACGGTACTCGCGCTGACGCCGTTGAACCGCAGGAAGACACGCATGGCAAGCCAGGCGGTGCGCTTGTTGCCGTCGATCAGCGCATGGTTGCGGGCGACGGAGTGCAGCAATGCCGCGGCCTTCTCGTGCAGCGTGGGATACAGCTCGGCTCCGAACACGTTCGTCCGGGGTCGCTCAATCGCCGACACCAGAAGACCCATGTCACGCACGCTGTGCTCCGTACCGTTGACCGTACGGGCGATGGCCAGGATTTCGTCGACCTGGATGTAGCGCACGTCGGTCACTTCAGGTAGTCCAGGATCTCCGCATCGCTGTCCATCAGCTCGGCCAGGACGTCATCGACCTTCAGCTCGGCCCGGTCCTGCGCGTCACGGATGGCCTCAATGGCGAGTTCCTGCTTACTGCGGCCCTCCCGACGGGCCCGCTCAGTGAGCTTCGCGTCAAGGTCATCCGGGAGTCGAAGTGTCATCGCCATACAAGGATGATACCAGGACGGTATCAAGTGCGGTCGGGTGGCGCTCGGCTCCGCGGAGCGTGGGGCCAGGCGGCCATGCGCATCGCCAACGCGGAGACCCGAAGACTTCCTTTTCGAGCGTCACCCGAGCGTCAAGAACCCCGCAGAAGCCACTGGAGGGCGTCGCCGCTGCAAGCGCCTCGTTCGCGAATTCGCTGGTCAGAGAGCCCTCAAGGAGCGATCCGTCCGATCGAACCGCTACACGGAGAGGAAAGGTCGAGACCCACAGGAGGAGCAAAAACGGAGGTCAGGCACCCTTGCCCGCAGGCTCAAGGATCGCGACGCACTCGACATGATGCGTCATAGGAAACAGATCGAACGCCCGCAGCGTCCGCACCCGGTATCCGCCCTCCCGGAAGTACGCCAGGTCCCTCGCCAGCGCCGCCGGGTCGCAGGCCACGTATGCGATGCGGCGGGCGCCCAGGCCCACCAGCTGCTTCACCGTGGCCTTGCCGGCGCCCGCGCGGGGCGGGTCCAGGACGATGAGGTCGCATTCGGTGATGCCCGTGCGGGGCAGGACCTGGTCGACCTTGCCGTGTTCGATGCGGACGCGGTCGAGGTCCTTGAGGTTGTGGCGGGCGTCCTCGACCGCGCGCTTGCCGGACTCGATGCCGAGGACCGCGCCCTTCTCGCCGATGCGCTGGCCGATGGCGCCGGCGAAGAGGCCGACGCCGCAGTAGAGGTCGAGGGCGGTGTCGTTCTTGCGGGGCAGCAGGCCCTGCATGACGGCGCGGACGAGGGTGTCGGCGGCCTGGGGGTGGACCTGCCAGAAGCCGCCGGAGCCGACGCGGTAGGTGCGGTCGTCGGCGCGTTCGCGGACGAAGCCGCGGCCGTGGACGCGGTGGACGCCGCCGTCGCGCTCGTCGACGCGGAGGACCGAGACGGGCTTGTCCAGCTCGACGAGGGGGAGGCGGCCGCCCGTGCGGGGGGTGAGGATGACCTGGCGGTCGTGGGAGCCGGTGGCGGAGATGGCCTCGACCGTGGCCATCTGGGGCCAGTCCTGCTTCTCGACGCCGAGCTCGGAGACACCGGGCGCGGCGATCATGCAGTGGTCGATGATCTCGACGTCGTGCGAGCGGTGCTTGCGGAGGCCGACGCGGCCGTCCTCGTCGATGGCGTACTGGACGCGGGTGCGCCAGGCGGGCACCTCGCCCGCCGGGAGCTTGTCGCCCTCGGCCGGCATGACCGTACCGTCCCAGCCGGCCTCCTCGGGGGTGAGGCCCGCGAGGCGCTGGAGCTGCTCCGCGATGACCTCGCCCTTGAGGCGGCGCTGGGCGCCCGGCTTGGCGTGCTGCCAGTCGCAGCCGCCGCACTTGCCGGGGCCCGCGAACGGGCAGGGGGCCTTCACCCGGTCCTTGGACGCCTCGATGATCCGTACCGCGTCCGCGCGCAGGAAGCGCGAGTCGTTGTCGCCGTCGGTGACCTTCGCGACGATCTTCTCGCCGGGCAGGGTGTGGCGTACGAACAGGACGCGGCCCTCGTCCGTCCGCGCGATGCAGTGGCCGCCGTGCGCGACCGGACCGACCTCGACCTCGTACTCCCGCCCGATGAGCGACTCCGGCCGCGTCTCCCCGGTCTGTGTCTCCCCGGACTGCGGCGACGTGGATTCGTTCTGCATGAGGGGCGGGCTCCAAGGGAAGGGGGGTGGCCGACGGCCGGACAACAACCTACGAGTCTACGTCGGTCTCGTCCGGCCGCCGACCATCGGAAGACCTCCCAGGGGTCCCCCGGGGTACCCCGCCTCAGCCCTTCGGCGTCGGGTCCTTGTGCTTGCGTTCCACCGGGCCGCGGCGCACCGAGCCGGGGGCGATCCAGTCCGCGCGCCTGCGTGCGCGCTTCTTGGCCGCCTCGGAGGACTCCAGCTGGTACGGGACCGAGGTGACCATCACGCCGGGGGTGAAGAGCAGCCGGCCCTTGAGCCGCAGGGCGCTCTGGTTGTGCAGCAGGTGCTCGTACCAGTGGCCGACGACGTACTCCGGGATGTAGACGCTCACCACATCGCGCGGGCTCTCCCGGCGCAGGCTCTTCACGTATTCGATGACCGGGCGGGTCACCTCGCGGTAGGGCGAGTCGAGGATCTTCAGCGGTACGTTGATGCCGCGCCGCTCCCAGTCCTCCCTGAGCGCCTTCGTCTCGGCCGGGTCCACGCTGATGGAGAGTGCCTCCAGGTGGTCCGTACGGATGAGCTTGGCGTAGGCGAGCGCGCGCAGGGTGGGGCGGTGGAGCTTGGAGACCAGGACGATCGAGTGGACCCGGGAGGGGCGGATGGACTCGTCGGGGGCGGCGGCGTCGGCGGCGATCTCCTCGGCGACCCGGTCGTAGTGCTTGCGGATCGCGGTCATCGTGCCGAAGAAGATCACCATACCGAGCAGCGCCACCCAGGCGCCGTGGGTGAATTTGGTGGCGAGGACGACGACGAGCACCAGGCCGGTGAAGAAGGCGCCGAAGGTGTTGATCGCGCGGGAGCGGACCATGTGGCGGCGCTTGGCCTGGTCCCGCTCCACGCGCAGGTGGCGGTTCCAGTGCCGGACCATGCCGGTCTGGCTGAGCGTGAAGGAGACGAACACGCCGACGATGTACAGCTGGATCAGCCGGGTCGAGTCGGCGCCGTAGACGACGACCAGCAGGATCGCGGCGCCGGCCAGCAGCACGATGCCGTTGGAGAAGGCGAGCCGGTCCCCGCGGGTGTGCAGCTGGCGGGGCAGGTAGCGGTCCTGGGCCAGGATCGAGCCGAGCAGCGGGAAGCCGTTGTACGCGGTGTTGGCGGCCAGGAAGAGGACGAGGGCGGTGGCGGCGGCGAGGATGACGAAGAAGAACGTGCCGTCGCCGAAGACCGCGGCCGCGACCTGGGAGATGACCGGGTCCTGGACGAAGCCGGAGCCGACCGGGGAGCCGTCGCGGACCAGGTCCGTCGCCGGGTTCTCGGCCATCTTGACGTCGGTGGCCATGGCCAGCGCGATGATGCCGCAGAACATGGTGACGGCGAGCAGGCCCATCATGGCGAGGGTGGTCGCGGCGTTCTTGCTCTTGGGCTTGCGGAACGCGGGTACACCGTTGCTGATCGCCTCGACACCGGTGAGCGCCGCGCAGCCGGAGGAGAAGGCGCGCAGCAGCAGGAAGACGAGGGCGAAGCCGGCCAGGCCCTGGTGCTCGGCCTTGATCGTGTACGCGGCGGTCGGGGCGCGCATGGTGTCGCCGAGGACGAGACCGCGGAAGGCGCCCCAGATGAGCATGATGAAGACGCCGGCCACGAAGAGGTAGGTGGGGATGGCGAAGAGCTTGCCGGACTCCTTGACGCCGCGCAGGTTCATCACCGTCAGCAGCACGATGGCCGCGACCGCGCACCCCGTCTTGTGCTCGACGACGAAGGGGATCGCCGAGCCGAGGTTCTCCACCCCGGAGGCGATCGACACGGCGACGGTCATGATGTAGTCGACCAGCAGGGCGCTGGCCACGGTCAGACCGGCCTTGGGACCGAGGTTGGTGGTGGCGACCTCGTAGTCGCCGCCGCCGCTCGGGTAGGCGTGCACGTTCTGCCGGTAGGAGGCGACGACCGTGAACATGAGGACCACGACCGCGACCGCGATCCACGGGCTGAAGTGGTAGGCCGACACACCCGCGATGGACAGCACCAGGAGGACTTCTCCGGGTGCGTACGCCACCGAGGACAGCGGGTCGGATGCGAAGACGGGAAGTGCGATGCGCTTGGGGAGGAGCGTCTCCCCCAGCCTGTCGCTGCGCAGGGCCCGTCCGATCAGAATCCGTTTGGGCACGTCGGTCAGTTTGGACACGCTGGGATCGTAAGGGTTCTGTATGGGGCCTGCCCCCGCACGACCGGCGTGGCCCGCCAATCTCCTGCACTCGGACGGGAGCGACGCGAAATCCTTAACGGAATCCTGGCACCGTGGCCCCGCGGCACCGCGTTGCGCGCACTCGGATGAGGCAAGGTATCCGGCGCGGCATAAGCTCGTATCCGGGCGACGGGAAACACCGTTGCCCCGTTGTTTGCCCGGCCAGCCGAGGAAAGAGTGTGAGCAGGGTGTTTTCGCAGGTCAGCCGGACGACCAGGACTGCGAGGTAGGCGCAAGGTGCACATCGTCATCATGGGCTGCGGGCGAGTGGGAGCCGCTCTCGCGCAGACCCTGGAGCAGCAGGGGCACACGGTCGCCGTCATCGACCAGGACCCCACGGCGTTCCGGCGCCTCGGCTCCGGGTTCGGCGGACGTCGCGTCACGGGGGTCGGTTTCGACCAGGACACCCTGCGTGAGGCGGGGATCGAGGAGGCCGGGGCGTTCGCCGCGGTGAGCAGCGGCGACAACTCGAACATCATCGCGGCCCGGGTGGCGCGCGAGATGTTCGGCATCGACAACGTCGCGGCGAGGATCTACGACCCCCGGCGCGCCGAGGTGTACCAGCGCCTGGGCATCCCCACGGTGGCCACCGTGCGCTGGACGGCGGACCAGATGCTGCGCCGGCTGCTGCCCTCGGGCGCGGAGCCGCTGTGGCGGGATCCGAGCGGTGGTGTGCAGCTCGCGGAGGTCCACACCACGCCGTCCTGGATCGGCCACAAGATCAGCACGTTGCAGGAGGAGACGGGCGTGCGTGTCGCCTTCCTCACCCGGTTGGGCGAGGCCATCCTGCCGTCGTCGCAGACGGTGCTCCAGGAGGGCGACCTCGTCCACGTGATGATGCGTACGGACGAGATCGCGAAGGTCGAGGCGGCGTTCGCCGAGGGCCCTGAGGAGGGCGGTCACTGATGCGTGTCGCGATTGCCGGGGCCGGTGCGGTGGGCCGTTCCATCGCGGGCGAGCTGCTGGAGAACGGGCACGAGGTGCTGCTCGTGGACAAGGCGCCGACCGCCATTTCGGTGGAGCGGGTGCCGATGGCCGAGTGGCTGCTGGCGGATGCCTGTGAGATCACGTCGCTGGACGAGGCGGCGTTGCAGCGCTGCAACGTCGTGATCGCGGCGACCGGCGACGACAAGGTGAACCTGGTCGTCTCGCTGCTCGCCAAGACGGAGTACGGCGTTCCGCGGGTCGTCGCCCGGGTGAACAACCCGAAGAACGAGTGGCTGTTCAACGAGTCGTGGGGCGTCGATGTGGCGGTCTCGACGCCGCGCCTGATGTCGGCGCTGGTGGAGGAGGCGGTGAGTGTCGGCGATCTGGTCCGGCTGCTGCGCTTCAGCCACGGTGACGCGAACCTGGTGGAGCTGACGCTGCCGCCGGAGTCGGCCCTGGCGGGTACGCAGGTCGGGGAGGTCGCCTGGCCGGAGGACACCTCGCTGGTGACGATCATCCGGGGGCAGCGGGTGCTGACGCCGAGCCCGGAGGAGAGCCTGGAGGCGGGTGACGAGCTGCTGTTCGTGGCCGCGCAGGCGCGCGAGGAGCAGTTGGAGGATCTGCTGTCGGTGCGCCAGGGCGATCCTGGGAAGTAGGACAGCGGCGGCACACGCGAGAGGGCCTGTCACCCCTGGTGACAGGCCCTCTCGCGTGGTTTCAGAACTCCTGGCCGCGGGCCGCTTCGGCGGCGGCCGCCTCCTTGCGTGCCTTCTCGGCCTGTTCCTCGGCCTCCATCTCGGCGAAGACGTCGATGGGCGGCGGAGCCTTGGCGAGGAAGACCCAGGTGAGGTAGACCGCCAGCAGGAACGGCGGGATCTTCAGGGCGACCAGCACCCAGCCGAACTGGGTGGTGTCGGCCCACCAGTACAGCGGGAAGAGGATCGCGCACTTGGCGAGCAGGATCAGGCCCCAGGCGTAGCTGGCCTTGGCGTAGGCCTTCTTGCGGCCGGGGTTACGGGTGCGCCAGGAGAGGTTCTCCTTGAAGACCGGGCCCAGGATGAGGCCGATCAGCGGGAGGCCGGCGACCGTGCTGACCAGATAGGCCAGGGCGAGGCCCAGGGTGTAGAGCATGCCCGGGAGGTAGAAGTCCTTGGCGTTGCCCGTCATCTTGGCGAAGACCACGCCGAAGGCCACCCCGAAGACACCGCTGAAGGCGTGCTTGACGGTGTCCTTGCGGATCAGCCGGACGGCCACGAGCGCCAGCGACACCGCGACGGCCGCGATGGCCGAGTTGGTCAGGTTCTTGTCGATGGTGAAGATCGTGACGAAGAGCAGTCCGGGCAGGACGGTCTCCACCATGCCCCGCACGCCACCGAAGGCCTCGAAGAGCGCTGCCTCGGTCACCGCCCTGGCATCGGCCTCCTGCTGGTCGGTGGTGCGGTCCGTGTCGGACGTCGGCTTGTCGAGAGACGTCACCGGCTACTCCTTGCCGAGCGGTCGGAGTTCGTATTTGGGGTTGAACAGCACCCTGCGCCCGTGGCTCATCGCGATCCGGCCGGAGGCGATGAGCTTGCGGCCCGGTTCTATGCCCACGATGGAGCGGCGGCCGAGCCAGACCACGTCGAGCGGTGCGGTGCCGTCGAAGATCTCCGCCTCCAGGGCGGGCACTCCGGCGCGCGGCCGCAGGGTCACCGTCCGCAAGGTACCAGTGACCTTCACGATCTGGCGGTCGGTGCATTCGGAGATCCGGGTGCACCCCGACGCCTGCGCGTCCTCCTCCAGCTCCTCGCACTCCAGGTCCTCCTGGGAGCTGGCAAGGCGGTCGAGCATCCGCCGGAAGCGCCCGGAAGGCCGGTCGGCCTTGTGGGGCTTCTCGAATCGAGGAACAGCACTCATACCCGAAGGGTACCGGTCCCGCGAGGTCGTCGCGGGTGGTCGCCGTCTCACTCGAACGGGGGGCGTGAATGCGCCCGGTCGCCGGGTTCAGGAGCGTTCGAAGCGGTAACCCATGCCGGGTTCGGTGACGAAGTGGCGGGGGTGGGAGGGGTCGGCCTCCAGTTTGCGCCTCAGCTGGGCCATGTAGACGCGCAGGTAGTTGGTCTCGGTGCCGTACGACGGTCCCCAGACCTCCTGGAGCAGCCTGCGCTGGCTGACGAGCCGGCCGCCGTTGCGGACCAGGACCTCCAGCAGGTGCCACTCGGTGGGTGTGAGCCGTACGTCGCGCCCCCCGCGGTGGACCTTCTTGGCGGCGAGGTCGACGGTGAAGCCCTCGGTCTCCACGATCTCGGCCTCGTCGGCGCCGGCCTGGCTCACGGGCTCGGCGCGGCGCACCGCCGCCCGCAGCCGGGCCAGCAGCTCGTCCATGCCGAACGGCTTGGTCACGTAGTCGTCCGCCCCCGCGTCCAGCGCCTCGACCTTCTCGTCGGAGGTGTGGCGGGCCGAGAGCACCAGGATCGGCACCCTGGTCCAGCCGCGCAGGCCCCTGATCACGTCGACGCCGTCCATGTCGGGCAGCCCGAGGTCCAGGACGACGACGTCGGGGTGGCGGGCGGCGGCGAGCTGGAGGGCGGTCGCCCCGTCGGGCGCGGCGTCCACCTCGTATCTGCGCGCCTTCAGGTTGATCACGAGGGCGCGTACGATCTGCGGCTCGTCGTCGACCACAAGCACCCTGGTCATCGCGGTCCTGCCTTTCTGCTGTGGGTGGGGCCGGTCGGGAGTCCCCTGTCGTCCAGGAGCTTTCCGTCGTCCAGGAGTTTCCCGTCGTCCGCGCGGGGAACGGAGGCGTGGCCCGGGGCCGCCTTGAGGGTCAGGACCATGGTGAGGCCGCCGCCGGGGGTGTCCTCGGCGTCGAGCGTGCCGCCCATGGACTCGGCGAATCCGCGGGCCACCGCGAGGCCGAGGCCCACTCCGGCGCCGCGCGGGGCGTCGCCGTAGCGCTGGAAGGGTTCGAAGATGCGCTCCTTGCCCTCGTCGGGGACGCCGCGGCCGCGGTCGGCGACCCGGAGTTCGACGCGGGTACCGAGCGCGCTGGCGGCGACGGTGACGCGGTCGCCGTCGGGGCTGTACTTGACGGCGTTCTCCACGACGTTGGCGACGGCCCGCTCCAGGAGCCCTGGGTCGACGGCGACCATGGGCAGCGTCTCGGGGATGTCCAGGTCGACGCTGTCCTCCGGGACGCCGCCCAGGGCCATGGGCACCACCTCGTCCAGGTCGATCTCCCGGATCAGCGGGGTGACCGTGCCGGTCTGGAGGCGGGACATGTCGAGGAGGTTGCCGACGAGGTGGTCGAGGCGGTCGGCACCGGCCTCGATGCCTTCGAGGAACTCGGCCTCGTCGTCGTCGGACCAGGCGACGTCGTCGGAGCGCAGGGAGCTGACGGCGGCCTTGATGGCGGCGAGCGGAGTACGCAGGTCGTGGCTGACGGCGGCCAGCAGCGCGGTCCTGATGCGGTTGCCCTCGGCGAGCCTGCGGGCCTCCTCCGCCTCGTCCACCAGGCGCTGGCGGTCCAGGACGACGGCGGCCTGGGCGGCGAAGGCGCCGAGCACCCGGCGGTCCTCGGCGGGCAGCACGCGGCCGGACAGGGCCAGGGCCATGTGGTCGCCGACGGGCATATCCACGTCGGCGTCCTCGGGGCGGGCGACCGGTGCCGGGCCCACGCTCCCGGCGCACGTCCACGGGTCGACGTCGCTCTGCCGCTCCAGCAGGGCGACGGACCCCATGCCGAAGGTCTCGCGGACCCGGTCCAGGAGCGCGGCCAGCGTGGTCTCGCCGCGCAGCACGCTGCCGGCCAGGAACGACAGGATCTCGGACTCCGCGCGCAGCCGGGCGGCCTGGTGGGTGCGGCGGGCCGCGAGGTCCACGACGGAGGCCACCGCGACCGCCACCGCGAAGAAGATCACGATGGCGACGAAGTTCTCCGGGTCCTGGACGGTGAGGGTGTGGGTGGGCGGGGTGAACCAGTAGTTCAGCAGCAGGGAGCCGGCGGCGGCGGACGCGAGGGCGGGCAGCAGTCCGCCGATGAGGGCGGCGGCGACGGTCATGAAGAGGAAGAGCAGGACGTCGTTGGCGAGCCCGGGGCCGGGCTCCAGGGCCTTGAGGAGCACGGCGAGGAGGACGGGACCGCCGACGCCGACCCCCCAGCCCCAGATGATGCGGGCCCGGCCGAGCCGGGCGCCGCGGGCGATGGGCAGGCCCCGGCCCTTGGCGACCTCGTCGTGGGTGACGATGTGGACGTCGAGGTCGGGGCCGGACTCGCGGGCGACGGTGGCGCCGACGCCGGGTCCGTAGATGTACTGCCAGGCCTTGCGGCGGCTGGAGCCGAGGACGATCTGTGTGGCGTTGACGCCCCGGGCGAACGCGAGGAGCGCGGAGGGTATGTCGTCACCGATGACGTGGTGGAAGGTGCCGCCCAGGTCCTCGACCAGGGTCCGCTGGACGGCCAGTTCCTTGGGCGAGGCCGAGGTCAGTCCGTCGCTGCGGGCGATGTAGACGGCGAGGATCTCGCTGCCCGAGCCCTTGGCCGCCATCCGGGAGGCGCGGCGGATGAGGGTGCGGCCCTCGGGGCCTCCGGTGAGGCCGACGACGATGCGTTCGCGGGCCTGCCAGGTGGTGCGGATGTTGTGCTCGCCCCGGTACTGCTGGAGGTATTCGTCCACCCGGTCGGCGACCCAGAGGAGGGCCAGTTCGCGCAGGGCGGTGAGGTTGCCGGGGCGGAAGTAGTTGGACAGGGAGGCGTCGATCCGGTCCGGTTTGTAGATGTTGCCGTGGGCCATGCGGCGGCGCAGGGCCTGGGGCGACATGTCGACCAGTTCCAGCTGGTCGGCGCGGCGGACCACCTCGTCGGGCACGGTCTCGCGCTGGCGTACGCCGGTTATGGACTCGACCACGTCGCCGAGGGATTCCAGGTGCTGGATGTTGACGGTGGAGACCACGTCGATGCCGGCCTGGAGCAGCTCCTCGACGTCCTGCCAGCGCTTGGCGTTGCGGGAGCCGGGCACGTTGGTGTGGGCCAGCTCGTCCACCAGGGCGACGGCCGGGCCGCGTTCCAGGACGGCGTCGACGTCCATCTCGGTGAAGAGGGCCGCGCGGTGCTCGATCTCGCGGCGCGGGACCTCTTCGAGGCCGGTCAGCATGGTCTCGGTGCGCGGGCGGCCGTGGTGCTCGACGAAGCCGATGACGCAGTCGGTGCCCCGTTCGACACGACGGTGCGCCTCGGCGAGCATCGCGTACGTCTTGCCGACGCCGGGTGCCGCACCGAGGTAGATCCGAAGTTTGCCGCGCCCCATGGCCCCATCGTCTTCCGAAACGGCGGCTGCCTCCGTGACAGCCCGTTGTCGAAACTACCCTGTGAATTTCCGGCATATCGGGCGGGGGGTGGGGAGGCGGTGTGATTTGACGCAACCCTGATACGGCGCCCCGGCTGTCACCGCTCCCACGTCAGTGCCCGCACGTCAGTGCTCGATGATGTGCCCGTCGCTGAGCTCCAGCACCCGGTCGGCCAGTCCGAGCAGCTGGGCGTCGTGGGTGGCGACGAGTGCGGTGACGCCCTCGCTGTGGACGACGGCCCGCAGCAGCTCCATCACCGCGAGGCCGGTCTCCGCGTCGAGCTGTCCGGTCGGCTCGTCGGCGATCAGCAGGGCGGGCCGGTTGGCCAGCGCGCGGGCGATGGCCACCCGCTGCTGCTGGCCGCCGGAGAGCTCGCCGGGGCGCTGGGCGGCGTGGTCGGCGAGCCCCACCAGGGACAGCAGCAGCGACACCCGTTCCTCGCGCTCCTTCGGGTCGGCCTTGCGCAGCCGCATCGGCACGCCGACGTTCTCCGCCGCCGTCAGGATCGGGATCAGGCCGAACGACTGGAAGATGAAGCCGACGCGGTCGCGGCGCAGCTCCAGCAGGCCGTTCTCGCCGAGCGAGGAGAGGTCGGTGCCGTCGACGGTGATCCGGCCGCCGTCGGGGCTGTCGAGGCCGCCGACGAGGTTGAGCAGGGTCGTCTTGCCGGAACCGGAGCGTCCCTTGAGAGCGACGAGTTCGCCGCGCGGCACGTCGAAGGAGACGCCACGCAGCGCGTGTACGGCTCCGGCGCCCGAGCCGTAGGAGCGGTGCAGGTCCTCGATGCGGACCATGGGGCCGTCCGCGACGGCCGTGCCGCCCTGCCCGCCGGTGTTCGTGTCGGCGGTGTTCTCGGTCATGGCGCTCCCCCGTGGGTCCTCGGTCTGTCGGCCGCCAGTATGTGCAGGTGGCACGGGACCGGGCAATGCCCGGGTACGGCCGCGGCGGCCGGACCCGGGCACGGCGTATCCGTCAGCGCGTCCCGGCACCGCCCATCAGCCGCCGCAGCGCGAGGTTGAGTCCGAGGACATTGACGCGGGGTTCCCCGATGAAGCCGAGGACGCGCCCGTCGGTGTGCTGCTCGACCAGCTCGGCGACCCGGTCGGCCGCGAGGTGGTTGCGGGCCGCGACACGGCGGACCTGGAGGTGCGCGTACGCCGGGGAGATGTCGGGGTCCAGTCCGGAGCCGGACGAGGTGACGGCGTCGGCGGGAACCCGGGCGGGGTCGACCGGATGGCCGGGGACGGAGTTGTCCCTGACGACGGCGGCCTTGGCGGCGGTGACCCGCTCGATGAGGTCCGCGTTGTCGCCGGAGAGGTTGCTCGCGCCGGAGACGAGCAGCGTGTAACGGGTGTTGAGGCTGTTGGTGCCGAGCCCCTCGGAGGGGCGCGGCTGGAACCACCTGAGGTCGGGGGCCGCGACCTCCTGCCCCTTCTTGAGGGGCAGGTCGTAGCGCTGGCCGATGAGGGCGGAGCCCACCACCTCGCCGCCGGCGGTGATCTCGGAGCCGTTGGCGCGGCCGGGCATGAACGCCTGGGCGATGCCGGTGACGGCGAGCGGGTAGATAACGCCGCACACCAGGGTGAGGACGAGCAGGGCGCGCAGGGCGGCCCAGAGCTGCCGGGCGGGGTTGCGTACGGACTGGTTCATGGCGGGTCAGCCGATTCCGGGGACGAGGGAGAGGAGCAGGTCGATGAGCTTGATGCCGGCGAACGGGGCGATCAGTCCGCCGATGCCGTAGACGGCGAGGTTGCGCCGGAGCATGGACGCGGCGCCGCCCGGCCGGTAGCGGACGCCCCTGAGGGCGAGCGGGACCAGCGCGACGATGATCAGCGCGTTGAAGATCACGGCGGCGAGGATCGCAGACCTGGGCGACGACAGGTCCATGATGTTGAGCGTGTCCAGGCCCGGGTGGACCGCGGCGAACATCGCGGGGATGATCGCGAAGTACTTGGCGACGTCGTTGGCCAGCGAGAACGTGGTCAGCGCCCCGCGGGTGATCAGCAACTGCTTGCCGATCTCCACGATCTCGATCAGCTTCGTCGGGTCGGAGTCCAGGTCCACCATGTTCCCGGCCTCCTTGGCGGCCGAGGTCCCGGTGTTCATGGCCACGCCGACGTCGGCCTGGGCGAGCGCCGGGGCGTCGTTGGTGCCGTCGCCGGTCATCGCGACGAGCCCGCCGCCCGCCTGCTCCCGCTTGATGAGGGCCATCTTGTCCTCGGGCGTGGCCTCGGCGAGGAAGTCGTCCACGCCCGCCTCCTGGGCGATGGCCTTCGCGGTCAGCGGGTTGTCGCCGGTGATCATGACCGTACGGATGCCCATCCGGCGCAGTTCGGCGAACCGCTCGGGCATGCCCTCCTTGACGACGTCCTTGAGGTGGACGACGCCCAGGACCCGCGCCCCGCTCCCGTCGTCCACGGCCACCAGCAGCGGGGTGCCGCCCGCGCCGGCGATGCGGTCGGTGAGCGCGCGGGCCTCGTCCGGGACGCTGCCGCCGCGTTCCCCCACCCAGGCGAGCACCGATCCGGCGGCGCCCTTGCGGACCGCGCGCCCTTCGGTGTCCACGCCCGACATCCGGGTGCGGGCGGTGAAGGCGACCCAGGTGGCACCGGACAGCTCCCGCGCGTGGCGTTCGCGCAGCCCGTACCGCTCCGTGGCGAGGACGACCACGGAGCGGCCCTCGGGTGTCTCGTCGGCCAGCGAGGCGAGCTGGGCGGCGTCCGCGAGCTCGGCCCCGGTGACCCCGGGCAGGGGCAGCAGTTCGGTGGCGCGGCGGTTGCCGAGAGTGATGGTGCCGGTCTTGTCGAGCAGCAGCGTCGAGACGTCACCGGCGGCCTCGACGGCCCGCCCGGACATGGCGAGGACGTTGCGCTGGACGAGCCGGTCCATGCCCGCGATGCCGATCGCGGAGAGCAGCGCGCCGATGGTGGTCGGGATCAGGCAGACCAGCAGGGCGGTCAGCACGATCATGGACTGCTCGGCGCCCGCGTGGACGGCGAAGGGCTGGAGGGTGACGACGGCGAGCAGGAAGACGACGGTGAGGGACGCCAGCAGGATGTTCAGGGCGATCTCGTTGGGCGTCTTCTGCCGGGCTGCGCCCTCCACCAGGGCGATCATCCGGTCGATGAAGGTCTCGCCGGGCTTGGTGGTGATCCGGACGACGATCCGGTCGGAGAGCACCTTCGTACCGCCGGTGACCGCGCTGCGGTCGCCGCCCGACTCTCGGATGACGGGGGCAGATTCGCCCGTGATCGCGGACTCGTCGACGCCTGCCACGCCTTCGACGACGTCTCCGTCGCCGGGGACGAGGTCGCCGGCCTCGCAGACCACGAGATCGCCGACGCGCAGGTCGGTGCCCGCGACCCGCTCCTCTCGCGCGCCGGTCAGCCGCCGGGCGACGGTGTCCGTCTTCGCCCGGCGCAGCGTGTCGGCCTGGGCCTTGCCGCGGCCCTCGGCGACCGCCTCCGCGAGGTTGGCGAAGACGGTGGTCAGCCACAGCCAGCCGGTGATCGCCCAGCCGAACCAGTCGCCCGGGTCCCGCACGGCGAGCACGGTGGTGAGTACGGAACCTGCCAGCACCACGAACATGACCGGTGTCCTGGCCATCACCCGCGGGTCGAGCTTGCGCAGGGCGACGGGGAGCGCGGCGGCCAGGGTCTTCGGGGAGAACAGCCCGGCGCCGGTGCGCCGCCGGGGCGCGGTGGTGGGCATGGGACGCTCCTGTCGCGTACGAGTGGTCATGACGCCAGCCCCTCGGCGAGCGGGCCCAGGGCGAGGGCCGGGAAGTAGGTGAGGCCGGCGATGACCACGACGACGGCGGCCAGCAGCCCGCTGAACAGCGGTGTGTGCGTGGCGAGGGTGCCGGAGGTGGCCGGTACGGGCCGCTGCTCGGCCAGCGAGCCGGCCAGCGCCAGGACGAAGACCATGGGCAGGAACCGGCCCAGCAGCATCGCGAGCCCGATCGTGGTGTTGAACCACGGAGTGTCCGCGTTGAGCCCGGCGAAGGCCGAGCCGTTGTTGTTGGCGCCGGAGGTGTAGGCGTAGAGGATCTCGGAAAAGCCGTGCGCGCCCGTGTTGGTCATCGACGCGGGCGGGGTGGGCAGCGCGATGGCGACGGCGGTGAAGCCGAGCACCAGGGCGGGGGTGACCAGGAGGTAGCAGGCGGCGAGCTTGATCTCGCGGGTGCCGATCTTCTTGCCCAGGTATTCGGGGGTGCGGCCGACCATCAGACCGGCGACGAACACCGCGATGACCGCCATGATCAGCATCCCGTAGAGCCCGGAGCCGACGCCGCCCGGCGCGATCTCGCCGAGCTGCATGCCGAGCAGGGTGATGCCGCCGCCCAGGCCGGTGAACGAGGAGTGGAAGGAGTTCACCGCCCCGGTCGAGGTGAGGGTGGTGGCCACCGCGAACAGGGACGAGCCCCCGACTCCGAACCGGGTCTCCTTGCCCTCCGTCGCCCCTCCCGCGATCTCGAAGGCGGGCCCGTGGTGGGCGGACTCGGTCCACATCATCAGCGCGCTGAAGCCGATCCAGAAGACGAGGGTCGTCGCGAGGATCGCGTATCCCTGCCGGACCGAGCCCGTCATGCGGCCGAAGGTGCGGGTCAGGGCGAAGGGGATGACGAGGATCAGGAAGATCTCGAAGAGGTTGGACAGGCCGTTGGGGTTCTCGAAGGGGTGGGCGGAGTTGGCGTTGAAGTATCCGCCGCCGTTGGTGCCCAGCTCCTTGATCGCCTCCTGCGAGGCGACCGCGCCGCCGTTCCACTGCTGCGGCCCGCCGGTGAACCGGCCGACCTCATGGATGCCGGAGAAGTTCTGCACGGCCCCGCAGGCGACCAGCACGAGTGCGCCGACGACCGACAGGGGCAGCAGGATGCGCACGGTGCCGCGCACCAGGTCGGCCCAGAAGTTGCCGAGTTCCCCGGTGCGGTGGGCGGCGAAACCTCGTACGAGGGCCACCGCGACGGCCATGCCGACGGCGGCCGAGACGAAGTTCTGCACCGCGAGGCCGCCGGTCTGCACGACGTGGCCCATGGTCTGCTCACCGGCGTACGACTGCCAGTTGGTGTTGGCGACGAACGAGGCGGCCGTGTTGAACGCCTGGTCCGGGCTGATCGAGGAGAAGCCGAGCGAGCCGGGCAGGACGCCCTGGAGCCGCTGGAGCAGGTAGAGGAGGAGGACGCCGACGGCGGAGAACGCGAGGACGCTTCGCAGATAGGCGGCCCGGCGCATCTGTGCGCCGGGGTCGGCGCCGATCGCCCGGTAGATCCACCTCTCGGCCCGCAGATGGCGGGGCGAGGTGTAGACGCGGGCCATGTGGTCGCCGAGGGGGCGGTGGGCCAGTCCCAGCGCCACGACGAGCGCGAGGAGCTGGAGTATGCCGGAGAGGACGGGGCTCATGTCGGGCTCAGAACCTCTCCGGGAAGAGGAGGGCGAGTACGAGGTAGCCCAGCAGGGCGGCGGCCACGACGAGGCCGGCCACGTTGTCCGCGGTCACAGCTTCGCCACCGCCCCGGCGACGAGTGCCACCAGCGCGAAGACAGCGATCGTGGTGACGACGAAGGCCAGATCGGCCATCGGGTGCTCCTGGATGAGGTGTCGATGGATCGGACCTCTTGAGCAAACCGCCTGCCGGAACCGCTGTGACCTGCGTTGATGCCTTCCTTACGCGAAGGGGCGCCGCTTTGACGGCGCCTGTACGCCCCCGATACGCGCCCTGTACACGCCGGAGCCGCGCAAAAGCCGGTGGGCCGCACCCCGGGAAGGGGTACGGCCCACCGGCCGGTGTCCGCGGGTGCGGGTCAGCGCACCTCGGTGATCTCGGGGCCGCGCTGGAGCTGGCCCATGCCACCGGAGAACTTCGAGCCCTCCTGCTCCTCCTGCTGGACGCCCTCGGGGACCATCTGGGCGTCGTTGGGGAGCTTGAGGACGATCGGGTCGCGGGGAGCCATCGGGCCCTCGCCGCGGACGACCACGGTGTCCCGGAAGACCGTCTCCAGGAGACCTGCGGCCTCCGGCTGCACGGCGCCCTGGCCGGAGATCACTCCGCGCAGGAACCAGCGCGGGCCGTCTACGCCGACGAAGCGCACCAGCTGCACGCCGTTCGTCCCGTCGGGAAGCTGTACGGGGACCTGCGCGCGCAGCTCCCAGCCCAGCGGGCCCTCGACCTCGTCGATGATGCCGCCCTGCTGGGTGATGCCGGAGGCGATCTCCTCGCGGACCTCGCCCCAGATGCCCTCCTTCTTGGGGGCTGCGAAGGCCTGGAGCTGGATCGCGCTGTCGCGCAGCACGACGGTGGCCGCGACGATCGCGTCGCCCGCGACCTCTACCCGCAGCTCCATGCCCTCGACGCCGGGCACGAAGACGCCGCCCAGGTCGACCCGGCCCTCGCCGGGCTGGGACACCTCGCTGATGTCCCACGGGCCGTCCGGGCGCGGCGCCGGCGGAAGGTTCGTCCGGCGCGATTCGCCCTCGGCGTCACCCTGCTCGTCGACGACCTGCTCGGCCTCGCGCGCCTCGTCCGCCGTGTCATCGGCGGCATCACTGTTCTTGCGACGTCCGAACACGTCACTGTCCTTCCCGGTCGGATTCGACCGAAGCGTAGCTGTTCCCGTCCTGGGGAACCCCGCCCCGGACGCCATCAACATCAACGGCGGCATGGCCGCCGGTGGACCCGAAGCCCCCTTCGGCCCGCGCCGAGCCGGGAAGCTCCGACACTTCGTGGAAGCGCACCTTCTCGACCTGCTGCACGACCAGTTGGGCAATCCGGTCGAACCGCTCGAACCGCACGGACTCGCGCGGGTCGAGATTGATGACAATCACCTTGATCTCTCCACGGTACCCGGCATCGACCGTCCCCGGGGCATTCACGAGGGCCACTCCGCAGCGGGCGGCGAGGCCGGATCGTGGGTGCACGAACGCGGCGTACCCGTCGGGCAGGGCGATCGAAACCCCGGTGGGCAGCACGGCCCGCTCGCCCGGCGCCAGCTCGGCCGCCTCGGTCGTCACGAGGTCGGCCCCGGCGTCTCCGGGGTGCCCGTAGGCCGGAAGGGGAACGTCCGGGTCGACCCGGCGGATCAGCACGTCGACAGGGTGGCGCATCAGGGGTTCACCTCGAAGGCACGGGCCCGCTTGACCTGGTCGGGGTCGGCCATCGCCGCCCGGATCTCGGCCGGCCGGCCGTTCTCGATGAAGTGGTCGACCTTGACCTCGATGAACAGGGCATCGGCGCGTACCGCCACGGGCCCGTCCGGGCCCCCGATCCGGCCGGTCGCCCGGGAGTAGATCTTGCGGCCGTGCACGGCGGTGATCTCGGCGTCGAGGAACAGCACGGTGTCGACGGGGACGGGGCGGACGAAGTCGGTCTCCAGCCGTCCGGTCACCGCGATCGCCCGCAGCAGCCAGTTCAGCGAGCCGAGCGTCTCGTCCAGCGCGGTGGCCAGCACACCGCCGTGCGCCAGGCCGGGGGCGCCCTGGTGGGCGGCCTTCACGGTGAACTCGGCGGTCACGCAGACACCCTCGCCGGCCCGCGCCTGGAGGTGCAGTCCGTGCGGCTGCCCGCCGCCGCAGCCGAAGCAGTGCTCGTAGTGCGCGCCGAGGAGTTCGCCGGGGGCCGGGGCGTCGGGGTGCCGGACCGGTTTCACCGCGTCGGCCGGGGGCGTCAGAGCCGCAGATGTTCCACTCACAGGCGCAGACCTTACCCGCGCGGATACCCGCCGGTCGCGCCGTGCCAAGCTTGGAGCCATGCAGCCTTCCACACCGCCCTTCGACGAACGTCTCACCGCTCCCCGTTCGTGGTGGCTGATCGCCGTCCTGATCGGCATCGCGTGCGCGCTGATGCTGCTGCCGCTGGGCACCCTGCCGCTGCTCGCCGGTCTCGCGGGCGGCACGGTCCTGTCGGCGGTCGCGGTGAGCTCGTACGGCTCCGCCCGCGTCCGGGTGGTGGCGGGTGCGCTCGTCGCCGGGGACGCGCGGATTCCGGTGTCGGCCCTCGGCCGGGCCGAGGCGCTGGACGCCGAGGAGGCGCGGGCCTGGCGCACGTACAAGGCGGACACCCGTGCCTTCATGCTGCTGCGCAGCTACATCCCGACGGCGGTGCGGGTGGAGGTCACGGACCCCGAGGACCCGACCCCGTACGTCTATCTGTCGACCCGCGACCCGCGGGCGCTGGTGGCCGCGCTGAACGCGGCGGTCCCGGCGTAGTCCCGGCTAGGGCCTTTCGCCGGGCGGCGGCTGTTCCAGCGGGGGCAGCTCGGGGAGGCGGTCCCAGGGGACCTGCTTCTTGCGCAGGTCCTTCCTGATGTGCCCGGCGAGCTTCCTGGTGTCGCGCCGGTTCATCACCGCGCCGACCGTGGCGCCGATCAGGAACGGGATGAGGTTCGGCAGGTCGCGCACCGTGCGCTTCATGATCTGCCGGCGCAGCTCGCGCTTCATATGCCCGCCCAGCGCCGCGTCGATCGTGACGGGCTGCAGGACGTCGATGCCGCGTTCCTCCGTCCAGGAGGTGAGGTAGGCGGTGGAGCGCCGGCCGACGCCGCCCGGTGGCCGCAGGCCGTAGACCTCGTGCAGTTCGGCGACGAGCTTCAGCTCGATCGCGGCGACGCCGGTGAGGTCCGCGGTCAGCTCGGCGAGCATGGCGGGGGGTACGGGCATCATGGCCGCCGCGCCGATTCCGGCGCCGACGGTGGCGGTCGCGCGGCTCGCGCCGGTGACCAGGCGGTCGGCGATCTCCTCCGGCCCGAGGCCGGGAAACTGTTCGCGCAGGGTGGCGAGGTCGCGCACAGGGACGCGGGGAGCGATGGCGATGATCAGGTCCGCGATATGACCGATCGTCGCCCTGGCGCTCTCCCCGCCCTTGCGTACGCCCCGTTTCACTGAATTCAGACGGCCTGCCCCGTTCGCGGGCTCCGTCCTGTCGACCTGTTCGGCCCCATCGGCCGTGTCGACTCCGGCAGCCTCGCGGACTGCCTCGGCTGCTACTTCCGCTGCTTCGAGCGAGGCCGCCAGGCCCCGCTCGTCGTCCTGTCCGTCCGGCGAGGGTGGCAGGGCGGACCGCTCGGCAGGTGCTGTCGCACCTTCTGCCGGGCCTGTACCGCCCTGTTGCGCCTCCGACGACTTCTTGCCCCAGGGGCGCCGCTTACGGAAGGGTGTGTCCCCTGCCACGGCTGACCGGACCTCAGTCGCAGTCGCGGCAGATCGGCTGGCCGTTCTTCTCGCGGGCCAGCTGACTGCGGTGGTGGACGAGGAAGCAGCTCATGCAGGTGAACTCATCGGCCTGCTTGGGCAGGACCCGTACGGCCAGCTCCTCGTTGGACAGGTCCGCGCCGGGCAGCTCCAGTCCTTCTGCGGCGTCGAACTCGTCGACGTCGACGGCGGACGCCGTCTTGTCGCTCCGCCGCGCCTTCAGCTCTTCAAGGCTGTCCTGATCGACGTCGTCGTCGGTCTTTCGTGGGGTGTCGTAATCCGTTGCCATGTCGCTCTCCCCCTCTGGGTGTCTGCGGGTGTCTCAGCGCACGTAACGCGTGAGAGGCCGGACTTGTGCCCGACCTGAGGCGGAGATTTTGCCTCACATCAAGGTCTGTTACTCAATCGACACCCAAAAGGACCGCTCCGGAGTGATCAGCTTGGGTGGCGTTGGGGACCGTACACGGTCCCGGCGGCGGCCTTCGCAGGCGCCACCCCGTGTACTTCCCGTGATGACGACCCCCGGAAACCCGGCGTTTCGCCGGGTTTCCGATGGGTTCCCTGGTCACGGAACGTGGACAGGGCGATATTCGCTTCTGTGATCGATCACACATGGACTTTCCGGGATCAGGTCCCGAAAATTCCGCTCAAAGCGAACAAAAAATAATCGGTGCGGGACCGCCTCGCTCCGCCCGTCACACAGGCAGTGAGACACGCATCACAAGACCACCGCCTTCGCGGGGCTCGGCGATGATACGGCCTCCGTGGGCGCGCGCGACGGACCGCGCGATCGACAGGCCGAGCCCGACCCCCTTGTCGCTGCCCGTGCGCTCGGTACGCAGCCGTCTGAAGGGCTCGAAGAGGTTGTCGATCTCGTAGGCGGGCACCACGGGGCCGGTGTTCGAGACGACGAGCACCGCCTGCCCCGGCAGAAGCTCCGTGCTCACCTCCACCCAGCCGTCCTCCGCCACGTTGTAGCGCACGGCGTTCTGCACGAGGTTGAGCGCGATGCGCTCCAGCAGGACGCCGTTGCCCTGGACGACCGCCGGGGCCAGCGTCACATGCATCTCCACGCCCTTGGCCTCGGCCTCCCCGCGCGCCTGGTCGACGGCGCGCGAGGCGACCTCGGCGAGGTCGACGGGTTTGCGCTCGACGATCTGGTTGTCGCTGCGGGCGAGCAGCAGCAGACCCTCGACCAGCTGCTCGCTGCGCTCGTTGGTGGCCAGCAGGGTCTTGCCCAGCTGCTGGAGCTCGGGAGGTGCCTGTGGGTCGGAGAGGTGGACCTCCAGCAGCGTGCGGTTGATGGCCAGCGGGGTGCGCAGCTCGTGCGAGGCGTTCCCGACGAACCGCTGCTGCGCGGTGAAGGCCCGCTCCAGACGGTCCAGCATGTCGTCGAAGGTGTCGGACAGCTCCTTCAGCTCGTCGTCCGGGCCGTCCAGCTCGATCCGCCTGGACAGGTCCGTTCCGGCCACCCGGCGGGCGATGCGGGTGATCCGGCCCAGCGGCGAGAGCACCCGGCCGGCCATCCCGTAACCGAAGGCGAAGGCGATGACGCTCAGGCCCACCAGGGCCAGCAGCGAGCGGTTGAGCAGCGTCTCCAGTGCCTGCTGGCGCTGGTGGTTGACGCAGGAGTTCATCGCCGCGTTCACCGCGCTGGGCGAGCTGCCCTCCTTCAGCAGGTTGCAGACATCACTGGACACGTACCCGTCGACGATCTTGAACGGCAGCTCGCTGCCCACGTGCAGGGCCTGGGCGGCCAGCATGTAGATGATCGACAGCAGCAGGATGCCCGCGATCAGGAACATGCCGCCGTACAGCAGGGTGAGCCGTATCCGGATGGTCGGGCGCAGCCAGGGGTAGGCGGGCTCCTGCTGCTTGGGCTCCCAGGTGGGTTTGGGGGGCGCCGCCGTGGGCGGCGGTACGGCGGGCACCGGGCTCAGATCCGGTAGCCGGAGCCGGGCACGGTGACGATCACCGGGGGCTCGCCGAGTTTGCGGCGCAGGGTCATGACGGTCACCCGGACGACGTTGGTGAACGGGTCGGTGTTCTCGTCCCAGGCCTTCTCCAGGAGCTGCTCGGCCGAGACGACCGCGCCCTCGCTGCGCATCAGGACCTCCAGGACGGCGAACTCCTTCGGCGCGAGCTGGACCTCCTGGTCGCCCCGGAACACCTCGCGCCGGTTGGGGTCGAGCTTGATGCCGGCCCGCTCCAGGACCGGCGGCAGGGCGACGGTCGTACGGCGGCCGAGCGCCCGGACCCGGGCGGTCAGCTCGCTGAAGGCGAAGGGCTTGGGCAGATAGTCGTCGGCGCCCAGCTCAAGCCCCTCCACGCGGTCGCTGACGTCCCCGGAGGCGGTGAGCATGAGCACCCGGGTGGGCATGCCCAGCTCGACGATCCGGCGGCACACGTCGTCGCCGTGGACCACGGGGAGGTCGCGGTCCAGCACCACGACGTCGTAGTCGTTCACCTCGATGCGCTCCAGGGCCGCGGCACCGTCGTACACGACATCGACGGCCATGGCCTCGCGGCGCAATCCGGTGGCCACCGCATCGGCGAGCAGCTGCTCGTCCTCCACGACGAGTACGCGCACGGCGCTTCCTTCCCTAGAACTTCGCAAGCGGTCTTCACCACGGGCCTCACGGCGTCCGGAACGGACCGGCCACCGGTGCCGCGGGCGTGCCCCGGCACACCCCGTGCGGCTCCATCCTGCCCGGAACGCGTATAAACCGGCGGTAAGACGGTGCGGTCCGACCTGCGGCTTCGAGGAAGCAACGGGATTTTTGGGCCAGTTGAGGTTTCTCTGAGGTTCGAGCGGGGGAGGACGCATTCACACCCCGCGATCACGTCTTTTATGTGGCGTGCCACAGGCCCCTCCGTCCCCGGAGAGTGCGTGATCACCCGCCCTACCGCCTCGGCGGAGGGAAATCCGGGCACACCCCCGTGCCACCGACCCACGATGAGGGGGCGCTTCATGGACGCTTTCACCGCAGGTCTGCTGCAACGCATCAGGACCACCGAGTCCGATCTCACGAAAGCACGCGAGACGGGCGACGATTTCCTCGCGGACGTCGAGCAGAGCGAACTCGACGACCTTCATCGCCTCGCCGCCGAGCACGGTGTTCAGATCAGCGCGGCGACGAACGCCTGAACCGTCGCGAGAGGGCCCCGGGACCGCCGCAGGGCGGCCACGGGGCTCTCTTCATGCCCGGCCCCGCCAGGAGGCGGCCAGGGCCTCCCGGCGGGCGTGGCTCAGTCAGTCGTGCCAGGCGCCGAGCTCCTCCAGGAGGGTCTGGAGGGGTTCGAAGACGCCGGGGGACGCGGCCACCATCAGCTCCCCGTCCCCGGGCCGGCCGGGACGTCCGCCGGTCAGGGCGCCCGCCTCCCGGGCGATGAGGTCGCCGGCGGCCAGGTCCCACGGGTGCAGGCCGCGCTCGTAGTAGCCGTCGAGCCGGCCGGCGGCCACGTCGCAGAGATCGATCGCGGCCGAGCCGCCGCGCCGGATGTCCCGCAGCCCGGGGATCAGCTTGCGCGCCACCTCGGCCTGGTGCGCCCGGACGTCCGCGACGTAGTTGAAGCCGGTCGACACGAGGGCCTCGGCGAGCGGCGCGGCGGGGCGGCAGCGCAGCCGGACGGGGGTGTCGCCGTGGATGCCGCCGGTGACGTACGCGCCGCCGCCGAGGACCGCGTGGTACGTCTCCTGGCGCATCGGGGCCGCCACCACCCCGGCGACCCGCTCGCCGTGCAGTTCCACGCCGATGGAGACGGCCCAGGTGGGCAGCCCGTAGAGATAGTTCACCGTGCCGTCGAGCGGGTCGATCACCCAGCGCACGCCACTCCTGCCCTCGGAGGTCGAGCCCTCCTCGCCGAGGAAGCCGTCGTAGGGGCGGCGCTCGGCCAGGAATCCGGTGATCAGCTTCTCGGCGGCGATGTCCATCTCGGTGACGACGTCCACCGGGCTGGACTTGGTCGCGGCCACGCCCAGCCGGGCGGGGCGCCCGTCGCGCAGCAGCCGGCCGGCGAGCTCGGCGGCCTCCAGGGCGAGATCGAGCAGGGTGTGCGACACGTCGGGGTCGGTCACGGCGCTCCCAAAGGGGTGAGAAGGGCGGGGTCGGTCGAGCGGGTGCTACGCGTACGGACTGTCGGCGCCCGCGGCGGCGGGCTTGGGCGCCCTGGCCGGGCAGCAGCCCACCGGGCACAGGTCGTGGCTCGCCCCGAGCGTTCCGAGCGCGCACCGCCGCGGCGGGCGGCCCCGCTCGGTGGCGGCCCGTTCGAGGACGAGGTCGCGCACGGCCGCGGCGAACCTCGGATCGGCGCCGACCGTCGCGGACCGGCGGACCGGCAGGCCCAGCTCGGCGGCCTTGGCGGTGGCCTCGGTGTCGAGGTCGTACAGGACCTCCATGTGGTCCGAGACGAAGCCGATGGGCGCCATCACCACGGCGGGGACGCCCTCGCCGTGGAGCGATTCGAGGTGGTCGCAGATGTCGGGTTCCAGCCAGGGGATGTGCGGGGCGCCGCTGCGCGACTGGTAGACGAGCCGCCAGGGGTACTCCACACCGGTCCGCTCGCGCACCGCGTCGACGATCAGGCGGGCGACGTCCAGGTGCTCGGCGACATAGGCGCCGCCGTCGCCGTGCGCCTCGACGGGCCCCGAGGTGTCGGCGGCCGAGAGCGGGATGGAGTGCGTGGTGAAGGCCAGGTGCGCCCCCGTACGCACGTCGTCGGGCAGGTCCGCCAGCGAGGCGAGCACGCCCTCCACCATGGGCTCGACGAAGCCGGGGTGGTTGAAGTAGTGCCGCAGTTTGTCCACGCGCGGCAGGGGAAGACCCTCGGTCTCCAGGGCGGCCAGCGACTCGGCGAGGTTCTCGCGGTACTGCCGGCAGCCAGAGTAGGAGGCGTAGGCGCTGGTCGCCAGGACGGCGATGCGGCGGTGGCCGTCGGTGACCATCTCGCGCAGCGTGTCGGTGAGGTAGGGGGCCCAGTTGCGGTTGCCCCAGTAGACCGGCAGACCGAGCCCGTGCTCGGAGAAGTCCTTGCGCAGCGCGTCGAGCAGGGCCCTGTTCTGGGCGTTGATCGGACTGACGCCCCCGAACAGGAAGTAGTGCTTGCCGACCTCCTTGAGCCGCTCCTCGGGGATTCCCCGGCCGCGGGTCACGTTCGCGAGGAACGGGACCACGTCGTCCGGGCCTTCGGGGCCTCCGAAGGAGAGCAGCAGCAGGGCGTCGTAGGGGGCGGGATCGCGCAGATCGGACATGACATCGATCCTGCCACCCGTGCCGGGGGCCGGTCCCACCGACATCCGGACCGGGGCGCCCGGCCGGGCCCCGCCGGGCGTGCGGCGGCTGCCGGAAGGGTGTGCGGGGGCCGTGAGTATGATCCCCCTCCAACCGGCCGGTAACCCGTCGTTCCGTCCGGGGGCACCACCGGCCCTGGGCCGGTTCCTAGGGAAGGGCGCGGGGAAGATGACCGAGACCTACGCACGGACGGCGACGAGCCCGTGGCGCAACTGGGCGGGGAATGTCACCGCCCGCCCGGCACGGACCGTGTCCCCCGCGTCCGTGGACGAACTGGCCGAGGCGCTGCGCAGGGCGTCCCAGGACGGGCTGCGGGTGAAGCCGGCCGGCACCGGCCACTCCTTCACGGCGGCCGCGGCCACCGACGGGCTGCTGATCCGGCCCGACCTGCTGACGGGCATCCGCGCGATCGACCGCACGGCGATGACGGTGACGGTGGAGGCCGGAACCCCGCTGAAGCGGCTCAACGCCGCGCTGGCCCGCGAGGGCCTCTCGCTCACCAACATGGGCGACATCATGGAGCAGACGGTGGCCGGGGCCACCTCCACCGGCACGCACGGCACCGGCCGCGACTCGGCGTCCATATCGGCGCAGATACGCGCCCTGGAGCTGGTCACCGCGGACGGCACGGTGCTGGCCTGCTCGGAGACCGAGAACGCCGACGTGTTCGCGGTCGCCCGGATCGGGCTCGGCGCGCTGGGCGTCATCACGGCGATCACCTTCGCCGTGGAACCGGTCTTCCTGCTGACCGCCCGCGAGGAACCGATGACCTTCGACAAGGTCACGGCGGAATTCGACCAGTTGGTGACCGAGAACGAGCACTTCGAGTTCTACTGGTTCCCGCACACCGGGAACTGCAACACCAAGCGCAACAACCGGAGCGCGGGCCCGGCGGCCCCGCCCGGGAAACTCAGCGGCTGGATCGACGACGAGCTGCTGTCCAACGGCGTCTTCCAGGTGGCCTGCTCGCTCGGCCGGGCGGTGCCCGCCACGATCCCCTCGATCGCCAAGCTCTCCAGCCGGGCCCTGTCCGCGCGTACGTACACCGACATCCCGTACAAGGTGTTCACCAGCCCGCGCCGGGTGCGGTTCGTGGAGATGGAGTACGCGCTGCCCCGTGAGGCCGCCGTCGAGGCGCTGCGGGAGGTCCGGGCGATGGTCGACCGCTCGCCGCTGCGGATCAGCTTCCCCGTGGAGGTGCGCACCGCCCCGGCCGACGACATCGCGCTCTCCACGGCCTCGGGCCGGGAGACCGCGTACATCGCCGTCCATCTGTACCGGGGCACGCCCTACCAGGCGTACTTCACGGCGGTCGAGCGGATCATGACCGCGCACGGCGGCCGCCCGCACTGGGGGAAGATCAACACCCGTGACGCCGCGTACCTCTCGGGGGTGTATCCGCGCTTCGGCGAGTTCACGGCCGTACGGGACCGGCTGGACCCGGACCGCCTGTTCGGCAACGACTACCTGCGCCGGGTCCTGGGCGACTGACCGGCGGGCCGGGGCTCACTCCCCCGCGTCGGTGCCGCCCGGTGCGGGCGCGCCGTCCGTGGCCGCGGGGCCGGGCGTGGTGTCCTGCCCGTCGTCCGTGGTGCCCGGGGTGGGCGTGGGCGACGGCTGAACGCCGCTGCCCGCCGGGTCGGACGGGGTGGGTGTGGGCGTCGGGCCCTGCGTGGAGCCGTCGTCCCGGTCCTGCCGCGGGCCGGTGGTGCCGTGCTCGTCGTCCTGGCCGCCGGTGCCGGGGGTCGCCGTGCTGTCGTCCCGGGCCGGGTCCGTGGGGCCGGCGCCGTGCTCCGGGTCGTCCGTGGTGCCGGAGGGCGCCGGAGTGGACGGTCCCGCGTGGTTCTCGCCGCGTACGACGGAGCCGACCGTGGTGCCCCGGCCGCCGCTCAGGTCGTTGCCGGAGATCAGCTCGAACGTGGTGATGCCCGCCATCGAGACCACGAACACCGCCGCCGCGCCGATCGCCGAACGCTTCCAGCCGCGCACCCGGGTGCCGTGCGTGGTCGCCTGCGAGAACGCGTCGTCGGCCCCGGGAGCGTCCGGCACCTGACGCAGGACGGTGGTGGCGTCCGGCGCGGGGAGGGCGGTGGTCCCCTCGACGCGCCGCAGCACGGTCGTCTCGTCGGCGTCCACGCGGCGCAGGACCGTGGTGGCGTCGTCCACCGCTCCCAGCAGGACGGTCTCGTCCGCGGGCGCCTCGCCGCCGGCCGGGGCCTGCTGCCGTACGGTCGTCCGCCGGGTGTGGACCGTCACCTCACGGCCCGGGTGCGTCACCTGAACGGTGACCTCACGTATCTGCTCACCCGTACGGCGGAAGAAGTGCTGGAACACCGAGCCGCCGCAGGTGGCCACGATGCTCATGACTCCGGCCCCCGCGATGGTTCCGTACACGCCCAGCTGGGAAGCCGCCACGGCCGCCGCCACCGCCGCGACCGCACTGCCCGCGACCTGGGGCAGGCTCAGATCGATCCGCCTCTCCTTGGGTTCTATGTCACTTTCCGGCTTCTGCACCATTTCCAGCCCTTGATTGACATCTCTCCCACCATGCACCAACTAGGGACATGCGAGCGAAGCCGAAAGTTCCGGTTGCATGGATTGTGTGAAGCACGACACGGATCAGGGGCGATCGGCGTTCGGAGGGGTAGGTCAACTCCCGCACCTGACGAGAACTTCGACGGCGCGGCGGTCCACCCACATGGCCCGAATGGAGTACTGTGGCGAGCCCTGGGGCCGGACTCCCGCGTGGGTGTCCGGAACCTTCGGGAGGGGGCCGAAGGAGGCACTCGATCCGGCGGCGCACGGCATCACACGGCGGCCTGCTACACGGAGTGACCATCGGTCACTTTGCGTTGCGCACGGGCTACCGTGTCATACCGGCGAGCACGGGCTCACGCCCGACACGCCGGGCAACACGGCAATGTTGTGGCAGGCTGCACCCGGGCAGGCCACACTCGACTAGCGGAAGCAGCGACGCACGTGACGTCGGCAGGCACCACCCGGGAGGTCCCCATGCCCGAACTGCGTGTCGTGGCCGTCTCCAACGACGGCACACGACTGGTGCTCAAGGCTGCGGACAGCACGGAGTACACGCTTCCGATCGACGAGCGGCTGCGAGCCGCCGTGCGCAACGACCGCGCGCGGCTCGGCCAGATCGAGATCGAGGTGGAGAGCCACCTCCGCCCCCGCGACATCCAGGCCCGGATACGAGCCGGCGCCTCCGCGGAGGAGGTCGCCCAGTTCGCCGGGATCCCCGTCGACCGTGTCCGCCGCTTCGAGGGCCCCGTGCTCGCGGAGCGCGCCTTCATGGCCGAGCGGGCCCGGAAGACTCCTGTGCGCCGTCCCGGCGAGAACACCGGCCCCCAGCTCGGCGAGGCGGTGCAGGAGCGGCTGCTGCTGCGCGGCGCCGACAAGGAAACCGTCCAGTGGGACTCGTGGCGCCGCGACGACGGCACCTGGGAGGTCCTCCTGGTGTACCGGGTCGCCGGTGAGCCGCACTCGGCGAGCTGGACGTACGACCCGCCGCGCCGGCTGGTCCAGGCCGTCGACGACGAGGCGCGTTCGCTGATCGGCGAGACGGACGAGGTCGCGGCTCCCGAGCCCAGCTTCCCGTTCGTCCCCCGGATCGCCCGGCTGCCGCGCGACCGGCCACTGGACCGCGCGCTGGACCGGCAGATCGAGCGCCCGGCCCCGCCGCCTCCCCCGGAGCCCGAGGAGCGCATCGGCGGGGTGACGGCGAGCGAGCGCGATTCGCTCACCAGCCTGCTGGAGGCGGTCCCGAGCTTCCGCGGTGACATGGTCGTGCCGGAGCGGCCGTCGCCGCCCGAGCCCCCGGCCATCGAGCCGGCCGTGCACGAGCCGGAGGCCGAGGAGCCGCCGGCCGCATCGGCGGGCGCGGGCTCCGCGTACGCGGACGTCCTGATGCCGCGCGCGGTCGCCGGCCACCGCGACCGGCTGACCGGGACGACGGACCGGCAGGCGGAGGCGGACGGGGTCCGCCCCGGGCGCCGGGCAGCGGTGCCGAGCTGGGACGAGATCGTCTTCGGCACACGCCGCAAGAAGCAGGACTGAGAAGGTCCGGACAGCATGACGGGGGCCCTCGCGCGGTTACGAAAGGGCCCCCGTGCGCCGTACCGGCACAACCGGCCGCGCCGGTTCTGCGGCGAGGTCCCGTTACTGGGGGTCGGGCCCGGTCGCGACGGGGCGCGATTCGTCTCCGGACCACTGCGACCAGGAGCCCGCGTAGAGCGCGGCCCGGTGCCCGGCGAGCTCCAGCGCCAGCACCTGCTGGGCCGCGGAGACACCCGAGCCGCAGTAGACGCCGACCTCGGTGGTGCCGTCACCGGCGCCCAGCCCGGCGAACCGGGCGGCCAGGCGCTCGGGGCTCAGAAAGCGCCCGTCCGCGTCCACGTTCTCCCCGGTCGGGGCCGAGACCGCGCCCGGGATGTGCCCGCCGACCCGGTCGATGGGCTCCACATCGCCCCGGTAGCGCTCGGCCGCCCGCGCGTCGAGCAGCAGGCCCGAGCGGGCCAGAGCGGCGGCGCCGTCCGCGTCGAGCAGTGCCAGCGCCCCCGGCACCGGCACGAAGTCGCCCTCCACGGGGTGGGGCGTCTCCTTCGACAACTCCCCCGTCCAGGCGGCGAGACCTCCGTCCAGCACCCGCACGTCGCGGTGCCCCGCCCAGCGCAGCAGCCACCAGGCACGGGCCGCCGCCCAGCCCTGTCCGCCGTCGTAGACGACGACCGGAGTGTTCTCGCTGACCCCGGCGCGGCGCATCACGGCGCCGAAGTCCGCAGGCTCGGGCAGCGGGTGGCGGCCGCCGTCCCCCGGCGGAGCGGCGAGCTCCGTGTCGAGGTCGACGAAGACCGCGCCGGGGATGTGCGCCGCCTCGTAGTCGGACCGGCCGTGCGGCCCGCCGAGCTGCCAACGTACGTCCAGGAGCACCGGCGGACGTGGCCCCGCCAGTTCGCTCACACATTCGGATGCGGAGATGATGGGCTTCATGCGTGCCATCCTCACGCAGGCGCCCGGCCGCCCGGAACAACGGCCGAGCCGTCATACCCCAACAAACCGGGCCACCTGCACCGAGATCCCGGAAAAGACGGCGCGGCCGGAGCGCATCCCGCGCCCGGTGGTGCCAACATCTGCACGGGGCGTACACGACCCGCACCGCACCACGGCGCGGCCGCCCCGTTCCCCCGTACGGCCACCACGATGGTCCGAGGAGAGTGACGATGACCGAGGCTGCCGCTCGGCGTACACCCGGAACACCTTGCTGGGTGAGCCTGATCGTGCACGGCCTGCGCACGACCCAGAACTTCTACGCCGAGCTGTTCGGCTGGGAGTTCGGCCCCGGCCCCGAGCAGCTCGGCCCGTACGTGCGGGCGCTGATCGACGGAAAGGAGGTCGCGGGCATCGGCCGGCTGCCGCCCGACCGGCACCTCCCGATCGCCTGGACGACCTATCTGGCCACCGACGACGCCGATCTGACGGCCGAGTCGATCCGCGCCTGCGGCGGCACGGTCGGCGTCGGGCCGCTGGACGCGGGTGAGGCGGGCCGGATGGCCATCGCGTCCGACCCGAGCGGCGCCGTCTTCGGGATCTGGCAGGCGGCCGCGCATCTGGGCACCTCGCTGGCCGGGGCGCCCGGCACCCCCGTCTGGAACGAACTGGTGACCCGGGAGACCTCCTCGGTCGCCAAGTTCTACCAGGCGGTCTTCGGCTACGAGTCCAAGGCCGTCGTCTCGGCCGACTTCGACTATCAGACCCTGCACATCGAAGGCCGTCCGGTGGCCTCGCTGCACGGAGTCGGTCACGCGCTGCTGCGCGACCGGGGCCCGCACTGGATGACGTACTTCGAAGTCGCCGACACCGACGCCGCCGCCCATCAGGTGGCGGAGCTCGGCGGGCAGGTCCTGAGCCCTCCGCGCGAGAGTCCGAGCGGGAGAGTGGCGACGGTCGCGGACCCGGAGGGCGCGGTGTTCACGATCCAGCGGTCGGCGGAGAGCTGACGGCGCTCCGCGGCCGGGGCCGGCGAGCGGGCGCCGGTCGCGTCGCCGAGCCGGGTCGGTGCGGCGTGGACCTGGCCGATCTCGTCGCGCGCGTCGGGGCCGGTTGCCCGCCGCGGGCGGCCGGCTGAGGGACGGGCCGCGCCGGGGTCAGGCGGAGGACACCGGCAGGACGTCCGGGGAGAGCGCGCCCGCCTGCGTGGACGCCGCGGTCGCCCGGCGCCGGTGGTGGCGGCGGCAGAGCACCTCGTAACCGACCTCGCCCGCCGGGCGGTTCACATCGCCGACGACGACCTGCGCGCCCTCGACGACCATGTCGCCGTCTATGGTCCGCGCGTTGTGGGTGGCGCGGGCGCCGCACCAGCACAGGGCCTCCACCTGGAGGGCCTCTATCCGGTCGGCCAGCTCGACCAGCCGCTGGGAGCCGGGGAACAGCCTGGTGCGGAAGTCCGTCGTGATGCCGAACGCGAAGACGTCCATCTCCAGGTCGTCCACGACCCGGGCCAGCTGGTCGATCTGGTCGGGCGCCAGGAACTGCGCCTCGTCCACGATCACGTAGTCGACCCGGGCGCCCTTGGACAGCTGGGCGACCAGATACGCGTAGAGGTCCATGCCCTCGTCCGCCTCGACCGCCTCCGTCACCAGGCCCAGCCGGGAGGACAGCTTCCCCTCCCCCGCCCGGTCGTCCCGGGTGAAGATCACGCCCTGAAGGCCCCTGGCCGAGCGGTTGTGACCGATCTGGAGGGCCAGCGTGCTCTTTCCGCAGTCCATCGTTCCGGAGAAGAACACAAGCTCGGGCATGAGGGGTTGAGCACCTTTCGGGACGGGCGGGGAGAGCGGCGGGACACAACGGCAGGGGTTACGAGCGTACTTCCAGGAGCGGGACGAGCTGCTCGACGGGGGTCATCGAGCCGTGCATGCCGACCATGGCCGACTCGTGCGGCTCGTTGCGGGAGGCGATGATCACCACGTCGTCGTGGGCGGCCGCGACCACGTCGCCGATCCTGCCGTACACCCGTTCGTCGATCCGCGGGCCGAACCAGCCGGCCGCGACGGCCTCGTCCCGGCTCGCCACCCAGAACTGCTCGCCCAGCACCTCGCGCCAGACGGTGAGCACGTCCGACTCGGCGCCCGGGACCGCGTACACGTGCCGGGCGCGGCCCTCGCCGCCGAGCAGCGCGACGCCCGCGCCCAGCTCCCAGTCCTCGTCGAAGTCGATCCGGGACTGCTCGTCGAACGGGATGTCGATCATCCCGTGGTCGGCGGTGATGTAGAGCGCCGAGCGCGGCGGGAGCTTCTCGGCCAGGCGCTGGGCCAGTCCGTCGACGTACATCAGCTGACCGCGCCAGGCGTCGGAGTCGGTGCCGAAGCGGTGCCCCTTGCCGTCGACCTCGCTGTAGTACGTGTAGACGAGCGAGCGGTCGCCCGCGGCCAGCCGCTCGGCGGCGGTGTCCATCCGTTCCTCGCCGGTGAGCCGGCCGAGGAAGGAGCCGCCGCTGAGCGCGACCTTGGTCAGCGGGGTCTGCTCGAAGGCCGGGGCGGAGACCTGCGCGGTACGGACTCCGGCGGCGTCGGCGAGCTGGAAGACGGTGGGGTGGGGCTGCCAGGCCTTCGGTGGGGTCCACGGATTCCAGCGGAGCTGGTTCATCAGCTCGCCGGTCTGCGGATTGCGGACCGCGTAGCCGGGAAGGCCGTGCTCGCCGGGGGGCAGCCCGGTGCCGACCGAGGCCAGTGAGGTCGCGGTGGTGGCCGGGAAGCCCGCGGTGATCGGGCGGCCCGTGCCGCCGCGCGAGCCGGGCAGCAGGGAATGCAGGAACGGGGCCTCGTCGGGGTGGGCCCTGATCTGCTCCCAGCCGAGGCCGTCGATGAGGAAGACGCAGTTGCGGTCGGCGGGGGTGAGCTCACCGATCGCCGCGGTGAAGCCGGGCACTTCCTGACCCGCGAGGAGGGTCGGCAGCAGATCGGCGAGCGAGCCGCTGCCGTACTCCGGGACGGGGGCCGTGTCGACGGGCAGCAGGACAGGATCCTGCCAGGCCGGCTGGGCCATCAGCGGCCGGCCGCCGCGGTCGCGGCCGTGGCCTCGGAGAGCGCCTGGGCGAAGGCGAGGGTCTGGCGCACGGTGTCCGGGCCGTCGCCGGCCTCGCTGACCCGCAGGCTCAGATCGTCGGCGGTGGAGTTGCCGGTGTAGCCGTGGTCGGCCTCGCAGTTGGGGTCGCCGCAGGCGGCGGGCTCCAGGTCGATCCGGGAGACCGCGCCCCAGCCGATGGTCAGGACGACCTCGCGGGGCAGGGTGCCCGGGACGTACTTCTCCGGGTTGGCCACGACCCGGCTGACCACGACCGAGGAGATCCGGTCGAGCTTGACCGACTCGGTGGAGGTGGTGGCGTACGGCGACGGGGAGCTGGTGTCGGCGTTCTGCTCGTCGGTGTGGCTGACGATGAAGCGGGTGTCCGTGAGCACCAGCACCGTGACGTGCCGGCGCACCTCGTTGGAGTCGAAGGTCGTCTCCTGGTGCACCAGGTACGAAGCGACCGGCTCACCGCCCACGGCGGCCTCCACCGCCTCGGCCACGAGGGCCGGGTAGTAGCCGCTGCGCTCGATCGCCGCGCGCAGCCCCTGGGTCGTCGTACCGGTCTTAGCCATGGGGACCATCCTACGGGGGACGGAAGGCTGCCGGGGACGCCGCTGCGCCCCTGTGCGGGCGGGGTCCAGCGGGCCTCCAGCCCTTCGGGGTCAGTAGTTGGACAGGCGGCGCGGGCCGAGGTCGTTACGGGCCGGGGGCGGCGAGAGGCGGACGCTCGCCCCGAGGACGGAGAGCCCCTGGGGGGCGACCACGACCGGTTCCAGGGCGATGGAGACCACTTCGGGGTGGTCGTCGACCAGCCGGGACACCCGCAGCAGCAGTTCCTCCAGCGCGGCGGTGTCCACCGGGGCCGAGCCGCGCCAGCCGAAGAGGACGGGGGCGGCCCTGATGGAGCGGATCAGCTCGGCGGCGTCGCGGTCGGTGGCCGGGACCAGGCGGTGGGCGGTGTCGCCGAGGAGTTCGGAGGGCGCGCCCGCCAGGCCGAAGGAGAGGACGGCGCCCGCGGCCGGGTCGATGGTGGCCCGCACGACGGTGTCGACGCCGCGCGGGGCCATGGCCTGGACGACGGGCCGCAGCTCCGCGGGCTTGCCGAGCAGTTCGGTCAGATCGCTGTACGCGCGGCGCAGCGCGGCCTCGCTGTCGAGGTCGAGACGTACGCCGCCGAGGTCGGCCCGGTGGCGCAGATGGGGCGCGGTGGTCTTCAGCGCCACCGGGTAGCCGAGCAGGGCGGCGGCGGCCACCGCCTCCTCGGGTCCGGGGGCCGACAGCGTGGGGCGTACGGCGATGCCGTAGCAGGCGAGCAGTTCGCGGGCCTCGTCATGGCCCAGCGGCCGGCCGCGCGGGTCGGGGTCCTGGCCGAGCAGGGCGTCGATGCGGGCGGCGGCGCCCTGCGCGTCGATGGTGTCGTCGAGGAAGTCGGGCACCTTGCCGGGCACCGCGGCCTGGCGTCGCCACTGGGCGTACCGCACGGCTTCGGCGAGGGCCCGGACGGCGCGCTCGGCGGCGGGGTAGGCGGGGATGCGGCCGGCGGGGCGGGTCGCGTCGGGCGCCTCGGGGGCGGTGTCGTCCGTGGCGGGCGGCGGTGCGGGGGCCTGCTGCGCCGCGGTGAAGGGCCGAGCGGCCGGGCGCCGCTGGGCCACGGTGCTGGTGGCGGCGGCCAGGGCCTCCGCGAGGCCGCCGATCTCCACATGGACCACGGCGACCGGCTTGGCGGGTCCGGTGGCGGCCGCCGCGTGCAGGGCGGTGGCCAGGACCTCGCCGTCGCCCGACTCCGCCTCGCCGTCCTCGCCGACCCAGGGGATGGCCGTCACGATCACGGCGTCGCAGTCCCCGTCGGCCAGCGCCCCGGCCAGCGCGTCCCTGAAGTCCTGCGGGGTGGCGGAGGTGGTGAGGTCGACGGGCGGGCGCGGGCGGAGGCCCTCGGCCAGGCAGACGTCGTAGGTGAGCAGGCCGAGGGACTCGGAGTTGCCGAGGATCGCGACGCGTCCGCCCGCCGGGAGCGGCTGGTCGGCGAGGAGCAGGCCCGCGTCGACCATCTCGGTGACCGTGTCGACGCGGATCACGCCCGCCTGCCGCATCAGCGCGGAGACCGTCGCGTCGGGGATGCGGCTGACGGGGACGGCGTGGCCGGGCGGGGTGGAACCGCTGTGCCGGGCGCCCTTGACCACGACGACCGGCTTCACGGCGGCGGTGCGGCGGGCGAGGCGGGTGAACTTGCGGGGGTTGCCGAGCGACTCCAGGTAGAGCAGGGCGACGTCGGTGTCCGGGTCGTCGTACCAGTACTGGAGGAAGTCGTTGCCGGAGATGTCGGCGCGGTTGCCGGCCGAGATGAAGGTGGAGAGGCCCGCGCCGCGCCGGTAGAGGCCGGAGAGCAGGGCGATGCCGATCGCGCCGGACTGGGTGAAGAGGCCGATGCGCCCGGAGGCGGGCCGTTCCGGGGCGAGGGAGGCGTTGAGCCGGACCGCCTCGGCGTTGTTGATGATGCCGAAGGCGTTGGGTCCGATGATCCGCATGCCGTACGAACGGGCCTGGCGCACCAGTTCGCGCTGGCGCTCGCGGCCTTCGGCGCCCCACTCGGCGTACCCGGCGGAGAGCACCACCAGGCCCTGGACGCCGTGTTCGCCGCAGTCCGCGACGGCTTCCGGGACCCGGTCGGCCGGTACGGCGACGACGGCGAGGTCGACGGGTTCGCCGATCTCGCCCAGGGAGCGGTGGGCGGGTACCCCGTCGATCGTGGACCGGTCGGCGGCGAAGGCGCTGTTCACGGCGTAGGCGCGGCCGGTGAAGCCCGCGCCGAGCAGGTTGCGCAGGACGGTGCGGCCGACGCCGCCGGGGTTGCGGCCGGCCCCGATGACCGCGACGGAGCCGGGGGCGAGCAGGCGCTGCACGGAGCGGGCCTCGGCACGCTGTTCCCGGGCGCGCTGGACGGCCAGGGACTCGGCGGTGGGTTCGAGGTCCAGGGTGAGGTGGACGGAACCGTCCTCGAAGCTGCGCTGCTGGGTGTAGCCGGCGTCCCGGAACACCTTGATCATTTTGGTGTTGGCGGGCAGCACCTCGGCGGCGAAGCGGCGGATGCCGCGCTCGCGGGCGACGGCCGCGATGTGTTCGAGCAGGGTCGAGGCCACGCCCCGGCCCTGGTGGGCGTCCTGGACGAGGAAGGCGACCTCGGCCTCGTCGGCGGGGGCGGAGGCGGGCCGGCCGGTCGCGTCGATCCGGTCGTAGCGGACGGTGGCGATGAACTCGCCGCCCACCGTGACGGCGAGGCCCACCCTGTCGACGTAGTCGTGATGGGTGAAGCGGTGGACGTCCTTGGCGGAGAGCCGGGGGTAGGGCGCGAAGAAGCGGTAGTACTTCGACTCGTCGGAAACCTGCTCGTAGAAGCTGACCAGGCGTTCGGCGTCGTCCGTGGTGATGGGCCTGATCCGCGCGGTGCCGCCGTCGCGGAGCACCACGTCCGCCTCCCAGTGATCGGGGTAGGCGTGATGCGGACTCTGCTCCGGAGAGGGCTGCATGGGCCAAGCCTACGGCGGTCCCACCGGTCGCGGGGGGCTCGGGGCCGGGGCACTCTGGGTGTCCGGACGACGGTACGGTGCGGGGCGCGGGAGGGCCCGCGGGTCGACCCGGAGCATCGCGCACCACATGAGAGACTGGTCTAGACAACCATTGAATCGTGAAGGGCAGAACCATGGCTGAGCGCCGCGTCAACGTCGGTTGGGCCGAGGGCCTGCACGCCCGCCCCGCTTCCATCTTCGTCCGTGCCGCTACGGCTTCCGGCGTTCCCGTCACCATCGCCAAGGCGGACGGCAACCCGGTGAACGCGGCCTCCATGCTCGCGGTGCTCGGGCTCGGGGCGCAGGGCGGCGAGGAGATCGTCCTCGCGTCCGACGCGGACAACGCCGAGGCCGCTCTGGACCGTCTGGCCAAGCTGGTCGCCGAGGGGCTCGAGGAGCTTCCGGAGACCGTCTGAGTCCGCGCGGCCACGATCGCCGGAATTCTCACGGGAAAGCCGCGGCCCCCCTCACGGGGTGTCGCGGCTTTTTCGTGCGCGCACGCGTACGGGTAATGCGGTGACGGCGCGCACAGAATAATCGGGCGGCCTCTTTTTACGTGTTTTTACATACGCCTTTCTTTCTTTGTACGTGCCCTTTGTTAATTCCGGCCGCTCGCGGTGTTCACGGCACGTTGCGAGGTCCTCACACGGGTGGCGCGGGGGACGGTGGCCGGCCGCGCGGGGTGGCGCAGCCGGTGCGTGGCGCCCGCCCGTTCGGCGAGCTGCGCGGCCAGGGCCCTCGCCCGCTCCGCGTCGCCGCGCGCCACGGCGTCCACGAGCGCGCCGTGCTCGGCCCAGGCGTCGGCCGGGCGGGCCGGCTGGTCGACCGCGTACATCCAGGCGATCTTGTGCCGCAGCTGGGTGAGCAGGGCGATGAGGCCGGGGCTGCCGGATGCCTGGGCGAGCGTCTCGTGGAACCAGCCGCCGAGGGAGCGCAGGTCCTCGCCCTCGCCCCGGCGGGCGCGCTCCTGGCCGAGTCTGACCAGGCCGCGCAGCACCTTGAGGTGGGCGTCGGTGCGGCGCAGGGCGGCACGGGCCGCGCCGAGCGGTTCCAGCAGCATGCGGACCTCCAGGAGGTCGGCGGCCTCCTGCTCGGACGGCTCGGCGACGCAGGCTCCGGCGTGTCTGCGGGTGACCACGAAGCCCTCGGACTCCAGGGTGCGCAGCGCTTCCCGTACGGGGACGCGGGAAACCCCGTAACGCCGCGCGAGCACCTCCTCGGTGAGCCGGCCGCCGCGTTCGAAGACACCGGAGACGATGTCGTCACGGATTGCCGTGCATACCGAATGCGCTGGAACACGCATGTCCGAACCTCCGCCTCAATCCCCGCGAACAGCGGCCGATCGACACCTCTGCCGCGACTCTATTGCAATGCGCCCACATTTCCGATGCCGGGCGGGAATTCATGAATATCTTTTGGTCACGGGCGGGTCCGGGCACGGCGAAGGCCCCGGCACGGTGCCGGGGCCTTCGCCGTGGAGTCGGGCGGGCGGTCAGACGGTGACGCCGTGGGCGCGCAGGTAGGCGACCGGGTCCATGTCGGAGCCGTACGAGGGGGTGGTGCGGGCCTCGAAGTGGAGGTGCGGGCCGGTGGAGTTCCCGGTGGAGCCGGAGAGCCCGATCCGCTGCCCGGCACCGACGCTCTGGCCGACGGCGACGCCGATCGAGGAGAGGTGGCCGTACTGGGTGTACGTGCCGTCCGTCATCCGGAGCACGATGTTGTTGCCGTACGCCCCGCCCCAGCCGGCCTCGACGACCGTACCGGCGCCGACGGCGACGACGGAGCTGCCGGAGGCGGCGTGGAAGTCGATGCCGGAGTGGCTGCCGGAGGACCACAGCGAGCCGCTGGACTTGTAGCCGGTGGTCACGTAGGAGCCGGCGACGGGGAGCTGGTAGGACGTGCCCGGGGTGGCGCGGGCGGAGGAGCGGGCCGCGCGGGACGTGCTCTCGCGCGCCTCCTCGGCACGGGCGGCCGCCTCGGCCTTCGCCTTGGCCCTGGCGGCCTTCTCCGCGGCCTTCTTCTTCGCCTCGGCCTTCTTCTTCGCCTCGGCCTTCTTCTTCGCCTCCGCCTCGGCGGCGGCCTTCTTCTGGGCGACGTCGGCCTGGTGCTGCTGCGCGGCGGCCTGTGCGTCGATCCGGTCGGCGAGGGTGTTCTCGATGGACATGATCTGGGCGAGACCGGTCTCGTCGGCGGCGGGGGCCGGGGAGGCCCCGGCGGCGAGAGCCGGGGAGGCCAGGGAGCCGATGACGCCGGTGGCGGCGAGCGTCGCGACGCCGACGGCCTTGGCGCCGGTACGCGTCAGACGGCCCGGGGCACGGTGCTTCCCGGTGGCACGGGTGAACGCCATGGGGTGGCTGGTCCTTTCCTTCCTTCTCGCCTACCGGGTTAGCTGACGGGTTCGGAGCAGGAAGGTCTCCTACGGATGCCCCGGCCTCGCGGGAGGCGGAAGCGTCCGATTCACCCCAGGGACTGCGTGGGTCCCCGGCTCCCCTGGCTCGCGCCTGACGGGGACTCGGCGATGACTGCCCGGTACGCCGCGGATGCGGCATACGAGTGGCGGACAGCCGGGCCGACGCTAGGCGGCCGCGCTTCCCGTCACCAAACGGACGGGAGGTTTTGTAGCGCATCCCACAGGGTTGATTCATTACCTATGAGACAAAGAGTCATGAATCAGACATAAAAGGAGGCTCCGGCGGCAACGACACGCCGGAGCCTCTCCGTTGCCCGCGCGGCGGGCGGAGTGTGAGCGGTCAGCCGCTGACGACCGTCACCTCTCCGATCCCGAGGGCCCTGACCGGCTCCTCGATGCGCGAGGCGTCACCGACCAGGACCGTGACCAGCCGGTCCACCGGGAAGGCGCTGACCACGGCCGCGGTCGCCTCGACGGTGCCGGTCTCGGCGAGGCGGGCGTACAGCGTCGCCTGGTAGTCGTCCGGAAGGTGCTGTTCCACCTGGTCGGCGAGGGTGCTCGCGACGGAGGCCGCCGTCTCGAACTTCAGCGGGGCGACGCCCACGAGGTTCTGCACGGCGGTCTCGCGCTCGGCGTCCGTCAGACCCTCGGCGGCCAGCGTCCGCAGGACCTTCCAGAGGTCGTCCAGCGCCGGTCCGGTGGACTCGGTGTCCACGGAGCCGCTGATGGCGAGCATCGCCGCGCCCGTCGCGCCCGAGGCGGAGTCCACCGCGCCGGAGCGCAGCACCTGGGCGAAGGCCCGTACGCCGTAGGTGTAGCCCTTCTCCTCGCGCAGCACCCGGTCGAGCCGGGAGGTGAGCGTGCCGCCCAGGCAGTACGTGCCGAGCACCTGGGCGGGCCACACGCTGTCGTGGCGGTCGGCGCCGATGCGGCCGATGAGCAGTTGCGTCTGCACCGCGCCGGGGCGGTCCACGATCACCACCCGGCCAGTGTCATCGGCCGTGATCGGCGGGAAGGGGCGGGCCCGGCCGGCGTTCCCCGACCAGTCGCCGAGGGTGTCGGCGAGCAGCGCGTCCAGATCGATGCCGGTCAGGTCGCCGACCACGACGGCGGTCGCGGTGGACGGGCGGATGTGCGCGTCGTAGAAGGCGCGCACGGCCGCGGCGTCGATCCGCGCCACGGTCTCCTCGGTGCCCAGACGGGGCCGCGACATGCGGGCCGAGGCCGGGAAGAGCTCCTTGGAGAGCTGCTTGGCCGCGCGGCGGGCCGGATTCGCCTGCTCGTGCGGGATCTCGTCCAGGCGGTTGCGCACGAGGCGCTCGACCTCGCTGTCGCTGAACGCCGGCGCCCGCAGCGCCTCGGCGACCAGCCCGAGCGCCTTGGCCAGCCGGGAGGCCGGGACCTCCAGGGAGACCCGGACACCGGGATGGTCGGCGTGGGCGTCGAGCGTGGCGCCGCACCGCTCCAGCTCGGCGGCGAACTCCTCGGCGCTCTGCTTGTCGGTGCCCTCGGACAGGGCGCGCGACATGATCGTGGCCACGCCGTCCAGGCCCTCGGGCTCGGTGTCCAGCGGGGCGTCGAGGAAGATCTCGACGGCGACGACCTGCTGGCCGGGGCGGTGGCAGCGCAGCACGGTGAGCCCGTTGGGCAGGGAGCCGCGCTCGGGGGCGGGGAAGGCCCAGGGGCGGGCCGCGCCGGGGGCGGGCCGGGGGTGGTACTGCATCGAAACTTCAGTCGCGGCAGCGTCGGTCACTGGTCCGCCCCTTCGTGCGCGTCGGTGTCGGTGGCGGCGGCCTCCGCCTCTTCGGCGGTCTCGGGCTCGACCGGTTCGTAGACCAGCACCGCCCGGTTGTCGGGGCGCAGCTGGGCGCGGGCGGCCGCCTTGACCTCGTCCGCCGTGACGTCGAGCACCCGGTTGACCGCGGTCAGCGCGAGCTGCGGGTCGCCGAACAGCACGGCGTAGCGGCACAGTTCGTCGGCGCGGCCCGCGACCGTGCCGAGCCGGTCCAGCCACTCGCGCTCCAACTGGGCCTGGGCGCGTTCCATTTCCTCGGGTGTGGGGCCTTCCTCGGCGAACCGGGCCAGCTCCTCGTCGACCGCGGACTCGATCCCGGCCACCTCCACACCGCCGGACGTCTTGACGTCCAGCCAGCCCAGCGAGGGCGCGCCCGCGAGCCGGAGCAGCCCGAATCCGGCGGCCACGGCCGTACGGTCACGCCGGACCAGGCGGTTGTGCAGCCGGGAGGACTCGCCGCCGCCCAGCACGGTCAGCGCGAGATCCGCGGCGTCGCACTCGCGGGTGCCGTCGTGGGGCAGCCGGTAGGCGGCCATCAGGGCGCGCGCCGGAACCTCCTCGCGGACCTCCTCGCGCAGCTGGCCGCCCATGATCGGGGGCAGCGCGCCGTCGCGCGGCGGCTGCTTGCCGTCGTGGGACGGGATGGAGCCGAAGTACTTCTCGATCCAGGCGAGGGTCTGCTCGGAGTCGATGTCACCGACGACGGACAGCACCGCGTTGTTCGGCGCGTAGTACGTACGGAAGAACGTGCGCGCGTCCTCCAGGGTCGCCGCGTCCAGGTCGGCCATCGAGCCGATCGGGGTGTGGTGGTACGGGTGGCCCTCGGGGTAGGCGAGAGCCGTGAGCCGCTCGAACGCGGTGCCGTACGGGACGTTGTCGTAGCGCTGGCGGCGCTCGTTCTTGACGACGTCGCGCTGGTTCTCCATGGACTCGTCGTCGAGCGCGGCGAGCAGCGAGCCCATCCGGTCGGCTTCGAGCCACAGGGCCAGCTCCAGCTGGTGCGTGGGCATCGTCTCGAAGTAGTTGGTCCGCTCGAAGCTGGTGGTCCCGTTGAGCGAGCCGCCGGCGCCCTGCACCAGCTCGAAGTGCCCGTTCCCCTTGACCTGGCCGGACCCCTGGAACATCAGGTGCTCGAAGAGGTGCGCGAGACCGGTGCGCCCCTTGACCTCGTGGCGCGAGCCGACGTCGTACCAGAGGCACACCGCCGCGACCGGGGTCAGATGGTCCTCGGAGAGCACCACGCGCAGGCCGTTGGCCAGACGGTGCTCGGTCGCTGTCAAGCCGCCGGAGCCGGCCTGGGCTGTGGCCGTGTGACCCATGGGCATGTACGTCCCTTCGATCGCGCTACTGGTTGTCGATGTGGATGAAGATGTGGGTGAAGATGTGGGTGAAGCCGCTTCGCGAGCTGGTTCCGCGAGGTTGATTCGAGACACAGCCACTGTATGCAAGCGAACAGAAACCTGGCGAAGTTCCCCTCACGGTGAAAGTTCACGAGAAGGTGCGGACGGGCGGTCTCCGGCCCCCTCGGAACGTACGGAGAACACCCTTTGGGACGGGTCGAGGTCAGGGTTGTCAGTGGCGCGGTCCACAATGGTGCGCGTCAGAACCTGAGGGAACCTGAGGTTGCCCGCACAGAATCCGTGAAGGAGTCGCAGCAGCGATGGCCCGCCGCAGCACGAAGACCCCGCCGCCGGTCGACTTCGAGGAGAAGATCCTCGACATCGACGTCGTCGACGAAATGCAGGGCTCCTTCCTCGAGTACGCGTACTCGGTGATCTACTCACGGGCCCTGCCGGACGCCCGTGACGGCATGAAGCCGGTGCACCGCCGCATCGTCTACCAGATGAACGAGATGGGCCTGCGCCCGGACCGCGGCTTCGTGAAGTGCGCCCGGGTGGTCGGCGAAGTCATGGGCAAGCTGCACCCGCACGGCGACGCGTCGATCTACGACGCGCTGGTGCGGATGGCCCAGCCGTTCTCGATGCGCCTCCCCCTGGTCGACGGCCACGGCAACTTCGGCTCGCTGGGCAACGACGACCCGCCGGCCGCCATGCGGTACACCGAGTGCCGGATGGCCGACGCGACCTCGCTGATGACGGAGTCGATCGACGAGGAGACGGTCGCCTTCCAGTCGAACTACGACGGTCAGGAGCAGGAGCCGGTCGTCCTCCCGGCCGCCTACCCCAACCTCCTGGTCAACGGCACGACCGGGATCGCGGTCGGCATGGCGACCAACATGCCGCCGCACAACCTGGGCGAGGTCATCGCCGCGGCCCGGCACCTGATCAAGCATCCGGGCGCGGACCTGGAGACCCTGATGCGGTTCGTCCCGGGCCCCGACCTGCCGACCGGCGGGCGCATCGTGGGCCTCGGCGGCATCAAGGACGCGTACGCCAGGGGCCGCGGCACGTTCAAGATCCGCGCGACGGCCGTCGTGGAGAACGTCACGCCGCGCCGCAAGGGCCTGGTCGTCACCGAACTGCCCTTCACCGTCGGTCCGGAGAAGGTGATCTCCAAGATCAAGGACCTGGTCTCGGCGAAGAAGCTCCAGGGCATCGCCGACGTCAAGGACCTCACCGACCGCTCGCACGGCCTGCGCCTGGTCATCGAGATCAAGAACGGCTTCGTGCCGGAGGCGGTGCTGGAGCAGCTCTACAAGCTGACGCCGATGGAGGAGTCCTTCGGTATCAACAACGTGGCCCTGGTCGACGGCCAGCCGCTCACGCTGGGCCTCAAGGAGCTGCTGGAGGTCTATCTCGACCACCGCTTCGAGGTGGTGCGCCGGCGCAGCGAGTTCCGCCGGACCAAGCGCCGCAACCGTCTGCACCTGGTCGAGGGTCTGCTGGTCGCCCTGGTCGACATCGACGAGGTCATCCGGCTCATCCGGTCGAGCGACAATTCGGCGCAGGCGAAGGAGCGGCTCATCGAGCGCTTCGCGCTGAGCGAGATCCAGACGCAGTACATCCTGGACACACCGCTGCGCAGGCTGACCCGGTTCGACCGGATCGAGCTGGAGAGCGAGCAGGACCGGCTGAACGCCGAGATCGCCGAGCTGACGTCGATCCTCGATTCGGACACCGAGCTGCGCAAGCTGGTCTCCTCGGAACTGGCCGCGGTCGCCAAGAAGTTCGGCACCGCCCGGCGCACGGTGCTGCTGGAGTCGGCCGGCGCGCAGGTCGCTTCGGTGCCGCTGGAGGTGGCGGACGACCCGTGCCGGGTGCTGCTGTCCTCGACCGGTCTGCTGGCGCGTACGGCCAACGACGACCCGATCGTCTTCGCCGAGGGTGCCAAGCGGTCCAAGCACGACGTGATCGTCTCCGCGGTGCCGGCGACGGCACGCGGTGACATCGGCCTGGTGACGTCCGGCGGGCGGCTGCTGCGGCTGCCGGTGATCGATCTGCCGCAGCTGCCGGACACGCACGCGGCGCCCAGTCTGTCGGGCGGCGCGATGATCGGGGAGTTCCTGACGCTGGAGGCGGACGAGGAGATCGTCTGTCTCACCACGCTCGACGAGGAGTCACCCGGCCTGGCCATCGGCACGTTGCAGGGCGTCGTGAAGCGCGTGGTGCCGGACTATCCGGCCAACAAGGACGAGCTGGAGGTCATCACCCTCAAGGACGGTGACCGGATCGTCGGCGCGGCCGAGCTGCGGACCGGTGAGGAGGACCTCGTCTTCATCACCTCGGACGCGCAGCTGCTGCGCTACCCGGCCGCGCAGGTACGTCCCCAGGGCCGGCCGGCCGGCGGTATGGCGGGCGTCAAGCTGGCGGCGGGTGCGCGGGTGCTCTCGTTCGCCGCGGTGGACCCGGCGGCGGACGGCGCGGTGTTCACGGTCGCGGGTTCGCACGGCACGCTGGACGACTCGGTGCTGACATGCAAGCTGACCCCGTTCGACCAGTATCCGCGCAAGGGCCGGGCGACCGGTGGGGTGCGCTGCCAGCGGTTCCTGAAGGGCGAGGACGTGCTGGTGTTCGCCTGGGCGGGGACGACTCCGGCCAGGGCGGCGCAGAAGAACGGCGCCCCGGCCTCGCTGCCCGAGCCCGATCCGCGGCGCGACGGTTCGGGGACGCCGCTGCCGAGCCCGGTCGCGGTGATCGCCGGCCCGGTGTAGGCCGCCGGCCCGGCGGGCGAGGCGTCCTACGCGGCGTCGTCGCCGGGCTGTTGCACGTACCGCAGGACGCCCCACATGGCTCGCTCGTGTGCGGCGTCCTGCGGCGTTTCCGGGCCAGGTGTTCCCACGCCGGGCGCTCCCGGGCCGGTGCCGGGGCCGCCCGGCTCCTCCGTCGTGCGGCAGCTCTCCAGTTCCTTGCGCAGGGCCGGCGCGTCGATGCCGGAGCCGATCAGGACGAGATGGGTCCGCTTCGGCTCGCCGCGCGTCCAGGGCCTGGGGGTGAAGCGCAGGAACCTGCCTACGGCGTGCACCCCGTAGGCGTTGTCCGGGTCGCCCGCGCCGAAGCCGACGTAGCCCTTGATCCGGTACAGGCCTTCGGGCCGTGAGTCGAGGAAGCCCATCAGCCGGCGGGGGTCCATCGGCGCGTCGGAGGCGAAGTCGACGCTCTCGTACGCCGTGTGCAGATGGTCGCCGTGGCCGTCCTCCTCGGCGCGCTCCTCCAGGTACAGGTCCTCGAAGGTGAGCTGGCGCGCCTTCTCGTCCCCGTCCGGGCGCAGCGCCGCGTCGAGGAGCAGTTCCGGGTCGATCCGCCCGTAGGTGGCGGGGACGACCGCCGCGGTGCTGCCGCTGTCGGTGACGGCCTGCCGGATGCGGGCGCACTCCGCGTCCCCGGCCCGGTCCGTCTTGTTCAGCACGACGAGGTCGGCCACCGCGAGATGGCGGTCGATCTCCGGGTGGCGCTGCCGGGTGGCCTCGAACTCCGCGGCGTCGACCACCTCGACCAGTCCCCCGTACACGATGTGCGGGTTGTCGCTGGCGAGGATCATCCGGACGAGTTCCTGCGGCTCCGCGAGCCCGCTCGCCTCGATGACGATGACGTCGAGCCGGGCGGCGGGCCGGGTGAGGGTCTCCAGATACGTGTCCAGTTCGCTCGCGTCGACCGCGCAGCACAGGCAGCCACCGCCCAGCGAGACGGTCGAGCCGACCTGTCCGGAGACGGTCATGGCGTCGATCTCGATGGCCCCGAAGTCGTTGACGACGACGCCGATCCGGTTCCCCGCGCGGTGCCGCAGGAGGTGGTTGAGCAGCGTCGTCTTGCCGGATCCCAGGAATCCCGCGAGGACGACGACCGGGATCTGTGGGCTGCGGGGCGACGACGGGCTCAACGGGGACCTTCCTGCGGGGTCAGACTGCCGGGACCGGCTGCGGCGGGGGCGGGCCGACGTAGCGGGCCGCCGGGCGGATGATCTTCGAGTCCTCCGCCTGCTCCAGGATATTGGCGCTCCAGCCCACGACCCGCGCCGCGCAGAAGGTCGGGGTGAACATCTCGCGCGGCAGCCCGCACAGCTCCATGACCACTCCGGCGTAGAACTCCACGTTGGTGTGCAGTTCGCGCCCCGGCTTGAGTTCGGCGAGGATCGCCTCGACCTGGCGTTCCACCTCGACGGCGAAGTCCACCAGCGTCCCGCCGAAGCCCTGGGCGATGGACCGCAGCATGCGGGAGCGGGGGTCCTCGGTACGGTAGACCGGGTGGCCGAAGCCCATGATCCGGTCGCCTGCGAGCACCCGCTCGCGGATCCAGCCGTCGATGCGGTCGGGGGTGCCGATCGCGTCCAGGGTGTCGAGGGCGCGGCTGGGCGCACCGCCGTGCAGCGGGCCGGAGAGTGCCCCGACGGCGGCGACCAAGCAGGCGGCGATGTCCGCTCCGGTCGAGGCGACGACCCGTCCGGTGAAGGTCGACGCGTTGAATCCGTGGTCGACGGTGGCGATCAGATACTGCTCGACGGCCCTGACCCGGGCCGCGTCCGGCACGGAACCGGTCAGCATGTAGAGGTAGTTGGCCGCGTGCGGCAGGTCGGCGCGCGGTTCCACGGGGTCGAGTCCCTGGCCGAGGCGGTGCAGGGCGGCCAGCACGGTGGGGACTGCGGCGCAGGCGGCCAGGGCGTCGGCGCGACGCCGGGGCGCGTCGATGTCGTACACCGGCCGGAAGCCGGCCGATGCCCCGAGCAGGGAGAGCGCCGTGCGCAGCCCGGACAGCGGGCCCGACACCGCGCTCGCGCGGGCTATGGCCGGCAGGGCGTCGCGTACCGCGTCGGGCAGGACGCGCAGGGCGGCCGTACGGGCGGCGAAGTCGGCGCGGGCCGCCGGAGCGGGCAGCTCGCCCTCGGTCATGAGGTACCAGACGTCCTCGAAACTGCGGGTCCGCGCCAGTTCGACCGCCGAGTACTGGCGGTAGTGGTAGAAGCCCTCGCGGCCCCGGACGTCCCCGAGGGCCGTATCGGTCACGACGACACCCGCGAGACCTCGGGGGACGTCGAGCGGTGTTCCGCCGGTCGTGGTCGTCATTGCTTCCTCCGTGGGCAGTCCGGTGACTCCTTGATATTGATTCGACTGTCCATGAATGACTGCAAATCTGTCAACATTGATTGAATCAATACAGATCCATGGATTCGATGACGGCACGGGGATACGGTGACGGCATGACGGACCAATCAGGGGCGGACGAGGCACGGCCGGGCACGGCGGGCGAGCGGCTCACCACGCGGGAAACGGCCGAGCGCCTCGGCGTGAAGCCCGAGACGGTGTACGCCTATGTCAGCCGCCGCCAGCTGAACAGCAGCCGTGAGCCGGGCGGGCGCGGCAGCACGTTCGACGCGGCGGAGGTCGACGCGCTGGCGCGGCGGACGGGACGCAGGGAGCCGCCCTCCCCCGCCGGTGAGCCCTCCGTCCGTACCGGTATCACCCTCATCACCGGTGAGCGGTACTACTTCCGGGGGGTGGACGCGGCGGAGCTGGCCACGCGCCATTCGTACGAGGAGGTCGCCGAGTGGCTGTGGACCGGTGAGCTGCGGCCGGGCGTGCGTTTCACCGCTCCGGCGCAGACCGTGTCCGCCGCCCGCCGGGCGGTCGGCGCGCTGCCGGAGCACTGCGGGTCAACGGACCGGCTACGGGTGGCGGTCGTGGCCGCCGCTGCCGCCGACCCGCTGCGTTTCGACCTGTCGCGCGCGGCGGTGCTCGGGGGTGCGCGAAGCCTGATCCCCGCGCTGGTCGCGGCGTTGCCGACGGTGGGCCGGGAGCGGGCGGACGGCAGCGGCAGCGGGGAAGCCCCGGACGGCTTGGCCCGTCAACTGTGGCCGAAACTCACCGCACGTGAGCCCGACGAGGCGTCACTGGCCGTCCTGGACACCGCGCTCGGCCTCCTGATCGACCACGATCTGGCCGCCTCCACGCTGGCGGCGAGGGTCGCCGCCTCCGCGCGCGCTCATCCGTACGCGGTGGTCTCGGCGGGTCTCGGCGTGCTGGAAGGCCCCCTGCACGGCGCGGCCGGCGGGCTGGCGCACCGCATGCTGGCGGAGGTTCTGGAGCGCGGCGGCGCGGCCCCGGTGGTCGCGGACCATCTGCGGGCCGGCCGCCAGGTGCCCGGACTCGGCCATCGGCTGTACACCGGCGAGGACCCCCGCGCGCAGACCCTGTTCGGCCTGCTGGCACACATCCCCCGGGCGGCTCCGGCCCTGGCCGCCGCCCGTGACGTGGTCGCGACCACCGCACGGGACGCGACCCTGTACGCCAACGTCGACCTGGCCCTGGCCGTTCTCTCGGTCGCCTCGGACATGCCCGCGGAGGCGGGAGAGACCGTGTTCGCGATCTCCCGTACGGCGGGCTGGATCGCGCATGCACTGGAGGAGTACGGGGAACGCCCGCTGCGGATGCGTCCCAGCGGGCACTACACGGGACCCCGGCCGCCCCAGCCGCTCCCCGTACCGGATGGGGTACTCACGCAATAGACGGCACCGTTGACGCAAAATTGCGACGGTCAGCGGGAAGCACCGCGCGGAGGCTGGGCCGTGGAGCCTCGAACAACGAGTTCCGGTTCGAAGAGCAGCTCGTCCGAGGGCACCGCACGCCCGCCGATCTGCACGGAGAGCAGCTCGACCGCGGCCCGGCCCATGGCCTCGATCGGCTGGCGGACGGTGGTGAGCGGCGGCTCGGTGCAGTTCATGAAGGCCGAGTCGTCGTACCCCACGACGGACACGTCGTCCGGCACCGAGAGGCCCCGCCGCCGGGCCGCGCGGACGGCTCCCAGGGCGAGCGGGTCGCTGGCGCAGATGAATCCGGTGACACCGTCGTCCAGCAGCCGCGTGGCGGCGGCCTGCCCGCCCTCCAGCGAGAACATGGCCCGGGTCACCCACGCGTCCGGGATGCTCGTGCCGGACTCCTCGGCGAGCACGCGGGCGGCGGCCAGCTTGCGCTGCGAGGGCATGTGGTCCGAGGGGCCGAGCACCAGCCCGATGCGCTCGTGGCCCAGCGAGACCAGGTGGCGCCAGGCCTGCTCGACGGCCACGGAGTCGTCGCAGGAGACGCAGGGGAAGCCGAGGTGGGCGATGGCCGCGTTGATCAGGACGACGGGGATCTTGCGGTCGGCCAGCACCTTGTAGTGGTCGTGCGGGGCGTCGGCCTGGGCGTAGAGGCCACCGGCGAAGACCACGCCCGAGACCTGCTGCTGCAGGAGCAGTTCGACGTAGTCCGCCTCGGAGACCCCGCCCTTGGTCTGGGTGCACAGGACGGGGGTGAGGCCCTGCTGCGCGAGCGCGCCGCCGACCACCTCGGCGAATGCGGGGAAGATCGGGTTCTGCAGTTCGGGCAGGACGAGGCCCACCAGCCGGGCCCGTTCGCCGCGCAACTGGGTCGGCCGTTCGTAGCCGAGGACATCGAGCGCGGACAGAACAGCCTGCCGCGTGGCGTCGGAAACGCCCGGCTTGCCGTTGAGCACCCGGCTGACCGTGGCCTCGCTGACTCCAACCTTCTGTGCCACCTGAGCAAGTCGTCGCGTCATACACGCAAGATTAGCGCAAGAAACGCAAACAGATTGCGTGGGGTAGGAAACAAGGCGATTTCCGGAAGCGCGGAAGCGCCCGAACCGCTTCTCCGGCCACTCCTACGCATGAGCATCGGCGCCCTGCTTCAAACCTGCCCGGCTGCCACCACCCCTACGCGCGTCACCGTACTAGCCACCGGCCGCCTCGGGCATCCCTCGGGCAAGCGGCTCCCCGCTGTCGGGACACGAACAGTTTCGAGGGCATCGACGACCGGCCCGCGCTCCGCACGGCTCACACCGCGCCGGCCCCCGTCATCGCGCGCACCTCGATCTCCGCGTGCTTGGCCGCGTCTGGCGGTTCGCCGGCGGTGACGGTGCCGATCCAGCCGGCGAGGAAGCCCAGCGGGATGGAGACCAGGCCGGGGTTCTCCAGGGGGAAGACCTGGAAGTCGGCGCCGGGGAAGAGCGAGGCGGGGCTGCCGGAAACGACCGGGGACAGCAGGACGAGCAGGATGGCGGGAATCAGGCCGCCGTAGACCGACCAGACCGCGCCGCGCGTGGTGAAGTTCCGCCAGAACAACGAGTAGAGCAGCACCGGGAGGTTGGCCGAGGCGGCGACCGCGAAGGCCAGGCCCACCAGGAACGCCACGTTGAGGTCCTGCGCCAGCAGGCCCAGCCCGATGGCGGCCACTCCGATGCCGGCCGCCGCCACCCGGGCCACGGCCACCTCGCTGTGCTGCTTGCCGCCGGGCCGCTTGAGCGAGGCGTACAGATCGTGGGCGACGGACGCGGACGAGGCGAGGGTGATGCCGGCGACGACCGCGAGGATGGTCGCGAAGGCGACGGCGGCGACCACGGCGAACAGGATCGTCCCGCCGGTGGAGCCCTCGCCCCCGCCGAGCACCATGGCCAGCAGCGGAACGGCCGTGTTCCCGGCGGGGTTCGACTCCCGTACGTCGGCCGTGCCGACCAGCGCCGCCGCGCCGAACCCCAGCACGATCGTCATCAGGTAGAAGCTCCCGATGAGGCCGATGGACCAGACGACCGACCGCCTGGCCGCGCGGGCGGTGGGCACGGTGTAGAAGCGGGACAGGATGTGCGGCAGCCCCGCCGTGCCCAGTACCAGGGCAAGACCGAGGCTGATGAAGTCGATACGCGCCGTCCAGCTCCCCCCGTACCGCAGGCCGGGCGAGAGGAAGTCCTTGCCGTAGCCGCTGTGGCCGGCGGCGGAGTGGAGCAACTCGTTGATGTTTCCGTGGAAGTGGACCAGGACGAGCACGGTCAGCGTGACGGTGCCGGCCATCAGCAGGACGGCCTTGACGATCTGGATCCAGGTGGTGGCGCGCATCCCGCCGAGCGAGACGTACACCACCATGAGCGCCCCGACGCCGATGACGGTCCAGGACCGGGCCGCCCCGCTCGTCCCGCCGAGGAGCAGGGCCACCAGACTGCCCGCGCCGACCATCTGCGCCACCAGGTAGAGCACGGAGACGGTGACGGAGGACGTCCCCGCCGCGATGCGGACCGGGCGCTCCGCCATCCGGGCCGCCACCACGTCGGCGAGGGTGAACCGCCCGCAGTTGCGCACGAGTTCCGCCACGAGCAGCAGGACGACCAGCCAGGCGACCAGGAAGCCGACCGAGTAGAGCATGCCGTCGTAGCCGAAGAGCGCGATCAGACCGGAGATGCCCAGGAAGGAGGCTGCCGACATGTAGTCGCCCGCGATGGCGAAACCGTTCTCCATCGGGGAGAACAGCCGGCCACCGGCGTAGAACTCCTCGGCCGATCCGTGCCTGTTGCGGCTCACCCAGGTCGTGATGGCGAGAGTGACCGCGATGAAGACGCTGAACAGCAGCAGCGCCAGTGTCTGATGGTGGCCGCTCACCGCCCGGCCCCCCGCGTCATCTCCTGGGTCTCCCAGCGCAGGTCGAGCGCGGCCCGGTCCCGGCGCAACCGCGCGTGCCGTGCGTACGCCCCCGTGAGCAGGAACGTCGTCAGGAACTGACCGAGCCCGGCGACCATCGCCACATTGACCGCCCCGGCCACCGGCCTCGCCATCAGCCCCGGCGCGGTGACCGCGGTGACGACATAGGCGAGGTACCAGACGAGGAAGGCGACGGTGGCGGGGACGACGAAGCGCCGGTAGCGGCGGCGCACCTCCTGGAAGGCCTCGCTGCGCTGCACCTCCAGATAGATGTCCGCCGCGCTGTGGCCGTCCCTCGGTGCGGCCGGCCCAGGCACCCGGGCGGGCGCGAGACCGCCCGCGCCGTCCAGCTCCTCCCATCCGGAGGCCGACGCGTCGTCCCACGGGTCATCGAGCCGCATCGCTGCGGACTCGCGCCCTGCTCTCTTGTCCACCGAACAACTCCCCTTGTCCACGGACCACTTCGGCCGCGTATCCAAGAATGGGCAGATCGGAAAGATCCCGAGCGCTTCATTCGCCGGACTTCACCTCTTCAGGTGAAGCTTCTCCCGGGCGGACGTACAAGTCGCCGAACGTACGCATAGCGCACCGCCTGGGCCCGGTCGCGGAGCCCCGCCTTGGCGAAGAGGTTGTTGATGTGGCTCTTCACCGTGGCCTGCGAGATGTGGAGGCTGCGGGCGATGTCCGCGTTGGACATCCCTTCGGCGATCAGCACCAGCACCTCGGCCTCACGGGGCGTCATCCCGTCCGGCAGCTTCGGCTCACCGTGGCCGTCCGGCGGAGGCGGCCCCTCGGTGAGCTGTTCCAGCAGGCGGGCCTGCACCGTGGGCGAGAACCCGGCCTCCCCGGAGAGCACGGCCTGGACAGCCCGCACGATCTCGTCGCCCCCCGCGTCCTTCGTGAGGTATCCCCGCGCCCCCGCCCTGAGGGCCGGAAAGAGGGAGTCGTCGTCCTCGAACGTCGTGAGCACCACGACCTGGGTGCCGGGGAACTGCTCCCTGATGCGCCGTGTCGCCTCCACCCCGTCGCAGCGGGGCATCCGCAGGTCCATGAGGACCACGTCCGGCGCGTGCTCGGCCACCTGGGCGACCGCTTCCTCCCCGTCCTTCGCCGAACCGACCACCTCGATGCCCGGCAGCAGGCCGAGCAGCATCACGATTCCCTCCCGGACCACCGCCTGATCGTCGGCAACCACCACCCGCGCCGTCACGCGGGCACCCGCAGACTCACCACGAACCCCTCCTCGCCCGGACCGGCCTCCAACGTGCCGCCCAGCAGTTCCGCGCGCTCACGCATCCCGAGCAGACCGTAGCCGGAACCGCTGCCGGCCAGTTCGCCTCCAGGACCCCGCCCTCCCGAGTCCTTGACTTCCAGAACGACGCCGTCGGACTGGTACTCCAGCCGTATCAGCACCCTGGCCCCCGGCGCGTGTTTCCGGACGTTGGTCAGCGCCTCCTGTGCCACGCGCCGGACCGCCTGCGACGCCTGGGCGGTCAGCGCCCGCCGCTCCCCCTCCACCCTGACCTCGGCCGGCTCGGCCGTCACCAGCTGCCTCAGGAAGTCCTCCACCGGTGACACCTCTCCCCGCAGCGCGGAGAGTGCCTGGCGTGTCTCCGCGAGGCCCTCGCGGGCCATCGAGCGGGCGGCGACCACCCGCTGGAGGACCTGGTCCCGGAACTCCCCCGCGGGCTCCCTCTCGATCAGCAGCCGCGCCGCCTCCAGGTGCACCAGCTGGGCGGAGAGGCTGTGCGCGAGCACGTCGTGGATCTCCCTGGCGATCCTGGAACGCTCGTCCAGCGCCGCCGTCTCGGCCTCCGCCACGCGGGCCGCCCGCTCCTGGGCCAGCAGCCGCTGCGCGTTGCCGCGCGCCTCGGCGTCCAGGCGCAGGACGTACCCCGCGAGGCAGAGCCCCGCCGTGGTCACCGCCGTGGTCACCCAGTCGCTGGTGTCCACCACCGCGTAGGCGCCGAGGGCCACGGCTGTGGCCGGGACGCCCGCCGAGAGCGGCAGCCGCTCCAGCGCGGTGACAGCGCAGCCACACCAGAGCACCGCCGCGGGGACGGACGCCCCCGCCTGCCCTGCCCCGAACGCGGCCAGCATCAGCAGCCCCAGCAGACCGAGCGACGGCCAGAGGCGGTTCTCCAGGCTGGTCCGGAAGAAGGCGATGGCGAGCAGGGCGCAGACCAGCACGCCGGCCAGACCGACCACGATCTCCCAGGGGCCGAACAGCCCGCCGGTGAAGGTCCCCCACAGCATCAGGGTGAGCAGGGCCGCCCGCACGGACCAGGCGATCCCGGTCCGCGCACGGGTGCGGAATTCCCTGGCGAGAGCCTCTCTCGACGGCCAGCTCGTCCAGGCGGAGGAGGTCACACGTGTTCCTTCCCTGCCGGCCGGACGGGGGCGCCGGCGGCGAGGCCACCGTACGACGCCGGTATCGCAGCGGCCCGCCACGCCAGAAGCCCGCCGCGCACCATCAGGGTCGCCGCGAGAGCCGCCATCAGGGCGGGGCTGCCCTGATGGACCCCCAGCACCGCGGCAACCCCGTAGAGAGCCGCCCGCAGCGCCAGTCCTCCGGTCCAGACGAGGACGGTGGCCTTGGTGCCCCTGCTCCACAGCGAGCCGTCCTCGGCCCGCCAGACGCGGGACGTCCATGCCCATGCGGCGCCCGTGAGCAGCCCCACGGCCAGCTCCGCTCCCAGGACGGCGACCGAGGCCATGCGGTGGTGCGGGTCGATAAGTCCGGGCTCACGCACGGCCATGACGAGCAGCACGGCGGGCAGCACCCACCAGCGCCGGTCGCCGGAGATCCGCTGCGCGGAGCACTGACGGACCACGACGAGGGCGATGACCGCGACGATCACCAGGACATTGACGAGCCCGGACATGGGCGCCTCCGAGATGCGAGAAGTTCTGCACCTCCGACGCTACGGAAAGGTCCCGGCCGGCAGATCGGCTCCAGGGTGGATCATGGGTGGAGCCTTCGTCTCCACCCACGGGTGGAGACGAAGGCTCCGGCTCAGACGTCGATGCGCGAGCGGTCCAGCGTGGCCGCGGAGCTGGTGATGAACTCCTTGCGAGGTGCCACCTCGTTGCCCATCAGCAGGTCGAAGACCTTCTCGGAGGACTCCAGGTCGCCGATGTTGATGCGCCGCAGCGTGCGGTGGCGCGGGTCCATCGTCGTCTCCGCCAGCTGGTCGGCGTCCATCTCGCCCAGCCCCTTGTAGCGCTGGATGGAGTCCTTGTACCGGATGTTCTTGCGCTGGAGCTCCAGCAGGCGCTGCCGCAGCTCGTTGTCCGAGTACGTGTAGATGTACTTGTCCTGGCCCTTCTTCGGCTGGACCAGCTCGATCCGGTGGAGCGGGGGCACCGCGGCGAAGACCCGGCCCGCCTCGACCATCGGCCGCATGTACCGCTGGAAGAGCGTCAGCAGCAGGATGCGGATGTGGGCGCCGTCGACATCGGCGTCGACCAGCAGGACGATCTTTCCGTACCGGGCGGCGTCGATGTCGAAGGTCCGCCCGGAGCCGGCTCCTATGACCTGGATGATCGCTCCGCACTCGGCGTTCTTCAGCATGTCGGAAACCGACGCCTTCTGAACGTTGAGAATCTTGCCGCGGATCGGCAGCAGTGCCTGGAATTCGCTGTTCCGGGCGAGCTTCGCCGTGCCGAGCGCGGAGTCGCCCTCCACGATGAACAGCTCGCTGCGCTCCACGTCGTCACTGCGGCAGTCGGCGAGCTTCGCCGGCAGCGAGGACGACTCCAGTGCCGTCTTGCGACGCTGGGCGTCCTTGTGCTGGCGGGCCGCGATCCGGGTGCGGGCAGCCGCCACCGCCTTGTCCAGGACAGCCCTGGCCTGGGCCTTCGCGTCCCGCTTGGTGGAGGTGAGGAAGGCCTTGAGCTCCTTGGCCACGACGTTGGCGACGATCCGGTTGGCCGCCGAGGTGCCGAGCACCTCCTTCGTCTGCCCCTCGAACTGCGGTTCCGCCAGGCGGACGGTCACGACCGCGGTGAGGCCCTCCAGCGCGTCGTCCTTGACGATGTCGTCCTCGGCCACGCGCAGCAGCTTCGCGGAGCGGAGCACCTCGTTGACCGTCTTGGTCACGGAGCGCTCGAATCCGCTCACGTGCGTGCCGCCCTTGGGGGTGGCGATGATGTTGACGAAGGACTTCAGGTTGGTCTCGTAGCCGGTGCCCCAGCGCATCGCGATGTCGACGGCCAGTTCCCGGGTGACCTCGGTCGCCGTCATGTGTCCGCGGTCGTCCAGGACGGGGACGGTCTCCTTGAAGGTGCCCTGCCCGGTCAGCCGCAGGACGTCGCAGACGGCCTTGTCCTGGGCGAGGTACTCGCAGAATTCGCTGATGCCTCCGTCGAAGCGGAAGGTCTCCTCGGTCTTGCCCGCTCCGTCCAGGCCCCGCTCGTCGCGCACGACGATGGTGAGACCGGGAACGAGGAAGGCCGTCTGGCGGGCCCGCTGGTGGAGCGTGTCGAGATTGAGCTTGGCGTCCTTGAGGAAGATCTGCCGGTCGGCCCAGTACCGCACCCTCGTGCCGGTACGTGCCTTCGGGACGCGCTTGCCCTTGAGCAGCCCGTTGGACGGGTCGAACGGGCTGTCCGGCCCCTGCTCGGTGAAGATGCCGGGGACGCCCCGCCGGAAGCTGATCGAATGGGTCGCGCTGTTGCGGTCGACCTCGACGTCCAGCCGGGCGGACAGGGCGTTGACCACGGAGGCGCCGACGCCGTGCAGACCGCCGGACGCGGCGTAGGAACCGCCGCCGAACTTACCCCCGGCGTGCAGCTTGGTCATCACGACCTCGACGCCCGAGAGCCCTGTCTTGGGCTCGACGTCGACCGGGATGCCCCGGCCGTTGTCACGGACCTCGACGGAGTTGTCGTCGTGGAGGATGACCTCGATGTGGTCGCAGTATCCGCCGAGGGCCTCGTCGACGGAGTTGTCGATGATTTCCCAGAGGCAGTGCATCAGGCCGCGGCTGTCGGTGGACCCGATGTACATGCCAGGGCGTTTACGAACCGCTTCGAGCCCCTCAAGTACGAGCAGGTGCCGCGCGGTGTAGTTGGAACCGTCTCGGTCTGCTCCGGTCAGCAGCGCAGTGGACGGCACGGACGTATCGGCGGTCACGCGGTTCGCTCCTCGCTGAATTTCATTTGGGGCCCAGTGGGTCACGGGCTCGGCTTCGGTTGCCGCTGTGAGGGTACCGAGGCCTGGTAGAGCGGGTGAAACGCCACCCAGGGAGAACCCCCAGACTAAACCAGGCTCGCATACACGTTCGATCCCTCCTTGGAGTGACGTGCACATCACGTTCCCTTCCAGGCATGAACCATTTAGGCTCCGGGCACGTCCTCAAGAACAACCGGCAAGCCAGCCGGCCCGGACCGACCAAACCCAGCAACGCGAAACCGTAGCGCCACGCAATACGGCACATTCGCCGCGAACCGGCAACAGACAGCCATCCCGAGAAGAAGTTTCGAAGAAAAGCCACGAGCGGGAACGTTTTCGGCCTGGTTGGATGTTGACCCTGGTACGACAGCTCGTCGAGCTAGAGAAGAGGCGACGTGACTACTGTTCTGACCCCCGCGAGCCCGCTGACCGCAGCAGACCGCTGTGACCGTTGCGGCGCCCAGGCCTACCTGCGCGTCGTGCTCATCAGTGGCGGTGAACTGCTCTTCTGCGCCCACCACGGTCGCAAGTTCGAGCCGGAACTCAAGAAGATCGCCGCGGAAATACAGGATGAGACGGACCGACTGACGGCCGTGCAGGCCCAAGCCGCCGAAGAGGAACAACACTGACACCTCGCATCCACGACGAGCCAGGGGCCGGTCCCGGGACCGGCCGACGGGCGGCTTCCCATGTGAGGGAAGCCGCCCGTTCTCGTACCTGTGGTGCCTGGGCCGGTCAGTCGGCGGCCGTCATCCAGCCGATGGCGGCCGAGATCCGCGTGTAGACGCCGGGGCTCCCGGCGCGGCCGCAGCCGTTCCCCCAGGAAACCAGCCCGACAAGCCGACCCTGGGCCACCAGAGGGCCTCCGCTGTCGCCCTGGCAGGCGTCGTACCCGCCCTCGGGTTCGCCGGCGCAGAGCATGGACGAGGCGTCGTACGCGCCGGTCCTGCCGCCCGGGTAGGCCTGTTCGCAGGAGCTGTCGGGCATGATGCTCACCCCGGCGGACCTGAGTGACGACGCGTAGTCGCCGTACCCGGTCGTGTCACCCCAGCCGTAGACGGTCGCAGCGGTACCCGCCCGGTACGCGGAGTCACCGCTCTCGGCCATGGGGATCGTGTCCTGCTCGGGCAGCGCCTCGGAGAGGGTCAGCACCGCGACGTCCCCGCCGTTGGTCGCGGCGTCGAACCCCGGGTTGACCCACGTCCCGCTCACCGGGATCTCCTTGCCGCCCGTGCCGTTGAGCTCGTCGCGGCCGGAAATGATCCGCAGGTCACTCACCTGGCCCACATCGGTGCCCAGCGCCTCCCGGCTCAGGCAGTGCGCGGCCGTGAGCACCTTCTTCGGTTCCACCACGACACCGCCGCAGAACTGACCGGCCCGGGTACCCCCGAACCGGTCACGGCTGGAGAGAGCCACCACCCACGGGCTGTCCGCGACGTGCGCGGGCGTGCCCCCGATGATGATGCTGTCCGCAACCGCTGTGGCGGGGGACACCAGCGGTATCACGGCCGTGGCGGCGGCAAGGGCGAGCGCCCCGGTCATGGTGCGGACGACGGTGCGGGACATGCGTACTCCTGACTCTGTGATGGACGATGCCTACCCAGAGTCATTCCGTCGACCCCTACGCGCATCCGCGCGCCCCGCGAGGAAGCGAAGAACACGAACGTACGAGCGAGGGCCCGGCTCCCCCTCGGGGATCCGGGCCCTCGCTCGTACGTGCTGCCGTCGACCTAGTCGAGGTAGTCCCGCAGGACCTGCGACCGCGACGGGTGGCGGAGCTTCGACATCGTCTTCGACTCGATCTGACGGATGCGCTCGCGCGTCACGCCGTAGACCTTGCCGATCTCGTCCAGCGTCTTCGGCTGCCCGTCGGTGAGGCCGAAGCGCATGGAGACCACGCCCGCCTCACGCTCGGACAAGGTGTCGAGAACCGAGTGCAGCTGCTCCTGGAGGAGCGTGAAGCTCACCGCGTCGGCCGGTACGACCGCCTCGGAGTCCTCGATCAGGTCGCCGAACTCGCTGTCCCCGTCCTCACCCAGCGGGGTGTGCAGGGAGATGGGCTCGCGCCCGTACTTCTGGACCTCGATGACCTTCTCGGGGGTCATGTCGAGTTCCTTGGCCAACTCCTCCGGGGTGGGCTCGCGGCCCAGGTCCTGGAGCATCTGGCGCTGGACGCGCGCGAGCTTGTTGATGACCTCGACCATGTGCACCGGGATACGGATGGTGCGGGCCTGGTCGGCCATGGCGCGGGTGATCGCCTGACGGATCCACCAGGTGGCGTACGTGGAGAACTTGTAGCCCTTGGTGTAGTCGAACTTCTCGACCGCGCGGATCAGACCGAGGTTGCCCTCCTGGATCAGGTCCAGGAAGAGCATGCCGCGACCGGTGTAGCGCTTGGCCAGAGAGACCACGAGGCGGAGGTTGGCCTCCAGCAGGTGGTTCTTGGCCCGGCGGCCGTCCTCGGCGATGATCTCCAGCTCGCGCTTGAGCTTGGGAGCGAGCTTGTCGGCGTTCGCCAGCTTGTCCTCGGCGAACAGACCCGCCTCGATGCGCTTGGCGAGCTCGACCTCCTGCTCGGCGTTGAGGAGGGGAACCTTGCCGATCTGCTTCAGGTAGTCCTTGACCGGGTCGGCCGTGGCGCCGGCGACGGCGACCTGCTGCGCGGGCGCGTCGTCCTCGTCGTCGTCGGAGAGGACGAAGCCCTTGTTCTCGCCCTCGCCCTCCTCTTCCTCGCCCTTGCCGGCCTTGACCTCCTCGACGACGTCATCGCCGTCGAGAATCTCCTCGTCCTGCTTGCCGGCCTTCTTCGAGGCCGTCTTCTTGGCCGCCGTCTTCTTCACGGCGGTCTTCTTGGCCGCCGTCTTCTTGGCCGCCGCCTTCTTCGCGGGCGCGGCTGCGGGGGCTTCCTCGGCCGGGTCCGCGGCCTGGGCGGACGGGGCGGCGGGCGCCGCGACCGTCCGCGTCACCGTCGTCTTGGCCGCGACGGTCTTGGTGGCGGTGCGCTTGACCGGGCTCTTCGCTGCAACGCTCTTGCGGGCGCGCTTCGACGGCTCCGCGGCACTGACCATCAGCGTCACACCCTCTTCCTCGAGGATCTGGTTGAGGCTGCGCAGAACGTTCTTCCACTGGGTTGGCGGAATCTGGTCAGCCTCGAAGGCCCGACGCACGTCATCGCCGGCGATCTGCCCATCAGCCTTTCCCCGCTCGATGAGCGCCATCACAGATTCGGACTCGGCGATCTCCGGCGGGAGCGTACGGGATGTGCTGGCCGACACGAACAACCTCTCGGAACGATGGAAACGGCTTCCGGTCCGGCCCGGGGAGGGCTGGAACCGACGACCGCCGGGCGGGAAATGCACCGACGGCGCGGGCTAGGCCTCAGAACTGCACAGCGCCCTGAACGGCTGCTGTATTCCTTCTGCGACGGTCACCTCTTAAGTCATCGCGCTGTTTCGAGGAGTGTTACGTCCGTTCCGCGTGGCCCGAGTCACACCCCATTTGCGATGAACACGACCAAGGCGACATCTCTCCGCCTCTGTGCCGCCGGATCACCGGGGTCCCGGCGGCACCTGACGCGTACACCTTGCCCGTGCCGCGGTCAGTGCTCGCGGGGCGCCGGCACCACTCGCTCCACCTCGTGGTGGCCCACCAGCAGCTGGCGCATGGACGCCTCGGCGCCCGCGGAGTCGCCGGACGCGAGGGCCTCGACGATGCGCGCGTGCAGGGCGACGGAAGCGTCACTGGGCCGGTCACAGGCGGTGGCCGGTCCTCCGGAGACCTGCAGTGCGGCGGAGACGATTCCGGAAAGGTGCTCCAGCATGCGGTTGCCCGCGGCCTGGATGAGCAGGGAGTGGAACTCCGCGTCGGCTCGGGCACACGTGATCATGTCGCCCTGCCCGAGCGCGTGCCCCATGATCTCGACCATGTCAACAAGACGCTGCTGAAGATCCTCACGCCCGTGTCCGGCGGCCAGGCGAGCGGCGAGCGGTTCGATCGTCCAGCGAAGATCACCCAGCTCGCGACGCTGGTCGTCGCGCTGCGGACCGAAGGCACGCCATTCGATGATGTCGGGATCGAGCAGATTCCAGTCACTGACGGGCCTCACCCGCGTGCCCACGTTGGGGCGGGCGCTGACCAGCCCCTTGGCCTCAAGCACGCGGAGCGATTCCCGCACGACGGTCCTGGAAACCTCGAAACGCTGGCCGATCTCCTCCGGCACCAGCGGGCGGTCCGCACCGAGGTCGCCGGAGACGATCATCTGTCCCAGCTGCTGAACAAGTTGGCCGTGCAGCCCGCGGCCACGGCTGGCCGACCCCCGTCGGCCCACCCGGCCGAGCTCGGAATCAGGACCGTCCCAGGAACGCACGGCGGCGCGCTCGCCGGCCGGCGCCTCCGCGTAGGGGTAACGGTCGAGTTCACCCGGTCCGGCGAGGCCGGAATCGGCGGAGCGGGCGGTGGTCATCATGGTGTGCGCAAGGGTACTCACGCATCCTTTGTCGGCGGGTCTCAGCCGCCCCTTGAGGTCTTTGCTGAAAAGCACACGAAAGGGTGATCGCCACCTGCCTCCCAATTGACGCCTTACTGGTATAAACCGGGCATTTCAAAAGGAGTTACGAGAACCCCTCCCGCCCGGCACCCCCGGTGATCACCAACGGACCTTCCCGCGGAGGCCGGTGAACAGATACGCGCAGATGAGGACCGACAACGACAGGGCCAGGGCGGCCCCCACGGGATGCGCCACAAGTCGTACGACGGCCAGCAGCCACCGGTCCGCCTCCTGCGGCCACTGGAGCCAGGCCAGCTCCCGCAGCCGTCCCGGAAGTCCGGTCACCGAACGCACGGTCGACCCCTTGGGCATCCGCTCGACCAGCGGCACCACCAGTACGGGTACGGCGAGTACGGCGGCGATTCCCGCAGCCGTCACCCGGAAGATGCCGGCGGCCAGCAGCCCGGCCCAGGCGCATCCGACAGTCAGCCCGGACCAACTCACGGCCAGGGACACCGCATTCGCCGGAACCCGGAGCAAGTCCCCGCCGTACACGACCCGAAGGGACTCCGCCGAGGTCAGCACGACGACCAGCGCCAGCAGGAGCGCGACGCCCCCGGAGACGGCGAGCTTGGCAAGGAGCAGGCCGAGCCTGCGGGGCACCGCGCCCCGGCCCGCGGCGAGCGCCGGGTATCGGAACTCGTCGCCGAAGGACAGCGCACCGAGCAGCCCCGCCCCGAGCGCGGCGGGCGGGAGCGGCAGCAGCGAGGGCCAGGCGGCGAGCACGTCGGGCAGCGGGGTGCGGCCGTCGCGGGCCAGCAGCACGGAGAGCCCGACGGAGGCGGCCAGGACGACGGCCATGACCACGGTCGTGGTCCGCACACCGAACAGGCGGCGCAGTTCGTAACGCACCGGCCGCAGCGGCCCACGGGCCGGGCGCCGCCTGATCGGGGGCGGCAGTTCGCCGCGCGTGGCGGCCGCACCGGAGCCCGGCACGGCGCGCGACGCGTCGGCCCCGGGTTCGGCCGGGGGTCCGCAGCTCTGGGCCGCGGACCCGGCGGCCACGCCGGCAGGGGCCGTGTCGCCGACCTCGTCGGCGAGCTGGTGGACGGGGAGCCCATGGCGGAACGCCGTATCACCGACCTCCGCGCAGCTGCTGCCGTACACGGACAGCCGACTGCCGTCGGCCTCGGCGACGACTTCGACGGACCGCCGGGCGGCCCGCGCCTCCCGGCTCACGAGCGCGGCGAGGCGTGCGGCGTGCGGGGAGCGGACGGCTACGCGGGGCCGCAGTCGGGTACGGGAGAAGGCCGCACCGTCCTGGTTCGCGACCAGGCGACCGGCGTCGATGGTCACCACATGACCGGCCGTGCGCGCGGCCTCCTTGGGGTTGCTGGTGGTGAACAGGACGGTGCCGCCGCCCTCGGCGTGGGAACGCAGCATCCCGCGCAGCCAGTCGGCGTCCCGTGGCGCCAGCCCCTCCACGGGATCGTCCAGGAGAAGCGTGTGCGGGTCGCCGAGCAGTGCGCAGGCGAGGGCCAGCCGGCGGTCCATGGCGAGGGAGAGCGCGCCGATGCGCTGGTCCCCCAGACCGTCCAGCCCCACCATGTCGAGCAGGTCGTCCGCTCGGGAGACGGGCGCTCCGGCCGCTGCACAGAGCATGCGCAGCTGTCCCCGAGCCGTCCTGGCCGGATGCCCCGGCACGTCCCCCAGCACCACGCCCACCTCACCGGCCGGGCGCGGGACGCTGTGCAGCGGGCGCCCCCGGAAGTAGGTGATACCCCGGCCCGGATCGAGTTCGAGCATCAGCCGCAGGGCCGCGGTCTTACCGGAACCCGGCGCCCCCAGAAGCGCGGTGACACAGCCGGGCCCCGCGTCGAACGTGAGGTCGTCCACGACGGGCGCGTGCCCACGGGGGCGGGTGCTCGCGTGTCTACGGGGGCGGGTGCTGGTGAGTCCGATGGCCTGGAGCATCGCTTCTCTCGCAGGGAATGGGACGGCGAAAGCGCGGCCGCCCGGCGGCGAGTGAGTACCGCAGCACGATAACCCGACATATAGGATTTTCTACGTACCGCGGAACGTGCGGCGTTCCGGAATGCTCCAGACGTTCTGGATGCTCCGTACCTACCCGCTCACCTGCCGGTCCCTCTCCGGCCTCCCCCCTGCTCCCCCCGTGCTTCCCGCGTGCTGCCCGTCAGACCTCGGGGCGCAGCATCGGCGGGTTGAGCACCGTCGCCGCACCGGCCCTGAACAGCTGGGCGGGGCGGCCGCCTTGCCTGGTGGTCGTACCGCCGGCCGGGACCAGGAAGCCCGGCGTACCCGTCACCTTGCGGTGGAAGTTCCTCGGGTCGAGCACCACACCCCACACCGCCTCGTACACCCGACGCAGCTCGCCGACCGTGAAAGCGGGCGGACAGAAGGCGGTGGCCAGCGAGGAGTACTCGATCTTGGAGCGGGCCCGCTCCACTCCGTCGGCGAGGATCCTGGCGTGGTCGAAGGCCAACGGGGCCTGGTGCTCACCGTCCGGGCCGTAGCCGCCCTCCGGGCCGAGCAGGTCCTCGACCGGCGCCCACCGCGCGCTGTTCGCGTCGCCCCCCGCCCTGGGAGCGGGCAGATCCGGGGCCAGCGCTAGATGGGCGACGCTCACGACCCTCATTCGCGGATCGCGCGCCGGGTCCCCGTAGGTGGCGAGCTGTTCCAGATGGGCGCCGTTGCCGACGGCCGGAGCTGCCGGATCCTGTGCGCACAGACCGGTTTCCTCGACCAGTTCCCGTGCCGCCGCGGCTCCGAGATCCTCGTCGGCTTTGACGAAGCCTCCGGGCAGGGCCCACCTCCCCTGGAACGGGGTCTCACCTCGGCGTACCACCAGCGCACAGAGCGCGTGCCGGCGCACCGTGAGCACGACCAGGTCGACGGTGACGGCGAATGGCGGAAAGCGCGACGGGTCGTAGGGCGGCATGCCGTGATCATAGTCGTCTTCCTGACGATAAACACTCCCTTCCCAAGGTCTCTTCACATGCTCGCGCACCCGCGCCGTGGGCTCCAGGAGGATCGCGGTCGGCCTCGGCGTGCGGCGCCGGGGGCTGGCGCCGCACCCGGTTCAGCGGCCGGTCCTGGTCCCCCGGCGCCCTTGGACGCCGGGCCGGCCGGTCCGGCGCCTGCCTGCCGTCGCACCTGGGCCCGGCCGGGTGGAGCCGGCACGCGTACGGGCGCGCCCGGCCGGCCGCACGCGTACGGAACGGGCCCCCGCGACCCGTTCCGTACGCCGGCCGTGCCGGGCGGCCCGGGTGCCGCGTTCACCGCGCAGGCAGCGCCGCAGCGTCTCGGGGTCGAGTCCCTGATTGCAGGCCTCGTGCAGAAGCTGGGCGAAGGTGTAGTCCGGATCGAGCTGCAGAGCGAGCCCCAGCGCCACGCGCGCGGCGGGTTCGTCGCCGGTCGACCAGGAGACCCACCCCGCCAGCGCGAGCGGGGCCGCGGCGTGCTCCTCGTAGGGGGCGACGCAGCGACGGGCCAAAGCCCGCCACAGCCTCAACGCGGGGTCCGCCTCGGGCCCTTCCATCCATTCCGCGGCCCTGTCGCGGGTCTCCCGGTCCTGGAGCCCGAGGATCATTGATGCCGCCTCCTCGTCGCTGATCAGCCGGTCGTCGTTGATGTCCGCCAGCGACGGCACGGCCGCGGGGGCCTGCCCGAGCCGCTCCATGAGACGGCGGGCGAGCTTCAGCGTGGAACCGCCGACCTCCTTGCGACTCTCCCGGTCCAGCAGCTTGGGCACCATCGCGCTCCCCGCCGCGTCCAGGGCCCGCTGCTGGCCCTCGCCCGCCGCGCGGGTGAGCGGTGTGAGCCGCGCCTCCATCTCGCGCAGCGACCCGCGCACCTGGATGCCGGCGTAGGTGGCCGCCGCCGCCATCACGGAAGTCCCGGGCATCGCCAGCGGGCTGCCCTCGGCCGGGCAGCAGCGGGCATCGGGGCAGACGTAGGACCAGTAGCGGTTGCCGGAGATGCACAGCGCTTCGAGCACGGGCACATCCAGTGCGCCGCAGGCCGTACGCAGCCGCTGGGCGAACGGCCGCAGCCGCTCCATCGTCTGGTTGCCCGTCTCTCCGTCGGCCGGGTCCTGGCAGAGGAAGATGACGATGGCGTCGGGGCGCCCACCGCGCCTTTCGCTCCCCTTGACGAGGCACTCGGCGAGCTGCTCGGCCACTGATGGCCACTCCTGCGCGGACTGCGGGATGCCGAGCCTCAGTCGCCCTCCGAACCGGCCCCGGCCCCCGTACAGGGCGACCATGACCACGCTGTCGTTCGGATGGAATCCCATGAGATAGGGGAGGGCGTCGGCCAGCTCGGCCGGGCCTCGCAGGGTGATCTGCTGTTCGTCGGACGGGCCGGTGGATTCGTGGTGCTTGCTCATGGCATGACCGTCTCGCGGCCGAAAGATTTCCGCTACCCCCTGTGGATAACTTATCCACAGGGGGTGACCGGCCATTCGCGGTTGTCGGTGCCATCGGGTTGCATGGGGGCATGACCAACGCAGACCGCGCAGAGCTCAGGGCTTCGGCCGATTCCGTACTGGCCCGACTCGTAGGTGACACCTCCGGCACCGCCCGGCTGCGTGAAGACCAGTGGCGGGCCATCGAGGCACTCGTCGCCGACAAACGCCGAGCGCTGGTAGTCCAGCGGACCGGATGGGGCAAGTCCGCCGTGTACTTCGTCGCGACCTCGCTGCTGCGCGCCAGGGGCAGCGGCCCGACCGTGATCGTCTCGCCGCTGCTGGCACTGATGCGCAACCAGGTCACGGCGGCGGCCAGGGCCGGCATCAGCGCGCGCACGATCAACTCGTCCAACACGGAGGAGTGGGACACCATTCAGGCCGAGGTGGCCGCCGGTGAGGTCGATGTGCTGCTGGTCAGCCCGGAGCGGCTCAACAATCCCGACTTCCGCGACCAGGTGCTGCCCCGGCTGGCCGCGGCGACCGGGCTGCTCGTCGTCGACGAGGCGCACTGCATCTCCGACTGGGGCCACGACTTCCGTCCCGACTACCGGCGTCTGCGCACGATGCTCGCCGATCTCCCCGCCGGTGTCCCGGTCCTCGCGACCACCGCCACGGCGAACGCCCGCGTGACCGCCGACGTGGCAGAGCAGTTGGGCACCGGCGCCGGTACCGACGCCCTCGTCCTGCGGGGCCCGCTGGATCGCGAGAGCCTGAGCCTGGGTGTGCTGCGACTGCCCAACGCCGCGCACCGGCTGGCGTGGCTCGGTGACCATCTCAAGGAACTCCCGGGCTCGGGAATCATCTACACCCTGACGGTCGCCGCGGCCGAAGAGGTCACCGCCTACCTCCGCCAGTGCGGGCACACCGTCGCTTCGTACACCGGCCGTACGGAGAACGCCGAACGGCAGCAGGCGGAGGACGATCTGCTGGCCAACCGGGTCAAGGCGCTGGTGGCGACCTCCGCGCTCGGCATGGGGTTCGACAAGCCGGACCTCGGCTTCGTCGTGCACCTGGGATCGCCCTCCTCCCCCATCGCCTACTACCAGCAGGTGGGCCGCGCTGGCCGCGGGGTCGAGCATGCCGAGGTGCTGCTCCTGCCGGGCAAGGAGGACGAAGCCATCTGGCAGTACTTCGCTTCGGTCGCCTTCCCGCCGGAGGAGCAGGTCCGGCGCACCATCGACGCGCTCGCCCAGGCCGGCCGGCCGCTGTCGCTGCCCGCCTTGGAGCCCCTGGTCGACCTGAGGCGTACACGTCTGGAGACCATGCTCAAGGTGCTCGACGTCGACGGGGCGGTCCGGCGGGTGAAGGGGGGCTGGACAGCGACGGGTGAGCCCTGGGTCTACGACGCCGAGCGCTATGCCTGGGTGGCCAGGCAGCGGGCGGCCGAGCAGCAGGCCATGCGCGACTACGCGACGACGGACGGCTGCCGGATGGAGTTCCTGCGCCGTCAGCTGGACGACGAGGAGGCGACCGCGTGCGGGCGCTGCGACAACTGTGCCGGCGCGCGGTTCGACGAACAGGTCTCGGACGCCGCTCTGGACACCGCGAAGGGTGAGCTCGGCAGGCCGGGTGTGGAGGTGGAGCCGCGCAAGATGTGGCCCACCGGTCTCGCGTCGGTCGGTGTCGATCTCAAGGGGCGGATTCCGGCGGGGGAGCTTTCCGGCACGGGCCGGGCGCTCGGGCGGCTCTCCGACATCGGCTGGGGCAACCGGCTGCGTCCGATGCTGGCGGCGCAGGCGCCCGACGGTCCTGTGCCGGACGACGTGGCCGCCGCGGTGGTGACCGTGCTGGCCGACTGGGCCCGGGGCCCCGGCGGCTGGGCCCCGGATGCCGTCGACGCGGTGCCGCGGCCGGTCGGTGTGGTCACCATGGCCTCGCGGCGCCGGCCGCAGCTCATCGAATCCCTCGGCAGACACATCTCCGAGGTGGGGCGGATGCCGTTGCTGGGGCACGTCGGCCATGTTCCGGGCACCGAGGACATCCGGATCTCGCAGACCAACAGCGCCCAGCGGGTCCGGGCCCTGCACGAGAGGCTGGTCGTGGGGCCCGAGCTCGCCGAGGCCCTCGCGTCGGCAGGCGGGCCCGTGCTTCTCGTGGACGATCTGTCGGACACGGGCTGGACGCTCGCGGTGGCGTCCAGGCTGTTGCGGCGGGCCGGAGCTCAAGCGGTGTTTCCGCTGGTCCTCGCCGTTCAGGCGTGACAGGAGGCGTCAGCCGGGGCTGGACTGGGCAGGGATATCCGTGTCATTCCGGCTGATTACCGTCAGCCTCACCAATTGCTCGTTGCCGCCTGCCGATACGCCAGGAAGAATTGGAGTCGCTCCCCGCACGGTCCTCTCGCGGGCCCGAAAGGGCTGTGCCGCGGCGCGCCCTCACTCGACCCTGCCCGCATCGTGGGCGCGTATGCGAAGGGAGGACCGTGACCTTCGGATTCGCTCCGTCCGCAGCCACTTCGATGTCGCCAGCCGCCGACTCCGCCAACCGCCTTGCCAGAATGCTCGAACCGGCCGAGTGGGCGGCGGCGGGGATACCCCTGCTGCGCAGCCCGCGTGAGGTGGTCAGCGGGCTGCACGCCCGGCACCGGCCGACGCCGGCCACCGCCGTGGTGGCCGTGCTGGACCATGAGGAACGCCTGAAGGCCAGCGCCTCGTTCGCCCGTCGCTCCGTGACGGCCGACGGCTGGGAATTCCGGAACTCGCTGCTGGCGCACCTGCGCCGGGTCATCCCGCACGATCTGCGCCGCCGCACGCCCGTCCGCACCGCGGTGCTGCTCTACTGCCGCGACGGCGACGAGCGCTGGACCGAGGAGGACGGGGCGTGGATGTGGGGGCTGCGCGACGCCTGCACGCTGCACGGCCTGCGGTGCGGCGCGTACATCACGCTGACCCGCGGCGGCTGGCAGGTGCTGGGCGAGGGGCGTGGCGGCCGTCGCCCCAACTCCGCCTCGCAGCCCGCGTCGCTCGCCGATACCGCGCTGGACCTCGATCGGGCACCGTCGCGCACCGGTGGGGGCGCGGCGCAGGCATTGCACCGCTCAGCCGCCCGCTGAGCACCCCGCAGGACCAGGCCGCCCTCGCGGGCAGCCGGCTGATGAACGCAGGCCTGGCAGCCGGGTCACCGCGGACCAGTGTGTACCGGGCACGCCTCAGGACACGTGTACCGGGCACGGCTAAGAACATATGTATCGGGCACGGCTCAGGACACTAGTGCTGCCGGGCACGCCTCAGGGCGTGTCCGGCAGAGCCCCTTCGTTCACCCGGAGGCGAGGCAGGACTCCGCGGACACGCCCTGGGGCTCAGACGCCCGCGCCGAGGGCGGTGTTGATCCGCTGCGGGTCGCCGCAGACGATCAGCAGCGCGCCGGCACGCTCGCGCACCGCGGTCAGCGCGCGCGTGGCCACGTCGTCGGCCGGTCCGTTGACCGCGACGATCACCACGGGCCGGGGCTTGACCCGGTTCACGGCTGCGGCAGCGGCGAAGAAGACGTCGTCGCCCGCTTCGTGCTGGGACCAGTAGGCGGCCTCGCCGAAGGACAGCTCATGTGTCGCCCACGGGTGCTGACCGCCCGTGGTCAGCACCAGGATGTCGCCGGGCGCGCGGCCCGAGTCGAGCAGCAGGTCCACCGCCTCGTCGGCGGCGTCGAGTGCGCCGTCGGCCGTTGCGGGGATCACCTGGAGCTGCGGCGCGGAACGATTCTGCGGCTGCGGCGTCTGGGGACGGCCGGGGGTGGAGTGCTGGCGCTGCGCCGGGGGCGCAGGCCGCGGGCCGGGACCCGGACGACCGGGGCGCGGCATGGCCGCTGTACGCGGCCCGGGTACGGGACGAGGGGTCGACGCGGCGCGGCCGGTGGCCGGAGTGGCGCGGGGACCCTGGGCGCTCTCGTGAATCTGAGGCTCCTCGGGGATGAGAGGCATGGGTGGTTGTCTATCAAACGCCGACGCGTCGGGCATCGGCGGGTGGGAACATATACGCGATCAGAAGTCGAAGCCGAGCTGGCCCCCGCTTTCCAGTGCGGCCGCCTCGGCGGAGAAACGGACCTTCTTCAGGTGCTGCCACCTGGGCAGCGCGTCGAGATAGGACCACGAGAGACGATGGTGGGCGGTGGGCCCACGCTCCTCAAGTGCGGCCCTGTGCACGGGGGACGGGTAACCGGCGTTGGCGTCGAACGCGAAGTCGGCGTACTCGCCGCTCTCCGCGCCGAGTTCGGCCATCATGGTGTCCCTGCGGACCTTCGCGATCACCGAGGCGGCCGCCACCGCGACGCAGGACTGGTCGCCCTTGATGACGGTGCGGACCTGCCAGGGACTGCCCAGGTAGTCGTGCTTGCCGTCCAGGATCACGGCGTCCGGGCGGACCGGCAGCGCCTCCAGGGCACGCACGGCGGCGAGCCGGAGGGCGGCGGTCATCCCGAGTTCGTCGATCTCCTGCGGCGAGGCGTCACCGAGTGCGTACGCGGTGACCCAGCTCTCCAGCAGCGGCGCGAGTTCCGCGCGGCGCTTCGGGCTGATCAGCTTGGAGTCGGTGAGTCCGGCGGGAGGCCTGCGAAGCCCGGTGACCGCGGCGCACACGGTGACAGGTCCCGCCCACGCTCCGCGTCCGACCTCGTCGACACCGGCGACGGTCCTGGCACCGGTGGTAGCGCGCAGTGAGCGCTCGACGGTGTGCGTGGGTGGTTCGTACGGCATGGCGTCTGTCAGCGTACGCCGAAGGGAACGCCAGGAACACCCCGGGGCGCCCCTCGGCCGCCCGCACCGGCGCCGTGACGCCGGGCGGGCCACCGCGGAAGGCCGGAGCGCGACCTCAGGGGGCGTCCGGGCGGAAGAACGGGACCACGACCTGATCGATCAGCGCCTCGATCTCCTCGTCGTCCCACACGCTGCCGCACACCTTGGTGCGATACATCATCATCGCGGGGATGACGTCGAAGGCCAGCTCCCGCAGGGCACCGGCGCGCACCTCGCCGCGTTCGACGCCCCGGCTCACCACTTCCCTGATGAGGTCGGTCGACGGCCGGATCACGCCGTTGAGGATCACCGACTGGAAGCGTTCCGCCGTAACGCCGTCGCATTCGTGAATGACCGACCGCAGGGCAGAGCCGGACGTGGAGAGCATCGCGTCCCGCATGGCGCGGCACAGCTGGTAGAGATCGTCGCGCACGTTCCCCGAGTCGGGGGCAAGGCCCAGCGCCGGCAGCGCGCTGCGCAGCGCCTCGGCGACCAGCTCCTCCTTGGAGGACCAACGGCGGTAGATCGCGGCCTTTCCGGTCTGCGCACCGGCGGCCACCCCTTCCATCGTCAGCCCGTTCCAGCCGACCTTACTGAGCGCTTCCAGCGCCGCTTCGAGGATCGCGCGTTCCAGCACGGATCCTCGGCGGCGAAGGGACACCACCGACTGCCGGGCGGCGGCAGCCGATCGCGAAGTAGCCATGAACTTCTCTCCATCGAAGAGGTGGGGTTCGCCCCCGTGAACCCGCCGGGGTCGGAAGTCGGCGGGCGCTGGGTGCGACGGGCGGCACGGGACCGAGCAGTTCCCGGCCGGAACAGCGGCTCCGGGCAGAACCGCCAACGACGGACCCAGTGAACGGTTGCGTTCACTGGAGGGGACTCACTAACGTTGACGGCACAGTGAACGGAACCGTTCACTAATTCACTTGTGGGGGACCTTCAGTGACCACCTCTCAGTTAGACGCGCGGAGCTCTCCGGGCACGGCGCGCCGGCAGGGCCGACCTGGAATCGCCCTGGCCGTCATCGCCGCCTGTCAGTTGATGGTTGTGCTCGACTCCACAATCGTCAACATCGCACTCCCGCACATCCAGGGAGCCCTGCGTTTCTCGACCACGGATCTCTCCTGGGTCCTGAGCGCCTACACGCTCACCTTCGGCGGCCTGCTGCTGCTCGGGGGCCGGGCCGGGGACATCCTCGGCCGCCGCCGCGTGTTCATGGCCGGCATCCTGATCTTCACGCTCGCCTCGCTCCTCGGTGGATTCGCCCAGGAGCCCTGGCAGTTGCTCGCCGCCCGCGCGCTCCAGGGCATCGGCGGCGCGATCGCCTCGCCTACCGCCCTCGCCCTGATCACCACCACATTCCCCGAAGGCCCCGAGCGCAACCGCGCCTTCGGTGTCTTCGCCGCGGTGTCCGCGGGCGGTGGTGCGATCGGCCTGCTGGCGGGCGGGATGCTCACCGAATGGCTCGACTGGCGCTGGGTGTTCTTCGTCAACGTGCCGATCGGTGTGCTGATCGCCGTCCTGGCTCCGATGTACATCAACGAGTCCGCGAGGCATCCGGGCCGCTTCGACATATCCGGCGCCCTGACCTCGACTCTCGGCATGGCCTCGCTGGTGTACGGGTTCATCCGGGCCTCCGAGGAGGGCTGGCGCGACTCGCTCACCCTGGCGTCCTTCGGTGCGGCGGTGATTCTGCTCGCTCTCTTCGTGCTCGTCGAGATGAAGGCCAAGGAGCCGATCACGCCGCTGCGGATGTTCGCCGACCGCAATCGCTCCGGCACATACGTGATCATGCTCAGCCTGGCCGCGGCCATGTTCGGGATGTTCTTCTTCATCGTGCTGTTCGTGCAGAACGTCCTGGCCTACAGCCCCATCGAGTCCGGCCTGGCCTTCCTGCCCGTGACCGTCGCGATCATCATGGGAGCGGGGCTCTCGCAGCGGTTCCTGCCGGTTCTCGGTCCCAAGCCGTTCATGGTCACGGGTTCGGCGCTCGCGGGTATCGGCCTGTTCTGGCTCACCTTCATCTCCTCCGGCAGCTCCTACCCGGCGGGGGTCCTCGGCCCGATGCTCGTGTTCGGCTTCGGTATGGGGCTCAATTTCGTGACGCTCACCCTGACGGCGGTCTCCGGGGTCGCGCAGCACGAGGCGGGCGCCGCCTCCAGCCTGCTCAACGCGAGCCAGCAGGTGGGCGGTTCGCTGGGGCTGTCCATCCTGGTCACGGTCTTCGGTACGGCCAGCCGCAGCGAGGCGGAGAAGCAGGTGCCGAAGTTCCTGGCGCAGGCTTCGCCGGAGCAGAAGGCTCAGTTCGCCAAGACCCGGGAGCTGCCCGGAAGCTGGGGCCACGCGGTGCTCGCCGAGGGCATATCCACCGCGTTCCTCGCGGCGGTGGCCATGGCCGGCCTCGCCCTGCTGACCGCGCTGCTCATCATCCGGGTGCGCAAAAGCGACCTGGACGCGCTGAGCGGCAAGGCCGCGGCCGGGGGGCCGGCGGCCTAGCGTGCGTCCACCGCGCGGACACGATGCCGGTTGCGGGCCGCCTCGGGGGGGGCGGCCCGCATGTCCGGCGTTTCCGTACGGAAGGCATCCCCGCCGGCAGGCCGGTGACGCGGGGCGCGTGCGGGGACCCTCGGTGCGGGTCCGTGCGGACCGGCCGGGCCGGCCGAGTCAGCACGGAACGGCCCGGATCAGTACGGTCCGTGCGGAGCCGGCCGGATAGACCGGGCCGGCCGGGTCAGTACGGGTCGTAGGGGTCGTACGGGTCGTCCGTCCCGCCGCCGCGTTCCTCGCCGTTGTCGCCCGAGCTCAGGCCCCGGCATTCGAGTGTGCGGTAGCCGGGGTCCCAGTCGCCGAGGATGTCCCGGGCCCGCTTCTCCCCCCAGCTCGTCGCGTACCAGGGCTCGTCCGAGCCCCGCAGTCCGCGTTGGATGTCCGCCAGCGCACAGGAGCGCAGGGGTTCCGGCAGAGTGTCGAGGGCGGGCACGGCATCGGCCGACAGCCCCTTGAGGTACTCGATGTCGATCGAGTGATCATCGCGGTAGCGCTGCACGTTCTGCTCGGCGATCAGACCGTCGGGCGAGACCAGCCCGAAGGCCAGTACGCCGACGGCCGCGCTCGCCGCGACGGCCCGCGGCAGCAGCCGGGGGCCGAAGACACCGGCCGCCATGATCAGCACGAGGACCACCCCGAGCCACAGTTCCACCGCGGCCACCGAGATGCGCAGCCGGGTCAGGCCGTACGCGTCGACGTAGAGGTCCATGCGCCGCAGCGCGGAGGCCACCACGACGAGCGTGAGCAGGCACAGGGTGCCGAGCACGCCGCGTACGAGCGTGCGGTCGCGGGCGCCGCCGCGAGGAGCCCAGCGCAGGGCGAGTGCGATCACCCCGAGCGTGAGGACCGTGGCCCAGAGCAGCTGCCAGAAGCCCTGGCGGGCGTACTCGGAGTAGCTGAGGTCCGTCTCGGCCATCACCTTGTCGTATCCACCGAGCAGCACCGTGAGCTGAATGGCGAGGAAGACGGCGAAGAGCAGGTTCAGGACGACCAGCGGCAGCGCCCATTCCAGCCGTCCGCGGGCCTTGCCGGGGCGTATCGTCGCCCGGTCCCAGCGGACCGGCGCGGCGGCGGTGTACGCGGCGGCAAGGGCACCGACGAGGCCGAGCACGCCCAGGAAGATCCGCCACGGGCTGTCGCCGACCGACACATCGGGGGTCAGGCTGCCGAGGAGATCGGCGAAGGCCGCGTCGGCGCTCGCGAAGAGCGCCCCGAACACGATGAGCAGGACGACGGCCACGGCCGCGGACCGCAGGACGACGCCGTAGCGGTCCCGCGACCCCGCCATGCGGTCGCGCACGCCCCGGACGCCCCAGCCCAGCGATTCGAAGACGGAGGTGAACAGGCCGAACGAGCCGAGGAAGACGCCGAGCCAGCTGCGGCTGCCGTGCAGCGCCAGCGAGCCGAGCGCCAGAGCGGACACGAGAGCGAGGAACGTCGGCCAGCCCGCGTCCCGGAGCGCGGGAACGACCAGCAGCGCCAGTCCCCCGATCCCCCACACGGCGCTCCAGGGGCGCAGCCGCCGGCCGGCCGCCCACGCGGCGATGTACGCCCCGGCCGCCGCGGGCAGCGCGACGATGAGCATGTTCAGGCCGATGCCGTCGCCCAGCAGGACCGTGCTGAGCAGTGCGGTGGCGAGGACCGCCCAGAGGGTTCCGGGGTGCACGGGCCCCGGCTTCACCGAGCGGAGGCGCGAGACCGCCGAGGGCTGCGGCTTGCCCCACGGGTCGGTCCGGGGCGGCTGTCCGGGGGGCTGCTGCGCGTAGGCCGGGATCTTCGGCGGCTCCGGAACGGTGCTCTGCCCCGTGGCGCGGGCCGCGGGGTCCGCCGGTGCCGCGGGGTCCGCCGGTGCCGCGGGGTCCGCCGGTGCCGCGGGGTCCGCCGGTGCCGCGGCGGGGGCGGGTATGCGCCCGTCCGCGGGATCGGTCCCTGCCTCGGGGGACCCGCCTCCTGACGAGGCCGCCCCGGAGGCGTCAGGCGCGGGCCGGGGCTCTGCGGATGCGGCCGGCGCAGGTGCGGGCCGGGCTGAATCTGACGGATTTTCTGACGGAATTTCTGACATGGGACCCCTCCCCACCGGGGTCCGCTCACGCGTGCCCAGGGCGGCGCGCGGCCCCCCGGCGTCTCATTCGGTGCGCGCCCGTCGTGATGATCACCGAGGGCGGCGTGGCCGAAAGAGTAACCCCGTGCGATGGCTGTCGGCCGGGCCGGGCTCGGCTGTGGCAGGACCGTGACAGTCGGGGCGGCGGTCCGGCTGGACCGCGTCCGGAAAGTCCCGTCGCACGCCCGGGGCGCGCGGCCTCAGGCCGCGCGCGTCGACCAGTGCGGCAGCTCTTCCGTCTGCGCCACCCATGCCGCCGGTGGTGCGCCCGCGCTGCCTGCCGCGACCACTCCGCCGACGATCGCGCAGGTCGTGTCGACGTCGCCGCCTGCCTGTGCGGTCACCCAGAAGGCCTGCTCGAAGTCGCCGAGGCTGCGGGCCGCCGACCACAGGGCGAACGGGACGGTGTCGTGCGCGCTGGTACGGCGCCCGTTGCCGAGGACCGCCGCCACGGTGCCCGCGTCCTCGTAGTCCAGCATGTCGCGGGCGCGCCGCAGCCCGGCGCCGACCGCGCTGCGCGGGACGAGCGCGACGACACCGTCCAGCAGGTCCGCGGGGGCGGGGGGCCCGGACGGCGAGGCCACGAGCGCGGCGGCCGCCGCCACGGCCATCGCACCCACGACGGCCTCCCGGTGCTGGTGCGTGGTGTACGAGGAGATCTCGGCCTGGTGCGTGGCCTGCTCGGGGTCGTCCGCGTACCAGGCGCCGAGCGGCGCGATGCGCATCGACGAGCCGTTGCCCCACGAGCCCTGGCCCTTGAACAGGGCGGAGGCGAGCTCCCGCCAGTCCCCGCCCTCGCGCACGAGGCGGAGCAGCCGGTTGACGGCGGGGCCGTATCCGCGGTCGAAATCGTGGTGCTCCGCGAACGAGTGGGCGAGGGCGTCCTGGTCGATACGGCCGTGGTCGCGGAGCACGGCCAGGACGGAACAGGCCATTTCCGTGTCGTCGGTCCACTGCCACGGCCCGGGGGGCAGTGCGCGGTCCTTCAGGAGCGGATAGTTGGCCGGCACGAAGAACTGGGAGCCCAGGGCGTCTCCCACGGACAGGCCGCGCAGGCTGGCGAGGGCGCGTTCGATGCGCTGGTCGGAAGCGGATTCGGTCATCGCTTCCACTCTATCCGGTGATGCCGTACGGCTCAGGGGTACGCCAGCGCTCGAAGGGCCGGTCGAGGGTGTAGCGCCCGTCCTTGCCCAGTACCAGCGTGCGCGATTCCCCGTTTCCGGGGTTGGAAAGCGATTCGAATTCGGCCACGGACCAGTGGAACCAGCGCATGCAGAACAGCCGCATGGTCAGCCCGTGCGTGACGAGCAGGACGTTCGGCGGGTGGTCGGGGGCCTCGAAGCTGCGGTGCAGGCTCTCCAGGAAGGCGCCGACCCGGTCGTACACGTCCGCCCCCGACTCGCCCTGCGCGAAGCGGTAGAAGAAGTGCCCGTAGGCGTCCCGGTACGCCTTCTGGAGCCTGACGTCGTCGTGGTCCTGCCAGTTCCCCCAGTCCTGCTCGCGCAGCCGGGGCTCCTCACGGACCCGCACGCGCCCGGCGTCCAGGCCGAGGGAGGCGAACGTCTCGTGGGTGCGCCGGTAGGGGGAGACGTACACACTGACCCGCTCCGGGCCGAAGAGTTCGCGCAGCCGCACCCCCGTCTCGCGGGCCTGGCGCAGCCCTGTGGGGGTGAGCCTCAGCGCGTGGTCGGGCTCGCGCTCGTACACGGTGTCGTCGGCGTTGCCCTCGGACTCCCCGTGCCGGACAAGAACGATGCGTTGCGGTCGTGCCATGCACCGACCCTAGATCGAGTTGCCGCCGTTCGAGCAGTTGTCCGGAAATCATCGGTGCATGTCGTCGGCGCTACCCCGTTTCCCGGGCGGTCACACCGTCCAGGACGGTTCGAGTTGCACGACGTCCCCGGCCAGCGCGGCCACGTCCTGTTCGGTCTGCGCGCGCTCCGAGAGCCGGTCGACACTGCCCGGCCGGTACTTTCCGCGCTCGGCGCTGGACTGCCACATCGACAGGACCAGGAACTCGTGCCCCGGCGCCTCGCCGAAGATGCCCCGCAGCATCCCGGGCGACCCCGCCATCGCCGGGTTCCACACCCGCTGCTGCATGAGCGCGAAGTGCTCGACCCGGTCCTCGTGCACCTGGCTGTGGGCCACCCTGAGCACGTCCGCGTCCGTGAAGCGGGGTTCGAATCCGGTCTTCACGTCGAAGCGGTACTCGAAGAGCTTGACCTGGATGTCGTTGTACGTACCGGCCTGCGCGGCCGCCAGGGTGTCGTGGCCGCGTGCCATGAACGAGTCGTAGAAGACCCGGTTCTCCCAGAAGGCGAAGACATGCGCCACCTCGGGCCGGCCACGGCTCCAGCCGCCGCCCTGCCCCCTGAACCCCGGCTCACCCAGCAGCCCCGCCCACTTCCGCTGCCCCCGTTCGAATCCTCGACGGTCCGTCACACTGCAGCGAATCCACTTGACCAGCACGGCGCCATCGTACGGCCGCCGGGCGTGGCGTGGGTCACGCTCCGGGTCAGTACGCCGGAACCGGCCTTCTCTCGTCGGATCGTGGCCCGTTTCAGCCGCTCGCATCCAAGCCTGTTGGTTCCGTGGGCAGTTACGGACATGATCGGAGGACGGAACCGGAGCAACGCCCCCGGGCGCAGGAGGACAGTCCGATGAGCACTCCCAACAAGGACCTCGAAAAGGTCGAGGTGAGGATCAAGTGGGACCCCAGCGACCAGAGTGAGGCCCCCAACGACCTCGACATCATCGCGGCGACCTACCCGGCGGACGAGCCGTACGGCAGCCCGGCGTACCTCGTGCACTTCGACAGCCGGGCACCCGACGGCACCATCACGCTGAACCGCGACAGCAGGACGGGACAGGGGCTGGGCTACGACGAGGAGATGACGCTGGAGCTGGACCGGCTCTCCGAGGAGTACGGCCGGGTCGTCGTCGGTGTGGCCATCCAACAGCGCGACGGACTCAAGACGTTCGGCGCCATAGAGAACACCGGGGTCCAGATCCGCGAGGGCTACGCGACGCTCGCCGAGGACGACTTCTCCTCGGTGGGCAACGCCACGGCGGCCGTCGTGGCCGAATTCGTACGCGACTCCGCCGGCGGCTGGCGCTTCCACGGGACGGTACGGGGCTTCGACGGGGACCCGGACTCGTTCGCCACGGCGATGGGCAGCCGCGACTACGGCGCATGACACCGGGAACGGCGAACGGGTGCGGGCGGGTCTTCCGTGAAGACCCGCCCGCACCCGCTGTCATGTCACCCGTGGTGTCTCAGGACACCGGGTTCACCGGTACTGGCGGAGACCACTCATTCCTGGCGTGCGCTATTCCTCGGCATCTGGCTCTCGATCGGGGAACGCACGCAGCCTCAGCTGTGGCGCCCGGTGGTCGGCGAGCCACCGCATCCGGTTGTCATCCGCGGCAATCCCGGCACGTGCGGCCTGGATCCACTCCTCGCGGTCGAGTACCTCGAGGTAGGTCGCCCGGAGCGCTTCCTGTTGTGCCGCGGTGCACCCCGCAGCCTCGGAAGGCTCCGTAGTCAGGTGCTGAGTGAGCACCGCGATCGTGAAGTAGCGCTCCATGGTCGGGCTGAGCAAACCCACATGGCGGGCATGAGCTTCCAGGACCACTCTCGAATGGGGGTATTGAGCGAGAGTGAGTCCCATCCCCCCGCAGTCGCTCATGAGATGGAGTAGCCGACCGATGTGGTCGACCATCTCTCGGTCAGTGTCGAGCTCTGCAAGCGCCTCATGGAGTCTGGCGACTGTGGCGACCTTGCCGGCGAAGTATCCGTTGAGGAAGTCGCCATCACAGGCCCTACGCAGCAGCCATGGTCGGGCAGCTGGGTCGTCGAGTCTGCAGAGAGCTTCGACGACGTAGACACGTCCCCAGCCGGTGACTCGCTCGGCGAGCCAGAGCAGGGCTTCGACTCCTCCTGTCTGCCGCTCGAAGGCGTGCGCCGCCAGCGGCCCGAAGCGGTCGGAGAGCAGCCCGATCGTCTGAATCAGCGGGATGTCGTCAGCTGTTCCCGCAACGGCGAGCAGGGCAAGCCCGACAGTGACTGAGCAGCGATCGGTGCCATAGCGGACCAGCCAGCGGCCCGTTTGACGAGCGCGTTCTATGTCCACCCGCGCAGCCACGGCGGCGATGTGCTCGTTGTGGTGAATCGGGACATAGACGTCGTGGAAGACGTCGGCCAATTCGCTGGGCAGGGTGGAGGCCCGCGCGAAATGCGTGTCCAGAATGAGCGCAATATCCTTGCCGGCCAAGTGCCGGTCCTTGGGTGCCTTCGGGCCTCGGCGACGGTGCAACGCGTCATCGGGAAAGGGGTACCCGTCGCGCGGAAGCGGCTCATCCGGAACCAGTTGATGTAGCCGCAGCGCGTGGTCGAACAGCGTTGTCGGTGATCCGGGCAGCCCTGTCCCGGTCGTCCCGTTCATCGGCGGACGGAGGACTCGATTCTCTTGATCATGGACCGGAGCATGCCACGAGAGTAATCGCCGCGACAACCCTCGATACGGTGGCGCGTTGCATCAAACACAACAGCCAGGCGTCACGCTCGTCGAAGGCGGTGGAGCCGCGAGACCGGCTCCACCGCCCTGAACAGCTACTTCACGCCCTGAAAGCGCTCGGTGTCAGCTGCAACCGCTGGTCGAGCCGCAGCCCTCGCAGATGTAGCAGGAACCCGCGCGCTGCATCTTCGTACCGCAGGAGAAGCAGAGCGGGGCGTCCGCGCTGATGCCGAGCTGCATCTCGACGAGCTCGGCCGAGGTGTGGGCCGTCTTGGGCTCGGCCTTCCCGGTCTTCTCGGCCGGGACCGCCTTCAGCGTCTCCGTCCGCACCGGGGCGGACTGCGCCAGGACCTCGGCCTCCAGCTGCTCCTCCTCGAACGTCGGCTCGTAGGAACCGGTGTCGAGGTGGCGCTGACGCTCCTCGGCGGAGTGGATGCCGAGGGCGGAGCGGGTCTCGAAGGGCAGGAAGTCCAGCGCCAGGCGGCGGAAGATGTAGTCGACGATCGACTGCGCCATCCGCACGTCCGGGTCGTCCGTCATGCCGGCCGGCTCGAAGCGCATGTTGGTGAACTTCGAGACGTACGTCTCCAGCGGGACGCCGTACTGCAGACCGACCGAGACGGCGATGGAGAAGGCGTCCATCATGCCCGCGAGGGTCGAGCCCTGCTTGGACATCTTCAGGAAGACCTCGCCGAGACCGTCGTCGGGGTAGGAGTTGGCGGTCATGTAGCCCTCGGCGCCGCCCACCGTGAAGGAGGTGGTGATGCCGGGCCGGCCCTTGGGCAGGCGCTTACGGACGGGGCGGTACTCGACGACCTTCTCGACCGCCGTACGGATGGTGTCCTCGGCCTTGGCCGTGACCGCTTCCTTCTCCTTCTCCTTGGTCTTCGCGGAGAGGGGCTGCCCGACCTTGCAGTTGTCGCGGTAGATCGCGAGCGCCTTGACGCCCATCTTCCACGCCTCGAAGTAGACCTCCTCGACGTCCTCGACGGTGGCCGTCTCCGGCAGGTTCACCGTCTTGGAGAGCGCGCCGGAGATCCACGGCTGGATGGCCGCCATCATGCGCACGTGGCCCATCGCGGAGATGGAACGCTCGCCCATCGCGCAGTCGAAGACCTCGTAGTGCTCGGTCTTCAGGCTGGGGGCGTCGATCACATTGCCGTTCTCGGCGATGTGGGCGACGATCGCCTCGATCTGCTCCTCCTGGTAGCCCAGGCGGCGCAGGGCCTGCGGGACGGTGCCGTTGACGATCTGCATCGAGCCGCCGCCGACCAGCTTCTTGAACTTGACCAGGGCGAGGTCGGGCTCAAGGCCGGTGGTGTCGCAGGACATGGCGAGACCGATGGTGCCGGTGGGCGCGATGACCGAGGCCTGCGCGTTACGGAAACCGTTCTTCGCGCCGAGCCGGATCACGTCCTGCCAGGCCTCGGTCGCGGCGGTCCAGATCGGGTTGTCCAGGTCGTCGGCGTGGACGGCCACGGCGTTGGCGTCGGCGTGCTGCTTCATGACGCGCTGGTGCGGCTCGGCGTTGCGGGCGTAGCCGTCGTACGGGCCGACGACGGCGGCGAGCTCGGCGGAGCGGCGGTAGGAGGTGCCGGTCATCAGCGAGGTGATGGCGCCGGCGAGCGCGCGGCCGCCGTCGCTGTCGTACGCGTGGCCGGTCGCCATCAGCAGGGCGCCGAGGTTGGCGTAGCCGATGCCGAGCTGGCGGAAGGCGCGGGTGTTCTCGCCGATCTTCTCGGTCGGGAAGTCGGCGAAGCAGATGGAGATGTCCATCGCGGTGATGACCAGCTCGACGACCTTGGCGAAGCGCTCGGACTCGAAGGACTGGTTGCCCTTGCCGTCGTCCTTGAGGAACTTCATCAGGTTCAGCGAGGCGAGGTTGCACGAGGTGTTGTCCAGGTGCATGTACTCGCTGCACGGGTTCGAGCCGTTGATGCGGCCGGACTCGGGGCAGGTGTGCCAGTGGTTGATCGTGTCGTCGTACTGGATGCCCGGGTCGGCGCAGGCCCAGGCCGCCTCGGCCATCTTGCGGAAGAGGGACTTGGCCTCGACCTCTTCGATGACGTCGCCGGTCATCCGGGCACGCAGCCCGAACTTGCCGCCGGACTCGACGGCCTTCATGAACTCGTCGTTCACCCGGACCGAGTTGTTGGCGTTCTGGTACTGGACGGACGTGATGTCGTCGCCGCCCAGGTCCATGTCGAAGCCCGCGTCGCGCAGGGCGCGGATCTTCTCCTCCTCCTTCACCTTGGTCTCGATGAAGTTCTCGATGTCGGGGTGGTCGACGTCGAGGATGACCATCTTGGCCGCACGGCGGGTGGCGCCACCGGACTTGATCGTTCCGGCGGAGGCGTCGGCGCCCCGCATGAAGGAGACGGGGCCGGAGGCGTTGCCTCCGGAGGAGAGGAGTTCCTTGGAGGAACGGATACGGGAGAGGTTCAGGCCGGCGCCGGAGCCGCCCTTGAAGATCATGCCCTCTTCCTTGTACCAGTCGAGGATCGACTCCATGGAGTCGTCGACGGCCAGGATGAAGCAGGCCGAGACCTGCTGCGGCTGGGGCGTTCCGACGTTGAACCACACCGGCGAGTTGAAGCTGAAGATCTGGTGCAGGAGGGCGTACGCCAGCTCGTGCTCGAAGATCTCCGCGTCGGCGGGGGAAGAGAAGTAGTGGTAGTCCTCGCCGGCCTTCCGGTACGTCTTGACGATCCGGTCGATCAGCTGCCGCAGACCGGTCTCGCGCTGCGGGGTGCCGACGGCGCCCCGGAAATACTTGCTGGTGACGATGTTGACCGCGTTCACCGACCAGAAGTCGGGGAACTCGACGCCACGCTGCTCGAAGTTGATCGAGCCGTCGCGCCAGTTGGTCATGACGACGTCACGGCGCTCCCAGGCCACCTCGTCGTACGGATGCACGCCGGGGGTGGTGTGGATGCGCTCGATACGCAGGCCCTGCTTGGACGCAGTCGACTTGGTCCCCTTGCGGGAACCTCGTGCCGGGCCGCTCGCCGTCTCTGTCATGCCGCCTCCCATATATGGGCAAAAACGCCCTGAAGTGCCGAGAACTTCCCCGGGCACAGTGTGTGTCTGATGCTTCGGCCGCCGTATTCGTCATACGCCGCCCGGAACAAGGTCCAGGTGCCGGCCCGCGCCCCGATCCCCGGATCGGCGCGGCCGGCTACTGCCGCTCAGTCGGCGGCGACGGCGGGAACGGGGACCTCCAGGGTCTCGCCGCTCCCGCATCCTTCTGCGGAGGGCCGCCGCTCACGGAGTTCCGTGATGGCGGCCTCGAAGTCTTCGAGGCTGTCGAACGCCCGGTACACGGACGCGAACCGCAGGTAGGCGACGAGGTCGAGTTCCTGCAGGGGGCCGAGGATGGCCAGGCCCACGTCGTGCGTGGTCAGCTCGGCGCTCCCGGTCGCGCGCACCGCCTCCTCGACCCGTTGGCCGAGTTTGGCGAGGGCGTCCTCGGTGACGGGACGCCCCTGGCACGCCTTGCGCACCCCGGAGATCACCTTGGTGCGGCTGAAGGGCTCGGTCACACCGCTGCGCTTGACCACCATGAGCGAACAGGTCTCCACCGTCGTGAAACGGCGGGAGCAGTCGGGGCACTGGCGGCGCCGGCGGATCGAGGTCCCGTCGTCGGTGGTGCGACTGTCGACGACCCGGCTGTCGGGGTGCCTGCAGAAGGGGCAGTGCATGGCTCCCAACCCTCCTTCACAGCACGACTGAATAGCCTCTTCAGGCCCGGCGCGGGGCCCTCGAAGCGGTCTCAAGCATAGGCGATGACCGCACCCCCGATTCACGGGGACCACAACCTCTGGGCGGCCGGAACAATCCAACCACTAGATCTTGGGTTTGGCCGCGCATTTGGCCCTGGAGCGTGTCGCACCGGGAGGGCGACCGGAAGGCAGCGTACGGCCGACCAAGAGGGTACGGGAAGCGCCCGGACGGCGGACGACCGGGCGGCCACCCCCGCGCGCGTCCGGCGCGGCACGGAACGCTACGGTCTGGGGGTCACGGCCACCCACCCTCCGCCCCCTCGCGGCGCTGCGCGCACACGCAGCCTCATACACCCGGCAGCGAACGCCCGGCACACTTTCATTCGTTTTTCACTCGAACGTGTGTTTGGCGCAACCTTTCGAAAGCTACTACCGTTGTCCAGCTAGGGAGACCATTCGAGAGGGGCCGCCGACGTGACCACCACCGCAGACAGTGCCATCATCACTGCCCAGGACCGCTCCCAGAGCCGAGTCGAACCGGTGCATGCCATGAGTGACTCAGTCACGAACACGGAGGGGCCGGAGCCCGGTCGCCCAGCGCGCTCGCTCCCCGGACGACCTCCTGGAATCCGGGCGGACAGCTCGGGGCTCACGGACCGGCAGCGGCGGGTGATCGAGGTCATCCGGGATTCCGTGCAGCGGCGTGGATATCCGCCGTCGATGCGGGAGATCGGTCAGGCGGTCGGCCTTTCCAGCACCTCCTCCGTCGCGCATCAGCTGATGGCTCTGGAGCGCAAGGGCTTCCTGCGCCGCGATCCCCACCGCCCCCGGGCGTACGAGGTACGCGGCTCGGACCAGCCGAGCACCCAGCCGACGGACACCACGGGCAAGCCCGCCGCCTCGTACGTGCCGCTGGTGGGCCGGATCGCGGCCGGTGGACCGATCCTCGCCGAGGAGTCCGTCGAGGACGTGTTCCCGCTCCCCCGGCAGCTGGTCGGTGACGGTGAGCTGTTCGTGCTGAAGGTCGTCGGCGACTCGATGATCGAAGCGGCGATCTGTGACGGCGACTGGGTCACCGTGCGACGCCAGCCCGTCGCGGAGAACGGCGACATCGTGGCCGCCATGCTGGACGGCGAGGCCACCGTGAAGCGCTTCAAGCGGGAGGACGGCCACGTCTGGCTCCTCCCCCACAACGCCGCGTACCAGCCGATCCCCGGCGACGAGGCGACCATCCTCGGCAAGGTCGTCGCGGTGCTGCGCCGGGTCTGAGACCGGCACTCCGCGCCGTACGAGCGGGCCCCGGGCCACTGGCCCGGGGCCCTCCTTGTTGTGTACGGAGGGAGGACTGGCCCTAGCCCTGCGCAGCCTTCGCCGCGGCGTCGATCGCGGCGAGGGAGCGGCGGGCCTGGTTCCGGTCGGTGGTGTACCAGAAGCCGGGGAGCGAGGCCCGCAGATAGCTGCCGTAGCGGGCGTTGGCGAGGCGTGGGTCGAGCACCGCGACGACGCCCTTGTCCCCCGTGGCCCGTACGAGACGGCCGGCTCCCTGGGCCATCAGCAGCGCGGCGTGCGTGGCCGCCACCGCCATGAAGCCGTTGCCGCCCGCTTCCTCGACCGCCTTCTGGCGCGCGCTCATCAGCGGATCGTCGGGCCGGGGGAACGGGATACGGTCCATGACCACCAGCTGGCAGCTCGGCCCGGGGACGTCCACGCCCTGCCACAGCGACAGCGTGCCGAAGAGGCAGGTCTCCGGGTCGGCCGCGAAGTTCTTGATCAGCTCGCCCAGGGTCTCCTCGCCCTGGAGCAGGATCGGCTTGTCCAGCCGGCCCCGCAGTTCCTCGGCGGCGGCCTTGGCCCCCCGCATCGAGGAGAACAGTCCCAGCGTGCGCCCGCCGGCGGCTTCGACCAGCTCGGCCAGCTCATCGAGCATGTCCGTACGGGAGCCCTCCCGGCCCGGGGTCGCCAGATGCCGGGCGACATACAGGATGCCCTGCTTCGGGTAGTCGAAGGGCGAACCGACGTCGAGGCCCTTCCACTGCGGGACGTCGTCGCCCGCGGTCCCCTCGGGGGCGAGCCCCAGGGAGGCGCCCACACCGTTGAAGTCGCCGCCGAGCTTGAGCGTGGCCGAGGTGAGGACGACGGAGCGCTCGGTGAAGAGCTTCTCGCGCAGCAGCCCGGAGACGGAGAGCGGGGCGACCCGCACGGAGGCGCCGAACCGGTCGTGCCGCTCGTACCAGACGACGTCGTACTCGGAGCCCTGCGTGATGCGCTCCGCGACGGCGTGGATGGACTCGACCGAGGCCAGCGCCTGCTTGCGGACCGCGTCCTCGTCCTGGACGGACTTGTCCCGGGTGGAACCGATCGCGGAGATCACCGTACGCGCGGCGTCCCGCAGGGCCATCAGCGCGTATCCGAGATCCTCCGGGACCTCCTCCAGACGGCCGGGGAGCGCCAGCTCCATCACCCGCTCGAAGCCCTCGGACGCGGTCTGCAGCGCGTCGGCCGCCTTCTCGTTGACCAGCTTCGCGGCGCGGCGCACCGCGCGGTTCACCTGGCCCGGGGTCAGCTCGCCGGTGGCCACCCCGGTGACCCGGGAGACCAGCTCATGGGCCTCGTCCACGATCAGCACCTCGTGCTGCGGGAGCACCGGGGCGCCCTCGATGGCGTCGATCGCCAGCAGCGCGTGGTTGGTGACGACCACGTCCGCGAGCTTGGCCCGCTCCCTGGCCTGCTCGGCGAAACACTCCGCCCCGTACGCGCACTTGGTGGCGCCCAGGCACTCCCGGGACGTGACGGAGGTCTGCGCCCAGGCCCGGTCGGAGACGCCGGGGGTGAGGTCGTCCCGGTCGCCCGTCTCCGTCTCGTCCGCCCAGTCCCGCATGCGCAGGAGGTCCTGGCCGAGCTTGCTGGACGGCGCCGCCGCCTCGAACTGGTCGAACAGGCCCTCTTCCTCCTCCTGCGGCACGCCCTCGTGCAGCCGGTGCAGGCAGAGGTAGTTCGACCGGCCCTTCAGCATGGCGAACTGGGGGCGGCGGCGCAGCAGCGGATGCAGCGCGTCCACCGTGCGCGGCAGGTCCCGCTCGACCAGCTGGCGCTGGAGGGCCAGGGTCGCCGTGGCCACGACGACGCGCTCGCCGTGTGCCAGGGCCGGCACCAGGTAGCCGAGCGATTTGCCCGTACCCGTGCCGGCCTGGACGAGCAGGTGGGATTGGTCGTCTACCGCCTCGGCGACGGCACCGGCCATGGCGGCCTGGCCGGGCCTCTCCGTACCGCCGACGGCGGTCACGGCGGCGTGCAGGAGCTCGGGGAGGGATGGCTTCGTCATAGCCCGGCCAGCCTACGGGGCTCCACTGACAACGACGCTCACTCCCGGCCTCACGCCGAGAGGTGGAGCGGGTTGGCCACGGAGCCGTGGACCGCCGCGTGCGGGCGTTCGGGCCGGTCGCGGTAGCCGTCGAGATGCAGACGATTGCGGTTCAGACAGAGGCGCTCGATCCGCGGGGTCAGCATGTCGAACGTCTCGAACCGCTCCTTCAGCTCGGGGAACCGGGCGTGGTGGCGCAGGATCTCCGCCCGGACGAGTGACCAGAATTCGCCCTCGGGGACACCGAGCTGTTCCTCGCAGAGCGGGGAGAGGAACCGGAAGACCCCGGTGAAGAGTCCGGAGTGGATGAACTGGGTGAGGAAGGCCGGTTCCTCGGTCAGCAGGACGCGGCGCACGTCGGGCGGCATGGTGTCGTGTTCGGGCAGCGGCTGCGCGCTCACGTTGACGTCGTCCACGAAGTCCTTGATCGCGAGACGTACGGGCACGTCCTGGTCGTCGAAGACCACGATCGCGTTCTCGCCGTGCGGGGAGAAGACGGTGCCGTAGCGGTAGAGGAAGTGCAGCAGCGGCGGCAGCAGCGCGGCGAAGAGCCGGGAGAGCCAGACGGTGGGCGTCAGCCCGGAGCGGGCGACCAGCTCGGCGGTGAAGGCGCGTCCCCGCGGGTCGGTGTGGAGCAGCGAGGCGAGGGTACGGGCCCGCTCCCCCGGCGCCAGACGCGGCAGCAGGGGCTCGCGCCAGATCGCGCCGAGGATCTCCTTGAACTGGTACGGCGTCTCGGGGAGGTGGTCGTACAGCGGGTGCTCGACGGTGACCGACGCGACCTCGCCGAGCAGGATGACGCCGCAGGTGTCGCGCAGGAACGGATCGTTGTCGCGCAGCCCCAGCACCCAGTCCGTTACGGCGGGGGCGGCGATGGTCCGCTCGGTCGGCAGCCCGCGCCAGACCAGCGTGTTGAGGATCGACAGCGGGAGCTTGACCGTGTGCCGGTCGGGTCGCGCGACGTTGGCGAAGGTACGGATGGACTGCTGCGGCAGCCGCACGTCCGGGTCGGCGGGCAGGGGCACGATGTCGCCGACGGCGATGGCCGGGGCGAAGAGCGGCACGATCCACTCGTCCCACTGCCAGGGGTGGACGGGCAGGTAGTGGTAGGCGTCCGGGTCGAGGCCGCGGGCGCGCAGGGTGTCGGCGAAGGACGCGCGGACCTCGGCGTCGAGCTCCTGGGCGTAGAGCGGCCCCGGGGTGGCCAGCCGGCCCACGCCCCGGTAGGCGGCGATCCGGTGGGAGACGGCCAGCCACGGCAGCCTGACCGGTTTCCTGGCCTCGGGGGTGTAGCGGGAGGCGTCGGTGGCGGAGAAGCCGAGGCGGCCCTTGTTGGCGACGATCCAGGGGTGGCCGGTCTGGTGGCCTTCGAGTTCCGCGTAGCCGAGGTCGGCCAGTTCGGCGGCGGTGAGCGCGGTGTGGTCGAGGCGGGCGTCCGCGGTGAGCGTCGTGGTCAGCTCACGGATGAGGTGGCCGAGGGTGGCGCCGTCGAGCCCGAGGAGGTGGCGGGCCCGGGTGAGGAACAGCAGCGGATCGCGGAAGGGGACGCCGTCCGCTGCCTGCGGGTCCTGGCCGTCCGCCGCCCGGTGGGAGTCGGGGTGGGCTGTTTCCCGGATCGATTCCGGGTCCACGCGCCAGCTGCCGTACACGCCGCGCCGGGCGGTGAAGCTCAGGGTGGAGCCGTCGTCCAGTCCGAGGGTGTAGGTGTCGCCGCCGGGGGTTCGTACGGCCGGCTCGATGACTTCCTCGTAGGCGAACTCACCGAGCGTCTTGGCGAGCATCCGGGCGGCGGCCCGGTCCCAGGCCTCCCGGTTCAGCTCCGGGGTACTGAGCAGCGCGGGCGGCTCCATTGCGGCGTGGTGCGCAGGGTATTTCGGCACGGGGACTCCTCGGGATGGAACCGATGGGGTTCGAGCGGTGCGGACAGGTCGGGGAAGGGTTCATGGGCTGGTTCGGTGGGCTCGGTCGCGGATCATCAGCGCGGCCCGCTTCTCCGGGAGGTCGACCTCGGCGGAGAAGCGGAATCCGGCGCTCAGGAACGCGGAGACGGATGGGACGTTGCGGAGGTCGGGCTCGGCCACGACCCGGGTGCAGAGCGGAAGGTTGTCGAGTACGAGACCGGCCACGGCGCGCAGCAGCGTCGTGCCGGTGCCCCGGCCGCGGTGGCCTTCGGCGATGAGGAGGTGGACTCCTGTGTCGTGCGGCCGGGCGGGATAGTGGCGGGCCAGCGGGTCGAGGTCGGCCCGGTAGATCTCCCAGTAGCTCATGGGCGTACCCGACAGCACGCCGAGGCAGGGGATGCTGCGGCCGTCGCCGTCGAGTTGGGAGGCGAGATGCCCGGCCGTGACGCTCTCGTCGCCGGCGAGCTCCCAGAAGGCCGCGATCACGGGGTCGTTCATCCACCGGCTGATCATTGTGAGATCGCGCTCGGGGCGGACGGGGACGAGTTGGAACACCCCGGCCGGGGTGGCGACGGGCTGCCAGTCCGCCGGCCGGCCGAGGGGTCCGGACGAGGGGTCACGGTGCCGGGGCGTGGGTGCCTCCTCCTGGAAGAGCGCGCGGAGTTCAGCGGTGATCCGCAGTTCGAGTGTGTCCTCGGCGCCCGTGTCCCGCCGATCGGCGAGACTGGTGTGCGCATCGGAGGGAGGCAACGGTGGGGCGCTCCTTACTCAGCCGTGCAGGGGGTTGGTGATGGTGACGTAGACGGACTGGGTGTCCACGGGGCCGACGAGTTCGTCGAGTCCGTGCAGGCGGGTCAGCATGTTGGCCTTGCAGCGCAGGCGCGGGGTTTCGAGCAGGTGGGCGGGGAACGGTGAGCCCAGTTCGCACGCCGACTTGAGGAACCGCCGGAAGGCGTCGAGGAGCATGTCCTCGTCGGCGAGGCGCTGGGCACCGAATGCCCCGATCAGTCCGAATACGTTGTTGATGCCGAGGTAGTAGGCGAAGCGTTCGTCGGTGACGGCGTCGGAGACGAAGGTGTCGCTGACGGATCCGATGCCGGGGAGCCTGCGGTCGAGTGCGGCGCGGTGTGATTCACGGAAGTAGTAGCCCTGATTGTCACGGTAACGCCCGCCGGCGGGCCAGCCGTCCGCGTCGAGCAGGACCAGGGTGTTCTGCTGGTGGGCCTCCAGCGCGACACCGGCGTGCGCGTCGAGCCAGAGCACCGGCTGCACGACGCGGTCGAGGTAGCGCAGGAACCACTCGGCGGCCACCGCGGTCGTGGTCCGTCCCGTGACGGCGGCGAGACGGTGGACGACGTCGGCGAGGCGGGAGTGCAGGCCTGGCCGGCCCGGCCAGGGGCGCGGCGCGGTGAGCCCGGCGATGCAGACCGCGTCGTCGTCCCGCCCGAAGGGGTTGTGGCGGAGCATGACGTCGAGGCCCTGCACCGGCGTGCCGTCCGGGGTGTCGACGGCGAGCCAGGCGGGGTCGCGCACGATGTCGAAACCGGGGTGCTCCGCGTGCCACTGGCGGGCCAGCCCGGTGCGCAGCAGCCGGTGGACCTCCACTCCCCGGTGGAGTTCCTTGCGGAGGTTCTCCCGGCGGGAGTTGGTGATGCGTACGCCGAGGGAGAGCTTCAGCATCAGGTCGGCGCCCGGCCGGTGCACGGTGCGCACCGAGGACGTGGGGTGCCAGTGCGCGCCGTACGGGCCCAGGTCGTGCAGGAGGCCGGAGCCGATGAGGGCGGCGACTTCGGGCCTGCCGCGCAGTTCGCGGGCCTGCCAGGGGTGGAGGGGAATGGGCGTGGTGCGTTCGGGGAAGGGCAGGCCCGGGGCGTGCCGGGCGACGAGCTGCGCGGCGGAGACGGGGCGGCCCTGGTCGGTCCACGCGGAGTCGGTGGCCAGCACGGAGCGGTCGGCGGCCATCCAGTGGAGCGGGAAGGAGCCGTGCAGTTCGGGTGAGTAGAGCCGGTTCTCGGCGTCGGTCAGCCCTTCCCTGCTCTTGGGCGAGGGATGCAGCGGGTGGCCGAGCAGGAGCGACTGCTCGGCGGTGAGGAAGAGGTCCGCCTCGTCGGGAGCTCCGGGCCGGCTGCGCCGCTCCGCGATGAACGAGGCGGTGCGCCGTACGGAGTCGGCGACCCGGCCGACCATGTCGGCGCCCTCGTTGTGGTCGGCCTCCCGGCCGAGCAGGGCGGCCACGGTGACGGCGTCGGCGGTCGGCGCGCCGACGGGGGCCTGTTCCAGGGCGGGCGGCCCGAAGCGGTGCCAGCCCGTGGCCGACCAGTGGAGGACGGGGACGAGCAGGGCGGTGCCGCTCGCGGGGAGCGGGACGCGCAGGGTTTCCTCCGCCGGGCGGGGCAGATCGCACTCGCGGACCCAGCAGCGCAGCAGGTTCTCGATGCCCGCCGCGTCGGCGGCGCGGAGCGGATCGGGATGGTCCAGGGGGTCGGCGGCCGGGGCCGAGTCGTCCGGGTGTACGGCGGCCGGGGGCGGGGAAGCGGGCCTCGACGCGTGCCACAGTTCGTGCGGCGTTTCCTTCTGGCGGGGCACGGTCGTCGCCTCGACGGCGAGTTGACCGGGGGCTGCGGCCTCGGGGAGGGGGCGGGAGGGAGGGCCGTCGGCCTCGGGCGCGGGGGTGGGGTTCACGGCGGTCTTCCTGTGCTGGTGTCCGTGGTCAGCGGATCGATCCGGTCGGCGTCCGTCGGTGCGGTGAGCGCTCGGCGGCTGCCAGGGCATCGGCAAGGCGGTCGATGACCGCGGTTGCCTGTTCGTCGGTGAGCGTGAGGGGCGGAAGCAGGCGTACGACGGTGGAGTGCCGGCCGCCGAGTTCGACAATAAGGCCGCGGCGCAGGCATTCCTGCTGAACGGCGAGAGCGAGGACCGGATCGGGCGGCGCCTCGGTGCCGGTACCCCGCGGACGGGTCTCGGGGTCGACGACCTCCACGCCGATCATCAGGCCGCGTCCCCGCACGTCACCGATGCACGGATGGCCGGCGGCGAGCGAGCGCAGGCTCGCCAGCATGCGGTCCCCGAGGACCCCGGCCCGCTCCGCGAGTCCGTTCTCCCGGACGTAGGCGAGGGTGGCGGTGCCCGCCGCCATGGCCAGCTGGTTTCCGCGGAAGGTGCCCGCGTGGGCGCCGGGCTGCCAGGTGTCGAGTCCGGAGCGGTAGACGATCACGGCGAGCGGGAGGGAGCCGCCGATGGCCTTGGACAGCACCATCACATCGGGCACGATCCCGCTGTGTTCGACGGCCCAGAAGGCACCGGTCCGGCCGACGCCGGTCTGGACCTCGTCCGCGATCAGCGGGATGGAGCGGTCCTCGGTGATCTCCCGCATCCGGCGCATCCAGCCGTCGGGCGCGGGGTTGACTCCGCCCTCGCCCTGGACCGGTTCGAGGATCATCCCGGCGGGGGCGGGCGTCCCGCTCTTGGGGTCGTCCAGCAGGCTCTCGGTCCAGCGCGCCGCGGTCCGTGCCCCGGCTTCGCCGCCGATACCGAAGGGGCAGCGGTAGTCCTGCGGGAACGGCAGCCTGGTCACCCGTACGTCCTCGGCGCCGCCGGACGCGGCGAGGGCGCCCGCGGTCATGCCGTGGTACGCGCCGGTGAAGGCCAGCAGGCCGCTGCGGCCGGTGGCGGCGCGGACCAGTTTGAACGCCGCCTCGACCGCGTCCGTACCGGCGGGTCCGCAGAACTGGATCCGGGCGTCGTCGGCGAACCGGCCCGGCAGAGTGGCGAACAGCTCCGTGGTGAAGGCGTCCTTGACCGGTGTCGCCAGGTCCAGCACATGCAGCGGGGCGCCCGAGTCGATGACCTTCTTGATCGCTTCCAGGACGACCGGGTGGTTGTGGCCGAGCGCCAACGTCCCGGCTCCGGAGAGGCAGTCGAGATAGCGCCGCCCGTCCGCGCCCTCGATGGTCAGTCCCCGGGCGCGCACCGGCACGATCGGCAGCGACCTGGCGTAGGTGCGGGCGGCCGATTCGCGCAGGGACTGGCGGCGCAGGATGCCTTCGTGGGCGGACAGGGGTGGTGCCGGAGCTGGTTCGGTCACGGCCACGGCTCTGGATCCTCCCGCTGTAACAGTTGCGTTGCACGTCAGTACGATTCCGCAAGGACGGCCTGCGAGGGTGAACGCTGTCTCCGTGCCCCCTCCGTACCAACGACGAAGGAGGCAGAGGATCACGGGTAAATCCGAAGATCCTTGCGGGGCGCAACCCTGCCGCGCACCACCCGCGGCGCCACCGGCATAGTGGGGGCCGCGCCGGGCTCCGGGACACCTCCCGAAGGCCGCGGCGCCCTGCCCGTTCGGTGCGCTCTGCGGCTCGCCGTGCACAAGTGCAGTACAGAAGCGTTGAGTTACGAAGTCCCAGGGGGATCAGCAGATGCGTCTCGTTCGACCAGGAAACACCGCACGCCGCAGGGGAAGTGCCCGCCTCACCTCCTCCCCCGTGCTCGCCACCGCCGCCGTCGCCGCCGTCCTCGCGCTCACCGCCACGGCCTGCGGGCCGACCGAGGACGACGCGAACTCCGAGCCGAGCAGCAGCAGCTCCGCCGGCCGGACGGACAACAAGATCGCCATCCCGGACGAGCTGAAGGACCGGCTCAAGGAACACGGGATCGACCTGGACCAGTGGAAGGACGGCGAGTGGAAGAACTGGGACACGGACAAGTGGCTGCGTGAGGCCAAGGACTACATCAACCCGATCATCGCGGGGCTGTGGGACCCGGACCGCATGCGGGACGCCGACAAGCCGCCGGAGAATCCGGTCGACAACGACATCTCGGGCGACGAGGGCGTGACGGACCCGACGCCCGCGCCGGTCCGGGCCGTGGGCGTGAACACGCCGTACCACGACAACGCCGCGGAGTCCGGCAAGCTGTTCTTCGACGGCCCCGAGGGCTCGATGGTCTGCTCGGCGACCGTGGTGAAGGACCCGGCGCACCCGGGCAAGTCCAACATGGTGTGGACCGCGGGCCACTGTGTGCACGCGGGCAAGAAGGGCGGCTGGTACCGCAACATCGCCTTCGTCCCCTCGTACAACAACAGCGGTCTGTCGACGGCCGAGCTGCGCGACAACCCGCCCAAGGAGAAGGTCGCCCCGTACGGCATCTGGTGGGGCAGCTGGGCGCAGACCTCGCAGCAGTGGATCGACCAGGGCGCGTCGGTCGGCGGCCTGGGCGCCCCGTACGACTTCGCCGTGCTGCACGTCACGCCGGAGGAGGGTTCGAACGGCAAGTCCCTTGAGGAGACCGTCGGTTCGGCTCTGCCCGTCGAGTTCAACGCGCCGGCCGTGCCGAAGATCGCCGACATGACGGCGACCGGCTTCCCGGCGGCGGCCCCGTACGACGGCCAGAAGCTGTTCCAGTGCAAGGACAAGCCCGGCCGTCTCTCGCTCGCCCAGGGCGACCCGACGATGTACCGCATCGGCTGCTCGATGACCGGCGGTGCCTCCGGCGGCGGCTGGGTCGCCACCGGTCAGGACGGCAAGCCCGCGCTGGTGTCGAACACCTCCATCGGCCCGGTGACGGCGGGCTGGCTGGCCGGACCGCGCCTCGGCAAGGAGGCCAAGGGCGTCTACGAAGAAGTCAGCAAGAAGTACGCGGACAAGTAGCCGGCAGGACCGCGCCCACCGGGGCGCGGATGGCGGCGGGCAGGGGTCTTCGGGGCGGACGGCGGTCCGTTCCGCGGGCCCCTGCCCCGCGACCGACCGATGTGCAGATTCCAGGGGGATTCCTTTTCATGCGATCCATACGTCCGCTGCTCGCCGCGACCGGACTGGCCGCCGCGCTCGCGCTGACGGCCACCGCCTGCGGGCCCACCGAGGACGAGGGCGCCGACAAGCCCGCGGCTGCCGCGTCCGGCGGCGCCCAACAGGACGGCGGGCCTGCCGCCGGCCTGGCCGACGCGCTGAAGAAGCACGGGATCGACCCGGACAAGTGGCGTGACGGCGAGTGGAAGAACTGGGACAAGGCCGCTTGGCTGCGTGAGGCCAAGGACTTCGTCAACCCGGTCATCGAGGGGCTGTGGGAGCCGGACCGGATGAAGTCGGCGCAGGACCCGGCCAAGACGATGTCCGCCGGGGACTTCTCCGGTGACCAGGGCGTCACCGACCCGGAGCCGAGACCGGTCACGGCCGAGCGCGAGAAGACCCCGTACCACAACTACGCGGCCCCGGTCGGGAAGGTCTTCTTCGACTCCCCCAAGGGCCACATGGTCTGCTCGGGCACGGTCGTCAAGGACCCGGGGAACCCGGGCAGGTCCAACCTCGTGTGGACCGCCGGCCACTGCGTCCACGCCGGGTCCGAAGGCGGCTGGTACCGCAACATCGTCTTCGTGCCCGCGTACAACGACAAGGGCCGGAGCGCCGCCGCGCTGAAGAACGCACAGCCGCAGGAGATCGCCCCGTACGGGGCCTACTGGGCGGACTGGGTCAGCACCTCCGGTGAGTGGATCACCAACGGCGGTCCCACCGGCGGCGAGGGCGCCCCGTACGACTACGCGGTGCTGCACGTGAAGCCGGAGCGCGGCACCAAGTCGCTCGAAGAGACCGTGGGCAACGCCCTCCCGGTGAACTTCGACGCCCCCGAGATCGCGCAGATCGGTGCGATGGGCGCGTGGGGCTACCCGGCCGCCCCGCCGTACGACGGTCTGATCATGCACAAGTGCGTCGACCGGCCCGGCCGGCTGTCGATCAGCCCCTCCACGCCCACCATGTACCGCATCGGCTGCACGATGACGGGCGGTTCGTCCGGTGGCGGCTGGTTCAGCGAGGGCGGTGACGGCACGTTGGCCCTGGTCTCCAACACGTCGATCGGCCCGGTCACCTCGGGCTGGCTGGCGGGGCCGCACCTGGGTGAGGGCGCGCAGCAGATCTTCACGACGATGAGCCGGAAGTTCGGCGCCGAGTAGCGGCGCGTACGGCCGAAGGCCCGTTCCCTCGCAGGGGAACGGGCCTTCGGTACTTCCGGTGCGGTCCGGTCAGTGCACCGCGGGGACGAACGCCGCGAGCTCCGATGCCAGCTCCTCGTGCACCCGCGCCTTGAGCAGCGTGCCCTCCGACGTGTGCTCCTCGGAGACCACCTCGCCCTCGGCGTGCACCCGGGAGACGAGTCCGCCCTGGGTGTACGGCACGAGCGCCTCGATCTCGACCGACGGGCGGGGCAGCTCGCTGTCGATCAGCGCGAGCAGCTCGTCGATCCCGGCGCCGGTACGCGCCGACACCGCGATGGCGTGCCGCTCGTTGCGCAGGAGGCGCTGGAGGACCAGCGGGTCCGCGGCGTCCGCCTTGTTGACCACGACGATCTCGGGCACGTCCGTCGCGCCGACCTCGCGGATCACCTCGCGCACCGCGGCGAGCTGCTCCTCCGGCACGGGGTGCGAGCCGTCCACCACGTGCAGGATGAGATCGGACTCGCCGACCTCCTCCATGGTGGAGCGGAACGCCTCCACGAGGTGGTGCGGCAGATGCCGTACGAACCCGACGGTGTCGGCGAGCGTGTAGACCCGGCCGCTCGGCGTCTCGGCCCGGCGCACGGTCGGGTCGAGGGTGGCGAACAGGGCGTTCTCCACGAGCACGCCCGCGCCGGTCAGCCGGTTGAGCAGCGAGGACTTGCCCGCGTTGGTGTAACCGGCGATGGCGACGGAAGGCACCTTGTTGCGCCGGCGCTCCTGGCGCTTGAGGTCGCGGCCGGTCTTCATCTCCGCGATCTCCCGGCGCATCTTCGCCATCTTCTCGCGGATCCGGCGCCGGTCCGTCTCGATCTTGGTCTCACCGGGGCCGCGGGTCGCCATGCCGCCACCGCCGCTGGAACCGCCGCCGCCCATCTGACGGGACAGCGACTGACCCCAGCCGCGCAGCCTCGGCAGCATGTACTGCATCTGCGCGAGGGAGACCTGCGCCTTGCCCTCACGGGACTTGGCGTGCTGGGCGAAGATGTCCAGGATCAGCGCGGTCCGGTCGACCACCTTGACCTTGACGACGTCTTCGAGGTGGATGAGCTGGCCGGGGCTGAGCTCACCGTCGCAGACGACGGTGTCCGCCCCGGTTTCGAGGACGATGTCGCGCAGCTGAAGCGCCTTGCCGGAACCGATGTACGTGGCCGGGTCGGGCTTGTCGCGGCGCTGGAATACGGCGTCGAGCACCAGGGCTCCCGCCGTCTCGGCGAGCGCCGCCAGCTCGGCGAGCGAGGTCTCCGCGTCCTGCACGGTGCCCGAGGTCCAGACGCCGACGAGCACCACGCGCTCCAGGCGCAGCTGCCGGTACTCGACCTCGGTGACGTCTTCGAGCTCGGTGGAGAGTCCGGCCACGCGCCGCAGGGCGGCACGCTCCGAGCGGTCCAGCTGCTCGCCGTCCCGCGCTCCGTCGATCTCTTGGCTCCAGGCGACGTCCTCTTCCATCAGGGCGTCGGCCCGCAGGCCCTCGGTGAGGCTCTCGGTCGCGTTCTCCGTGGCACTCTGCGCGTTCTGCGCGTCCTGGGGAAGGGAAGAAGAGGAGGTCATTGGATCCTTACGTCGATAGGAGTGGTTGCATCAGTCACAACGCGTAACCTCTGCGGATGATTCCCGTACGGGAAATCCTCCGCTCCGGCCGCCGCGGCGACGCCTCGATAGTGGCATGGTCCGTGCGGGCCGTCATCCGGGTTTACCGCTGTCCCCGTTCCACCGCGGGTGCGGTGCTGTGCCAGTCGGGATGTCCGGGCATGGGCGGCGTCTTCGCCCCGTACAGCCAGCCGTCGAAGAACGCGGTCAGGTCGCGTCCCGCCACCCGTGAGGCGAGCCGGACGAAGTCGGCCGTGGCCGCGTTGGAGTCGCGGTTGCCCCGCACCCAGAGCCGCTCCAGTGTCCCGAAGGCGTCCTGGCCGATCTCCTGGCGCAGGGCGTAGAGGACGAGCGCGCTGCCGTCGTAGACCACCGGCCGGAACAGGCTGATCTTCTCGCCGGGCGCCGGCGCGGCGGGCCGGGCGGGCGGGCCTCCGGCAGCGCGCCAGGTGTCCGACCAGGTGTAGGCGCTGCGCATGCGCTCCTCCAGCGGCTTGCCGGCGTGGTCCTCGGCGTACCGCGCCTCGTACCAGCTGGCGTGCCCCTCGTTCAGCCAGAGGTCGGACCAGGTCCGCGGGGAGACGCTGTCGCCGAACCACTGATGGGCCAGCTCGTGGACCAGGACCGAGTCGACGTACCACTCGGGGTAGCGCGCGTCGGTGAACAGTCGCTTCTCGAACAGGGAGAGGGTCTGGGTCTCCAGCTCGAACCCGGTCTCGGTGTCGGCGATCAGCACCCCGTAGTTCTCGAAGGGGTACCGGCCGACCTGCTGTTCCATCCAGGCCAGTTGGTCCGGGGTCTTCTTCAGCCAGGGTTCCAGGCGGTCCCGGTCGGCCGCCGGTACGACGTCGCGCACGGGCAGTCCGTGCGGCCCGGTCCGCCGGACCACGGCCGAGCGGCCGATGCTGACCTGGGCCAGTTCGGTGGCCATGGGGTGCTCGGTGCGGTAGGTCCAGGTGGTGCTGTCCCCGTGCCGGCTGCGGCCGGTGGGCAGGCCGTTGGCCACCACCGTCAGTTCGCTCGGGGCGGTGACGCGGAAGGTGAAGTACGCCTTGTCGGCGGGGTGGTCGTTGCCCGGGAAGACCCGGTGTGCGGCGTCGGCCTGGTTGGCCATGGCGAGCCCGTCGGCGGTCCGCACCCAGCCTCCGCTGTCGCGTTCGCCGGAGGGGTCGCTGGTGTGGCGGACGGTGACGCGCAGGGGCACACCGGCCGGAACACGGCCCGCCGGACGCACGATCAGGTCCTCGTCCGCGACCTCGAAGTCGGCGCGCAGGCCGTTGACGGCGACGGACCGGACGGTGCCCCGGGTGAAGTCGAGGTTGATCCGCTCCAGCGGCTCGGTCGTCTTCATGTCGATGGTGGTGACGGCGGACAGCGGCTCGTCGTTGTGGCCGTTGTAGGTGAGGCCGATGTCGTAGGCGAGTACGTCGTACCCGGGGTTGCCGAGGTGGGGGAAGAGCGGGTCACCGATGCCGAGCGGCACCGGGGCGGGCAGGGTGGTGGCGGCGACGAGCGCGGCCGACGCGGTGGCCAGCAGGGCGGCCCGCAGACGGCGGGAGAGGAACGGCATGGACTACGGCTATCAGCGCGGCCCCTCCCCCAGGGTGCGGCGCGCGCCGCGCCACCCGAATGAGAACGGCGCGCGGTCCCCCCGTCCCGTCAGAGCGCTCCGGCCGGATGCTGGGCGCGCGAGACGTCGTACACGCCGGGCACCTCCCGCATGGCGCGCATCAGCGCGGGCAGCCCCGCCGCGTCCGGCAGCCGCAGGGTGTACGTGTGCCGTACGCGCTGTTCGCTCGGGGGCTCCACGGTGGCGGAGATGACCGCCGCGTCCGCCCCGGCGATCGCCTCGGTGAGGTCGGCCAGCAGCCGGGGCCGCCCGAAGGACTCCGCGACCAGCGTCACCCGGCACGCCTGCTCGTCGCCCCAGCTCACCGCGACCTGCGCCCGTCCGACGGCCTCCATCCGGGCCACCGCGGGACATCGCAGTCGGTGCACGGTCACGGCGGCGCCCCCGCGCACGGTGAAGCCGGTCACCTCGTCGGAGGGCACGGGGGTGCAGCAGCCCGCGAGCCGCACCGCGGCGTCCGGCTGTTCGACCACTGCGCTGGCGGTACGGGCCCTGGGGGCCCCCGGTCCGAAGGGCGGGGCGGACTGCGGCTCACGGCCCGCCGGCACGCCCGGCTGTCCGGAATCGGCGGCCTGGGGGTGGGCTTCGAGCCAGCCGGTGATGGCGATGCGGGCGGCGGGCGTACGCGCGTGGTCCAGCCAGTCGGGAGAGGGGCCGGATGCCGCGTCCTCGGCGAGCAGCGGCTGCACGGTGTCGCCGTCCTTGAGCACGGTGCTGAGCGTGGCCAGCCTGCCGTTCACCCTGGCTCCGATGCAGGTGTGCGCCGCGTCTGCGTGCTGGGCGTAGGCCGCGTCGACACAGCTGGCTCCGGCGGGCAGGCCGAGGGTGCCGCCGTCGGTGCGGAAGACGGTGATCTCGCGGTCCTGGGCGAGGTCGGCGCGCAGGGAGGTCCAGAAGGTGTCGGGGTCGGACGCGGACTGCTGCCACTGGAGGAGCCGGGAGAGCCAGCCGGGGCGGGTGGGGTCGGCCCGCTCGCCTTCGGTGCCTTCGCCGTCGGTGCCTTCTCCGTCGGCCGGTTCGGCGGTCTGGGCGGTGCCGTCCGCCGCGTACGGATTGCCGAGGGCGATGACTCCGGCCTCGGCGACCTTGTGCATCCGGTGGGTGCGGATGAGGACCTCGGCCACCTCGCCGTCCGGGCCCACCACCGCGGTGTGCAGCGACTCGTAGAGGTTGAACTTGGGGGCGGCGATGAAGTCCTTGAACTCGGAGATGACCGGTGTGAAACAGGTGTGCAGCTCCCCGAGGACGGCGTAGCAGTCGGCGTCCTCACCGACGAGCACCAGCACGCGTCCGAAGTCGCTGCCGCGCAGTTCGCCGCGTTTGATGCGGACGCGGTGGACGGAGACGAAGTGGCGGGGCCTGACGAGGACCTCGGAGGGGATGCCGGCCTCGCGCAGCACCGAAGCCACGTTGCCCGCGATGGCGGTGAGGGGGTCCGGCCCGTCCGCCGCCGCGGCGATCACGGCGCTGGTCCGGGCGTACTCCTCGGGGTGGAGGATGGCGAAGACCAGGTCCTCCAGCTCCGTCTTGAGCGCCTGGACGCCGAGCCGCTCCGCGAGGGGGATCAGCACATCGCGGGTGACGTTGGCGATCCTGGCCTGTTTCTCGGGACGCATCACGCCGAGGGTTCGCATGTTGTGCAGCCGGTCGGCGAGCTTGATCGACATGACGCGGACGTCGTCCCCGGTGGCGACCAGCATCTTGCGGAAGGTCTCGGGTTCGGCGGCCGCCCCGTAATCGACCTTTTCGAGTTTGGTGACGCCGTCGACGAGGTAGCAGACCTCCTCGCCGAACTGCTCCCGGACCTGGTCGAGAGTCACCTCGGTGTCCTCGACCGTGTCGTGGAGGAGGGAGGCGGTCAGCGTGGTGGTCTCGGCGCCGAGCTGGGCGAGGATGAGGGTGACCGCGAGCGGGTGGGTGATGTAGGGCTCGCCGCTCTTGCGCATCTGTCCGCGGTGCGAGCTCTCGGCGAGGAGGTAGGCGCGCTGGAGGACGGCGAGGTCGGCGTCGGGGTGGTGGGCGCGGTGGGCCTCGGCGACATGCGCGAGGGCGTCGGGGAGGCGGTCGCGGGAGACCGGGCCGAGCAGGGCGGCCCTGCCGATCCTGCGGAGGTCGATCCGGGGACGGCCCCGCCTGCGGATGGGAGCACCTGGGCTGGTGGCCTCTGCACTCATGGGGCACCTCCGGCGACGTCGACCGGCGGTGGGGAGGTGCGGTCGCGCCTCCGGGCCGGTGCTTGATGCTACCGAGCCCACCACGTGGCGGAGTCCCGCTCTCGCCCAGCGTGAAACGGATCACCCATTCGAGCGAAGCGTTACCCGTTCAGCGTTTCGAGCCAGGCCGGATCGATCTTGCCCTCGGCGACGATGACGGCCGGCCCGGTCATCTCGATCTCGCCGTCCGGGTGCTCCGTGATGACGAGACTGCCGCCGGGCAGGTCGACGGTGTACGTGACGGGCTCGCCGGTCGTCGTCGGGTCCAGCGCGTCCCGGCGGGCCGCCGCGACGGCCACCGCGCAGGCACCGGTGCCGCAGGAGCGGGTCTCGCCGGAGCCGCGCTCGTGGACCCTCATGGCGACGTGGCGGGGGCCGCGGTCCACGACGAATTCCACGTTGACCCCGTCGGGGTAGACGGCGGCCGGGACGAAGAACGGCTCGCTGAGGAGGTCACCGGCGTGCGCCAGGTCCTCGACGAAGGCGACCGCGTGCGGGTTGCCCATGTTGACGTTGCGGGCGTCCCACTCGCGGCCGTCCACGGTGACGGTGACGCCCTCGGCGGGCAGCAGTGCGCGGCCCATGGAGACGGTGATGTCGCCGTTCTTGGCGAGGTGGACCTTCTTCACGCCGCCGCGGGTGGCGACCGCGAGGTCGCCGTCATCCACGAGGCCGGCGCGCTGGAGGTAGTGCGCGAAGACCCGCACGCCGTTGCCGCACATCTCGGCGACGGACCCGTCGGCGTTGCGATAGTCCATGAACCACTCGGCGTCCCGCGCCATGGCCCGCGCCTCGGGGTGCGCGGCACTGCGCACGACGTGCAGCAGGCCGTCGCCTCCGATGCCCGCCCGGCGGTCGCAGAGCCGGGCGACGACGGAGGCGGGCAGGGCGACGGCGTTGTCCGCGTCGGGAACGATCACGAAGTCGTTCTCGGTGCCGTGGCCCTTGAGGAAGGCGATCTGCGAGGTGGTCACGGGACAACTGTACGAGGCTGCACCGGCAGCGCCGCAAACCGGCCCGCCGGGCCCGGAGCCGCCCGGCCCCGCCCGTCAGCGCAGCCGCGCCACGCGCCAGACGGCCAGCGCGACCAGTACGGCGCAGACCCCGGCGTAGAGCGCGACCACGCGCCAGTCGGGGCGCTGCGAGGAGCCCCGGGACGGCAGTCCGGGCCAGGTGTGCCCGACGCGGCGGGCGGCCATCATGGACCACCCCGCGGCGCAGCAGCTGATCAGCAGGCCCAGCATCGCGACGACCGCGCCGCCGTCACCGAACTCGAAGGCGAGCGGGAAGGCGAACATCAGCGAGCCCATCGCGGCGAGCGTGACGATGGGCGCGAGCTGCCAGATGCGCAGCCGGCGGGCGGGGCGCAGCTCGACCTCGACCTCGGGGGTCACGTCGAGCTCGTCGGGCCCGTCCGGGCTCAGGCTCACTGCCTCGTTCCGCGCTTCCTGAGCGTCCTGCTCCGGTGCGTCCTGTTCCGTGTCGCGAGGGCCGGCCTCCATCGCCACGCGCCCTCCCAACTCGGACCCCAGTCGATCGATGCTCGATGATGGCACGGCCGGGGTCGCCGAAATGACGGGCAGAGCGTCCCGATGCCATCACGTGATCAGGCTGTTATAGCCCCGCCTCGGGGTTTATGCAGGTCAGACGCCTGCTGCTGGTCGGCGAGTCAGCAAGAGGTCAGCAATAGTTCCAGGTCAGCGCCCGATTGACCGTCACGACCGCCCCGGAGAAGGACCGTCTGAATCATGCCGAACAAGCTTGCGCGGGGTACGGGTACGGGGAGCTTCCCGGGGAGGGCGGGCCGGGTTCAGGGCGACCAGACATACGGTGTCGTCGTGGTGACCGCGTGCAGGCCGAGGCGGGTCAGGATCGGGGCGCTGTCGGCCGAGGCGTCGACGTAGAGGTAGGGGACGTCACGGGCGGCGGCGAGTTGGGCCCGGTGGGCGACCATGGCCCGGTAGATGCCCCGCCCGCGCCATTCCTCAAGTGTCGAGCCGCCCCAGAGGCCGCCGAAGTCGATGCCGTCCTTGAACACCAGCCAGGCGGCGCAGACGACTTCGGCGCGTGCCTCGGCGACGAGGACGACGGTGCTCTCGGGGGCGTTCTCGATTCGGGCGGTCAGGTCGTCGGCGAGCCAGCTCCAGTCCTCGTTCCAGACCGTGCTCTCCATGGCGGCGACGCGCTGGAGGTCCGGTCGGGAGGTGACACGGCGGAGGGTCACACCGTCGGGCAGGACGGGGTCTGCCGCCAGGTCCGCGGACTGCCCGATGAGCACGGTCTCACTGTCCTCGGCGACGAAGCCGGCCGCCGTGAGCCGAGCGGTGAGGTCGGCGGGGAGATCATGGGCGCGGGTCTTCCATTCGACCGCCTCACCACGGGCAGCGTAGAAGTCACGCTGCCGCGCTATGAGCGCGTCGAGTTCCGCCCCGTCCACTCCGAGGTCGCGTGGGCCCGTGACGAAGCCACGGTGCCAGCCGACGACACGGGTCAGTGGGCCGTCCTTCTCGATGCGCGCGCTGCCGCCGGGCGGGGTGACACCACGGAGTTGGGCGTCGTACGCGATGCGGAGTTGATTGATCAGAGTGTCGTTCACTCGAACACCGTACGGACCGGGTCAAGCGATTGACATGCGATCAGACCGGTCCGTAAGGCGTCGCACGCCGTCGTCACTGCCGGTCGAGGGTGGTAGCGACCTGGTCCATGACGTGCTGCCGGTACGCCCGTTGCCGTTCGCGCCGTTCAGCGCTTGCCAGGACCCGCAGGGGACGCGGTGAGGTCACAGCAGTCGGTCGACCAGCCCGTCGACGTAATCCGGGGCGAGCGGGCCCATGCCGAACAGGACGCGGATATACATCGGGGCCAGGACGTGGTCCAGCACGTCGAGCGCGTCGGGTGCGCGCTCCCCGCGTTCGCGGGCGCGGTCGAGCATGGCCTGTAGTTGCCGGGTGCGTTCGGCACGGAAGTCGTCACGCGCCCGCAGCCCCTGCTGACCATCGCTGGAGAGGGCCACGGCCAGGCGCACCAGCAACAGGCCGTCGGGCCCGGTGATCTCGCGGGCCACTTGCGCCGCGTAGGTGCGCAGGTCGCCGGCCAGGGTTCCGGTGTCGGGCATCGGGGACTGGGTGTTGAGGCGGGTGAGCGCCACGTCGGTGAGCAGCGTTTCCAGGCTGCCCCACCGGCGGTAGATGCTGCTGTCGGCCACGCCCGCGCGGGCCGCGACCTCGCCGACGGTGAAGTTGCCGTAGCCGCGCTCACTGATCAGTTCGGTGACGGCCCGGTGCACCTCCGCGCCGACGCGGGCGCTACGCCCGCCGGGCCGCCGGGCTCGCTGCTGTTCGCTCATGACTCCACCTTAACGCAGTTCGCACTTGCGTTTACAGGGGACCCTCCGTACAGTCCCCTAACGCAGTCACCGACTGCGTTAGGGCGTCCGGAGGCCGACCCTGTCGGCTGTGGAGGGGCGCGGTCGACCATCGAGAGGAATCCCCTTGCCCGCATCGCCTGCTTCCGTAGGCAGTGGACCGAGCAGGACCGTGCTGCTCACGGTGACCTGCCTGGGCCAGTTCATGGTTCTGCTCGACAACACGATCGTCGGGGCGGCGCTGCCCGATATGCAGGACCGGCTGCACACGCAACTGACCGGTCTGCAATGGATCGTCGACGCGTATGTGCTGCTGGTCGCCATGCTGCTGCTGTCCGGCGGCGTCTTCGCCGACCGGTTCGGCCGCAAGCGGGTGTACCTGACGGGCGTGGCGGTGTTCACCGCCGCGTCGGTGGTGTGCAGCCTCGCGCCCTCGGTCGGCTGGCTGGTCGCCGGCCGGGTACTGCAGGGCATCGGGGCCGCGGCTCTGAGTCCTGCCTCGCTGGCCCTGCTCATCGCCGCCTGCCCCGTACCGCGGGAACGGATCAAAGCGATCGGGCTGTGGGCCGGTTTCAGCGGACTCGGAATGGCCGTGGGCCCCGTGGCCGGCGGCGTGCTGACCGATGTCTTCGGCTGGTCCGCCATCTTCCTGGTCAATCTGCCCATCGGCGTGGTCCTGCTGGTGGCCGGTGCGCGCAGCCTCGAAGAGACCCGCAATCCGAACGCCCCTGCCATCGATGTGCCGGGAACGGTGCTGTCCGTTCTGGGGGTGGGGGCACTGACCTACGGGCTGATCGAGGGTGGCGCCCGCGGCTGGACGACGCCGGTGATCCTGGGCAGCTTCACCGCGGGAGTGATTCTCCTCGCCGCCTTCCTCGCCGTCGAAGCGCGGCGCTCCGCTCCGATGCTGCCACTGCCGCTGTTCCGGCAGCGCCTGTTCACCGTGTCCAACACCGCCATGGTCGTGGTCGGGTTCGCGTTCATGGGCTCGTCGTTCTTCTTCTCCCAGTTCTTCGTGTACGTCCAGGGCAGCTCGATCCTGCGCGCCGGCCTGCAGACCCTGCCGGTATCCCTCGGCATGGTGATCGTCAGCCCGTACGCGGGCCGCCTCGCCGCCCGGTACGGCTTCCGCATCGTGGTCACCACCGGCCTCGCCCTCGCCGGACTGGGGCTGCTGGCGCTCGGAACGGTGCACGCCGACACCGGCTACGCGAACGTGTGGTGGCGGCTCGGAGTCGTCGGCACCGGCTTCGCCCTGACCCTGTCCCCCCTGACGGGAGCCGCCATCCAGGCGGTCAGCCCGCAGGAAGGCGGCCTCGCATCAGGCATCAGCAGCACCACACGGCAGATCGGCGCGGTACTCGGCGTGGCCGTACTCGGAGCCGTCGTCCGCACCCGGCAGACCGGCGGCGCCTCCTTCGAGACCGGCCTCAACAGCGCGTTCCTCGCCGCCGGCGCCGTCACCTTGGCCACCGCCGTGTTCACCGGCCTGTGGCTGACCAGGTCCGAACCAGCGCCGGAAGCCTCCGCGGCGCCGCGACGTCCCGCCGTCCCGAGCGCGGTCACCGCCTCGAACGAGGCATCCGGGAACAGCCGTTGACGACAACAGCCGCCTCGGACGGCCGCCGTACCGCGCAGGGCGCTCCCACAGCCGGGCCGACGCGTGGCCGGCCCGGCTCGGCCCGAAGTCCCCGGGGCCGACCGCCCGGCTCCCCCCGCTCCCCTGCGGCCGGGCAACCCTCGGCCGTTACCCCTCGGGGCGAAGGGCGGGGAAGACGGAGGGGGTTGCCCAGCCTCGCAGCACCGCGTCAACCGTTGACCGGAAGGCGGTCCGCGCTGCGGCGCCTTCGAGACTCCCGGCGAGTTCGAGGGTCACGAGCCCGTGCAGGGCGACCCACAACGAGACGGCGATCAGTGTGGTGTCGCCCGCGAGGACATGAGCTGCCACGGCGCGGTCGATCGCCGCGACGAGCGGTCGCACCGGGTCCCGGTCGCCGATCCGGTCCGACGGGACGAAGGACTGCGCGCCACCGAACAGCACCGTGTACAGGTGGCGGTGTTCGAGTCCCCAATGGCGGTACGCCACGGCCAACGCGTACAGATCCTCCAGGGCGTCCTCCGAGTCGGGAACGGCCGTCAGGTCCTGGAACAGGCCGGCGACAGCCTGGTCGCGCACCTCCCGGATCAGCCCGTCCTTGCCCTGGAACAAGGTGTACACCGCCGCTGTCGACGTCCCGGCGGCGGTGGCCAGCGCGCGGACCGTGACCGACCCCTGGGGGCGGGTGGCGAACATCTCGGTCGCGCATGCCACGAGCCGCTCCCTGACCGCGGCGTCGTTCGTTCTCGGCCTTCCCATGGGGACCAGTCTACCCATGCTGATAACATCGTTTCAAAACAGCGTTTCAAAACTTTGGGAGATCACCTTGCCACCGTCCCTCATACGTTCCCTGCGCTTCACGGGCCGCCTGCTGGCCGCCACCGCCGCGACGGTGGGGGTGGTCGCCGTGTTCCTGGCGCTGATCGTTGCCACCGACGGAGCGGGGTCGGGGTTGGCCGCGTGGTTCGCGGCTGTCGGGGTCGCGGCCCTCGCGGCGATGTGGCGGGGCCGGCGACGCTCCTGGCAAGGACGGCTGGTGCCCTTCCTGCCGGTGCTGGTCGCAGCGGCCCTGACGCTGTCGGTGTGCGTTCCCACCGCCCCCACGACGCGCCGCTACCCGGCCGCCCTGTCGTTCGTGACCACCGAGCACATGCGCCTGTCCACCGGCAGCCGGGTCGCGGTCTACCACTATCCGCCCACCGGCAGCGGCCCCCGGCATCCCGTTCCGCTCGTCTACCTCAACGGCGGGCCGGTGCGCGGCATCTCGGTGCTCGACCACCGCTTCCTGCGGCGGCTCGCGGGACAGGGCTACGACGTGTACGCCTACGAGCAGGCCGGCGGTGGGCGCAGCGACCTGCTGCCCATGGACCAGTACTCGGTCACCCGGTCCGTCCGCGACCTCGGCGCCTTCGTCGACAAGCTCGGCAGGGGCCGCGCCGACGTGCTGGGTTTCTCATCGGGCGCGGTCGTGCTCACCCGCGCGCTGGCCGACCCGGCGATCGCCGGCCACCTGCGCCGGGCGGTCATCGCCGAGCCGGGCCCGGTGGACGGTCCCACCGCCCGGATCGCGGGGCAGAAGGGCCGGCCCTCGGCCCGCGGCATCGCGCCGGCCCCATCCGGACCGCGCTCCACACACGTCCCGCGGTACGCGGTCGCGTTCGGCCTCATGCGGCTCGGACTGCTCAACCCCGACAACGGGCTTATAGGGCAGGCGGAGGGCGACAACGCCTTCACCGCCGCCGATCTCGGCAGCGACACCGCGTCCGCCTACTGCGCGCGGGACGCGCACCGCATCCCGGTCGAGGACACGGAGCAGAACTTCTCCTTCAGCCCCGCCGCCAGCCTTCGTATCCAGCAGACGATCAAGGACTCCGCCTCCCTCGCTCCTCAGCTGAGTCGCTCCCGGACACCCACGATGCTGATGATCGCCGAGTGCTCCTCCCAGGTCCGGCAGTGGGCGACGACCGTCCTCGCGGACGACCCCGCCATCCGGCGCACCCAGTACATGCCCGGTGTCGGCCACCACATGTGGAACGGCCTGGGTGACAACGACCAACGAGCGGCAGCCGTCATCACCGCGTTCCTCCAGGACGAGCCCGCACCGCTGCCCGACTACCCGACCCGGGCCGATATCCCGGCCTTCCTTCGCGATCACAAGTGAGCGGGCAGGGGCCGGTCCGAAGCCGGAGACGCTCGCCGGGCCCGTTTCCGGCAGCTGCGAGGCCACCGGCCCCGGGAAGCTCCGCCCCGTGGGAGCCTCTCCGGCCCGCTCCATGCGGCACCACGGGTTCCTGCCGCACTCGCGCCCCGCCCCATGCGATCAGGCTGTGACCGCCCGTTCGACCAACGCCAGCGCCTGGCCCGGGAGTTCCCCGCGGTGGTCCACGGCCCCGCTCAGCCACTGGACGCGCGGGTCGCGCCGGAACCAGGAGTCCTGGCGGCGCGCGAAGCGCTTGGTGGCGCGCACGGTCTCGGCGCGCGCCTGGTCCTCGGTGCACTCCCCGGCGAGCGCGGAGAGCACCTGCTGATACCCGAGCGCGCGGGAGGCGGTACGCCCTTCACGCAGCCCCTGGGCCTCCAGTTCGCTCACCTCGTCCACGAGCCCCTCCTCCCACATGCGGTCGACGCGCAGGGCGATGCGCTCGTCGAGTTCGGGGCGGGCCACATCGACGCCGATCTGGACGGCGTCGTAGACCGGGTCGTCGCCGGGGAGGTTCGCGGTGAAGGGCTTGCCGGTGATCTCGATGACCTCCAGGGCGCGCACGATGCGGCGGCCGTTGCTCGGCAGGATCGCGCGGGCGGCCTCGGGGTCGGCGGCGGCGAGTCGCGCGTGCAGTGCTCCGGAGCCGTGCTCGGCCAGCTCCTCCTCCAGGGCGGCCCGGACGCCGGGGTCCGTGCCGGGGAACTCCAGGGCGTCGATCGCGCCCTTCACGTACAGGCCGGAGCCGCCCACCAGGACGGGGGTGCGGCCCTCGGCGAGCAACCGGTCGATCTCGGCGCGGGCCAGGCGCTGGTACTCGGCGACGCTGGCGGTCTCGGTGACCTCCCAGATGTCCAGCAGCCGGTGCGGGACACCGTCGCGCTCGGCGAGCGTCAGCTTGGCGGTTCCGATGTCCATGCCCCGGTAGAGCTGCATGGAATCCGCGTTGATCACTTCGCCGTCGAGCCGGTGGGCGAGGTGCACCCCCAGATCGGACTTTCCTGCTGCGGTGGGACCGACGACGGCGATGACCCGCGGTGCGGGGGGAGCTGAGCTTGTCACCGCCACAGTCTCTCCCAAACCCGCGGCTCGGGTCCCGAATGAGGGAAGCCCGGACGGGGAAGGTGACGCGGCAGTGCGGTCTTCCCCGTACAGTGGTTGTACATATGGGTTATTTCTCACAGTTCCCGAGCGGAGAAGGTGTCCGATGGGTTTCATGGACAGTGTGAAGGCGAAGCTGGCCCCGGCGAAGGAGAAGGTCAGCGACCTCGCGCAGCAGCACGGGGACAAGATCGATCAGGGTCTCGACAAGGCCGCGCGGACGGTTGACGAGAAGACCAAGGGCAAGTACAGCGACAAGATCGTGACCGGCACGCAGAAGGCCAAGGACGCGGTGGAGAAGCTGTCGAACAAGGACGGCGACACCAGCACGGGCGGCAGCACGCCGCCCCCCGCTGCCTGAAGCGGTCCGGCAGGACAGCCGATGAGGGCCCCGGAGCGGTTTCGCTCCGGGGCCCTCATCACGTGTGCGTCCTCATGACCAGGCGGCGACCGTGTGCGTCCTCATGACCAGGCGGCCACCATGTAGCCCACCCCGTAGGGCGCGTCCTCGTAGAGCAGCCGGCCGGCCTGTCCCGCTCCCTCGGCCGCCCCCGCGAGCACCTGCCAGGGCGCGCGGCCCGCGGCCTTGAGTTCGTACGCGAGTGCCTCGTCGAGCGCGGCGAGCGCTTCCGGGTCGGCGGCGCCCAGGGCGCGTGCGGCCGCCGCGTCGAAGTCGGCGGCGCGTTCGTCCAGGTAGCCCGGGGCCTTCACGGTGCGGCAGGCGCTGCCGTCGCCCATCACCAGCAGCGCGACCCGGTCCGCCCGGCGGGCCAGCTCCCGCCCGGTCTCCATGCAGCGCGCGGTATCCAGCGGCTCGCCCACGCCGAGGCCCTCGACGGGGGCGTCCGCCCATCCGGTACGGGCCAGCAGCCAGGCGCCGACCGCGAGCGACGGCGGGAGCGGCCGGCCGGCCGGTGTGCCCCGGTCCTGTCCGAGCCGTACCTCAAGGCCGACGCCGAACTCGCGGAAGCTGCCGGTGGCGCCCTCCGGATGGATACCGCGCCCGGCCGGCTCCGCCGGGCCGATCACGACCAGCAGGTCGGGCCGGGAGGCCGCGAGCACGCCCAGGGCGTCGGTGGAGGCGGTTCTGGCGGCATCGAGCTCGGGCGCGGCACCGGCGGCCACGTCGGGGACGAGCAGGGGCGGGCAGGGGCAGACAGCGGCGGCGACAAGCATGGTCGGCAGCGTACTGCGGTCGCTCCCCCGCCGGGGCGGGCCGTCCCGACGGTCAGTCGCAGCCGCAGCCCGGGGCCGCCGTCGCGGGCAGGGGGGCCGGGGCGCCGATGCCGGGCAGGCCCAGCATGACGCCGGCCGGCTTGGCGGCGGCGGCCGCGTTGCGCTTCTCCCAGGCATCGCCCGACCGGGTCCTGCGCACGGCGACGGGGACGCCCTCGGCGAGCAGGTGGTGCGGGGCCGCGTAACTGATCTCGACGGTCACCACGTCACCGGGGCGCACGCCCTGGTCCGGCTTGGTGAAGTGGACGAGGCGGTTGTCGGCGGCGCGGCCGGACAGCCGGTGGGTGGCACCGTCCTTGCGGCCCTCGCCCTCGGCGACCATGACGTCCAGGGTGCGGCCGACCTGCTTCTTGTTCTCCGACCAGGAGATCTCCTCCTGGAGGGCGGACAGGCGCATGTACCGCTCCTGGACGACCTCCTTGGGGATCTGCCCGTCCATGTCGGCGGCGGGCGTACCGGGCCGCTTGGAGTACTGGAAGGTGAAGGCGTTCGCGAAGCGTGCCTCACGGACCGCGTGCATGGTCTGCTCGAAGTCCTCCTCGGTCTCACCGGGGAAGCCGACGATGATGTCCGTGGAGATCGCGGCGTCGGGCATCGCGGCGCGCACCTTCTCGATGATGCCGAGGAAGCGTTCCTGCCGGTAGGAGCGGCGCATCGCCTTGAGGACCTTGTCGGAACCGGACTGCATCGGCATGTGCAGCTGTGGCATCACGTTCGGCGTCTCGGCCATGGCGGCGATGACGTCGTCGGTGAAGTCGCGCGGGTGCGGCGAGGTGAAGCGGACGCGCTCCAGGCCCTCGATCCTCCCGCAGGCGCGCAGCAGCTTGGAGAAGGCCTCGCGGTCGCCGATGTCGGAGCCGTACGCGTTGACGTTCTGGCCGAGCAGGGTGATCTCGGAAACACCCTCGGCGACCAGGGCCTCGATCTCGGCGAGGATGTCGCCGGTGCGGCGGTCCTTCTCCTTCCCGCGCAGGGCCGGGACGATGCAGAAGGTGCAGGTGTTGTTGCAGCCCACGGAGATGGAGACCCACGCGGCGTACGCGGACTCGCGGCGGGTGGGCAGCGTCGAGGGGAAGGCCTCCAGGGATTCGGCGATCTCGATCTGCGCCTCCTCCTGGACCCGGGCGCGCTCCAGCAGGACGGGCAGCTTGCCGATGTTGTGCGTGCCGAAGACGACGTCCACCCAGGGCGCCCGCTCGACGATCGTGTCGCGGTCCTTCTGGGCGAGACAGCCGCCGACCGCGATCTGCATCCCGGGGCGCCTGGTCTTCATGGGGGCGAGCCGGCCGAGGTTGCCGTAGAGCTTGTTGTCGGCGTTCTCGCGTACCGCGCAGGTGTTGAAGACGACGACGTCGGCGTCCCCGTCGGAGCCCTCGGGCGCGCGGACGTATCCGGCGTCCTCCAGGAGCCCCGACAAGCGCTCGGAGTCGTGGACGTTCATCTGGCACCCGTAGGTGCGCACCTCATAGCTCTTCTGGACGTCCACTGCTTCGCTCCGGTTGCCGCTGCTCATGCGACAAGGGTAGGCGCTGCCCGGACACCCTCCGCCTCGGGCGGCGTCCGGGGCCCGTACCGGCGGGGTGATCCGGCGGCGGCCCTGGCCAGGGCCCGGAACCACCTGGCAGGATCGCCGCCATGCTCCCGGCCCTGTCCCGAATCGGCCGGCGCCGCTCCCTGCGGGCGGGCGCCGTCCTCGTCGTCGTGCTCGGGCTGCTGCTCTGGTGGCTGCTCCCCCTCCGCGATCCGGCGCCGACCGGCACGCTGTCGTTCAGCACCGGGGTGCGCAGCGGCGTCTACCAGCGCTACGGGGAGCGGCTGAAGGGGGCCCTCGCCAAGGATCTGCCCGAGGTGTCGATACAGCTCCAGACGAGCGAGGGCTCGCAGCAGAACATCGCCCGGGTCGCGACGGGCAAGGCCGACTTCACCATCGCCACCACCGACGCCGTCGCCGCCTATCTGCGTGCCCGGGGGCCCGGCTACGAGCGGCTGCGCGGCTGTGTCCGGCTGTACGACGACTACATACAGCTGGTCGTGGAGCGCGGTTCGGACATCCGCAGTGTGGCGGATCTGCGGGGCAGGACGGTCGCGGTGGGGCAGCCGGGGTCGGGGGTGAAGCTGGTCGCCGACCGGCTGATGACGGCCGCGGGTCTCGACCCGGTCGAGGATGTGACGGCTGTGCCGGCGGGCATCGACACGATGCCGAAGCTGCTGGAGGAGGGGAAGCTCGACGCGTTCTTCTGGTCCGGCGGGCTGCCCACGACGGCGGTGGCCGATCTGTCGGAACGGTTCTCGGTCCGGCTGATCCCGCTGGAGGACAAGCTGATCAAGCAGCTTCAGGCGGCGGGCGGCTCCACCGGCTACTACCGCTCGGCCGTGATGCCCGCCGACGCCTATCGCAACGCGCAGCAGGGCCAGGCCGTCCCCACGGTCGCGATCGCCAATGTGCTGGTCACCACGGACCGCACCGACGCGGCGATGACGGAGGCGTTCACCCGGACCGTGATCGACAGCCGCGACCGCATCGGGCGCGAGGTGCACGCGGCGCAGCTGGTGGACCTGCGGACGGCCATCTACACCGACCCGCTCCCGCTGCACGAAGGTGCCAAGCGCTACTACCGCTCGGTCAAGCCGTAGCGGCGGTTCGCTGCGCGGGCCCGGCTCCGGCCCCGGCCGCGCGGGCCCGGCTCCGGCTCCTCGTGCCGCCCGGTGCTCCCTCGCACCGGCGGCTCGCCCGCGCAAGCCCGGCCCCGGCTCCGGCCGTGCGGCCCCGGCGTCAGCCCTTCGGATCGTGGCGCGGCACCGAGACCGTCACGCTCAGCCCGTTCGGCTCCTTGCGCGCGTACGCGAGCGAGCCGCCGCCCGCCGTCAGGAGCGCTCCGGCGATGGAGAGCCCGAGGCCCGATCCCTGGATGTTCTGGTGCTGGGAGCTGCGCCAGAAGCGGTCGCCGACCCGTTCGAGCTCCTGCTCGGTGAGGCCGGGTCCGCTGTCCGCGACGACCACCGTGACGTCCTGGCTGCCGGAGGCGACGGTGACGCGGACCTCCTCGTCGGCGGGCGTGAACTTGAGGGCGTTGTCGATGATGGCGTCGAGGGCGCTGGACAGGGCGATGGGGTCGGCCCACGCGGTGACTGCGGGCAGCCCGTCGGCCCGGAGCCGTACCCCCTTCTCCTCGGCCACCGGCCGCCAGGAAGCGACCCGTTCGGCCGTGAGCGCGCCGATGTCCGTGAGCCGGAGGTCGGTATCGGCGTGCTCGGCGAGCGCCAGGTCGAGCAGGTCGTCGAGGACCTGGCCTAGGCGCCGGCCCTCGGTGCGCACGGAGGCGATCTCCTCGTTGCCCTCGGGGAGTTCGAGGGCGAGGAGCTCGATGCGCAGCAGCAGCGCGGCCAGCGGGTTGCGCAACTGGTGGGAGGCGTCGGCGACGAAGGCGCGCTGCTGCTCCAGCACGTCCTCGACGTTGTCGGCCATCTCGTTGAACGACCGGGCCAGCCGCCTGAGTTCCGGGGGCCCGCCGGATGCCGCGACCCGGGACCGCATCCGGCCGCTGGCGATGTCGTGGGCGGCCGCGTCCAGCGTCTTGACCGGCAGCAGGACCCAGCCGGTGAGGCGGATCGCGGCGCCGACGGCCACCAGCATCGCGACCACCTCGCCCGCCGCGATCAGCAGCCAGCCGCGCATCGTGTCGGCGCGCATCTGGCCGGTGGGCGAGTCGATGACGACGACCGCGATCACGTCGCCGTCCCGTACGACGGGCGAGGCGACGACGACGCGGCCGTCCTGCCAGGGCCAGACCTGCGGCGGGTCGTGGCTGCGGCGGCCGAGCAGTGCCTCGCTGAACGCGGCGCGGCCCTCGCCCTCGACGGGGAGCCGCCAGGTGTCCGGGGCCTTCGCCATGGCGGAGTCGTCGCGGTAGAAGACGCCGGCCCGGATGCCGTACACCGAGTTGTACGTCTCCAGCTCGGTCTGGAGCGTGCGGCGGCGTTCGTCGTAGCCGAGGGTGCGCTCGGTGATGAACTGGGCGAGCGCGGCGAAGCGTGCCGTGTCGTCGATGCGGTCGATCACGACGCGCTGCTGCTCGGCCGCGGCCACGCTGACGGCCAGCGGGAAGCCGAGCGCGAGCAGGACACTCGCCATCAGGACGATGAGCAGCGGGAGCAGCCGGGTACGCACCGGGGACGTACGCCTCTACGCGGACGGTGAGACGAGGCGGTAGCCGACCCCGCGCACGGTCTCGATCAGTGCGGGCAGCCGCAGTTTGGAACGCAGGGACGCGACGTGGACCTCAAGCGTGCGCCCTGTTCCCTCCCAGCTGGTCCGCCACACCTCGCTGATGATCTGCTCCCGGCGGAAGACCACACCGGGCCGCTGGGCGAGCAGGGCGAGCAGATCGAACTCCTTGCGGGTGAGCTGGACCTCGCTGCCGTCGACGCTCACCCGGCGGGTCGGCAGCTCGATGTGCACGTGTCCCAGGCGCAGTCCGGCGGCGGGCGTGGGCGCGGTGTCCTCGTTGCTCGCCTTGCGCCGGCTGACGGCGTGAATACGGGCCAGCAGCTCGCCGGTGTCGTACGGCTTGGTCACGTAGTCGTCGGCGCCGAGGTTGAGTCCGTGGATCCGGGAGCGTACGTCGGCGCGGGCGGTCACCATGATCACCGGTACGGAGCTGCGCTTGCGGATCTTGCCGCACACCTCGTAGCCGTCCTGGTCGGGCAGCCCGAGGTCGAGGAGGACGACACCGAAGGGCTCCGTGTCGGCGGGCAGGAGCGCTTGCAGGGCCTCGTCGCCGCTGCGGGCGTGGACCACCTGGAAGCCGTGCCGGGCGAGGATCGCGGACAGGGCGGCGGCGACGTGGTTGTCGTCCTCGACGAGCAGCAGTCTCATGGCCCCCCTCTGGCGTGTGGTTCGCGTGTGTTCGTCCGGTCGTGTACGCCCCGGTCACTTCCCCGTTCCGGGGCGTTTCACGTAGGGGTGTACCAGGGAATCCACGCCGATCACGGGTGGACAGTCAAGTACTTGTCCGTTGTATCCGGGTTTCCGTTATGCACCCGGTACGGCCGGTGCGAGAGGCGTGACGTCCCCTTCACACGGAGTGTCCGGTTGCCGCCGGATCGTTATGCTCAATTTCCGCTCAGATGTAATGACGTTGGTAGCACTGCGTCACTAAGGTCCTTCCCAACCGAGGAGGACGGAGCAAGAAGCCGATGAGCGGAGTTTCAGTGACCAAGGGCGCCGAGGACGCTGCACCCGCGCCCGGTGGCGATCTGGTTGTGCTGAGCAACGTCAACAAGCACTTCGGCGCGCTGCATGTGCTCCAGGACATCGACCTGACGATCGCCCGCGGCGAGGTCGTGGTCGTCATCGGGCCGTCCGGGTCCGGTAAGTCCACGCTGTGCCGCACGATCAACCGCTTGGAGACGATCGACTCGGGCGCGATCTCGATCGACGGGAAGCCCCTGCCCGAGGAGGGCAAGGAGCTGGCGCGGCTGCGCGCCGATGTCGGCATGGTCTTCCAGTCGTTCAATCTCTTCGCCCACAAGACGGTCCTCGAAAACGTGACGCTCGGCCAGCTGAAGGTCCGCAAGGCGGACAAGAAGGCGGCCGAGGACAAGGCGCGTTCGCTGCTCGACCGGGTGGGCGTCGGGACCCAGGCCGACAAGTACCCCTCGCAGCTCTCCGGTGGCCAGCAGCAGCGCGTGGCGATCGCCAGGGCGCTGGCGATGGACCCGAAGGTCATGCTCTTCGACGAGCCGACCTCGGCGCTCGACCCGGAGATGATCAACGAGGTGCTGGAGGTCATGCAGCAGCTCGCCCGCGAGGGCATGACGATGGTCGTCGTCACCCACGAGATGGGCTTCGCCCGCTCAGCGGCGAACCGGGTCGTCTTCATGGCGGACGGAAAGATCGTCGAAGAGGCCACGCCCGACCAGTTCTTCAGCAACCCGCGCAGTGACCGGGCCAAGGACTTCCTGTCGAAGATCCTTCACCACTGATGGAGCCTTCAGCACCGGCTTCCGTATCTGCTGATCACTCACATCGCGTCAACTCTAGGGAATTTCACCATGCAGCTTCGTAAGGTCACTGCCGCCTCGGCCGCCGTGCTCGCCCTCGCCCTCACCGCCACCGCCTGTGGTTCCGACGACAAGGACGACGCGTCCGGGTCGGGCGGCAAGAAGATCACGATCGGCATCAAGATTGACCAGCCGGGTCTGGGCCTGAAGACCCCGGACGGCAAGTACACCGGCTTCGACGTCGATGTCGCCACGTACGTCGCCAAGGAACTCGGCTACGACGCCAAGCACATCGAGTTCAAGGAGACCAAGAGCGCCGACCGCGAGACGGCCATCTCGCGCGGTGACGTGAAGTTCATCGTCGCCTCCTACTCGATCAACGACGAGCGCCTGCAGAAGGTCGACTTCGCCGGTCCGTACCTCCTGGCCCACCAGGACATCCTGGTCCGCGCGGACGACAACTCGATCACGAAGCCCGAGGACCTGAACAACAAGAAGCTCTGCTCGGTCACCGGCTCGACCTCGGCGCAGAACATCCACGACAAGCTGGCCCCGAAGGCGCAGCTCCAGGAGTACGGCGGCTACTCCGAGTGTCTGACCGGCCTGGAGAACAAGGTCGTCGACGCCCTGACCACGGACGACAGCATCCTGGCCGGTTACGCCGCGCAGGACGCCAACAAGGGCAAGTTCAAGCTGGCCGGCTTCAAGATGACCAACGAGAACTACGGCATCGGCCTGAAGAAGGGCGACGCCGACTTCAAGAAGAAGGTCAACGACGCGCTGACCAAGATGGTCGAGGACGGCTCGTGGGACAAGGCCGTGGAGGCCAACTTCGGCCCCGCGAACTACAAGAACGACCCCGCCCCGAAGATCGGCAACGTCGTCAAGTGAAGCAGGGCTGACCGGGCGCGCCGCCGCTGACCGGCGGCGCGCCACGCCCTCCTACACGCGGAAGCACGGGAGATCGTGTTCGACTTTCTTGATGGTTACGACCTGCTGGGGGCCTTCTGGGTGACGGTGAAGCTCACCGTCTACTCCGCCCTCGGCTCCCTCATATGGGGAACGCTGCTGGCCGGCATGAAGGTCAGCCCGGTCCCCCTGATGCGCGGTTTCGCGACCGGCTATGTGAACGTGATCCGGAACATTCCGCTGACCGTGATCATTATGTTCGCCTCGCTGGGCCTGTACTCGACGCTCAACATCGCTCTCGGCGGCACCGATATCAAGGGCATCAACTTCCGGCTCGCGGTGCTCTCCTTCATCGTCTACACCGCCGCGTTCGTGTGCGAGGCGCTGCGCTCCGGCATCAACACGGTGCCGGTCGGCCAGGCCGAGGCGGCACGGGCACTCGGCCTCAGCTTCACTCAGGTCCTGCGGCTGATCATCCTCCCGCAGGCGTTCCGGTCGGTGGTCAACCCACTGTCCAACGTGCTCATCGCGCTGACGAAGAACACCACCGTCGCCTCCGCGATCGGAGTGGCGGAAGCCTCGTACCTGATGAAGGGCATGATCGAGAACGAGGCGCAGTTGCTGCTGATCTCGGGCATCTTCGCCCTCGGTTTCGTCATCCTGACCCTTCCGACCGGTCTCATCCTCGGCTGGGTGGCCAAGAAGGTGGCGGTGAAGCGATGAGTTCCGTCCTCTACGACGCCCAGGGGCCCCGCGCCAAGCGGCGCAACATCCTCTACACGGTCCTCTTCGTGCTGGCCGCCGCGGCGGTGCTGTGGTGGGTCTACGACGGCCTCGCCGAGAAGCACCAGCTCGACTGGATCAAGTGGAAGCCGTTCTTCACCAGCCCCCAGCCCTGGGAGACCTTCATCTGGCCGGGCTTCCAGAACACGATCAAGGCGGCGTTCTTCGCTCTGATCATCGCGCTGCCGCTGGGCGCGCTGTTCGGGATCGGGCGGCTCTCGGACCACCGATGGGTCCGGGTTCCGGGCGGGGTGGTCGTGGAGTTCTTCCGCGCCATTCCCGTGCTGCTCCTGATGGTCATCGCCAACCAGGCGTACTCCGAGTACACCGAGCTCGAACCGGACACCCGTCTGCTGTACGCCGTGGTGACCGGCCTGGTGCTCTACAACGCCTCGGTGCTCGCCGAGATCGTGCGGGCCGGCATCCAGACGCTTCCGCGCGGACAGACGGACGCGGCCAAGGCGATCGGCATGCGCAAGGGCCAGACGATGGTCTTCGTGCTGCTGCCGCAGGCCGTCACCGCCATGCTGCCCGCGATCGTCAGCCAGCTCGTGGTGATCGTGAAGGACACCGCCCTCGGTGGCGCGGTGCTCAGCTTCCCCGAGCTGCTGGCGGCCGTGCGGCCGATGTCCGCGAACTACGGCTCCAACACCATCGCGTGTTTCACCATCGTCGCGGTGATCTACCTCGCCCTGAACTACACCCTCACCTCGTTCGCGAGCTGGCTGGAGCGGCGGCTCCGGCGCGGGAAGAAGAGCACGGGCGCGGTACTCGGCACCGGCCCGGGGGGCGATCTGGAGACGATCGACGCGCCGGCGCTCAACACGGATGACGGGCGCGCCGTCTGACAGCCCGTCTCAGGACGCCCGCGAGGGGCGGTGGCGCACCTGCCACCGCCCCTCGCCGCGTTCCGGCGTCGCTTGACGCAAGCACCGGCAGTAGGTTGCATACGTTCTGTGATCGCGCACCGAGCCCCCTACGCCGCCGCATCCCCTTCGACGCCCGCGCCCCTTCCGTCCCGTTCCACCCTGATGGGGGACGCGCCGTGGACCCGGTGATCATCGTGGGTGCCGGGCCGGTCGGCCTGGCGCTCTCGCTCGCCCTCGCCGCGCAGGGGGTGCCGTGCGTGCTCGTGGACGAGGACCCGGGCAAGGACGAGACCCGCCCCGCCCGCACGGTCGTGCTGCGCGAGGACACCGCGGCCTTCCTGGAGCGGCTCGGCTGCAAGACGCTGCACGACGAGGGGCTGCGCTGGTCCGGCTGGCGGTCCGTGCGGCGCAAGCAGCTGGTACGCGAGCTGCCGCTCGGTGAGGCCGTGCCCGGCGGCGACGGGCCGGCCGCGCCCGTCCATGTGCCGCAGCACGCGCTGGTGCGGGGGCTGCGGGACGCGGTGGCCGCGCAGGAGCTGGTGCGGACGGCCAGGCTCGGCCGGATCGACACGCTGGAGCAGGACCGGTCCGGGGTCACCGTGCACACCAGGGAGCCGGCTTCGACCTGGTGGCGCGGGAGTTACCTGGTGGGCTGCGACGGGGCCCGGTCCACCGTGCGCAAACTCCTCGACATCCGGTTTCCCGGACGTACGGCTGTGGAACGGCACGCCGTGGCCGCGCTGCGCACCGAGCTGCCCTGGCCCGGCGAGGCCGTACTGCACCGGTCGCCGCCGTGGCGCACCGGGGGCGCCGAGGTCACCGCGCGGCCGCTGCCGGACGATGTCTGGCGGCTGGACTGGCTGCTGCCCGCGCGCGGCGAACTGGTCACGCCGGACGCCCTCGTCACGCGCGTACGGGACACCCTGGCGGGCTGGTGCGGCGAGACTCCCCCGTACGAGCTGCTGGACACCGGGGTCTACACGCTCCACCACCGGCTGGCCCGGCGGTGGCGGGTGAAGCGGGCCTTCCTGGCCGGGGACGCCGCCCATCTGCTGGGTGCCCTGGGCACGCAGGGGCTGGACGAGGGGCTGCGGGACGCGGAGAACCTGGCCTGGAAACTGGCCCTGGCCTGGCACCACGGCGCGTCCGACGTGCTCCTCGACAGCTACCAGGCCGAGCGCCGGGCCGCCGTCGCCTCGCGGCTGCGCGCCGCCGACCAGTCGCTGCCGATACTGCGGGGCAGCGGAGGGCTGCGGACCCTGGTCCCGGGGAGCGCACGGGGGCACGACGCGCTGCTCGCGGACGGACATCTGGGCTGTGGCCCCCTCGGTGCGCCCCCCTCCTACTCCCTGTCCCCCCTTGCGCCCCCGCGCGCCGAGGCGCACGCGTCCGTGGGTACGCCCCCCGGTGCGCCGGTGGCCGATGTACGGGTCACCGCGCCCGACGGCACCGCGGTGCGGCTGCGGGAGCGGCTCGGGCAGGGGCATCTGCTGGTGGTGCTCGTGGCGCCGGGAACCGGAGTATGGGACCGGCGGCACTGGATGCGCGCTGGAGTGATGCCCCGGCTGGTCGAGGCCGTGGCGGCCCTGCCGGTCAAGGCCGAACTGCTGGTGACCGAGAGCTATCCGGGGGCGTCCGCGCACACGGTTCTGCTGGTCAGGCCGGACGGCCATCTCGTCGAGTCGTTCGGCGGCGTACGGCCCGCGGAGCTCTTCGCGGCGGCGGACGCGGCACGCGGAGGGGCGGCACGGACGTCGGTCCGCTCCGACCGCACCGCAGACATCAATTGACGCCCACAGGCGCACATGGTCTACTCCCGGGCATGACCGACACCGATGTGCGCCTGTGGCGGAGGGTCCATATGGACCTGCTCCGCTATGCGGGCTGCGTGTGTCGCCCGTCCTGCTGAATCCCGCTTCTCCTGCCTTCGCCGCGTGTGCTGTGCCGTGCGGCGGGGTAACCGCGCGAACCCCAGGACGGCTCCCCGTGTCTGCTTCTCCCTCTCCCCTCTCCGTGCCCGTACCCGCGTCCGCTCCGGCTCCAGCTCCGGCTCCGACCGTGGCGGAACTGCTCGACTTCGTCCGCCGCACCGCCGAGGACACCGCCCTCGTCGCCTCCCTTCCCCTCGACCCCGAGGGCCGAACGTGGGTCAGGCTCGACGGCCCCGGCGGCAGCGAGGCGTGGCTCATCGGCTGGCCGCCCGGCACCGGCACCGGCTGGCACGACCACGCCGACTCGATCGGCGCCTTCCTCACCGCAGCCGGCACGCTCAGGGAGCACTCCCTCGCCGCCCGGCTGCCCACCGACGGCTGGAAGACCCTGGAGCTGGCCGGGGACATCGACCGCACCCGGGAGCTGTCGTCGGGCCAGGGCAGGGCCTTCGGCCGGCACCACGTCCACGAGGTCCTGAACGAGTCCGCCACGGAGCATGCCGTCTCCGTCCACGCGTACTACCCGCCGCTGCCCCGGATCCGGCGCTACAGCCGCTCCGGCGCCGTACTCCGCCTGGAGCAGACCGAGCGCCCGGAGGACTGGCAGTGAGCCACGGACCGCACGAGGGCGGCAGCGAGCCGGTCGGGATCGACGAGCTGCTGGAACGGGTCAGGGCCGGCTATGTACGGGTCGGTCCGCGGGAGGCGTGGACCGCGGCCTCCGAAGGCGCTCTGCTCGTGGACATCCGCTACGCGCAACTGCGTGAACGGGACGGGCTGATCCCGGGGGCACTGGTCGTCGAACGCAACGAGCTGGAATGGCGGCTGGACCCGCGGGGAAGCCATCGCGCCCCGGAGGCCGTGAGCCACGGTCTCCGGGTGGTGGTGATCTGCAACGAGGGGTACGCGTCGAGCCTCGCCGTCGAGTCCCTGCACCGGCTGGGGCTGTACCGGGCGACGGACCTGGTGGGCGGCTTCCAGGCCTGGCGGGCGGCGGGGCTGCCGGTCGAGGTGTGACGGGTGGGGGCGGCGGATCGCCGCCCGGTGGGGCGGCGGGCCGCCACCCCACCTTCCCGTCACTGGCTGGTGGCGACCTCCACCGGGCGGGCCCGCAGGGCCAGCCGGCCGGGCAGCGCGGTGGCGGCCAGGGCGAGCAGGGCGGCGGCGCCCACCACGGACCCGTACACCAGCGGGAGCAGGCCGGGCGCCGCGCTGCCGGTCATCCCGATGCTGAAGGCGGTCAGGACGGCGAGCGCGATGCCGGTGCCGAGCGCGGTGGCAAGGATCAGGACCGACAGGGTCTCGGTACGGAGCATCCGCAGCACCTGACGGCGCGTGGCGCCGGCCAGCCGCAGCAGCGCGAACTCCCTGAACCGCTCGGACACCGACATGGCGAGCGTGTTGACGACGGCGATGGCGGTGAAGGCGAGGACCAGGCCCATGGCCAGAAGGTTGACCTCGGCGTTCTGCTGCTCGCGGTCCGCCTGGAGCCGGTCGGCGACGGCCGGGGCGACCACCGTGACGCCGGGGTATTCGCTCACCGCGGCGGACAGGGAGTGGCCGGACGCCGCTCCGGCCACCAGGACCGTCGCGGCCAGGGGGTTGTCCATGTGCCGGGCGACCAGGTCGTGCGGCAGGGTCAGGTCGCCGAAGCCGAGCCCGCTGCGGTAGACGGCGGCGACCGTGAGGGTGGCGGGGGTGCCGTCGCCGAGGTGCAGCACGAGTTCACCGCCGGGGCGCAGCCCGAGGCGGTCGGCGGCGAGTTCGCTGATCGCGGCGGACCGCTCGTTCGCGGCGAACGCGGCGAGAGAACCGCTCGTCACGCCCGGGTCCCAGGTGCGGGTGAGGCCCGCCCCGGTGACGCCCTGCGCGGTGTACTTCTCCAGCCCGACCCGCACGGTGGTGCGGACCACCTCCGTGGCGGCGGTGACACCGGGCGTCGCGCGGACGGCCTCGGTGGCGGCTGCCGGAACTCCTGGCCCTTGCGCGCCGAGCACCCAGGTAGCGCGTACGCCCTCCCTGGCCTGGGTGCGGGCGGCTTCGCTGATGGTCGGCTGGAGGAAGAGAACCGTGCAGGTCATACCGATGAGCAGGGTGAGTGGGGTGACGACGGAGGCCATCCGGGTCGAGTTCCCGCGGATGTTGGCGGTGGCCAGGGCGCTCATGGGGCCTGTCCGCCGAAGCACGCCGGCCGCCAGGAAGGCGGCGGCTCGGACGAGGAGCGGGCCGAGCAGCGCGCCGGCCGTGGCCGACACCACCACGGCCAGGAAGGTGACCGGGGTGGAGGCGGCCTCGGTGCGCAGCACGCTCAGCACACCGACCAGCACACCGCCGCCCGCGAGCAGGAACAGCCCGGCGAGCACGCGCCCCCTGGCCGGGCGGCCGCGCTCGACCGCGGACTCGGCCATGGCCTCGGCCGGGCGCAGACCCGCGATGCGCCGGCCCGAGATCCGGGCGGCGGCCCAGGCACCCAGGAGCGTGACGGCGACGGCGGCGCAGGCGGGCAGGATGCCGGCCGTCGGTTCCAGGGTCTGCGGGACCACTCCCATGGCGGTGAACCGGTTGTGCAGCCATCCGGCGAGCGGCAGTCCGGCGAGGGCGCCGAGGACACCGGCGATGGCCCCGACGACCAGGGCCTCCCGGCCCAGCAGCCGGCGGACCTGCCGCGAGGTGGCGGCGATGGTACGGAGCAGGGCCAGCTCTCGGTGGCGCTGCTGGACGGAGAGCGCGAACGTCCCGACGACGACGAGCACCGCGACCAGCAGTGAGGTGCCGCCCATGGCCCCGCCCATCGAGACCAGCTTGACCCGGGCGCCCGCGGCGTCGAGGAATTCGACCGGCCCGCGCCCGTCACCGGTCGTCACCTGTGCGGTGGTGCCCTTGAGGGCGGCGGTGACCTGCTGCTTCAACCGGCCGATGTCCGTGCCGGGCGTGGGCAGCACACCGAGCACGGTGACCTGGCCCGCGCGGTCGGCGAGGCGTGTGGCCTCGGCGTTGGAGAAGAACAGCGCGGTCTGCTGCCGCAGTCCGCCCCGCCCCTGGGGCGCGGCGATGCCGCTGACGCGGTACGTGTGAGGGGCCCGGGTCGACTGCACGGTGATCGGGTCCCCGGTCGTGAGGCCCGCCCGCTCGGCGAGGGCCCGGTCGATCACCACGTCGTCGGCGGAGGCGGGGGCCTTGCCCGCGGTCAGAGCGAAGGGCGTGAGCGGAGCGGACGTCCAGGCGTGCCCGTAGGAGGGGGCCCCGCCGTCTCCCCCTTCACCGGGCAGGCCGAGCGGCTGGGCCAGGAAGGTCAGTTCGGGGACGACGGTACGCACACCCGGCAGCGTGCGAATCCGGTCGGCGGTGGCGGCCGGGAGCCAGGCCCGCTCGGCGACCGGCTTCGCCTTGTGCTTGACCTTCGTCCTGCCGTTGCCCTTGTGCTTGACGGTCGTGCGGTGGACGTTCTGGTCGGCGGAGACGAGGAGCGGGGTGGCCGCGTACCGCTCGGTGGCGATCCGCCCGCGCAGGCCGGTCTCCAGGAGGGTGCCGCAGGCGGTCACCAGGGCGGCGGCGCACATGAGGGCGAGGAAGGCTCCGAGGAATCCGGCCTTGCGGTGCCTGATCGTCCGCAGGGCATAGCGCAGCATCATGAGGCGTCCGTCTCCGGTCGGTCGGTGCGGGCGGTGAGGGCGTCGGCGCCGGGGGTGCCGGGGCCCGGGTCCGGGAAGGCGAGCAGGCGGGTGTGGACCGTGCGCGCGTCCGGCGGGGTGTCGGCTTCGGTGCGCTTGTAGCGGTTCATGAGGGCGATGTACTCCTCGAAGAACGAGCGGAGTTCGGGCGGGGTGAGGCGCAGGGCGCCGCGCGAGTACGCGAAGGCATCGGCCCACTCGTCCGCACCCGCCCCGGTCGCCTCCGCGTCGGCCGCCTGCCCGTCCGCCGCCCGCTCCGCCGCCTTCGCGCTCTCGCGCTGGAGCCGCTCGAAGAGGGCGAGGTCGGCGGCGTACGCGTGGCGGTTCAGCTCGTCCATGACGAGCCGCAGCTCGGGCGTCCTGCGTGACGGCGGCGGGAAGCGGCGGTCGCCCGGGACAGCCCGCCACCACCTGGCCCGGCGCCCGGCGGGTTCCTGCGGTTCGGTGTCGGCCACGAAGCCGTAGCGGGCCAGTTCGCGCAGGTGGTAGCTGGTCGCGCCGGTGTTCAGGCCGAGCGCACGGGCGAGGATCGCGGACGTCGCGGGGCCGTGCAGGGTGAGGTGCTGAAGGATCTGCTGACGTCGTGGCTGGGCGAGCGCCTTGAGGGCGGCCAGCTCCGTGATCTCGGTACCGCCGGGCTTCTCTGGCATGCGTCACACACTGCTCTGTGCACAGGTATCTGTGCACTGGAGCACTCCGCCGTCTCCGTACGGGGGCTTTCCCCCGCACGGCGCGTGCGGGGGGGGACATACGGGGGGGAGTGCGGACGTACGGGGGGAGTGCGGGCCGCACGGGGGGGGGGCCGCACGGGCCACACGGGCTGTTCGGACGTGCTGCCCGTGCGGGGTGTACGGGCAGCACGGGACCCCGCGACGGACGCACGGCCCCTACGGGCTGTGCGGCTGTGCCGCCCGTACCGGCTCTGTACGGGACCCCGCGACGGACGCTTCCCCGACCGGAATGCGCCGGAATGCTCCGCGACACACCCGTATGGCATCGCTCCGGTGGAGCGATCCGGTCACCGGACGGAGATTCGCCTCAACGGCGAGCACCGCCGGGACGCCGGACCGCTACGACGGGGAGCACGCACCGATGCCCACCACCGCACTCACTCCCGACGGACTCGACGCCCAGGCCGCGCGTCTCCACGACTCGGCGGCCTGGCAGCAGATCATCACGGGCTGGGACCTCACCGCACCCGCACCCGCACCCGCACCCGCACCCGCACCCGACGACACTCCCGCACCCGGCGTCCCGTGCCCCGTCACCCCCGCCGGTCCACAGGAGCGGCCGGGCTCCCCTGCCGACTGGCGCGCCCTGCTGTCCGTGCCGGTGGACCGGTTGATCTCCGACACGGTCCGCGCCCTGCCCCCCGCCGCACCCCGCGAACGTCCGCTCCCCGGGCGGATCGGTGCGATGCTGCCCGACCGGCTCCACACGTGGCGGCGCATCGGACAGCCCGAAGTGCGACCGTCCGTCCACCTCGCCCACGCCCGGCAGATCCTCACCGAATGGGGATGGCAGAACACCCCCTACCGGCTCCGCAACGCCCGGGGTGCACGCTGCATCTGCGGCGCCATGCTCACCGCGCACCGCCTGGGCCACGGCTCGGCGGAGACGGTCGACCGGGCCGGAGCCTGGCTGATCGCCGAGTTGCGCTCCCAGGGCTGGACCGGGCTGATCGGGCCGTGGAACCGCTACCCGGGCCGCACCGCCGCAGACGCCCTCGCCCTGATCGACGCCACCATCAGCCGCGCCGCCCAGGCCGGCCAGTGACAGCTGCCTCGTGACGGCTTCCCCCCTGGCACTGACAGTCGGCCCCCGCCGGCTGCCCCCGTGACAGCCGGTCCGTGGCAGTCGGCCCCCGCCGGCTGCCCCGTGACAGCCGGTCGCTCCCTCTTGGCCAACCGTCTCTGCGGCGCTTCGGTCAGAACGGCTCGTCCAGCCCCTCCGTGTCTTCCCCCTCTTCCTCCAGAGCCCGGCGCACCACGCGCAGGGCCATCCCCTCGCCGTACCCCTTGCGGGCGAGCATCGCCGCGAGGCGGCGCAGTCGTCTGTCGCGGTCCAGCCCCCGGGTGGACCGGAGCTTGCGGGCGACCAGCTCCCGTGCGGTCGCCTCCTCCTGCTCGGAGTCGAGCTGCCCGACGGCTTCGTCGATCACCGTGGCGTCCACACCCTTGGTCCGCAGCTCGCGGACGAGCGCGCGGCGGGCGAGACCGCGGCCGTGATGCCGGGACTCCACCCAGGCACCGGCGAACGCGGCGTCGTCGATCAGCCCGACGTCCTCGAAGCGGGAGAGGACTTCCTCGGCCGCCTCGTCCGGGATCTCCCGCTTGCGCAGGGCGTCCGCGAGCTGTTTACGGGTGCGCGGTGTGCCGGTGAGCAGCCGCAGGCAGATGTTGCGTGCCTGCTCGACCGGGTCGCGCGGTTCCCCCTTCTCGGCCCTCGACGAGGAGGGGGAACCGCTGTCACTGGGCCGGGAGCGGGAACGGCGTCCCGCCCCCTCACCGAACCCGGAGCCCGCGCCGGGGTCGGCGGCGCTGTCCGGCCACTCCGTACGACGCGTCACCGGTCTAGCTCTTGGCCGCGGCCGCCTTGGCCGGCTTGGTCTTGCCGGCCGGAGCGGTCGCCGGCTTCGCAGCCGCGTCGGCCGGGGCCGCCGCGCCTGCCGCGTCCGCACCGGACTCGGCGGAGGCGTCCTCGGGCTGGACCCCGACGCCCAGCTTCACCAGGATCTTCTTCTCGATCTCGTTGGCGAGGTCGGGGTTGTCCTTGAGGAAGTTGCGGGCGTTCTCCTTGCCCTGGCCGAGCTGGTCCCCCTCGTACGTGTACCAGGCGCCGGCCTTGCGGACGAAGCCGTGCTCCACGCCCATGTCGATCAGGCCGCCCTCGCGGCTGATGCCCTGGCCGTAGAGGATGTCGAACTCGGCCTGCTTGAAGGGCGGCGCGACCTTGTTCTTGACGACCTTGACGCGGGTGCGGTTGCCGACGGCGTCGGTGCCGTCCTTGAGCGTCTCGATCCGGCGGATGTCGAGGCGCACCGAGGCGTAGAACTTGAGCGCGCGGCCACCGGTGGTGGTCTCCGGCGAGCCGAACATCACACCGATCTTCTCGCGGAGCTGGTTGATGAAGATCGCGGTGGTCTTGGACTGGTTGAGCGCGCTGGTGATCTTCCGGAGCGCCTGGCTCATCAGACGGGCCTGGAGGCCCACGTGCGAGTCGCCCATCTCACCCTCGATCTCCGCGCGCGGCACGAGGGCCGCCACGGAGTCGATGACGATCAGGTCGAGAGCGCCCGAGCGGACCAGCATGTCGACGATCTCCAGGGCCTGCTCGCCGTTGTCCGGCTGGGACAGGATGAGGCTGTCGATGTCGACGCCGAGCTTCTTCGCGTACTCGGGGTCGAGAGCGTGCTCCGCGTCGATGAAGGCCACCGAGCCGCCGAGCTTCTGTGCGTTCGCCACCGCGTGCAGCGTCAGCGTCGTCTTACCGGAGGACTCCGGTCCGTACACCTCCACCACACGGCCGCGCGGCAGACCGCCGACGCCGAGCGCGACGTCGAGCGCGGTGGACCCGGTGGGAATCACCTCGATGGGCTCGTTCGGCCGCTTGCCGAGGCGCATCACCGCGCCCTTGCCGAATTGCCGTTCAATCTGTGCGAGTGCGGCGTCCAGCGCCTTCTCGCGGTCGGTTCCTGCCATGGGTTCCACCCGATTTGCTTGAGTCGATCGCTTCACGTCAAAGACGCTAACCCCTGCCACTGACAATGGGCCTCGACGTCCTCCCGGCCTGTGGACAACTCCACGGTCGGGCCCGGGAAAACCCGGCCGGAATCCCATGAGAATGGATGTTCGATTTTAGTGTCAAGCGCACCACGCCACCGGGCCCCGCCCCTCGGACACCCGCCCGAAACGGCCAGGAACGGCCAGGAAACGCCCCTACGGCTCCCGTGTGCCCTCCGACACCCCGGCCTCCGGCTCCCGGCCTCCGGGGGCCGCGGGGGTGGTCGCCGGCCGTCGCAGGCGCGTCCAGAGGGGTTCTCCCCGCACGCCGGGACGGCCGCCCTGGACGCGCGGGTCGTCCGTGACGTCGTACCGCTTCACGTAGGCGCCGAGGAAGGCCTGGAGCGTGGCCACGGCCGGGATGGCGATCAGCGCGCCGACGGCGCCCATCAGCGCCGTACCCGCGATGACCGAGCCGAACGCCACCGCGGGGTGGATGTCGACCGTCCTGGCGGTCAGCTTGGGCTGCAGCACGTAGTTCTCGAACTGCTGGTACACCACGACGAAGCCGAGGACCCAGATCGCGTACCAGGGTTCGACGGTGAACGCGATCAGCATCGGCAGGGCGCCCGCGAGATAGGTGCCGATCGTGGGGATGAACTGGGAGACGAGCCCGACCCAGATCGCGAGCGCGGGTGCGTACGGCACTTCGAGGGCGGCCAGCAGGATGTAGTGCGCGATCCCGGAGATGAGCGCCATCAGGCCGCGCGAGTAGAGATAACCGCCGGTCTTGGCGACCGCGATCTCCCAGGCCCGCAGCACCTCGGCCTGGCGGGCTGGGGGCAGTACGGAGCACAGGGCGCGGCGCAGCCTGGGGCCGTCGGCCGCGAAGTAGAACGAGAACAGGAAGATCGTCAGCAGCCTGAAGAGGCCGCCGAGGACCGTGGTGGACACGTCGAGGACACCGGTCGCGCTGTTCTGTACGTACTTCTGCAACCAGTCGGAATGCAGCAGGCTGTCCTGGACCTCGACCCGGGACAGCTCCGTGTTGAAGCTCTGGTTGACCCAGTTGATCACCGAGTCGAGATACTTCGGGAAGTCGTCCACCATGTCGACGATCTGGCCCGCGAGCATCGAGCCGAGCATGACCACGAAACCGGCCCCGGCGATCAGCACGACGAGGAAGACCAGGAAGGTCGCGAGCCCCCGGCGCATGCCGCCGGCCGACATCCGGCTCACGGCGGGCTCGATGGCGAGCGCCAGGAAGAAGGCGATCAGCACATTGATCAGCAGGCCGATGAGCTGGTCGAACGCCCAGCTGCCGAGCCGGAAGCAGGCGTAGAGCGCCAGCGCGAGCACCATGGCGCGCGGCAGCCAGGCGGGCATGCGGGCCGGACCGGTGCCGGACGGTGCGACCGGTGGCCCGGACGGCGCGGCGGGCGGCGTGCGGGGAGGCTGGATCTGAGCGGTCTCGTCTGTCGGTGCCACGCTGCCAGTCTCGCCTACCCGCGCGGCAACCGGTCACGCACCCCGTTTCGCACGCGGCGATCCCACGGCGTCAGCGCTTGTCCGCGGGAATGTCCACCGCCGCGCAGACACCGCGCCAGACGTCCTTGGTCTCCCAGCCCGCCGCCAGCGCCTGCTGCACCGTGCGTCCGCCGAGCTCGGCCATCACGTGGTCGCGTGCGAAGGATTCCGCGTAGCCCGCGCCGAAGTGGTCCGCCATCCGTTCCCAGAAAATCGTCAACCGCATGCCCTCAGTATCCCGCTCCAGAGGGTGCGGCAGGCGGCCCGGCCCTGCGGGGGCGCCCGACACCCTACGGTCGGGTCCATGGCTGGAACTGGAACAAGTCCCCTCGACCGTGCCGAGCAGTTCATCTGGCTCACGGCCCGTGTCCTCGAACAGCGGCGGTTCGCCCATCAATTCTTAGCGGGAGGAGCGGACGCCGTGGAAACGGCACTCGCCGCCTACGCCAATGAGGACGGCGGTTACGGCCACGCGCTCGAACCCGATCTGCGCGGCCCCGTCAGTCAGCCGCTGCACACCGCCCACGCGCTGAGCGTCCTCGACTCCATCGGCCGCTGCGACGGTCCCCGGGTGGAGCGGATCTGCCGCTATCTGACGGAGGTCTCGACCAAGGAGGGGGCCCTGCCCGCCCTGCTCCCCTCGCAGCGCGGCTACCCGGCGGCCCCTTTCATCCCGATCGTCGACGACCCGCCGGCCGAGCTGCTGGCCACCGGCCCCGTCGTCGGGCTGCTGCACCGCAACGCGGTGTGGCACGCCTGGCTCTTCCGGGCCACCGACTTCTGCTGGGCGGCCGTCGACGCGCTGGACGTCTCGCATCCGTACGAGATCGAGGCCGCGCTCGCCTTCCTCGACGGGGTGCCCGACCGGACCCGGGCCGAGGCCGCCGCCGAACGGCTGGGACGGCTGGTGCGCGACCAGCGGCTCGCCGTGCTCGCCCCGGAGCGGCGCGCCGAGTATCCGGTGGCCGCCGGATACGCGCCGGGCGAGCAGCACTTCCCGTACGACTACGCCCGTACACCCGAATCGCTCGCCCGCCGTTGGTTCACCAACGCCGAGATGGACCGCTCGCTCGACCACCTGGCGGCCGCGCAGGAGGAGGATGGCGGCTGGCCGGTGACCTGGCGGCAGTGGGCGCCGGGGACGGCGCTGGAGGGGCGGCCCCTGGTGACGCTCAGGGCGTTGCAGACCCTGCGGGCGCATGGGCGCGGCCTGGACTGAGAGCGAGGTAGCGCGGGTGTAAGGGACACGGCCCGTGTGCCGTGCCCCTTACACCCGCGCCTCTTGCGTATCCCCCGTCCCGGGCTACCCCAGCGCGCGCACGCCCGCGGTGACGGCGACCGCCGCGCCCACCACGACCAGGAAGGGGGCGCGCAGGACGAGGGCGAGCGCCGCCGCCGCGAGCCCCGCGGCCCTGGCGTCCAGCGTCAGGTGCTGTCCGTCGCCGAAGGTCTGCTGGGCGGTGAGGGCGGCCAGCAGGGCCACCGGCAGCAGCGCGGCGAGGCGCTGGACGAGGGGGCGCTCCAGGGCGCCGGCGGGCACCAGGAGGCCGAGCAGCTTGGCGAGGTAGCAGCCGACGGCGGTCAGCGCGATGGCGATCCAGACGTTCATCGGTCCTCCTCCGTACGGGCCGGGCCCGCGTCCTTCGTTCCGGTCGTTCCCGCTCCGGCGTCGCCGCCCTTGGCGCGCCCCATCAGGAACAGGACGACGGGCGCGGCGAGCGCGGACAGCAGAACGGGCACCCCCGCGGGCAGCACCGGCAGCAGGCCGAGGGCGAGCAGAACGGCGAGCCCCGCGGTGACGCGCTCGGTCGTGGACTTCAGCATCGGGGCGAGCAGCGCGAGGAACACGGCGGGGCTGGCCGCGTCCAGTCCCCAGGCGTCGGTGTCACCGAGCGCCTCGGCCCCCAGGGCGCCCAGCAGCGTCGTCAGGTTCCACAGCACGTAGAGGGTGAGCCCGGTCACGGTGAACCCGATCCGCGCCGCCCGGCGGGTGGGCTGGGGCAGGGTCACGGCGGTCGTCTCGTCGATGACCCACTGGGCGGCGAGCGGGCGCAGGGCGCGCGGCAGGGCGAGGAGCTGTGACAGGCGCAGACCGTAGAAGGCGTTGCGTACGCCGAGGAAGAAGGCGCCGGCGGCCGCGGTGTACGGGTTGCCGCCTGCGGCGAGCGCGCCGACCAGGGCGAACTGGGAGGCGCCGGTGAAGACGAGCAGGCTGAGCGCGCAGGTCTGGAGCAGGCTCAGGCCCGAGCCCGCCGAGGTGACCCCGAAGGCGAAGCCGGAGAGGCCGACGGCTACGCCGACGCCGAGCGCGTCCCGTACGACGGCCGCGTCCGGCTTGGTCCCGGCGGCGAGCGTGCTGCCGGAGGCCGGTTCGGCGGTAGTGCGAAGGTGTGCTGTCTTTTCTGCCACATCCGGAACGCTACCGGGACGGTTCAGGACCGGTCTTGTACGTTCTTGCGCGTTCGCGCTGGTAGGCGCCGGGTGGCACACCCACGATCCGGGTGAAGTGACGGTTGAGATGCGGCTGGTCGGTGAAGCCGACCTCGGCGGCCGCGATCGCCGGTGCCGTACCCGCGTCGAGCATCCGGCGCGCACGCCGTACCCGGGCGTCGGTGAGCCAGGTGTGCGGGGGCATGCCGTACTGCTTCTTGAACGCGCGCAGCAGGGCGAAGGGGCTGGTGCCCAGCTCGGTCGCCAGCGCCTCCAGAGTGGGCGGGGCGGCCATCCGCGACTCCAGGAGGCTCCGGGCGCGCGCCGCGTCGCGCGCCCCCGCCGCCCGGGGCGCGGGGGTGGGGAAGGCGCTGCCGTGCCGGGTGAGCAGGTGGGTGACGGCGACGCGCAGCATGCTGTCGGCGGCCAGTGCGTTGCCCTCCTCCGCAGCCCGGTGGACCTCGCCTATGAGCCGGGCGGCGTGCGGATCGGCGACCCCGGTCTCGGTGAAGCCGACGGTGCCGCGCAGGTTCGTCGTATCGGCGGCGATGGCGTTGACCACCTCCACGGACGGGTAGAGCGTGGCGTACACCCAGCCCTCGGGGACGCTGGCCCGAGCGGTGTGCGGCACCTCCGGATTGATCATGACGACGGTGCCGGGGCCCGCGTGCACGGTCCCGGAAGGTGTCCCGATGTCCTCGACCCCGTGGCTGATGGTGGCGAAGACATAGCCCTCGTGGCTGTGGCGCGGGAAGGTGTGGCGGATGTAGCGGGCGCGCAGCAGGTCGAGGTCGGGCAGCTCCGCGTAACTCCAGTGCCGCGCCCACTCCGCCGGTTGCTGTGCTCCTGCCATGCTCGGATTCTCGCAGCTCGCGGGCGGTCCGGCCGCTGATGGTGCCGCCCGCTCAGCGGTTGTCACGGCCGTTGTCAGTGGTGGGGTGCACGATGGGGAACATGACCGGCTCCGCACTCGATTCCTTCTCCCCCGCGACCCGCAGTTGGTTCACGGGGGCCTTCAGCGCGCCCACCGCCGCGCAGGAAGGCGCCTGGCGGGCGATCGGCGAGGGATCGGACGTGCTGGTCGTCGCGCCGACCGGCTCGGGCAAGACACTGGCCGCCTTCCTCGCCGCGCTGGACCGGCTCGCCGCCGTGCCGCCGCCCGCCGAGGCGAAGAAGCGCTGCCGCGTGCTGTACGTGTCGCCGCTCAAGGCGCTCGCGGTAGACGTGGAGCGCAATCTCCGCTCGCCCCTGACCGGCATCCGCCAGGAGTCCGTGCGCCAGGGCCTGCCCGAGCCCGAGGTGCGGGTGGGCATCAGATCGGGTGACACACCCGCCGCCGAGCGCCGCTCGATGGCGAACCGGCCGCCGGACATCCTCATCACGACGCCCGAATCGCTGTTCCTGATGCTGACCTCCTCGGCCCGGGAGGCGCTGGCCGGCATCGAGACGGTGATTTTGGACGAGGTGCACGCGGTGGCGGGCACCAAGCGGGGTGCCCATCTCGCCGTGTCCCTGGAGCGCCTGGACGAGCTGCTGCCCCGGCCGGCCCGGCGGATCGGCCTTTCGGCCACGGTCCGGCCGGTCGACGAGGTGGCGCGCTTCCTCTCCCCGCAGCGCAAGGTGGAGATCGTCCAGCCGCCGTCCAGCAAACAGTTCGACCTGTCCGTGGTCGTGCCGGTCGAGGACCTGGGCGAGCTCGGCGGCTCCCCCGCCACCGACGACTCCTCCGGGCAGGCCGAGAAGCCGTCGATCTGGCCGCATGTGGAGGAGCGGATCGCCGATCTCGTCCAGGCGCACCGCTCCACCATCGTCTTCGCCAACTCCCGCCGCCTGGCGGAGCGCCTGTGCAACCGGCTCAACGAGATCGCCTACGAGCGGGCCACCGGCGAGACCATGCCGGAGGCCCACTCCCCCGCGGAGATCATGGCGGAGTCCGGCGCCGCCAAGGGCGCCCCCGCCCTGCTCGCCCGAGCCCACCACGGATCGGTCTCCAAGGAACAGCGCGCCCAGGTCGAGGAGGACCTCAAGGCGGGCCGGCTGCCCGCGGTGGTCGCCACGTCCAGTCTGGAGCTGGGCATCGACATGGGCGCGGTCGACCTGGTGATCCAGGTCGAGTCGCCGCCCTCGGTCGCCTCCGGGCTGCAACGGGTCGGCCGCGCCGGCCATCAGGTGGGCGCGGTCTCCACCGGCGTCGTCTTCCCGAAGTACCGAGGCGACCTGGTGCAGGCGGCCGTGGTCACCGAGCGGATGCGCACGGGCTCCATCGAGGCGCTGCGCATCCCCTCCAATCCGCTGGACGTGCTGGCCCAGCAGCTGGTCGCGATGGTCGCCCTGGACAGCTGGCAGGTGGACGACCTGCTCGCGGTGGCCCGCCGGGCCGCCCCCTTCGCCTCGCTCCCCGAGTCGGCGTTCACCGCGGTGCTCGACATGCTCGCCGGCCGCTACCCGTCCGACGCCTTCGCGGAGCTGCGGCCCCGCGTCGTCTGGGACCGCGTCGCCGGTACGGTCACGGGCCGCCCCGGCGCCCAGCGCCTCGCCGTCACCTCCGGCGGGACCATCCCCGACCGGGGGCTGTTCGGGGTCTTCCTCGCCGGCGCCGACCCCAAGAAGGGCGGCGGCCGGGTCGGGGAGCTGGACGAGGAGATGGTGTACGAGTCCCGGGCCGGCGATGTGTTCACGCTGGGTACCACCTCCTGGCGGATCGAGGACATCACCCGCGACCGGGTCCTCGTCTCGCCCGCGCCCGGCGTCCCCGGGCGGCTGCCCTTCTGGAAGGGCGACCAGCTGGGCCGGCCCCTGGAGCTGGGTCGCGCCCTGGGGGCCTTCCTGCGTGAGCTCGGCGGGCTGTCCTCACAGGACGCGCGCGACCGCCTGCTCGCCGCGGGCCTCGACACCTGGGCCGTGGACAACGTCCTGGCGTATCTGGACGAGCAGCGCCGGGCCTGTGGCCATGTGCCGGACGACCGGACGATCCTGGTGGAGCGCTTCCGCGACGAGCTGGGCGACTGGCGCGTCGTCGTGCACTCCCCGTTCGGCGCCCAGGTGCACGCCCCGTGGGCGCTGGCGCTCAGCGCCCGGCTCGCCGAGCGGTACGGGATGGACGCGCAGGTCATGCATGCCGACGACGGCATCGTGCTGAGGCTGCCCGACGCCGACATGATGGGCCTGGACCTCCTCGACTTCGACCCGGCGCAGGACCCCGGCCAGGGAGCCCCGGAACCGCTCGCCCCGGCCAACACCGCCTTCGACAGCGACCAGCCCCCGGTGGGTGCCGCCGACGTCTCCTTCGACAAGGGCGAGATCGCGCAGATCGTCACCGACCAGGTCGGCGGTTCCGCCCTGTTCGCCTCACGGTTCCGCGAGTGCGCGGCCAGGGCACTGCTGCTCCCCCGCCGCAGCCCCGGCAAACGCACCCCGCTCTGGCAGCAGCGCCAGCGGGCCGCCCAGCTCCTCCAGGTGGCCTCCGAGTTCGGCTCCTTCCCCATCGTTCTCGAAGCGGTCCGCGAGTGCCTCCAGGACGTCTTCGACGTCCCCGGCCTCACGGAGGTGATGGGCGACCTGGAGGCCCGGCGCATCCGTCTCGTCGAGGTCACCACCCCGGAGCCCTCCCCCTTCGCCCGCTCGCTCCTGTTCGGGTACGTCGCCCAGTTCCTGTACGAGGGCGACTCACCCCTCGCCGAACGGCGCGCCGCCGCGCTCTCCCTCGACTCCCGGCTGCTGGCCGAGCTGCTGGGCCGGGCGGAGCTGCGCGAGCTGCTCGACGCCGACGTCCTGACGGAGCTGGAGCGGGAGCTCCAGTGGCTGGCGGACGACCGCCGGATCAAGGACGTCGAGGGCGTCGCGGATCTGCTGCGGGTCCTCGGCCCGCTCACCGACGACGAGCTGGCCGAGCGCGGGGCCGAACCCGCCTGGGCAGGGGAGCTGGAGTCGGCCCGCCGCGCCATCCGGGTCCGGATCGCCGGCACGGGCCACTGGGCGGCGATCGAGGACGCGGGCCGGCTGCGCGACGCCCTGGGCACGGCGCTCCCGGTCGGCGTCCCCGAAGCGTTCACCGAACCGGTGAAGGACCCCCTCGGCGACCTCCTCGCCCGCTACGCCCGTACGCACGGCCCGTTCACCTCCACCGCGGCCGCGGCCCGGTTCGGCCTCGGCACGGCCGTCACCGACGGCGCGCTGCAACGGCTCGCGGCCACGGGCCGGATCGTCCAGGGCGAATTCCACCCCGCCGGCATCGGCCAGGAGTGGTGCGACGCCACGGTGCTACGGCGGCTGCGGCGCCGGTCGCTGGCCGCGCTCCGGCACGAGCTGGAGCCGGTCCCGCCCGCCGCCCTCGCCGGATTCCTGCCCCAGTGGCAGCACCTCGGCGGCAACAGCCTGCGCGGCATCGACGGTCTGGCCCGCGCCATCGAGCAGCTCCAGGGCGCGCCGGTCCCCGCCTCGGCGCTGGAGCGGCTCGTCCTTCCCAGCCGCGTCACCGGCTACTCGCCCGCGCTCCTGGACGAGCTGACGACCACGGGCGAGGTCGTGTGGGCCGGGGCGGGTGCCCTGCCCGGAAAGGACGGCTGGCTCTCCCTCTACCTGGCCGACAGCGCGCCCCTCCTCCTGCCCCCGCCCCGCCCTCTCGAACTGAGCGCGCTGCACGAGTCCGTGCTGACCGCCCTCGGCGGCGGGTACGGCCTCTTCTTCCGCCAGATCGCCGACCTGGTCCGCGCCACCACCCACCCGGACTGCACCGATCCGCAGCTGGCGGACGCCGTGTGGGACCTCGCCTGGTCGGGCCGGCTCACCAACGACACCCTGGCACCGCTGCGCTCCCTCCTCGGCTCGGGCCGCACGGCAGGGTCGACCGCGCATCGTGCCCGGCGCAATGTGCCCCGCGGCCGTTACGGCACGCTGACGGCGGCGGCGCGGCCCACCTCGCGCACCGGCCCCCCGACGGTCTCCGGCCGCTGGTCCCTGCTCCCGGCAGCCGAGCCCGACCCCACGCACCGGGCCCACGCCCTGGCCCGCACCCTGCTGGACCGGCACGGGGTGGTGACCCGGGGCGCGGTCCAGGCCGAGGGGGTCGAGGGCGGCTTCTCGGCGGCGTACCGCGTGCTGTCGGCCTTCGAGGACAACGGGCAGGCGCGCCGCGGCTATGTCGTGGAGGGGCTGGGGGCCGCGCAGTTCGCGATGGACGGCGCGGTCGACCGGCTGCGTGCGGTCTCCACCGCCCGCGACCGTACGGAGCCCGGCGCGGACCCCCGCGCCCTCGTCCTGGCGGCGGCCGACCCGGCCAATGCCTACGGCGCCGCCCTGCCGTGGCCGGAGCCGCCGGACGGTGCCGGGCACAAGCCGGGCCGCAAGGCGGGCTCGCTCGTCGTCCTGGTCGACGGCGAGCTGACGCTGTACATGGAGCGCGGCGGCAAGACCCTGCTGGCCTGGCCGACCGATCCGGACGATCCGGCGCTCCGGGCGGCGGCCGGGGCGCTGGCGTCGGCCGCCCGTGCCGGGGCCCTGGGCACGGTGACCGTCGAGCGCACCAACGGCGCCTCGTCCCTCACCTCCCCCCTGGGCCGCACGCTGGAGGCCGCCGGCTTCCTGGCCACCCCGAGGGGCCTCCGCCTCCGCGCCGCGTAGCCGCGCCACCGCGTAGCTGCACCGCCGCGCCGGTCGGGGCAACGTACAGACGGCCCCGCCCAGACGGCCCCACCCCTGCCGTCCAACCACCACCCGCGACCGCCCCGCGAACTGCGCACCGCGCCGGGAGCGCCCGCCCCGCCCGCGCCCCGCCGCATCATGGAGGCATGCCCGAAGGAGACACCGTCCTGCAGACCGCGAAACGGCTGCACAGCGCGCTCGCCGGCCGTGTCCTCACCACGTCCGACCTCCGCGTCCCCCGGTTCGCCACCGCCGACCTCACCGGCCGGGCCGTCCTGGACTGCTCCGCGCGGGGCAAGCACCTGCTGACCCGCATCGAGGGCGGCCTCACCCTGCACAGCCACCTGCGGATGGACGGAGCCTGGCGCGTCTACGCCCCGGGCGAGCGTTGGCGCGGCGGCCCGGGCCACCAGATCCGGGCCGTCCTGGGCAACGAGGCACACACTGCCGTCGGCTACCGCCTCCCGGTCCTCGAACTCCTGCGCACCCGGGACGAGGAACAGGCAGTCGGCCACCTCGGCCCCGACCTGCTGGGGCCGGACTGGGACGCCGACACGGCGCTGCGCAACCTGCTCGGGGACCCCGCCCGCCCCCTCGGCGAGGCCCTGCTCGACCAACGCAACCTGGCCGGCATCGGGAACATCTACAAGGCAGAGCTCTGCTTCCTGGCCCGCGCCACGCCCTGGCTCCCCGTCGGCGAGCTGCCCGCCCCGACCGCAGTCCTCCTGGTCACCACGGCCCGGCAGCTCCTGGACGCCAACCGCGACCGCCCCCACCGCGTCACGACCGTCGGCGCCCGTCCCCGTACCGCACGGGACAGAGGGCCCCGCACCCGCCGTCCGAGTGAGAACCTCTGGGTCTACGGCCGGACCCGCCGTCCCTGCCTGCGCTGCGGAACACCGATCCGGGAGGCCGAGCAGGACGGCCGCCCCGCCTACTGGTGCCCCCGCTGCCAGACCGGCCCGACCCCTACTTGACCGGCCGCCGCCGCCAGTACCGGCCCACCGCCCCGCGCGCCCATGCCGTGCCGCGCCGCAGCAGCCCCGTCCCGGCGTCGAAGATGCCCATGGGCCTCGCGGTCGCCGCCACATGCACCGGCAGAAGGCTCAGCCCCCATCCACCCGCCGCCACCGCTCCCTCGACCAGCCCGGCGTGCGCCGGCTCCAGGACCAGCCGCAGCACGGCCCACCACCACACACCGCAGAGAACGAGCGCCGGCACCCATCGCCGCACCATGGCTGCCTCCTCCGGCCGAACCTAGTCCGCCCCGCTCACCCGGGCGAGAGCGCACCGGTGCACCACCGGCGCGCGCGGGGCGGGCGCGCACCACCGCCGTCCCACCGGGCGGCTCCCCGGCACAAGCACCCGCACACTCGTCGCGCCCAGCGCCCGCGCCCGCCTCACACCGGCACGGACCGGCACCCCGCCCAAGCGAATGCCTGCCCGAAGCGGGGCGGGGGCCCCTGCCCAGAGCGGAGCCCCCACCGCGCACGGTGGGGGCTCTCCTCGGACAGGTCAGTCCTTGTCGTCGCCGGTGAGGGAGTCCTTGACGCCGTCCGCCCGGTCGCGGGCGTCGTCCATGGTGCCCTTGGCCTTGCCCTTCGCCTGGTCGGTCTTGCCCTCGGCCTCCTTGCGACGGTCGCCGGTCATCTTGCCCATGGCTTCCTTCGCCTTGCCGGTGATCTTGTCCTTCGCGCTTCCGTCATTCATGGGTCACTCCTCCATTGGAGAGAACCGGTGCCCGCACGGGGCACCGCGGTGTCGTTCAGGCGTTCTCGGCCTGGAACATCCACGCGTGCTTTTCGAGATCGGCGGTCAGCGTGATCAGGATGTCCTGGCTGACCGGGTCCGGGGTCTCGGTCGCCTCGATCCGCTCCCGCATCCGCCCGATGACCACGCCGAGGGCGTCGATCAGGGTCTTGACCGCGTCCACGTCCTTGATCCAGCCCTCGGACGAGCCGGATTCGATGGCCGTGCTCCTGGCGACCGTCGCGGCTCGCCCGTCCGGGTTCACACCGAGCGCGGAGGCCCGTTCGGCGACCGTGTCGGAGTGCTGGCGAGCGGTGTCGACGACGTCGTCGAGCTGGAGGTGCACGGACCTGAAGCGCGGCCCGACCACGTTCCAGTGCACCTGCTTGGCCACCAGAGACAGGTCGAGGAGGTCCACCAGCGCGCCCTGGAGCGCATCCCCGACAGTTTTGAGGTCGGTCTCGGACAGCGGGCTCTTCACCACAGACATGCACGTCTCCGATCTGGAATCCGTTCCGTTCAGCACCACCACGATGGCACAAACGAAGCAAAACGGTCATTCGAGGAAGTCTCTGTACGGGATCGCACCGGATTGTTCCTCGGTCTCATCCACGCACCTGCCCCCCATCGCCCCACTGACACACCGCGCGCGAAAGTCCGGCACGGCCCGCCGGACGCACCACACAGCACCGCATCGCACCGCATCGCACCACACAGCACCGCACCGCACCGCACCGCATCGCACCGCATCGCACCACACAGCACCGCACCGCATCGCATCGCACCAGGCATGCCAAAGCCCCGGTCCGCCCCACGAGGGGGAGAACCGGGGCTCCGGCTTCACACCGAACCGATCGGATCAGGCGGCGACGACGTCCACCGCTTCCGCGGGCGCCTTGATGGTCACCCGCCCCGTCGGTACCCCCGCCACCGAAGTAACAGAGACGGAGTTGAGCATGGGGCGCACCGGTACAGGTACCGGATCGCTGGCTGCTGCCGACTCGGCCAGTTCGGCCAGGGACAGCTCATCGCTCACTTCACGCATGAGCTCGGACATCCGTACGTCAAGCGCGTCGCAAATGGCGGAGAGCAGTTCGGAGGATGCCTCCTTCTGCCCCCGCTCCACCTCGGAGAGATAGCCGAGCGAAACTCGGGCGGACGAGGAGACTTCGCGCAGAGTACGGCCTTGGCGCTGGCGCTGCCGACGCAGCACGTCACCCAGCAGGCGACGGAGCAGAATCATCGGTGGCTCCCTCCTCGGACCGCGTAGCCGCATCCTTCACGCCCCACCGTACCGCCTAGCGCTGCGGCCGTGCGGGGAGCGATGTCGTGTTCACTCAGGGCTGCAAACATCAATTCCCCCCGTTCTCTTCCGTATCCTGTGCGCTCGCATTCTCATGGAGTTCGCCTGAGAGCAGGTCGAGCGCGCTTCGTACGCTCTCTTTACGAATGTCCGCCCGGTCACCGTTCAACCGCAGTGCGGCCACTTTCCCGCTGCCCCGCGGGCCGCTGACCGCGACGAAGACGGTTCCGACGGGTTGACCGTCCTGCGGCTCGGGGCCGGCGACTCCGGTCGTCGCCACTCCCCAGTCTGCGCCCAGAACCCGGCGGGCGCCCGCTGCCATCTGGCGCGCGACCTCGGCGTCCACCGCCCCGCGCTCCGCGAGGAGAGCCGCGTCCACCCCCAGGACTTCACTCTTCAGGGGGGTCGCGTAAGCCGTGACGGACCCCCGGAACGCCTGTGAGGCACCGGGCACGGACGTGAGTTCGGCCGCGACCAGACCGCCGGTCAGCGACTCCGCGACGGCGAGGGTCTCCCCTCGCGCGACGAGCAGCCGCAGCACCCGGCCCGCGGCACTCACCGCTCGGCCTCCGCCGCGTCACGGGCCCCGGCGACCGGCTCCGTGCCGTCGGGCGCGCCCTCGGCCGCACGCTCCGCCGCCAGCCCCTGGCGCCGGAGCACCACGGCCTGCCTGACGTAGTCGAGACCGGTGACGACGGTCAGCACGACGGCCACCGCCATCACCCAGAAGCGGAGGGTGGCCAGCGGCCCGGTCAGGGCCAGCACATACATCCCGACCGCCGTGCCCTGCGCCAGCGTCTTCATCTTGCCGCCGCGACTGGCCGGAATGACCCCGTGCCGGATCACCCAGAACCGCATCAGCGTGATGCCGAGCTCGCGGAAGAGGATCACGCCCGTGACCCACCAGGGCAGATCGCCGAGATACGACAGACAGATCAGCGCCGCACCCATGATCGCCTTGTCCGCTATCGGGTCGGCGATCTTCCCGAAGTCCGTGACCAGGTTGTACGTGCGGGCCAGATGCCCGTCGAACAGGTCGGTGATCATCGCGACGGCGAAGGCCGCCCAGGCGAAGGAACGCCAGGCCGGGTCGTACCCGCCGTTGTGGAGCAGCAGCACCACGAAACCGGGGACGAGCACGAGCCGGGCCATCGTCAGGAGATTGGCGACGTTCCACAGACTGGCCTGATTGACCGCAGCGGCGCCCAGCTTTCCGCCACGGACCGGCGTCGAGCCGGAGCCGCCCGCCGCGGATGCCGGGACTCCGGTCATCTGGCTACCTCCACAAGCTCACTGCACTCGGCGATCAGGTCCACGCCTTCGGTGCCCACCACCTTTGCCTCGACCATACGGCCCGGGACGAGGCCCTCGCGTGTGGTGAAGAGCACCTGCCCATCCGTTTCGGGTGCCTGGTGCGCGGCGCGGCCGATGGCGCGCGGCTCGTCCTCGGTGGGTTCGACGGACTCGACCAGCACCTGGAGGGATTCCCCGAGGCGCTCCTCGGCCCGCTGCGAGGTCAGCTCCTCGGCGAGCTGCGAAATGTGTGCGAGCCGCTCGGCGATGACGTCGGCGTCCAGCTTGTTCTCGTAACCGACGGCTTCGGTGCCCTCCTCGTCGGAGTAGCCGAAGACGCCGATGGCGTCGAGGCGCGCCCCGGTGAGGAACCGTTCCAGCTCCGCGAGATCGTCCTCGGTCTCGCCGGGGAAGCCCACGATGAAGTTGGAGCGGGCACCCGCCTGCGGTGCCTTGCCCCGGATGGTCTCCAGCAGCTCCAGGAAGCGGTCGGTGTCGCCGAAGCGGCGCATCGCCCGCAGCACGCCGGGGGCCGAGTGCTGGAAGGACAGGTCGAAGTAGGGCGCGACCTTGGGCGTCGAGGTGAGGACGTCGATCAGGCCGGGCCGCATCTCGGCGGGCTGGAGGTAGCTGACCCGGATGCGCTCGATGCCGTCGACGTCCGCGAGCTCGGGCAGCAGCGTCTCCAGGAGACGGATGTCACCGAGGTCCTTGCCGTACGAGGTGTTGTTCTCGGAGACGAGCATGACCTCCTTGACGCCCTGCTCGGCCAGCCAGCGGGTCTCGCCCAGCACGTCGGAGGGGCGCCGGGAGATGAAGGAACCGCGGAAGGACGGGATGGCGCAGAAGGAGCAGCGGCGGTCGCAGCCGGAGGCCAGCTTGACCGAGGCGACGGGGCTGGTGCCCAGCCGCCGGCGCAGCGGCGCGCGCGGCCCCGAGACCGGGGCGACGCCTTCCGGGAGGTCGGCGGGGGCGGGAGCGGCCTCCTGCGCGTGGCCGGGCAGGGAGACCGCGGCGTCCTGCCGCTCGGCCGGGCTGATCGGCAGCAGCTTGCGGCGGTCGCGGGGGGTGTGGGAGGCGTGGATGCCGCCGTTGAGGATGGTCTGGAGGCGGTCGGAGATGTCCGTGTAGTCGTCGAAACCAAGGACTCCGTCCGCCTCGGGCAGGGCCTCGGCGAGGTCCTTGCCGTAGCGCTCGGCCATGCAGCCGACGGCGACGACGGCCTGGGTGCGGCCGTGGTCCTTCAGATCATTGGCTTCGAGCAGGGCATCGACGGAGTCCTTCTTGGCGGCTTCGACGAACCCACAGGTGTTGACCACGGCGACATCGGCATCGGAGGCATCCTCGACGAGCTCCCAGCCGTCCGCTGCCAAGCGGCCTGCGAGCTCCTCCGAGTCCACCTCGTTACGGGCGCAGCCAAGAGTGACAAGGGCGACGGTACGGCGTTCGGGCATGGACTCAAGACTACTTTGTCCCGGCACTGCCCCCGCCGCGCAGGGTTCGTCCGTCACCCGGAGTGACAAAGACGGCGAGCGCCCGGCACGAGGGCCGGGCGCTCGCCGCGCCGCGTGGTTTCCGGGGTGGGCGGTCAGCCGACCTCGGGGTCGCCCTTGGTGTAGGAGAGCCGCTCGACCTGTCCGGGCTGGAACTGGTCCTCAACCTTCTTGCCGTTGACGAACAGCTCTATCGATCCGGCGTTGCCGAGGACCAGGTCGACGCGCTCCTTGTCCTGGAAGGTCTTCGACTCGCCCTGCTGAAGGGTTCCGTCGAAGAGGGACCGGCCGTTGTGGTCCTTGGCCGAGATCCAGCTCTTGCCCTGGGTGGCGCTGAGCTTGACCGTGACCTTGTCCTGGGGCGCCGCGGCGATCGCGCTGTCGGAGGGGGCCGGCTTGGGGTCGGCGGCCTTGCTGGCGGAGGGCTTCGGGGCGATCTTGTCGGACGTCGGCCCCTCGGCGACACGGCCGGCGGTCGAGGATTCGTCACCGCCCTTGAAGAAGGTGAAGCCGACGAAGCCGACCACGGCGACGATCGCCGCGACCATGGCCGCCGTCCAGTTGGGCCGGCGGGGTTCGGAACGGATGCGCTCGGCCTCGAACAGCGGTGCCGCCGGGGTGGGCGCGGGACGGCCGCCGTGCTCGGCGTCGTACTGCGTGACCAGCGGCTCGGGGTCGGTGCCGACGGCACGCGCCAGCGTTCGGATGTGGCCGCGGGCGTACACGTCGCCGCCACAGCGGGAGAAGTCGTCCTGCTCGATCGCGTGCACGATGGGGATGCGCACCCGGGTGGACGTGCTGACCTCTTCGACCGTGAGACCTGCGGCGATACGAGCCTGCTGAAGCACTCGACCGATCGAAGGGCGGTCGTCTTCGGGGGAGTTGCCGATGGACACGGGGGCGCCTTTCGAGCGTGAGCCACCTGCTGGGTGTTCAGTCTAGGGGGGGTACGAAAGGGAGGGGCAACCGGGCGGGAGGACTTTGTACGCCATCAGATTCGAACAGAGCCGGATTCGCCGGGCCGTCCCGGGGGAAGGACGCTCTGTCCCTCCCTTCAGGTTGACGTACGACCCGGCGAAACGGTTGCCCGGGAAACCCTTACGAAGCGGTTTCCCCGCGGATCTGTGCCAACACCCCGTCGAGCTCGTCGGGTTTCACGAGGACGTCGCGGGCCTTGGACCCCTCGCTCGGCCCGACGATGTTGCGCGACTCCATCAGGTCCATCAGACGGCCGGCCTTGGCGAAGCCGACGCGCAGCTTGCGCTGGAGCATCGAGGTCGACCCGAACTGGGTGGAGACGACCAGCTCGGCGGCCTGGCACAGCAGGTCCAGGTCGTCGCCGATGTCCTCGTCGATCTCCTTCTTCTGCTTGGTGCCGACCACCACGTCGTCTCGGAAGACGGGGGCCATCTGGTCCTTGCAGTGCTGGACCACCGCCGCGACCTCGTCCTCGGTGACGAAGGCGCCCTGCATGCGGGTCGGCTTGTTCGCCCCCATCGGCAGGAACAGCCCGTCACCCTTTCCGATGAGCTTTTCGGCTCCGGGCTGGTCCAGGATGACGCGGCTGTCGGCGAGGGAGGAGGTGGCGAAGGCGAGCCGGGAGGGCACGTTCGCCTTGATGAGACCGGTGACGACGTCCACCGACGGGCGCTGTGTGGCGAGGACCAGGTGGATGCCGGCGGCGCGGGCCAGCTGGGTGATGCGGACGATCGAGTCCTCGACGTCGCGCGGGGCGACCATCATCAGGTCGGCCAGCTCATCGACGATCACCAGCAGATACGGGTACGGCGAAAGCTCCCGCTCGCTGCCCTCGGGCGTCTTGAGCTTGCCGGTGCGCACCGCGTGGTTGAAGTCGTCGATGTGCCGGTAGCCGAACGCCGCGAGGTCGTCGTAGCGCAGATCCATCTCCCGGACGACCCACTGGAGGGCCTCGGCGGCCTTCTTGGGGTTGGTGATGATCGGCGTGATCAGGTGCGGGATGCCCTCGTACGCGGTCAGCTCGACACGCTTGGGGTCGACCAGGACCATGCGCACGTCCTCCGGGGTCGCCCGCACCATGACCGAGGTGATGAGGCAGTTGATGCAGGAGGACTTTCCGGAACCGGTCGCACCGGCCACCAGGACGTGCGGCATCTTCGCGAGGTTGGCCATCTCGTAACCGCCCTCGACGTTCTTGCCGAGCGCGACCAGCATCGGGTGGTCGTCCTCCGCCGCGTCCGCGAGCCGCAGCACATCCCCGAGGTTGACCATCTCGCGGTCCGAGTTGGGGATCTCGATGCCGACGGCGGACTTCCCCGGGATCGGCGAGATGATGCGCACGTCGGGACTGGCGACGGCGTATGCGATGTTCTTGGCGAGCGCCGTGATCCGCTCGACCTTCACGGCGGGGCCGAGCTCCACCTCGTACCGCGTCACCGTCGGCCCCCGGGTGAAGCCGGTGACGGCGGCGTCGACCTTGAACTCGGTGAAGACGTTGGTCAGCGAGGCGACGATCGCGTCGTTGGCGGCGCTGCGCGTCTTGCCGGGTCCGCCGCGCTCCAGCAGGTCGAGGGAGGGCAGCGAGTAGGTGATGTCCCCGGACAGCTGGAGCTGCTCGGCGCGGGCGGGCAGCGGCTGCGCATCCGAGCGGTCGGGAACCGACTTGGTCAGATCGGGTACGCCACCGGCCGGGGCCGGCTCGTCCGGCTTCCCCGCGGACCTCTTGGCCGGCTCCGCCTCCCTGGCCCCCGGCACCGGCGTGCCCGCACGCTCGCGCTCCACCGAGACGCCCTGGGTCAGATCGGCGACGACCGGCGAGGGCGGCATGCCGTTGAGCACGGCCCCGTCGAGCGCGGCGGCAGCGGCGGCCGCCACGTCCACCGCGTCCATGGTGCGGTTCATCGCGGGCTGTACCGAGGGCCTGCGCGGCCTGCGCCGCTTGGTCAGCGCCTCGGCCTCCGCCAGGTCCGGGTCGTATTCGTCGGAGGCCTCCGTGCGGCGTCCCCCAGAGCGCCGTGAACGGGCGGGCAGCGACTCGCGCCACTGCTCCTCGTACCGCTCGTCGTCGCCGTCCTCCTCCCGCGCCTCGGGGCCGGGGGCCGGCTCGATGATCCCCAGCTTGACGCCGAGCAGCCGCAGCCGCTGCGGGATGGCGTTCACCGGGGTGGCCGTGACGACCAGCAGGCCGAAGACGGTGAGCAGCAGGAGCAGGGGGACGGCCAGCACCTCGCCCATGGCGAGGATCAGCGGCTTGGACGCGCCCCAGCCGATGAGCCCGCCGGCGTCCTGCATGGCCGCGGTGCCCTCGCCGCGTCCGGGCGCCCCGCAGGCGATGTGCACCTGGCCGAGCACGCCGATGACGAGGGCGGACAGCCCGATGACGATGCGGCCGTTGGCCTCGGGCTTCTCCGGGTAGAGGATCAGCCGCACGGCGATGGCGCCCAGCAGTATCGGCACGAGCAGGTCGAGCCGGCCGAAGGCGCCGGTGACGAGCATCTCCACGAGGTCGCCCACGGGACCGCGCAGATTCGACCAGGTGCCCGCCGCGACGATCAGCGCGAGGCCGAGCAGCAGCAGCGCGACGCCGTCCTTGCGGTGCGCGGGGTCGAGGCCCTTGGCGCCGCGCCCTATGCCGCGGAACATCGCTCCGACGGCATGGGCCGCGCCGAGCCAGACGGCCCGCGCCAGCCGGTACACGCCGTTGGTGGGCGACGGTGCCGGCGGCGGCGCGGCCTTCTTGGCAGCCGTCTTCCTGGGGGGCGCCTTCTTCGCTGGGGCGCTCTTCTTGGCTGCGGTCTTCTTGGCGGGCGCGGCTTTCTTCGCCGGGCCCGGCCCACCGCCGACGCGCTTCGCGGTGCCCGCCGTGCCCTGGGAACCCTTGCCGGACGTACGTGAGGCCATGGGGCCGAGGTTACCGGTGTTGGCCGGTGAACACGTGCGCGTACCGGTTCACCCGTCCGTGTCGCCCTGTGGTGGCCACAAGCTGACGGGCCCTCATCGCCACTCGCCCGCCGAACCCCCCGCGGCAGCGGCCCAGTTGCCCCGCACCCGCCCCGAAAGGTCCCGCCCGCAAGACGGGTGCGCCGCGGTGCCGTTACGAGGGAATGGGCGCCGACGCGCCACCCGTGCCCGGTTCCAGGGCGTCCAACGCCCGGCGCAGGCCGGTCAGTTTCCGTTCGAGATGGGCGGCCGTGGCCACCGCGCCGGCGTCCGCCGACTCGTCGTCCAGCTGTTTGGACAGGGCTTCGGCCTGCTCCTCGACGGCCGCCAGCCGTGCGGAGAGCTCGGCCAGCAGACCTGCGGGTTCCCTCTCCTGCTGGGTGCCCGCGCCTCCGCCGCCCTCCAGCTGGAGCCGCAGCAGCGCCGCCTGCTCCCTCAGCTGGCAGTTCTTCATGTACAGCTCGACGAAGACCGAGACCTTGGCCCGCAGCACCCACGGGTCGAACGGCTTCGAGATGTAGTCCACCGCGCCGGCCGCGTAACCCCGGAAGGTGTGATGCGGGCCGTGGTTGATCGCGGTGAGGAAGATGATCGGGATGTCCCGGGTCCGCTCCCGTCGCTTGATGTGCGCGGCGGTTTCGAAACCGTCCATGCCTGGCATCTGGACGTCCAGCAGAATGACCGCGAAGTCGTCCGTGAGCAGCGCTTTGAGCGCCTCCTCCCCTGACGATGCCCGTACCAGTGTCTGATCGAGCGCAGAGAGGATGGCCTCCAGCGCCAGCAGATTCTCCGGCCGGTCATCGACCAGGAGGATCTTGGCCTTCTGCACCATGGCCCGTCCTCCTCGCCCCGGAATTGCACCGGGCGCCGCCCCAGGGGACGACTCCCTTACGCCGTCCGTCCTTGTGCCGGTCATGGTAACCGCACCCCGGCGGTCACCACACCCTGTCACCGCGATGTCACTGTGCACGTACCTGAAACGCGGCGGGAGACCAGAAGGTTCCCCGTAATCCGCGTTCCCACACTCCTTCTGACAGAGCCGGTCAACAAAACAGCATGGATTCACTCAACAACGATCACTCTCCGCGCATCCATTGCTCCATGACCGAAAGAAGATGATCAGGGTCGACCGGCTTCGTGACGTAGTCCGACGCGCCCGACTCAAGTGCCTTCTCCCGGTCGCCCTTCATCGCCTTCGCGGTCAACGCCACGATCGGCAGACCGGAGAACTGCGGCATCCTGCGGATCGCCGACGTCGTCGCGTAGCCGTCCATCTCCGGCATCATGATGTCCATCAGTACGACCGTCACATCGTCGTGCTGCTCCAGGACTTCGATGCCCTCGCGCCCGTTCTCGGCGTAGAGGACCGTCAGCCCGTGCTGCTCCAGCACGCTGGTGAGCGCGAAGACGTTACGGATGTCGTCGTCGACGATCAGCACCTTCTCGCCGCTGAACCGGAACGTCCTGCGCACCTCCGGCTCGTCCTGCCCGCCGAGCGCCCACGACTCCGGTGCGGCGGCCGGGGCCTGCTGCGGGGCGGGGGCGGCGGGCCGCGCGGGCAGCGCCGGCTGCTGCTGCCCTCCTCCCAGCGCCTTGCGACGGCGCCTGAGCAGCCCCGCCGCGCCACCGGCGTCCTGCCCGCCGCCCGGCCGCGGCACGGCCTGCTCGGCGTCCGGAGCGCCCGGCACGTACACCTGCCCGGCTTCCGGCGCCCGTACGCCCTCGACCGCCCCGGTCCGGCCGTCGGTGGGCCCGGGACCGATCTGCGGGTAGCCCTGCGGCGGGAGTTCGCTCGGGTGCAGCGGCAGGTACAGCGTGAACGTCGAACCGCGGCCCGGCTCGCTCGCGGCGTGGATCTCGCCGCCCAGCAGCCGCGCGATCTCACGGCTGATGGAGAGGCCGAGACCCGTACCGCCGTACTTGCGGCTGGTCGTCCCGTCCGCCTGCTTGAACGCCTCGAAGATCACCCGCATCTTGCTCGCCGCGATCCCGATGCCCGTGTCGGTCACCGAGAAGGCGATCAGGTCACTGTCCGCGTCCCGCAGCGAACCGGCCTCCAGCAGCTGCTCGCGGATGGCGTCCGGCACCTCTTGGCCGGCGTGCCGGATCACCAGCTCGACGGCCCCGCTGTCGGTGAACTTCACCGCGTTGGAGAGGAGGTTGCGCAGCACCTGGAGCAGCCGCTGCTCGTCGGTGTGCAGTGTGGCCGGCAGCTCCGGCGACACGCGTACGGAGAAATCCAGCCCCTTTTCCGCGGTGAGCGGCCTGAACGTCGCCTCCACGTAGTCCACCAACTGCACGAGGGCGATACGGGTCGGGCTGACGTCCATCTTGCCCGCCTCCACCTTCGACAGGTCGAGGATGTCGTTGATCAGCTGAAGCAGGTCCGAACCGGCCCCGTGGATCGTCTCGGCGAATTCCACCTGCTTCGGCGAGAGATTGCCCTCGGCGTTGTCCGCCAGCAACTTGGCCAGAATGAGCAGCGAGTTGAGCGGTGTGCGCAGCTCGTGCGACATGTTCGCCAGGAACTCGGACTTGTAGCGCATCGAGACGGCCAGCTGTTCGGCGCGCTCCTCCAGGACCTGCCGCGCCTCCTCGATCTCGGTGTTCTTGACCTCGATGTCGCGGTTCTGCCGGGCCAGCAGCTCGGCCTTCTCCTCCAGTTCGGCGTTGGACGCCTGGAGGGCCTTCTGCCGGTTCTCCAATTCCTGCGAGCGGTCGCGCAATTGCTCGGTCAGTTCCTGGGACTGCTCAAGCAGCTTCTCGGTCGTCGTGTTGACGCTGATCGTGTTGACGCTCGTCGCGATCATTTCGGCGAGCTGGTTGAGGAAGTCGCGCTGGATGTGCGTGAACGGCTGGAACGAGGCCAGTTCGATCACGCCGAGCACCTTGCCCTCGAAGAGCACCGGCAGCACGATCACATGCGCGGGCGGTGCCTCGCCGAGCCCGGAGGAGACCTTCAGATAGCCCGGCGGAACGTTGTCCACCTGGATCGTGCGCTTCTCCTCGGCGGCCGTGCCGATGAGCGTCTCCCCCGGCCGGAAGGACGTGGGCATGGAGCCCGCCGAGTAGCCGTAGCTACCCCGCATGCGCAGCTCGTACGCCCCCTCGCGGTCGCCCTCTCCGCCCAGCGCGTCGGTCTCGCCGGTGGACGTGGCCAGGAAGAAGGCGCCGTGCTGCGCTGAGACGACCGGCGTCAGCTCGCTCATGATCAGCGAGGCGACGTCGTCGAGGTCCCGCCGCCCCTGCATCAGACCGGAGATCCGGGCGAGGTTGCCCTTGAGCCAGTCCTGCTCCTTGTTGGTGGCGGTGGTGTCGCGCAGGTTCGCGATCATCGTGTTGATGTTGTCCTGGAGGGCCTGGATCTCGCCCGCCGCGTCCACATCGATCTTGAGGTTGAGGTCGCCCCGGGTCACCGCCGTGGCGACGGCCGCGATGGCCCGCACCTGACGGGTCAGGTTCCCGGCCATCTCGTTCACCGACTCGGTGAGGTCGCGCCAGGTGCCGTCCACGTCCCGCACCCGCGCCTGGCCGCCGAGCTGGCCCTCGGTGCCCACCTCGCGGGCGACCCGGGTCACCTGCTCGGCGAACGACGACAGCTGGTCCACCATCGTGTTGATGGTGTTCTTCAGCTCCTGGATCTCACCGCGCGCGTCGATGTCGATCTTCTTGGTGAGGTCGCCCTTGGCGATGGCGGTGGTGACGGTGGCGATCTGGCGCACCTGGCCCGTCAGATTGGACGCCATCGAGTTCACGGACTCGGTGAGGTCCTTCCACGTACCCGAGACGCCCGGTACGCGCGCCTGGCCGCCCAGCTCGCCCTCCGTGCCCACCTCGCGGGCGACGCGGGTCACCTCGTCCGCGAACGAGGACAGGGTCGTCACCATCGTGTTGACGGTGTCGGCCAGCTCGGCCACCTCACCGCGGGCCTCCACGGTGACCTTCTTCGTCAGGTCGCCGTTGGCGACGGCGGACGAGACGCGGGAGATGTTGCGCACCTGGCTGGTCAGGTTGTTGGCCATCAGGTTGACGTTGTCGCTGAGGTCCTTCCAGATGCCCGTCGCGCCACGCACCCTGGCCTGACCGCCGAGGATGCCCTCGGTACCCACCTCGCGGGCGACCCTGGTGACCTCGTCCGCGAAGTTGAGCAGCTGGTCGACCATCGTGTTGACCGTCGTCACCAGTTCGAGGATCTCGCCCTTGGCGTCGACGGTGATCTTCTTGGACAGGTCACCGTTGGCGACCGCCGTGGTGACCTCGGCGATGTTGCGCACCTGGAGGGTGAGGTTGTTCGCCATGCCGTTGACGGACTGCGTGAGGTCCTTCCACGTACCGGACACCCCCTGCACCTCGGCCTGACCGCCGAGCATGCCCTCCGTACCCACCTCGCGGGCCACCCGGGTCACCTGCTCGGCGAAGTTCGAGAGCTGGTCGACCATGGTGTTGAGCGTGTTCTTGAGTTCCAGGATCTCGCCGCGCGCGTCCACGTCGATCTTCTGCGACAGGTCACCCCGCGCCACCGCCGTGGCGACCTGCGCGATGCTGCGGACCTGGTCCGTGAGATTGCCGGCCATGCCGTTCACGGAGTCCGTCAGGTCCCGCCACACCCCGGCCACGCCGGGCACCTGCGCCTGGCCGCCGAGACGCCCGTCGGTGCCCACCTCGCGGGCCACCCGCGTCACCTGGTCCGCGAAGGCGGAGAGCTGGTCGACCATCGTGTTGATGGTGTTCTTGAGTTCCAGGATCTCGCCGCGCGCGTCCACGTCGATCTTCTGCGACAGGTCGCCCCGCGCCACCGCCGTCGTGACCTGCGCGATCTGGCGCACCTGCGAGGTCAGGTTCCCCGCCATGAAGTTGACGGAGTCCGTGAGCTCCTTCCACGTACCCGAGACGCCGTCGACCCGCGCCTGACCGCCGAGGCGGCCCTCCGTGCCCACGTCCCGCGCCATCCGCGTCACCTGGTCGGCGAACGAGGACAGCTGCGCCACCATCGTGTTGACGGTGTTCTTCAGCTCCAGCATCTCGCCCGCGACATCGACGGTGACCTTCTGCGACAGATCGCCGTTGGCCACAGCCGTCGTCACCTGGGCGATGTCCCGCACCTGGCCGGTCAGGTTCCGGAAGGCCGTGTTCACGGAGTCCGTGAGGTCCTTCCACGTCCCGGCCGCGCCCGGCACCTCCGCCTGGCCGCCGAGCCGGCCCTCGACACCGACCTCCCGGGCCACCCGGGTCACTTCCGAACCGAAGGACTGGAGCTGGTCGACCATCGTGTTGACGGTGTTCTTCAGCTCCAGCATCTCGCCGGCCACGTTGACCGTGACCTTCTGCGTCATGTCACCGCTGGCGACCGCCGTGGTCACCTGGGCGATGTCGCGCACCTGGGTCGTCAGGTTGCGGAAGACCGTGTTCACCGAGTCGGTGAGGTCCTTCCACGTACCCGCCGCGCCCGGCACCTGCGCCTGGCCTCCGAGCAGCCCCTCACCACCGACCTCGCTGGCCACGCGCGTGACCTCGTCCGCGAAGGTGCGCAGCGTCTCGGTCATCTGGTTGATCGTCTCGGCGAGCTGGGCGACCTCGCCGCGCGCGCTCACCTGCACCTTCTGCGACAGGTCACCGTTGGCGACCGCCGTCGTGACCTCCGCGATGCCGCGCACCTGGGAGGTGAGGTTCCCGGCCATCGTGTTGACGGAGTCCGTGAGGTCCTTCCACACCCCGGCCACGCCCGGAACCGTGGCCTGACCGCCCAGCTCGCCCTCCGTGCCCACCTCGCGGGCGACCCGGGTCACCTCGGAGGAGAACGACGACAGCTGGTCGACCATCGTGTTGACGGTGTTCTTCAGCTGGAGCATCTCGCCGGCGACATGGACGGTCACCTTCCGCGACAGGTCACCCTTGGCGACCGCCGTCGTCACCAGCGCGATGTCGCGCACCTGTGCGGTCAGCCGGTACGCCATGGTGTTGACGGAGTCCGTGAGGTCCTTCCACGACCCGGACATCCCGCGCACCTGCGCCTGCCCGCCGAGCTTGCCCTCGGTCCCCACCTCGACCGCGACCCGCGTCACCTGCTCGGTGAACGCCGACAGCTGGTCGACCAGGTTGTTGACGGTACGGGCGACCTTGAGGAACTCGCCGCGCAGCGGCCGTACCGTCTCGTCCGCGGTGTGGGAACGGAGCTCCATCCGCTGTTCGAGGTCGCCGTCGGCCACGGCCGACAGCACCCGCCCGACCTCGGAGACGGGGCGCGCGAGATCGTCCACCAGCTCGTTCGAGGCGTCGATGGCGGCCGCCCAGGAACCCTCGCAGGCGCCCGTCTCCAGCCGCTCGGTGAGCTTGCCCTCCCGGCCGACCACGCGGCGCACCCGCGCCAGCTCGCCCGTGAGGTGCACGTTCCGGTCGGCGACCTCGTTGAAGACCGCGGCGAGCTCCGCCATCACGCCTTCGCCGGAGACGGTGACCCGCCTGCGGAAGTTCCCGTCGCGCATGGCCACCAGACCGGCCAGCAGTCTGTGGAGCGCCGCGGCGTCGACCTCGACGGTTCCATTGCGCTGCTTCTTCACGGACTGTCCGCCTTTACTGCGCGTGCTTGATCCCCGCGCCGCCACGTCAGACTCCACCGTGTCCCTCCCGCAGGGGTTGACCATCTAGCTAGGACCTCGTCCGAGAGCCTGCCCACAACTTCCATGGCTCACCGCCACAGCCCACCGTCGACGGGTGACCATGCGGACGTCAAATCGTTGAAACGTACCAGGCGGGAACCGGTCGGGGTGCGACCTCCCATGGTTGTCCCCCATCCCTCCCAAGGGAAGCCCGACCTTGTCGGGAACCAGGCCGTTCCCGCCCATGCCTGTCCGAAGTCGGCCCTCGTGTACCCGGTGCGCGTGGGGAGCGTCTAGCCTGGCAGGCGAATCGAAGCGGCGAGAAACGGGCACAGGACTCGGGGAAGCGACGAGACACCATATGGGGAGTGCTGTGATCACGGCGCGTGCGGCTGCCACCTTCGACCCGGTGGCGCGCTCCGTCGCTACGGCCCGCGCCTTTGTCCGCGACACGCTCCAGGGGTGGGGGTACACCGACGTCGTGGACGACGCCGTCGTCCTGACCAGCGAGCTCGTCACCAATGCGGTGGTCCACGCGGGCACGGCGGCCGATGTGCTGTGCCTGCGCACGGAGGACGGCGTCCGCGTGGAGATCTCCGACCACTATCCGGAGCGCGAGATCCCGCTCCAGTCGTCGGGACTGGAGCTCGGCAGCCTCGACAGCGAGAACGGCCGCGGACTGCTGCTGTGCGCCGCGCTGGCTTCCCGCTGGGGCGTCGAATACTCCCCCACCCGCAAACATGTCTGGTTCCAGCTCGATCTTCCCGACCGCCCGGTGGGCATCCGCTCCGCCGGCCCGCTCCTGCCCGTCGGTCTCCTCCCGGTCGCCGACGAACGCGTCAGGGTCGCCGTCGTCCAGATCGACAGCACGGGCGCCGTCGCCGCGTGGAACGACGACGCCGCGTACCTGTTCGGCTACACGGCGGACCAGGTCATCGGCAAGCAGCTCACCGACTTCACCGCCTGGCCGCAGACCCCGGGCACGAACACGGGCATCGCCGACGCCCTGCGCCTCTCCCGCTGGGAGGGCAGCTACGGCATCCGGGGCGCCGACGGCCGCACCATCCCGGTCTACGGCTCCCACCTGCGGGTACGCGATACGCAGGGCGAGCCGTCGACGGTCTGCCTGCTGGTACGCGACTACGAGCGCGCGGTCCTCCAGTCCCCGGTACGCGCCCCGGTCTCGGACGCCGCCGAGAGCCGCAAGACGGACCCCTTCGAGGTCTTCATCGGCTCTCCCGCCCCCGACGACCTCGACGGGCTGCTCCAGCGCACCGTCGAGCGGGCACGCGACATGCTCGACGCCGACGCCGCCTTCCTGCTGCTGGCGACGGACGACGAGACCGAGCTGGAGGTACGGGCCACGACCGGCCTGCCCTCGGCCCGCCAGCGCTTCGCCCGCGTCCCCGTGGAGGCCGGCACCGGACGGTACGGCTCCGCGCGGATGCCCGCCGTCCACGAGGACCTGGACGCCGTCCCGGGCGCCGTGCCGCTGCTCGGCAACACCGGGATGCGCTCGGTGGTCACAGTCCCGCTGAAGGTCGAGGGGCGGCTCACGGGCTCGCTGGGCGTCGCCGCCGAGGCCGCCGGCCGGTATTCCAACGAGGAGGCGCTGCGTCTCCAGTTCGCCGCGGACCGGATCGCCCTGGCGGTCGAGTCGGCGCGCCTGGGCGAGCTGGAACGGCTGCGCCGCGGCTCGCTGTCCTTCCTCGTCGAGGCGTCGGACCTGCTGGCGGGCACGCTGGACCGGGACCAGACGCTGGCGCTGATGGCCCAGATGACGGTCCCGACCCTGGCGACGTGGTGCGCCGTCTACACGATCGCCGACCAGTCGTCGGAGCCGGACCTCTCCTACGTCCTGCACGAGGACGAGGACCGCATCGACGGCCTCAAGGCCCTGCTCACCCGGATCGACCCGCCGGAGCCGGTGCCGACCCCCGGCGCCCGTGTGTGGTCCGCGCCCTCGGAGGCCGCCCACGAGGCGGCGCTGCGCACGTCGATGCGCAGTATCGGCGCCGGCGAACAGGGCGGCCTCGACTCGGGCACGCGTACGACGCTGGCCACGGCCGCCGCGGTGGGCGGTGAGACGGTGGTCCTGCCGCTCGTCGCCCGCAACCGGGTGATCGGCATGCTCACGCTCGGCAAGCCGTCCGACGACCACTTCCGCCAGGAGATCCTGGAACTGGCCGAGGACCTGTCCCGCAGGGCCGCCCTGGCCCTGGACAACGCCCGCCTGTACTCGGAGCGCACGGCGATCAGCCAGTCCCTCCAGCGCAGTCTGCTGCCGCCGGGCCTGCCGACCGTCCCGAACGTCGAGGTCGATGTCATCTACCGTGCGGCCGGCGAGGGCAACGAGGTCGGCGGCGACTTCTACGACGTATTCCCGATCCGGGACGGCGCCTACGGCTTCGCCATCGGCGACGTCTGCGGTACGGGGCCGGAGGCGGCCGCTGTGACGGGCCTGGCCCGCCACGCGCTGCGCCTGCTGGCCCGGGAGGGCTTCGGCGGCCCCGCGGTCCTGGAGCGGCTCAACGCGGCCATCCTGGACGAGGGTTCCCGCAGCCGCTTCCTCACGCTTCTCTACGGGGAGCTGTGGCCGCAGGAGGACGGCAGCGCGCTCCTGAAGGTCGTCTGCGCCGGGCACCCGCTGCCGCTGCGCCTGCGCCAGGACGGCTCGGTCGAGCCGGCGGCGGACCCGCAGCCGCTGCTGGGCGTCCTGGAGGACCTGGAGCTGTACGAGCAGACGCTGACCCTGGAGCCGGGCGATGTACTGCTGTGCGTCACGGACGGTGTGACGGAACGCCGGGAGGGTACGCGCATGCTCGGCGACGACGGCCTGGCGGAGGTGCTGGCCCACTGCACGGGTCTTACGGCAGGCGCGGTGGCCGCACGCATTCTCCGGGCCGTGGAGCGCTTCGCGGCCGATCCGCCGTCGGACGACATGGCCATCCTGACGATGCGCGTCCCGGAACCGCACCCGGCCCCGTAGAGGCGCCCCGCACATGCGAAAGGCCCCCGCCGTGTGGCGGGGGCCTTTCGTTTGTCGGAGCCCCAATGCGGAATCGAACCGCAGACCTTCTCCTTACCATGGAGACGCTCTACCGACTGAGCTATTGGGGCCTTGTTGCCCTGCGGCAACGAGCTAAAGCATACCCCGATCCGAGGGGTGCGCAAAACCGCCTGGCACACCGTCACCCGGCCCGGCCGGCACATGGGTCGGTGGCCGGGCAAGGGGATGCACGGGCGGTGTCGAGGGAGGGCGTAAACGCAGAAGAGCCCCGTGCCACAAGGGCACGGGGCTCTTCCTAAAAGGAGTTCGGCGGCGTCCTACTCTCCCACAGGGTCCCCCCTGCAGTACCATCGGCGCTGAAAGGCTTAGCTTCCGGGTTCGGAATGTAACCGGGCGTTTCCCTAACGCAATGACCACCGAAACACTATGAAATTAAACAACACCGGGCGCTGCGTTTAATTAAACACAGTCACGGCAGTTCGTTATTTCAGAACCAACACAGTGGACGCGAGCAACTGAGGACAAGCCCTCGGCCTATTAGTACCAGTCAGCTCCACCCGTTACCGGGCTTCCACATCTGGCCTATCAACCCAGTCGTCTACTGGGAGCCTTAACCAATCAAGTTGGTGGGAATACTCATCTCGAAGCAGGCTTCCCGCTTAGATGCTTTCAGCGGTTATCCTTTCCGAACGTAGCCAACCAGCCATGCCCTTGGCAGGACAACTGGCACACCAGAGGTTCGTCCGTCCCGGTCCTCTCGTACTAGGGACAGCCCTTCTCAATATTCCTACGCGCACAGCGGATAGGGACCGAACTGTCTCACGACGTTCTAAACCCAGCTCGCGTACCGCTTTAATGGGCGAACAGCCCAACCCTTGGGACCGACTCCAGCCCCAGGATGCGACGAGCCGACATCGAGGTGCCAAACCATCCCGTCGATATGGACTCTTGGGGAAGATCAGCCTGTTATCCCCGGGGTACCTTTTATCCGTTGAGCGACAGCGCTTCCACAAGCCACTGCCGGATCACTAGTCCCGACTTTCGTCCCTGCTCGACCCGTCGGTCTCACAGTCAAGCTCCCTTGTGCACTTACACTCAACACCTGATTGCCAACCAGGCTGAGGGAACCTTTGGGCGCCTCCGTTACTCTTTAGGAGGCAACCGCCCCAGTTAAACTACCCATCAGACACTGTCCCTGATCCGGATCACGGACCCAGGTTAGACATCCAGCACGACCAGAGTGGTATTTCAACGGCGACTCCACAACCACTGGCGTGGCCGCTTCAAAGTCTCCCACCTATCCTACACAAGCCGAACCGAACACCAATATCAAACTATAGTAAAGGTCCCGGGGTCTTTCCGTCCTGCTGCGCGAAACGAGCATCTTTACTCGTAGTGCAATTTCACCGGGCCTATGGTTGAGACAGTCGAGAAGTCGTTACGCCATTCGTGCAGGTCGGAACTTACCCGACAAGGAATTTCGCTACCTTAGGATGGTTATAGTTACCACCGCCGTTTACTGGCGCTTAAGTTCTCAGCTTCGCCACCCCGAAAGGCAGCTAACCGGTCCCCTTAACGTTCCAGCACCGGGCAGGCGTCAGTCCGTATACATCGCCTTACGGCTTCGCACGGACCTGTGTTTTTAGTAAACAGTCGCTTCTCGCTGGTCTCTGCGGCCACCCCCAGCTCAGGAAGCAAGTTCCCTCACCAGTGATGGCCCCCCTTCTCCCGAAGTTACGGGGGCATTTTGCCGAGTTCCTTAACCATAGTTCACCCGAACGCCTCGGTATTCTCTACCTGACCACCTGAGTCGGTTTAGGGTACGGGCCGCCATGAAACTCGCTAGAGGCTTTTCTCGACAGCATAGGATCATCCACTTCACCACAATCGGCTCGGCATCAGGTCTCAGCCTTATATGTGTGACGGATTTACCTACCACACGGCCTACACCCTTACCCCGGGACAACCACCGCCCGGGCTGGACTACCTTCCTGCGTCACCCCATCGCTTACCTACTACAAGTCTGGTTCATCGGCTCCACCACTACCCTCAACTCCGAAGAGATCGGGCCGGCTTCACGGACTTAGCATCGCCTGATTCAGTACTGGGCGTTTCAAAGCGGGTACCGGAATATCAACCGGTTGTCCATCGACTACGCCTGTCGGCCTCGCCTTAGGTCCCGACTTACCCTGGGCAGATCAGCTTGACCCAGGAACCCTTAGTCAATCGGCGCACACGTTTCTCACGTGTGTATCGCTACTCATGCCTGCATTCTCACTCGTGAACCGTCCACAACTCGCTTCCGCGGCTGCTTCACCCGGCACACGACGCTCCCCTACCCATCCCAGCGGGCGTTGGCCCTCATGCTGGAATGACACGACTTCGGCGGTACGCTTGAGCCCCGCTACATTGTCGGCGCGGAATCACTTGACC